>CAJTMM010000006.1:6399-38369 GCA_910577465.1 uncultured Muribaculaceae bacterium | reverse complement strand
CTGCCATAGCTGCCTTGGCGGCTGCTATCTTAGCCTCTTTTTCAGCCTGCATTTTGGCAAGTTGTTCAGGAGTGGGAGCCGGCTCCTCCACCTCGGGAAGATAGTTGAGCTTCTTCACCAATTTGTCGCGGGTGAACACGGCTTGCTCGAAGTCATTTGAGAACTCAAGCGCATCCTGCGGACACGAAGTGACACACAACTGGCAGAAAGTACAGCTGCCCAAGTCGTAGGTGTACTTATCAAGTTTACGCTTTTTCTTTCCATCGGGCATATCCACCATCTTGGTCGCAAGGGTGATGGTGCCGTTGGGACAATTACGTTCGCATATACCGCAAGCGATGCATTTATGACGTCCGTCGGCATCATATTTAAGCTGCAGAATGGCACGGAAACGTTCCGGCACTTTCACGGTTTCGCGATCTTCGGGATATTTTTCTGTAATCTTAGGGGTTATGAATTCTTTTCCGGTAACCTGCATACCCTTTACAAGGCTTGCGATACCGGACCCTAAGGATGAAAAATAGTCTTTTACACTACCCATAGATTTGTTTGCTATATAATTACTTAGTTTTACTTATTATCTGATTTGACCGCCGAGTATATCAAGCAACTCGGTGGTGATACTTTGTTGACGTAACTTATTATATTCAAGCTGCAACTGTTCCAATAGCTTCTTGGCATTGTCGTTGGCACTCTGCATCGCCATTACACGTGCTGCTTGCTCAGATGCACGGTTTTCGGTAAATACCTCCTGCATTACTGCCATAAGGAACATCGGCAACACCGAACGGAATATAGTCGAAGCATCAGGTTCGAATATATAAGGACGGCACAGTTCCTTCACACCATTTTCGGAAAATGTCTCCGGAACCACCGGCAACAATTGCTCCACACGCGGCCATTGGCGGCTGACGCTTTTAAAACTCATGTACAGGAAATCCACTCTGTCAGTGACTCCATCGAGGAATCGCTTCTGCAGATTCTCCACAAACACCTTCACACCTTCTCCGGTAGTTTTGGAATCAACACCGTAATCCACACACATGTGCAATGTTGCATCAGTGATCTTAGATACGGCTTTTGTTATCTTGTTTCCAACCGGACATACAGTAATCCGAACATCATTGCCAAACGTACTGCGATAATATGCTATACGTTGCAGAAGCTGCTTGAATATGTTAACATTATATGCGCCACAAAGACCATCGTCTGAACCGAACACCACAATCGTCACATCCCTCACCTCTCTATTTTCAAGAAGCGGAGATGAGAACTCGGCATCGGCACTCAGCAGATTGCTGATTATACCTTCAATCTGGTTGCGGAACGGCAAAAGACGTTTCAACGACATCTCGGCCTTATGCATTTTTGCCGAAGATATCATCTTCATGGCTCCGGTAATCTTCTCTGACGAAGCGACCGAACCGATACGTCCTTTTAATTCACGTAATGTTGCCATTCTAATTAAGCAATATTGGTATACTTAGCTGCTATATCACTTGCGGCAGCGGTTAATTTCTCCACTACATCATCAGTCAGACGGCCGGCCTTGATTTCATCAAGCACATCTGATTGGTGTTTGGCACGCAGCAGTTGGAGGAAAAGTTCTTCAAACTCGGCAACCTTATCCAACGGAACGTTTTCAAGCAAGCCCTTAGTACCGCAGAATATCACTGCAACTTCTTCCTCTACAGCCATGGGATGGTACTGCGGTTGTATCAACAAACGTTCATTCTTGCGGCCCTTATCTATAACACGTGCGGTTACGGGGTCTATATCACCGCCGAACTTGGTGAATGATTCAAGCTCGCGGAACTGAGCCTGGTCAATCTTCAATGTTCCGGCGACCTTTTTCATTGACTTGATTTGAGCGTTACCACCTACACGCGATACAGAGATACCTACATTGATAGCCGGACGGATACCGCGGTTAAACAGCGCGGTCTCAAGGAATATCTGACCGTCGGTAATAGAAATTACATTCGTAGGGATATAAGCGGAAACGTCACCGGCCTGAGTTTCGATTATAGGAAGAGCTGTGAGCGAACCACCGCCCTTAACTATAGGTTTCAACGGTTCGGGAAGGTCATTCATCTGCGATGCCACCTCCTGGTTGTCGATAATCTTGGCAGCACGCTCGAGCAAACGGGAATGGAGATAGAAGATATCACCGGGATATGCCTCACGACCCGAGGGGCGTTTCAATATAAGGGAAATCTCACGATACGCAACCGCCTGCTTCGACAAGTCATCATAGACAATCAAAGCATCGCGACCGGTATCACGGAAATATTCACCAATAGCCACACCGGCAAAAGGAGAATAGTAACGCATAGAAGCCGAATCGGCAGCGGTAGCAGCCACTACCACAGTGTAATCCAATGCACCGTAACGTCGCAACGTCTCAACCGTGGCAGCTACTGAGGATGCTTTCTGGCCTATAGCCACATATATACAATACACCGGTTTACCGGCTTCGTAGTTCTGACGTTGATTTATAATCGTGTCTATGGCAATAGCGGTCTTTCCGATTTGACGGTCGCCGATAATAAGCTCACGCTGTCCGCGGCCTATGGGCACCATAGAGTCCACCGCCTTGATACCGGTTTGCAAAGGCTGCTTTACCGGCTGACGGAATATTACACCGGGAGCCTTGCGCTCAAGCGGCAGGTGCATAAGGTCGCCCGTAATAGGACCACGACCGTCTATAGGTTCGCCAAGCACATTAATGACGCGTCCCAGCAGCCCCTCCCCAACCGGGATGGAAGCGATTTCACCGGTACGGCGCACCGACATGTTTTCGGTTACCTTATCGACATTGTTGAGCAGGATTACGCCCACATTACTCTCTTCGAGGTTAAGAGCCACACCTTTCACGCCATTTTCAAACTCTACAAGTTCGTTAGCGCAAACATTGTCAAGTCCGTAAACGTGAGCAACACCATCGCCAACCTCCAACACGGTACCTGTTTCTTCAAACGACACCTTGGAATTGACGTTTTCAAGCTGCTGCTTCAATACTTCCGAAATCTCGCTGGGATTTATCATCAGTGTATTATTATTTGCTTAAAAGATTCAATCGTAATTGTTTTAATTCATTGCTTACCGAGGCGTCGATACGCTCATTGCCTACGCTAACCGTAAAGCCACCTATAAGTGAAGGATTCACTGCAGTGCTGAATTCCATGGTGCCTCCTTGGAGATGACGTTGCACCAACGTACGCAAGCGCGAATCCTCTGCTTTCGTGAGAGGAGCCGCACTCACTACCTTAACTTCATATATCTTATTTGACTCACGATATATACCCATATAAGCGATAGCTATATCGCGAGCCAAACCAAGACGACGGTTGTTTTCAAGAAGTTTCAGGAAATCGGAATATACTGCATCGTCCGACGATGCACCGGCTGCAGTAAGAAGCAGCTGCATCTTATCTGATACCCCGGCATACGGATTGTTCAGCACACTCTGTAAATCAGGCTGCTGCTCAAAACTCCCGGCAAGGGTTTTCATCATCTGATAGATTTTATCATCGACGTGCTTTTCCAAAGCATACATATACAATGCCTTGGCATAACGGCGCGGTATCAATCCCTCATTCATAGCGTCTCAGACGGTTAATTTTGTTTTTCCATTTCATCGAGCAACGTACCGACAAGACGGGACTGCTCTTTTTCATCATTCAGTTGGGTACGCACCACCTTAGCCGCGATATCGAGCGCAAACGAACTCACCTCATTGCGGAACTGCAATTCAGCTTCCTTACGTTCCTGCTCTATTGCCGTTTTAGCGGCATCCATCACTTTCTGTGCCTCCACTTGAGCTGCTGCACGAGCCTCCTCGATGATTTGAGTTTTCATCTTGTCGGCTTCACGTAGCATATCAGCTTGTTTCATCCGCGCTTCAGCAAGATATTTATCCGACTGTTCACGCGCATGCTCCAACTGTTCTTTGGCATTTTGAGCGTATTCCACACCTTTATCAATAAGGTCGGCACGGCTTTCGATGCTTTTGAGTATCACCGGCCAGCCCCACTTGTACAAGACAAGGAAGAGGACGGCAAACGCCACAAACATCCAAAATACCAAACCGAAGTCAGGCGTGAATAATTCCATAAAACCTACAATTGATTAGAGGAAGAGTGAAAGTACGCAAACGATAACCGCGAAAAGAGCCACACCTTCTACAAGAGCGGCAATCACAATCATATTACTACGGATATCACCTGCCGACTCAGGCTGACGGGCGATGGCTTCCATAGCGGCAGCACCAATCTTACCAATTCCAAGACCTGCGCCAATAGCTGCGATAGCTGCGCCAAGACATGCACCGATACCGAGAGTACCTTCAATTGCTGCTAAAATCATTGCTAACATAATTCTTTTGTTTTTTAAGTTGTTATTTATTTTTCATTTATTTCACTTTGCAGAAGTTGCCACAGCCTGTACTTCAGTTTCACCCTTAGCATGGTCATGTTCATGCCCGCGCTCCTGTCCGAATGATATGAACAGAGTTGACAGCATGGTGAACACATAAGCCTGAATGAAGCTCACAAGTACATCTATAAGCAACATAAATATAGAAAACGCCACTGATACCACCGTTGTAGCTCCGGTAACGACCGGACCCATAGCGGCAAATATGAATATCAGGAGTGTAAGCACTATCACAATCATGTGACCACCCATCATATTCGCAAACAGACGCACGGTGAGCGCCGCCGGCTTGGTAAATACGCCGAACAACTCTATAAGCGGCATGATAGGTAGCGGGAACTTCAACCACAGCGGCACATCAGGCCAAAACACCTCTTTCCAATAATGCTTGGTACCGAGTACATTGGTAAGCAGGAATGTAAATACTGACAGAACCAACGTAACGGCAATATTACCTGTAAGGTTAGCTCCACCCGGGAACACGACAATAAGTCCGAGCAGGTTGAGATACAGAATCAAGAAAAATACCGAAAGTAGGTACGGGGCGAACTTCATGGCACGGTCACCAAGCGTAGGCTTAATCACACCATCGTATATAAATGCGATCAGTGCCTCCAAAGCACCGACGAATTTACGTGGTGCCTTATACCCCATACGCACATGCCATCTGGCAACAGCTATGACACTCCATATAACCAACAATACGGTTATAAACAGCGCGCACACATTTTTAGTAATGGATATATCCCAAGGCTTATATTCCGAGCCATCAGGCATAATCTGCACTACTTTACCCTTATACGGGCTATCCTCACCGGCAATCTTGAAAGTGGCATCGCCATCCTTATATACCGCACCGTGGGCAACCTTCGATGACATGAAGCAATGGAAACCATCTTTCCCAAATAGAATCACAGGTAACGGTATCCGCTTGTGATGGTTGAACGGCACTTCCCATCCATAGCCGTCACCCAAATGCTCGAATATAATTTCTTTGGGATTGACTTTGCCCTCATCGCCACTCGCCGAGGCACTTATACGCACCGGCATGACAGCGGCAATCACAAACATCATCAATATCAGGATGGTATTCTTCATAAATCTCAATATATGCACACTGACACCACATTATTATCGACATTGACCAAGCCGCCCGAAACAGGCACACCCACTTCATGGCCATCCTGCACATAGCGGATGTCACCCGAAACAAGTGTCGATATCAGAGACGCGTGGTTATGCAACACCGTGAACAATCCTTCCGAACCGGGGAGCGTGACTGATGTCACCTCACCTTCAAAAAGGATATCTTCGGCCGATATTATTTTAAGTGTCATGATTCTTTATTATCAAGTAAAGTTAAGCCTGCACTTCAGCAAGCAGTTTCTTGCCTTTTTCAATAGCTTCATCAATAGTACCCACATTCAGGAACGCCTGTTCTGGATACTGATCCATTTCTCCGCTCAATATCATCTTGAATCCGCGGATAGTTTCCGACAAAGGAACCATCACGCCCGGCAGACCGGTAAACTGTTCTGCCACGAAGAATGGCTGCGAAAGGAATCGCTGAGCACGACGTGCGCGAGCTACCACAAGCTTATCCTCGTCGGAAAGTTCATCCACACCAAGAATGGCTATGATATCTTGCAACTCATTGTACTTCTGAAGCAACTGCTTCACAGCCTGAGCGGTATTGTAGTGGTCCTCACCTATGATATTGGGGTCAAGGATTCGCGAAGTTGATTCCAAGGGATCTACGGCAGGATAAATACCAAGCTCAGCAATTTTACGGCTCAACACCGTAGTAGCATCAAGGAAGCTGAATGTAGTGGCTGGAGCGGGGTCGGTCAAGTCATCGGCGGGCACATAGATAGCTTGTACCGAAGTAATCGAACCGTTCTTGGTCGATGTGATACGCTCCTGGAGCATACCCATTTCAGAAGCAAGCGTAGGTTGATAACCCACAGCCGAGGGCATACGTCCCAACAATGCAGACACCTCGCTACCTGCCTGGGTGAAACGGAATATATTGTCAATAAACAGAAGTATTTCCTTTCCTCCACCATCTTGATCACGGAACTGCTCGGCAACGGTAAGTCCGGACAGCGCCACACGCAGACGTGCACCGGGTGGTTCATTCATCTGACCGAACACCAAGGTAGCCTGAGACTCCTTGACTTTGTCCATGTCAACATCCTGAAGGTTCCACTCCCCTTTGTCCATTCCTTCACGGAACTTATCGCCGTACTTCATTACGCCGCTCTCAATCATCTCACGGAGCAAATCGTTACCTTCGCGGGTACGTTCACCCACACCGGTAAATACGGAGAATCCGTTATGACCTTTCGCGATATTATTGATAAGCTCCATAATAAGCACCGTCTTACCTACACCGGCACCACCGAACAGACCGATTTTACCACCCTTGCTATACGGTTCAAGCAAGTCAATAACCTTAATACCCGTATAGAGTATCTCAGTACCGATGGTAAGTTCATCGAATTCAGGTGCGGGCTGATGTATCGGGCGCAGATTCTCACGGTCCAAAGCGGGCAGTCGGTCTATAGCCTCCCCTATTACATTGAGCAAACGACCCTTAACCTGATTGCCCGTAGGCACTGCGATGGGGCGTTCGAGATTGTCTACACGCATACCGCGCTGCAGACCGTCGGTACTCTCCATCGCCACGCAGCGTACAGTGTTCTCTCCAATATGTTGCTCGACTTCGAGTATCAGCATCGAACCGTCGGGACGATCCACTTTCAAGGCGGTATATATCGGGGGCAAAACATTGCCCTCGCCTTCAAAAGCCACGTCCACAACAGGACCGATTACCTGAGCTATTTTTCCAAACTTATCGCTCATAGTCACTTATGATTATGCTTTATATTTTATTAAAAATGAATGCCATAGACGATGATAAGCACCATCAGCACAAGATTGAACAAGTTGATAGGCAACAGATACTTCCATTCGAGGGCAAGCATCTGGTCGATTCGCAAGCGGGGGAACGTCCACTTAAACCAAATGATAATGAACGAAAGAGCGATAGCCTTACCTATAAACCACACTACCGAAGGTATATAGTCCATTATGGCATTGAACCCGTCCCAACCGGGGAAATGCAACGGCATCCAACCTCCGAAGAACAGCAACGTGGCTACTCCCGATACGATAAACAGGTTAAGATATTCTGCAAGATAGAAGAAACCGAAATGGATACCGGAATATTCGGTGTGATAACCGGCAGTCAACTCACTTTCAGCTTCAGGAAGGTCAAACGGACCACGATTGGTTTCAGCCGTACCGGCTATAAGGTAAATAATGAATGCTATTATCGCCGGGATGTGACCGGAGAATATGAACCAGAGATTATTTTGAGCTTCGACAATCTCTACCACATTCATTGTTCCTGCAAAAGCCACCATTGTAAGCACCGACAGACCTATGGAAAGCTCATAGCTAACCATCTGCGCACCGGAACGCATGGCACCGATAAGAGTAAACTTATTGTTACTTGACCATCCGGCAAGCAGAATTCCCAACACACCTATCGACGAAACGGCAATAAGGAAGAAGATGCCGATATTGAAGTTGATAATCTGCAATCCGTTACCCCACGGTAGCACGGCAAAAGCGAGCATAGAAGCCAATATCACCAGATAAGGCGCGAGGGCGAACAGGAACTTGTCGGTATGATTGAGTGAGATAAGCTCCTTGATTAAAATCTTGAACATATCGGCTACACTCTGCAACAAGCCGAAGGGACCTACACGATTCGGGCCAAGACGGCACTGGAATGCCGCGCACACTTTACGCTCGAACCATATATAGAACAATGCGAGCACTGAATAAGTCAATAACAGAACCACGCCAATCAGGACACATTCTGTAGTCACGGCGAGCCATTCCGGCATAAACTGCAGGAGTTGGCTGTGTATCCATTCTGTCAAAATTGAAAAATCAAACATATATGTGAGAAATTACTATTATTTGCTTGTGGTTGAACTCGTAGTGGTTTTATCGGTCCATATCGGGTATGATATAATCGAGAGAACCACCGATGGTGATAAGGTCGGCAATCTTGCTTCCGCGCGCGATAAGATCCACTACCGATGCCGCAGGTAAGCAAGGAGGAGCTATCTTCAAACGGTAAGGAGAAGTAGCACCGTCGCTTTCCAGATATATACCGAAAGTACCACGGCATCCCTCTACCGTACGGAACCAGCGTCCTACAGGAAGTTTAAGCACCTTGGGGACTTTCACGCAATATTCTCCATCGGGGATATTGTCAATAAGTTGCTCAATAATCTTGGCACTCTGTTCCATCTCGCTCATGCGCACCTTGAAACGAGCCATGGCATCACCTTCGGTACGTACCACCTGCTCAAAGTCAAGTTCGCCATAAATGCTATAAGGATTTGTCTTACGAACATCGCAAGCCCAACCTGAAGCACGACCTGAAGGACCGGTTACTGACCAGTTGATAGCATCTTCACGCGAAAGAGTGCCTACACCCTCCATACGGTTCTTCGCTATAACATTGCCGGTAAATATCTTGTTGTATTCCTTGATGTTCTTCGGCAATACTTCAAGTAACGCTTTTACATCCTTGACAAAATCGGGATGCAAATCCTGCATGACGCCACCTATGCATTCGTAATTGAATGTCATGCGTGCACCACAGGTCTTCTCCATGATATCGAGAATCTGCTCACGCACTCTCAGAGTATAGAACAGCATAGTAGTCGCGCCAAGGTCCATACAGAATGTTCCTATAAAAAGACAATGCGAAGCTATGCGTGAAAGCTCGTCCATGAGTACACGAATAACCTGTGCGCGACGGGAAATCTCTATCCCGGCAGCCTGCTCTATAGTCATGCACAGACAGTGGTGATACGGATGAGCCGAGAAATAGTCCAAACGGTCCATAAAATGCAACGTTTGTGGATACGTGAGTTTCTCACATATCTTTTCTATACCACGGTGGATATAGCCCATATAAACGTCAATCTTCTTTATTGTCTCGCCATCTACCGCAGTACGGAAACGGAGCACACCATGAGTGGCGGGGTGCTGCGGGCCTATGTTGACCACAAAGTCATTTTCATCAAATACACGAACCTGCTTTTTCTCTACTTTGCCGTCGGGAGTCTCAACATACGTATCGGTAAAGTCACTCTGACGTTCGCTATCGGTAGTCACAGGATTAAGTTCCGGATTTTCGTCATAATCTTTACGCAGGGGATGACCGCTCCAGTCGATACTTAGGAAGAGACGACGCATGTCGGGATTGCCGATAAACACAATTCCAAAGAAGTCATACACCTCGCGTTCGAATATTCCTGCAATCTTCCATAGATCCGATACACTATGCATCATCGGATTCTCACGGCTCTCTGCCGTCACCTTAACTGAAAGATGCGCATTATTTTTGGTCGAAGTAAGGTAATACACGCAACCGAGATTGTCGGTCCAGTCCATACCTACTATAGTAACCAAAAAATCGAAACTCAAATCGGCATTTTCCTTTAGTTCTTTAGCCAAGGCATGCCATTTGGCATCGGGAATGTTCACCATTAAAATGTCGCCCTCTTCAAAAGTTGCTTCGGGAAACAATTTGGCTATGCTTTCCTGTATATTTGCCATAATCTATATCGTTAACTTATTTTACAATCTGAATTTAATCCTCAACACCTTCCATTGGGTGAGCTTTCAGGAATTCCTGCTGTTTTTCCTGACGATTGACACCTCCGAAGAATTTTTCCACCTTAATCTTACGCGACAATTGCATAATGGAATAAATCATAGCTTCGGGGCGCGGAGGACATCCGGGCAAATACACGTCAACGGGTATAATCTGGTCGACACCCATCACCACATGATACGATTTCTTGAACGGACCACCTGATACGGCACATGCTCCACACGCTATCACATATTTAGGTTCTGCAAGCTGATCGTACAGACGACGCAATACCGGAGCCATGCGATGCACTATTGTACCGGCCACCATTATAAAGTCGGCTTGACGGGGCGACGAACGGGCAACTTCCCATCCAAAACGAGCCATATCATAACGTGCCGCACCGAGCGACACAAATTCGATACCACAACAGCTTGTAGCAAACGTAAGCGGCCATATCGAGTTCGAACGACCCCAGTTAATCAATTTATCAAGAGTACCGACTACCACGTTGGTGCCATTGTCCTGCAATTCCTTTACAAGGCTCTCGATATACTCATTATCTTTCCACGCCTCGTAAGGCATGCTCTTTGTTGTTACTTCCATTCAAGCGCTCCTTTCCGCCAAGCGTAAACCAAGCCCAGCACTAATATTGAGAAAAAGATGGCGATGCTCAACAAACCGGCTCCGCCCAATTCCTTAACGCGGACAGCCCATGGGAACAGGAACACACATTCCACGTCAAACATCAAAAACAGGATTGCAAACAGATAATAGCCTACCTTAAACTGCGCCATGCTTTCGCCGCGAGTAGGAATACCACATTCGTAGGCCTCACCCTTCTGGGGATTAAAGGAGCGGGGGGAAATCAGCCCCGCGAGCCACAACGCAAGTGCCACCAAACCAATGCCCGTCAATGCGGCTGCTATGGCAAGCGTTGAAGACTGAATCGTTAATGATACCATATTGTTAATTCAAATATATTTGCACAACTCAAATCATTAAGCCATACACAACACGCTATCAAACACTTACCAAAATACAAGGCACAATGCTTCACTGTGTTTTTAATGGCAAACCGATTTTACGGTGCAAATATAGTCAAAAAAACATAAATATTCCGTCTGTTTACGATTCATTTTTCTCAATTAGCGACGAAATGTGAAAAACTTTCGACATCCCGACCGCACACACTCATCGGTTGGCGACCAAATTAGGCGTAAGGAACGCCGATATTCGATACTCGACTCCGGAAAATACCAAATCAATATCCAAATCAAAACGGTCGCGCATATCGGCATCTCCAACCAGCCGCGATAAAGACGACGCGGTGCCGTCCGACACCTTCACAGACGTACTGCCAGAAACAAACGAGAGTTCGTAACCTTCGTCGGTAAAGGCAAAACCAATCCCGGATATTTCCACCGAAACGCCATCACCGAGCATCGGCAAACCTGAGATACATATGGAAGCCGACATACTTTTGGGGTCAAGCGTGGTTTCATACACCACATCGTAATCTATTTTATCTCCATCAACTGCATCTTGCATAATACGGGTAGTCCCCTGCCCGAACACTGAATATGGATACGCAGTGACCCGATAATTACCATTAACCGTATAACGGGCGTAAAAACCGTCGCTCTTATACGAATCCAACGCATTTGCCTGACTATATACAATAACAACATCCGTCAACATCACATCGCCGGACACCGCACCATCGGGAACGAGCACATCCGCTTCTATGATTCTCAAACTTCCGGGACCGGACAAATCATAACTGCATTGAAGCCCGCTGAAACTCACTGTCACAGGTGCGCACTCGGGCGAATATTGGAGATTGGATATGGTCAGATTCACCTCCTGCATATCGTCGTCAAACACCATATAATAACCGGCATCGGGATATACCCTACCTTCCGAGACAGCCCTACCCGTATTGACCACATAATTAAATGTAGCCGGACTGTCGGCAATGACTATCTTTCTTAGAGGACCATCACTCCTACATGAAGAAAGCATGGGCAACAAAGCAAAAAGCGATATAAATAGTTGAACGTGTCTCATATACATCCAACCGCCGGAACGGCATTTTAGTTCGTTCCAACAATGCTTTACGCCATTTTATTTCCGTGAAGCGCCAAATTCCAGTCGCACCGTGACACCAAACCTACGCGGCTTGCCACGCTGAAGGAAACGGTTACTCATCGACTCAAAATAAAATGTATCGAACTTCGTACCGGTAACATTTTCCATCCATCCTTCGATGCTTAGCCAATCGCATTTAGCAGTGACTGACGCGCCAAGCTGTGCATAGAAAGGCTGGCTGGCATCATTTTCCTCATTCCAATATATACGCCCTACCCCACGGGTGTTAAGATTATATTCCAGAGACCATCGCGACCCGACGGAATGCGAATAAGTGGCAGAAGCAAACAACGTATTGGATGGAGCATACGGGACATAATGGTTCCTATAATCATTCTCCCCATCCACAAATCTCAGGAACTTGGCATTCGTGTACCCATACGATACATTCATAGCCCAATGCTCATTAGGATTACACCGCACCTGAACCTCAGCACCGAAACTTCGGGTCCTACCCGCATTAGTAGTGATACGCCCGGTAGTGGTGCCTTCGGGGAACATAGTAAGCTGTTGGTCGCGACAATCTATATAGAAAAGCGCCAAATCAGTCATAACGCGACCTTCGGCACAACCGATATGCGCACCCACTTCGTAATTCCAGCTCTTCTCGGGACGATAGCTCACTATATTATCCACATCAGGTCCTTCCGACGCGCCACCACCCATTCCGGGCATATTCTGCATCATGTCCGACATGAGACGCTGCTGCAACACCTCACTGAACATCTGCGTGTTATATCCACCGGACTTATATCCCTTGCCCACAGAAGCATACACACTCGACCCCGAATGCATGGGCAAGTCGTACGACACGGTGAACTTAGGCACAAACTCCAGAAAATGATCCGACAGTTTCCCGTTGTCATCTATCTTCACATCCCCGTTCAATATCGCTACCGGAGGCACACCACTCTTCATAAACACCGAATACGACGTATTGCAAAGACTATGATAATCAAGGGACGTTTTCTCATAATCAAGTCGCATACCGAGCGAAAGATTCACACGTCCTAAATCCACGGTACTCTGATGATACATCGCAAGCCCCCAGGTCGGTATCTCAAAATCGCTACCAAGCCTTATCGACGGCTCACCCCACTCAATTCTCACAGGTATCCGGTCATTGGTATTAACCCGGTCCGTTATCAACCGCGCGATGCCATCCTCTTTCAATGTCACAGGCGCATGCATGGAAGTATGCTTATAGAATCCGAATACACCGGCTATCCACGAATACTTATCCACAGCACCTCTCGCCACCACATCCTGAGTAAGCGCCCACTCATGACGTGCTTGCGTAAGCGTGAAGTAATCGAGCGGCATAAAATCCTGGTCAAGGGTCATATTGTCATCGATATACTGCACGCTCGTAATACTTGATAATGTAAATTTTCCGGGGTTCCATTTTACCGTCAATCCATCGCTGAAAGCATTGCGCCTATAGAAACAGGTATCGTTATAATTAATCTTTCCACTGCCCACAAGTTCGTATGGATATCCACCCTGACGTGACAATGTGAACGAAGCTACGTTATCCACTGCCACGGTCGGGCTAACCTGCCATTGCGTCTTCCATCGCAGATTGGCACTCTTATCCGAACCCACTTTGTAATCTTTGTAATAATTCGTGTAAAAGCCCTTGGAATAGCTGAAAAAGCCGGTAAATCCCATGGCAAGGCTCGGATTGAATTTGGCATAGTGCGACAATGCCATCCGGGCTTCCGGTCCATTCCCTACACTACCCATCACTCGACTACCTTGATACGACATCGGTTGCAGAGTATAGATATTGATTTGACCACCCATGGTATTACGTCCGTACAATGTGCTCTGCGGACCGCGCAACACCTCTATACGTTCAATATCAGCGACATCAAAATCATAATTATCCTTATTAAGATATGGCACGTTGTCCACGCTCAATCCCACTACCGGCTGTTCCATACGGGCGCCTATTCCACGCACATAAATACTCGAAGTCATGCGGCTGCCGTAATCGGGCATATAAAAGTTCGGTGAAATCTCGCTCACGTTTTTCATAGCATTGACACCCCAACGCTCCAATTGCGGTTGCCTGATAACCGTGGCGGCAAGAGGTTGCAGGCTCAAATCTTCCTTCTGCTTTATTGCCGTAACCGTCACATCACCAAGCCATCGGGTAGTGTCCGACTCTATCTCACTAATATTGGCATGTCCCGCCAATGACAAAGCCATAAGCGAAACGCACAAAACATATCGGATATCCATCTATCTATTCTATTCCATTAAATTTCTGCAAATATACGGCTTTGAACGGATATAGGCAACTAACCGTGTATTTAATGGCACAGGGTATCATTGATTCAAAAAAAATGTGTAAATTTGCGCGTAAATTAATACATTATTGATATTATGGCTCAACAGGACGAAGTTTTCAAAAAGATAGTTTCACACGCAAAAGAATATGGATTCGTGTTCCAATCAAGCGAAATTTACGACGGCTTATCAGCCGTTTATGATTACGGACAGAATGGTGTGGAATTGAAAAACAATATCAAACGCTATTGGTGGGATTCCATGACACTGCTTCACGAGAATATCGTAGGTATAGATTCCGCCATATTCATGCACCCCACAATATGGAAAGCATCCGGACATGTCGATGCGTTCAACGACCCGTTGATTGACAACCGAGACTCTAAAAAACGCTATCGCGCCGACGTCCTGATAGAGGAAGAAATCGCAAAATACGATGATAAGATTGAAAAGGAAGTAGCCAAGGCACGCAAACGCTTCGGCGAATCATTTGACGAAGCGTTGTATCGTCAAACCAACCCGCGCGTATCGGAATACGCAGCCAAACGCGACACTCTGCACGAACGGTTCGCCAATGCGATGAACGACAACAATCTTGAGGAACTCCGTCAGATAATCATTGACCAGGAGATAGTATGTCCGATATCAGGAACCCGCAACTGGACGGAGGTACGCCAGTTCAACCTGATGTTCCGTACCGAAATGGGTAGCACTGCCGATGGCGCCATGACCGTGTACCTTCGCCCCGAAACCGCACAAGGTATTTTTGTAAACTACCTCAACGTTCAGAAAACCGGACGTATGCGCATTCCTTTCGGCATTGCGCAGATAGGCAAGGCATTCCGCAACGAGATTGTAGCCCGCCAGTTCATATTCCGTATGCGCGAGTTCGAACAGATGGAAATGCAATTCTTCGTACGTCCCGGCGAAGAACTCAAATGGTTCTCCACATGGAAGGAATGGCGTCTGAAATGGCATAAGGCTCTTGGTCTGGGCGATGAGAAATATCGTTATCACGACCACGAAAAACTTGCTCACTACGCCAATGCGGCAACTGACATCGAATTCCAAATGCCATTTGGCTTCAAGGAAGTGGAAGGCATACACTCCCGTACAAATTTCGACCTCTCGCAACACGAAAAATTCTCTGGGAAAAACATCAAATACTTTGACCCCGAGTTGGGAGAAAGCTACGTACCCTATGTAATTGAAACATCTATCGGTGTTGACCGTATGTTCCTTTCAGTTCTATGTTCCGCTTATGAAGAGCAGAAACTCGACAATGGCGAAACCCGCGTAGTACTCCACTTACCGGCAGCACTTGCACCTGTAAAATGCGCTGTTATGCCGCTCGTACGCAAAGACGGACTGCCTGAAAAAGCCCGTGAGATAGTCAATGACCTGAAATTCGACTTCTCAACACACTACGACGAAAAGGATTCTATCGGCAAGCGTTATCGCCGTCAGGATGCCATAGGCACCCCTTACTGCATCACAGTCGACCATCAGACATTGGAAGACAACACCGTAACACTCCGTCACCGCGACAGCATGGAGCAGACTCGTGTCAACGTTGCCGACCTTCACCGTCTCATCCACGACAACGTAAGTCTCAACTCCCTCCTTCGCAAACTTGCATAAAAACAACTCTATAAAATACTATCATTAATGAAGTTAATAATCCGCTCGATTATAGCCATGATAGCAATCATCGCATTGCAGTCATGTAACTACAACACAATGGTTGAACAACAACAAGCTGTGGATCAATCATGGGCCGAAGTCGAGAATCAGTATCAGCGTCGCGCTGACCTGATTCCCAACTTGGTAAATACCGTAAAAGGATACGCAGCCCACGAATCATCAACATTTGAAAAAGTGACCGAAGCTCGTGCCAAAGCCACTTCAATTACAATTGATGCCGACAACCTCAACGAAGAAACCCTTGCCAAGTTCCAGGAAGCACAAAACGAGCTTACAGGAGCTTTGAAATCGCTGCTTGCCGTTACGGAAAACTATCCGGACCTCAAAGCCAACGAAAATTTCCGCGACCTGCAGGTTCAACTTGAAGGCACTGAAAACCGTGTCACTACAGCCCGTGGACGATATACGGAAGCTGTTGCCACTTACAATACCACTATCAAACAATTCCCCACCGTCATTTACGCCGGATGGTTTGGATTCGATGCCAAGCCGCAATTCAAGGCCGATGCCGGAGCATCGCAAGCTCCTAAGGTGGATTTCAACAACTAACAGATGAAGAAACTGATATATTTAGCAATCGCAATAATTGCCGTTACCGCATCTTCATGTGGCGATGACGGTAACACTTGGTCGGACTACAAAGATTGGCGCGAAGCCAACAACGACTGGTATCAAGAGCAAGTACAACTGCGCAATCCCGATGGCACACCATTTTACACCAATCTAAGACCCTCATGGTATCCACAGAGTGGCGTATTGGTTCACTACTTCAACGACCGCCGGGAGACCGCCGGAAATCTTTCTCCACTTCTCACAAGTCATGTCACAGTCAAATATGTGGGCAAGCTTTACAATGGCACCACATTTGACTCTACTACAGTGGGAAGCGACAGCGTACGCACTTTTCAGTTATCGGATGTTGTAGTAGGTTGGCAGGTAGCCCTGTCGGATATGCGAGTAGGCGATACATGCCAGATAATAGTCCCCTACGGCGAAGGATACGGCATTAACGGGTCCTCATCAATAAATCCGTTCTCAACCCTGCAATTCAACATACGCCTTGTAGACATCCCCGACTATCTCATCCCTTGATAGAGATTTATCATAACGATACAAGATAAGATACGGAGCGCGAAAATTTGCGCTCCGTATTTCGTATTGGCAAATCTTTTTTATTCAATCGATTGTTATCATAGCATAAAACAACATTAACTAACCACGGCGGCAATGTCTAAAAGCATTTCCGGCCAAAAAACTTTACAACTATGAAATACAACATCATCGACATTGAAGGTGTAGGTGAAGCGTACGCCGAGAAACTACAAGCTGCAGGCATCAACACCGTTGACGAACTGCTCGGACGTGGAGCATCGCCAAGAGGTCGTCAAAAGTTAGCCGAAGAAACAGGCATATCCGAGAAGCTCATCCTTCGCTGGACCAACCATGCTGACCTATTTAGGGTAAAAGGCGTCGGACCGCAGTTTGCCGAACTCCTTGAAGCTGCCGGAGTTGACACCGTCAAAGAATTCCGTCATCGCAAAGCCGAAAATTTGGCGGCTAAGATGGAAGAAGTCAACGAGAGCCGTAAATTAACCCGCAGAGTGCCCACTGCCGCCGAGCTCCAACGCATGATCGACGATGCGGCAACACTTGAACCCGTGATGACTTATTGATTTACCTGTCGCAGCAACGAACCAATTATCCGTATGATGCGTTATTACACCGATTATTAATGACAAATAAATACGATATGAAACTTAAACTATTTTACCTCCTTATCGCTTTGGTTGGCGGATTCACGTTCGTTAGTTGCGATGACGATGACGACGCTCCAAAATTAAAAGATATTCCACAAGCATGTCTCGATTCATTCAAGGCAAAATTTCCGGAAGCCAAGAACGTGGATTGGGAACGCAAAGGTACATATTACGTAGCTGAATACGATAAATTCAACAATCGTGAAGTGGAAGTATCTGCTTGGTTTGCGCCTGACGGCACATGGAACATGACTGACACAGATTACGGCAAGGACCTGTTCATGCTTCCCACAGAAATCAACACTGCGTTCAATCAATCCGAATACAGTTCGTGGACTATTGATGACATTGACTTGTACGAATATCCCGATACAACCAAGGACTTTTATCTGATAGAGGTGGAGAAAGCCGGACAAACGGACATGGAACTGTACTTCAAGACCGATGGAACCTTAATCAAGGCTATCCCCGACACAAATACCGACATCACTCCCGACACTCAGATTTAAATCTCGCATAAGCGATTTCCCATACTACCGTGAGGACAGAATAAACACTCTGCCCTCACATTTTTTTGTAGACATTACAACCAATTAAGGCAGCGGATGATTTTTTGCAAGTAAGTTAATTAATTCGTATCTTTGTATGTGAGTGCGGAATTCCGTAAAAAAATAAAAAACCAACAATATCCCATGAGCGACGAAACATATACCGATGAAATAGAAGAGAGCGGCGAAGCCACCGAAGGAGGTTTCGCATCCATGTTTGTTGATCTTTCCGACGACGTTGTCCGCCAACAGCTCCGCGGTATGTTTCAGAGCTGGTATCTTGATTATGCATCATACACTATACTTGACAGAGCCATACCGCATATCAACGACGGATTAAAGCCGGTGCAACGTCGAATCCTGCACTCGATGAAAACGCTCGACGACGGCCGATTCAATAAAGTGGCAAATATTGTCGGTAACACCATGCAATATCACCCACACGGCGATGCGTCAATCTATGGGGCGTTGGTTCAACTCGGACAGAAAGATTTATTGGTTGAGACCCAAGGAAACTGGGGTAATATCCTTACTGGCGCATCAGCAGCAGCCGGTCGTTACATAGAGGCCCGTCTGTCGCAATTTGCACTTGACACCCTCTACAACCCCAAAGTTACTGAATGGACACTCAGCTATGACGGACGAAAAAAAGAACCCGTCACCCTTCCTGCCAAATTCCCATTGTTGCTTTCACAAGGCGTCGGTGGTATCGCGGCAGGATTGTCATCACTTATTCTCCCACACAATTTCAACGAGATTCTTGATGCGGCTGTAGCATACCTCAAAGGTGAGGATTTCACACTTTACCCCGATTTCCCCACCGGTGGGTTCATTGACGTAAACCGCTATAACGATGGTGCCCGTGGCGGCAAGGTACGTGTGCGCGCGAAAATCGAGAAAATCGACAACAAGACCCTCGCCATAACAGAAATCCCCTATGGCACCACTACAGGCTCGCTGATAGAATCCATCCTTAAAGCTTTTGAGAAAGGCAAAATAAAGATTCGCAAGGTCGATGACAATACCGCCGAAACCGCATTGATTCTCGTTCACTTACTTCCGGGAACATCAAGCGACAAGACTATTGATGCGCTATATGCGTTCACTGATTGTGAGCTTCCGGTATCTCCAAACTGTTGCGTAATTTACGACAACAAGCCGCACTTCATTGGCGTGAGCGATGTGCTGCGACGCAATGTCGAGTCGACACAATCAATACTCAAGGCTGAGCTTGAAATACAGCTTGACGAAGTCAACGAACAGCTGCACTTCGCTTCACTTGAGCGAATATTCATAGAAGAACGCATATACAAAGACAAGGAATTTGAAGAAAGTGCCAGCAAGGAAGCCGCTATCGCACATATCGACCATAGGCTTGAGCCATGGAAACCCAAAATGGTACGCGAAGTTACCTCGGAAGATATCGAACGACTGTTTGAAATCAAAATGGGACGGATTCTCAAATTCAACTCTCGTCAAGCGGAAGAGAATATCGCCGCCTATAAGGAAAAAATCAGTCATCTTCAGAGTGAACTCTCCAATCTTACGGATTATACCATACGTTGGTACGAATCACTCAAGCAGAAATACGGAGCTGCATATCCCCGCCGCACTGTAATAAGAAGTTTCGACAATATCGAAGCTGCCACTGTAGCCGAAGCCAACGAGAAGCTATATATCAACAGAGAAGAAGGTTTCGTGGGTACCTCACTTAAAAAGGATGAATACCTGTGTACCTGCTCCGAACTCGATGATATCATAATCTTCTACAAGGACGGACGATACAAGGTGTGCAAGGTTCAGGACAAAATGTTTGTAGGTAAAAACATTTTGTACATCAACGTATTCAAACGCAATGATGCCCGCACGATATACAATGTGATATACCAGAACGGCAAAGGTGGTATTTACTACATGAAACGTTTCAACGTCACCGGTGTCACCCGAGACAAGGAATATAATATAACCCAAGGTCTCCCCGGTTCGAAAATCGTATGGTTCACCGCCAATCCCAATGGGGAAGCCGAAGTGGTGAAAGTGACATTGAAACCCAAGCCACGCCTGAAAAGTCTGTTCATAGATGTAGACTTCGGAGAACTTGCCATAAAAGGTAAAGGAGCCATGGGCAATATCGTAACCAAGAACGAAGTCCACAGATTCACGCTTAAAGAGAAAGGCAAGTCCACTTTAGGAGGACGACAAGTGTGGTTTGACCCCGATGTTCTGCGTCTGAATTATGACGGACGAGGTGAGTTCCTCGGTGAATTCATGGGCAATGACCTGGTACTCGTCATTCTTAAAAATGGAGAATACTACACCTCATCCTTCGACATCGCCAATCATTATGAGGAAAACATCTTACGCATAGAGCGTCTTCGTCCCAAACAGGTATGGACAGCAGTGGTACGGGACGCCGACCAACAGAATTACCCGTATCTCAAGCGTTTCACATTTGAACCTACCACCAAGAAACAGAGCTTCATAGGGGAAAACGACAAGTCAGAGTTGATAGCCCTATCCGATGCCCCGGGAGCACGGTTTGAGGTAACCATGGGTGGGGATGATGCTTTCCGTGGAAGCTTCATTATCACAGCTCCGGAATTTATTGCAGTGAAGTCGTTACGAGCCAAAGGCAAACGCATCACCACATTCAATGTCGAATCTATCGTAGAGACAACTCCGTTGGAAATAGAAGAGAATGAGCTTCAAGACACGGAAGTCAATATCGACAACGATTTGATTGACAGCGATACTGAAACCGATGAAAACAAATCAGAGGATGAAGTGCGCGATGAGATTACCGGACAACAACGCATTTTCTAACTCCTATAATCCACATCAACTATACCTTACCGCTACGCAATGCACCGTTTACTTACCTTTCTGATGCTTGTCACTTTATCGCTTGCATCATACGCCCAATCCGATTCCATAATACGCCCGGTAACATCGGCATATACCTTGTCAATAGGTTCTTCACATCTGGCAGATACCTATTTATCACCAATCAAATATAACGGATGGCAGGCGGGCATAGGCTATGAACGAATGCAGGCGATGAGATTTTCTCCTGACAAGTGGGTCATGCAATTAAAATTGAACCTTGATGTTGACCGCACTGATAATCTTGTCGGCAACGCCTCAATGTGGTATGCCGGATTGGATTTCTCATGGGGCATGATGCACCGATGGCGTATGCCTTATGGAATTACAATAGGAGCCGGTGGTGCTGCCGAAGCTGAAATTGGATGCCTGTACCTTAACCGAAACGGGAACAATCCGGCATCAGCTAAAGCTGCCGTAACAGTCAACGCCACCGCCTACGCATCATGGAACGGCAACATAGGACGCCTGCCGGTAACCCTACGCTACCAACCTACCCTACCGGTAATCGGAGCGTTTTTCGCACCCGATTACGGGGAGTTATATTATGAAATATATCTCGGCAACCGATCGGGACTGGCTCATTGCGCATGGTGGGGAAACTATTTTAAACTCGACAACCAACTCACCGCCGACCTTCATTTCGGTGGAACATCACTCAGGCTCGGATACTCAGGTAAAATCCTGTCAACTAAAATCAATCATGTCGTAACACATATCTTTACACATTGCGCGGTAATAGGCATATCCGGCGAATGGATTTCACTGAATCCACGCAAAAAACTATCGCCGGACGCACGTACCATTTCCGCTACATACTAACAGATACACACCATTAAGGATACAGCAATGAAAAATATTATCACAGCACTGCTCTCTATACTCTTATTTACAAGCTGCCACGATATTCCGGAATATGGCAACAACGCAAAAGGGAATTTCGAAGCATTATGGACTATTCTTGATGAACATTACTGTTTCTTTGATGAAAAGGGTGTGGACTGGGATGAGATTCATGACCGTTATGCCCAACGCGTACACAATAACATGGGCTCGCAGTCTCTATTCGAACTATGCAGCGACATGATTAATGAACTACGCGACGGTCATACCAATCTCTCAGCGCCATTCGCATCATCTTTCTACCGGAAATGGTGGAGCGATTATCCACAGAACTACGATGCCCGCATCATACAGCAATATTATTTCAACTTCAATTACCGTACGCTCGGAGCCTTTGACTACGGACTGCTCAGCGAAAATATAGGCTACATACATTACTCCTCATTTGAGTCGGGTATCGGAGCCGGAAATATGGATTACATCCTCGCTTACTTTCTAAGGGCGGAAGCATTGATTATCGATGTCCGTGATAATGGCGGCGGTAACCTAACCAATGTAGAGGATATTGTCAACCGCTTCATTGACCGGCGTATCCTGGCGGGATACATAAGCCATAAGACAGGTCCCGGTCACAAAGACTTTTCCAAACCTTACGCCTACCATATCGACCCGATAGGCGATGGCCACCTCTCATGGGGCAAACCTGTCGTAGTCCTTACCAACAGAAGTACATTCAGTGCTGCAAACAATTTTGTGTCCATAATGAAATCACTACCCAATGTGACAATCATAGGCAGTACCACGGGGGGGGGCAGCGGCATGCCGTATAGTTCGGAACTGCCCAACGGATGGGGAATACGATTCTCAGCATGCTCAATCCTTGATTCTGATGGCAATACCACAGAATTCGGAATAGAACCCACTGAAGGATGTGCCGTGGACATGGATCCGCAAGCCGCATTGGATGGCCACGACACAATCCTTGATTTCGCTATCAGCTATATCCAGAGAACAGCTTCGGGACTCGGGGATTAAATAATACATCCCTTCATGTAAGTATCCATATCCTTGTCTCCCCTACCGGACAGATTTATCACCACCACATCGTCAGGTCCGAACTTCACTGCATCAAGTGCACCAAGTGCATGAGAACTCTCTAACGCCGGAATTATACCTTCGGTACGTGACAACATCAACGCGCCTTTCAATGCAGCATCATCATCAACCGCCACTACTTTAGTTCTGCCTATTGATGCAAGATGAGCCTGCAACGGACCTATCCCGGGATAATCCAATCCGGCTGAAATGGAATACGCCTCCCTCACATTGCCACCGTCATCCGTAAGCACCATCGTGCGCGACCCATGCAACACGGTTGCCGTCCCTTGGGTTATTGACGCCGCAGTTTCGTCCGTTTCCACCCCCTTGCCGGCAGCTTCAACGGCTATAAGTTTAACATCCGGCTCATTTATAAAATGATAGAATGCACCGGCAGCATTACTTCCTCCGCCTATGCATGCTATCACGTAATCAGGGTTCTCACGTCCGGTCATCTCTTTCAACTGCTTTTTAATCTCAAAACTTATAACCGATTGGAAACGCGCCACCATTTCGGGATAAGGATGCGGTCCTACAGCACTGCCTATAAGATAGAATGTCTCGTCAGGAGCGGCACACCATGCTGCAAGTGCGGCATCGACTGCATTGTTAAGAGTGGAGTTACCCGAGGTCACCGGTACGACGGTGGCCCCGAGCATCTCCATGCGAAGCACATTCGGACGTTGCCGCTTTACATCCTCGGCGCCCATATATACCGAACACTCCAAACCAAGCAGAGCGGCAACCGTGGCTGCGGCAACACCATGTTGTCCGGCTCCGGTTTCAGCTATGATACGCCGCTTGCCCATGCGCTTCGCGAGCAAACCTAACCCTATCGCATTATTTATCTTGTGAGCACCTGTATGATTCAGGTCCTCCCGTTTAAGAAATATGTTAGTACCATAAATCTCACTTAATTTATCGGCACGATAAAGTGGCGTCGGACGCCCTACGTAATCATGCAACAGACGGTCAAACTCGGCATTGAATGCAGAATCATCGACATATCTGCGGAACGCCTTATCCAATTCATCTATATTAGCTTTCAATTGCTCTGGCACATACGCGCCGCCGAACTCACCGTAATAACCATTAGCATCGACCGGCAGTAAATTTGTAAGTGGATAGTGTAACATTGTATTCTGTTTTTTGTGGTTAAAAAAATTCATATAACTAAAGATGACCGTTATGCCAAAAGCAAACGGTCATCATATTAAATTTGTAATAAGTCTCTTAAACGATTGTATCGGACTATCGAAAAATCAATATCGCATGTTGCCGCCTGCTTTATCCGGTAGGCGCCACCAATATTGGATATTTATGCGATTGTTCATATTTCGATTCGTTGATACCGCAAATATAGGTATGATTATTCAAAATACAAACTTTGATTGAAAAAAGTTTCAAAAAAATGTACTATCATGTAATTTTGCACCCTGAATAGACCATCACATCAACCAAATCATACATTATGAATAGTGCAATAGTCACACTGATACTACTCGTTATCTCCAATGTATTCATGACCTTCGCATGGTACGGACACCTTAAACTATCATCATCGGGAGTATCATCCAATTGGCCCCTATACTGGGTGATACTACTCTCATGGGGAATAGCCCTGCTTGAGTATTGCTTTCAAGTACCTGCCAACCGTATAGGATTCGAAGGCAATGGAGGACCATTCTCATTAATTCAATTGAAAGTGATGCAGGAGGTAATCACCCTTGTAGTATTCGTCATATTCAGTTTATGGGCATTTGAAGGATTCCGGCTACAATGGAACCACATACTCGCATTCTTCTTTTTAGTGGCAGCGGTGTACCTTGTATTCATGAAATAAGCGTATCACCGCTCCATAGCCTTATAGATTTCCGATAGGATAGCGCCACGTGGATTCAATGTCGAGAAAGCCTTATTGTTGCGCGAGGGGGTGATTCGGTTGCACAGGAACACAAATATCAACCGCCGCTCAGGATCTACCCAGAAACATGTGCCGGTAAATCCAGTATGACCAAAAGTCCGCTTAGATGCTTCCGGAACCCACATACTTTTCTGACGTGCGAGCATATCGAACCCGAGTCCGCGCATACAGTCATGGTCAACAGAATCAATAAATTTCCGCACAGTCTCATAATCGTATATGGTATCACGCCCATATACCCCACCGTCAAGCCACATCTGACACAGCTTGGCTATATCTCCGGCATTGCCAAATAATCCGGCATTGCCCTGCACCCCGCCTGAAAATGCAGCAATCTCATCATGCACATATCCACGCAGATGCTGTTTTCGTAGGAAACGGTCATGCTCGGTCGGAGGTATATCAGCCAACCGATAATACGACAATGGTCTATAGCCTGTGTGCCACGCACCGATAGGAGCAAACACTTCAGTATCCACCCATTGGTCATGAGCCACACCTGTCACATTCTCCTCAATATTCATGAGCAGACAGAAATTCAGGCAACTATAGAGATACTTTCTATCCCGTAAGGGAATACCATATATGGCATTCATCACTACATTGTATGCCGAATCACATACATAAAGCCCCTTTGCGATATCGATGTTAAAATAATCACTTCTGTCGGTAGAGATAATATCCCGCCGCAGTCTTGCATCACGGTGAGCATATAAGCCATCTTCCACTTTCACGGTGTACGGTGCAGAATACTTTCTACGGAATAATGGAGCTGTATAAGATGTGGAATCGGTCATGAGACGGTACATATCCAAAGTAGCCGGTAATCCCGACTGATGATACAGCAAATCACTCATGGTAATATCCTCCTTGTCCGTACCCTGCAATTCAGGAATGTATTCGGCTATTGACGCATCAAGTTCTATCAACCCCTCATCGAAAGCTTTCATGACACCTGCAACCGTTGCCGTAGCCTTGGTCATGGAAGCAAGGTCATAGATAGTCTCCGAAGTTACACGTCCTGCATCATTGGTATAGTCCAACTTGCCATACGCCTTATCCAATACGACATTCCCATTCCTTGCCACCAACACCTGACATCCGGGAAATGCCTTACCGGAAATGCATGCGCGTACTATCGAATCGACACGCATCTCGAGATTAGCATCAAATCCCTCTTCTCCCAATGCAGAATAACCTATACGGCATTTCCCAATATCCACACCATCGCCAATAGATGCCACACCGGGAACATTTACCGGGAAACGGCCGGTGACATCGATACCTCCGAACAAAGCCTGCGCCGCAGCTCGTTCCACCGCCGGAATATTATCATAGGCAGCCACAAGTGTATGCTGCGATTCGAGATTACCGAACTTCGACATCTTATATGGATTGATGAAGAACACGGGGATAATCTCCTTGCCTTTGCCACACAAAGTATTGAATGCCGATACCGCCCATGCGGCATCGGAAAACACACCGAGTATCACAACATCAGCATCGCTCACTCCGTGCAAAACATTTTGAGAAACTCCGGTCTTATCCACAGAATAGCAATCGACCTTGGCATAGCGACGACAAACGTCAGCAAACACATTGTCAGCCTTAGCCCCAATATTAACCAAAGCGATACGATTGCGTGACAAGTCACCGACAGGCAGCAGATTTTGATTGTTCCGCACCACGGTTATCATACCTTTAGCAAGGCGGTCAATCACACCCTCAGACTCGTTCGAGCAGATTTTATTCCGGGCATCCTTATCAGGTCGCAGATATCCCAACCGGCACTTATATTCCAAGACCTTACGGCAGCGTTCATCTATATCACTTTGTTTTATCCGGCCGGATTTAACAGCCTGCACAACCGCTTCCATGTCAGAGAGGGGCGCAGATGAACCCAAAAGCACATCAGCACCGGCACGCAATGCCGCCACACAATTGTTTTCCTGTACCGAAGCTCCCTTCATGGCAAGCGCATCGGTAAATACCAGACCTTTGAAACCAAGCTCATGCTTGAGCAAACCGGTTGTTATCTTGTTTGAGAGAGAAGCGGGTGTGCCCTTGGCATCGAGCGACGGGACTTTGAGATGTCCGACCATGATTCCGGACATGCCAGCATCCATAGCCGCACGGAAAGGCAACAAATCAACACTATCGAGCATGGCACGTGAATGGTCGACCGTGGGCAATGTCTTATGAGAATCACTTGATGTATCACCATGCCCGGGGAAATGTTTACCGACCGACATTACACCACCATGCTCCATACCCGCACAATAAGCGGCACCAAGGCGCGCCACATGAGCGGCATCCTCACCAAACGAACGATAACCTATGACAGGATTACGTGGATTGGAATTGACATCCAATACCGGAGCGAAATCCACATTGATGCCCAACAGCCTACACTCACGCGCCACCTCACTACCATAATCGTAAAGCAGCTGAGGATTCTGTATAGCCCCTAATCCCATATTATAAGGGAAGCGCGGAGCGTCGGTGACACGCATGGCAGGACCCCATTCGCCATCGAGGGTTATAAGCAACGGAATATCGGCAAGACTCTGAGCCGAATCTATCAATGCCGAATAACTCTTCACAGTCCCCTTACCAAGCAGAAAACCACCTATACCTTCACGCGCCACCATTTTCTGCAACAATGCATAGCCAGCCGCATTGTCAGTGATATCGAAGCGAGGTACGAACAACTGAGCTACACGTTGCCGCAAAGTAAGCGTCGACATGACGGAATCGGCCCAAACGGTACACTCAGCAGGTCGAGGCACAGATAGGATAGCGGGCGAATGCGACTGCACTCCTACCGATGATACGAACACCAACAGCAGCCCCACAGCCATACGCAACAGCCCATTGCGATAAATACCACACAGCATAATCAAGAATCAGTAATAAAACAAATGGGGATTAAAACTCTTATCGGGAACGCATGCGCACGGTATTGTCCGGAATCATTTTTTTACCTTTCATGGCTCCGGATACGAATGAGTTAATCATATCGTCAAACAGCACTTCATTGCTCGATGCTATCACCTTGCCATTGGTCAACGGAGCCATATAGTCACCGCCCCCTGCAAGATAATCGATTGTTGCCACGGTATATATCTTATCTTCATCCAACGGACGACCGTCGATAAGCACTTCGGTACATTTTCCGGTCGATGGATCGAAAATGGCAGATACATTTCCGCTTACGCCATCGCCACCACGCGATGCCATGACATCCATTGCCTGAAGTAAATCGCGACCGGACAGTTCGAGTACCACCGTACGATTGTCAAAAGGAAAAATCTGCATTATTATACCTTTGGTGACATCGCCCTTAGGCAAACTTGAGCGTATACCACCTTTGTTGACTATGGACATGTCAATATGCTTTTCGGTCAACCTACGGGCATCGTTACGGACAAAATCAGCCATCCAATTCATCAATCCCGGCTCGCGTACATTAAACTCCTTGGCTGCCTTGCCAATTTTTATGGCACGTACAGAATCGACCTTATGCTTATATGGGGCGATAATTTCAGCGAGATCAGAATCGAGCCTGTCATCGAAACGCTTGTCGACAGTCAATAGCTTATAGTCAGCAGTACCATTATCAAGGTCGATATCTATCTCACCGACATTGAAACCGGATTTGCCGGTCTGAGCGACAATAACAGTATCGCCTACAGCATTAACGATACGGCTTGCGGGCGAGTCAGGATTAGCCGGATTGATAGTGGTGTGGGAGTGTCCACCTATTATTATATCAATATCCTCGCTACGGGTAGCCAAATCAACATCGGAATACCCCGGTTCATGACTATAACCGATATGCGATACGGCTATAACCATATCCACCTTCTCGTTGTGCTTCAGATGCCACGCCGTGGAATTGGCAGCTTTCAATCCGTCGAGATACTTAACTCCACCGATATTCTTATCGGCAATCATACCATCGGGGACAAGGTTGATGGCGATAACTCCAATCTTCTTACCATCAAACTCCTTTATAGTGTATGGCGAGAAGAGTCCGTCGAGTTCAGTACCCCGGAAATCATAATTGGTGGATAGACGCTCGGCATCCAGATTGCGCCACTGCTCAGCCAACGCCTCCACTCCATTGTCGAACTCGTGATTGCCAAGAATCTGAATGTCATAGTCCATCTCATTCATGACCTTCCCCTCCACTTCACCACCGAAGAGAGTGAAGTACAAAGTGCCCTGCACGGCATCGCCGGCATCAATCAACAGGACATTGTCGTTGGCACCGCGCACACTATCAATCAAAGCCTTGCGGCGCAACACACCGCCACGGTCCTTATCATCAGGATCAATCTGACTATGGGTATCATTAGTATGCAACACGACGAGCCGCTCAGCATAAGCCTGATTGGCAGCCACAGACAAAGTTCCGGCAGCCAAAACAGCATAGTATATATATCTCAGTTTCATATTTTAATGTTAAATTTATTGGACATTAGTCAGCAGACACACGAAGATAACAATTTAAGCCACGTGAGCCAACACTTAATCCCGGTAATAAACGTTTTTTAAAACTTCCCTTGTTTTTTGGATTTGGGGAGGGGGGCGAGGATGGGGAGGGAGAGGGAGTAGCGGAGGGCGAGGATGCGGAGGAGGATTACGGTGGCGGCACAGCTAATCTGTTGGGCGAATGGACTGCCACCCATCAGCATTATGACCCAATATACCAGTGCTCCGGCGAGACATGCGGTGGCGTATATGTCCTTACGGAAAACCAACGGTTCCTCGTTGATGAGAATGTCGCGGATAACACCGCCGAATGCACCGGTGATAATGCCCATGACAGTCGCAACCCACATGGGGTAGCCCACGGCAAGAGTTTTCTGTATGCCTATAACACAGAACATGGCAAGTCCGATGCTGTCGAAAATGAACAGGACTTTGTCGCGGCTCACCAACATGTTTCGGAAAACAATAACAGTAGCGAGCGATAGTGCCGTAACGGCGAGATACCACCACGTCTGCATCCAGAATACCGGAATATCGAGCAAGACATCACGTAGCGTACCACCTCCGATAGCTGTCACCAGTCCTACGATATAAGCTCCGAACCAGTCGAAATTTTTCGTTGCGGCAAGTCGGATACCACTTATGGCGCAAGCCACAGTACCTACCATTTCAGTTACAAACAAGAACGTTTCTTCCATAAACCAGAGCGATATTGACAGAATGCAAAGTTACAAAAAAACAATCACTAAAGATAGTATCATTTTTATAAGACTAAAAAACAGCAGATTAAGCATAGGGAGTGAAAATTATTTGAATTTTTACAGAAAAATGCTTGGCTGTTTCAAACAAACGTATTAACTTTGCACTCGCAATCGCAAAAGAGTTTGCATGGCTCCTTAGCTCAACTGAATAGAGCATCTGACTACGGATCAGAAGGTTACAGGTTTGAATCCTGTAGGAGTCACAAAATAAACAGGATGAAAATCCATTCGGCTCCTTAGCTCAACTGAATAGAGCATCTGACTACGGATCAGAAGGTTACAGGTTTGAATCCTGTAGGAGTCACAAGATATCCGCTTAATGGCGGATATTTTTGTTTATCCACATACCATACCTGCTACACCTAAAATAGATTTATATCCAAATAATGAAGACCGGACTTGTACTTGAAGGGGGTGCCATGCGCGGTATGTTTACTGCCGGAGTCATCGATGTGATGATGGAGCACGGAATAGAGTTTGACGGTATAGTGGGCGTGTCGGCAGGCTCAAGTTTCGGATGCAATTACAAATCGCTCCAACCGGGACGCGTGCTGCGATACAACCTACGCTACTGCCATGACCCGCGATATATGGGGCTGCGCTCACTAATAACTACGGGAAATCTCATAGGGGCAGAATTTGCTTATCATACGTTGCCTTTGAAGCTCGATGTGTTCGACATCGAAACTTTTGAACGTAACCCTACCGAATTTCATGTGGTATGCACAGATGTAGACTCAGGCATGCCGGTATATTACCGTATGGACAGGGTGACATACGATTCGCTCGAATGGCTCAGGGCTTCGGCTTCGATGCCTATAGTGACACGGCCAGTAAAGGTTGATGACGGACGCCGCATGCTGGATGGGGGCATCAGCGATTCCATACCTTTGAAGTATTTCCAGGATGCGGGGTTTGCCCGTAATGTGGTAGTACTTACACAGCCGCGCGATTACAGGAAAGCGCCGGCTCCTGAGTGGCTATTTAGATTACTGATGCCACGCTGTCCCAAAATATCCCAAGCCATGGGGCGACGTCATGTGATGTACAACAACCAACTGGAGTATGTACAGGAGCAGTGCGCAAAGGGCAATACTTTTGTAATAGCGCCGAATGAACCGTTACCGATAGGTAGGCTTGAGATGAACCGGGAGAAGATGAGGGCTGTGTACGAGCTGGGACGGCGGTCATGCCTATCAGCCCTACCCTACCTGCGCGAATTTCTGTCGGGAAAGGATTGAGGGATTGTTACAGTATGTCAATGTTCTCTTGCCGCAATGGGAGTGGGAATTAGGAATTTTTGTGGGTGGCGGCGGTTTTGTGGCGGGGATGGGATATTCGACCCTTGACAGGGTCGTCGTGTAGGGTATGGTCGTGAACCGTGGG
>CAJTMM010000006.1:0-6383 GCA_910577465.1 uncultured Muribaculaceae bacterium | reverse complement strand
CTACCATATTGAATCCCTGACGGGATTCGGATTGTGGGTGGTATTTTTTTGTACGAGGGCAAGATGCCCTCGCTCCGGGTGGTGGGTGGATTTTTGGGGTGTACGAGGGCAGGATGCCCTCGCTCCTTGGTTTGGTGATGGGGTTTGTTGGGGGGATGTGCGAGGGCAGGATGCCCTCGCTCCGTTGTGGTTAGTCGGAGGGGAGGAGGTGGGTGATGGGGATGCGGGTGAACCAGATGCGGTAGCCGGCTTGGTGTGTGCGGTCGACGTTGTGGAGTCCTTCTTCGGTGAGTATGCCGAGGTCACCGCCGGGGAGTGTGGTGATGGCGGAGTAGGCTCCGGGTCCTGCTGCGACGCGGTAGGAGTAGGGCCAGGTGCGTCCGCCGTCGGCGCTTGCGTAGAGGGTGATGTTGTCACGCCATGGTCCTGCGGGGAGTGACTGTATGAGGTAGTCGGTGCCTTTGTAGGGGTAACGGATAATGTCGCCGTTGCATGCTACGTCGTGTAGGTTGGTCCAGGCTGGTTGTTCGGTCCAGGTGCGTCCGCCGTCGGTGGACAGGGATGTTTTGCGCGGTCCGGAGAACCGGTTGCGTATGCTTGCGAGGAGTGAGCCGTCGGCGAGTTGTACGGTTTTGGATTCGTCGCCGTTGAGTGTGATGGGGTTGCGTGATGCTTTCCAAGTGCGTCCGGAGTCGTCGGAGTAAATGGCGTAGCATGGGAAGTGTTCGACGCCTTGCTGACGAGTGACGAGTATGAATACGATGCGTCCGTTCTTGAGCTGCGTGGCGGCTCCTGATGATGCGAATGCTGAAGTGCATTTGATGGGTTGGCGTCCGGAGGGGTCGTCGGTGAGTATCTGGGGGTTGATGTTGACGGGTGGCTGCCATGTGAGTCCGCCGTCGGTGGAGCGTGATACGGATATCTGTCCGGGGTGGTCGTGCCAGAGTCCTTGTCCGTGTAGCGATATGACGATGAGGTGTCCGTTGCGCCGGTCGTAGACTAATGCGGGGTCGCCGTATCCGCCGAGGGAGTCGTGTTCGGCAACGGTGATGTAGGGACCCCAAGTGCGTCCGCCGTCGGTGGAGCGTCGGCATACGATGTCGATGTCGCCCGGGAGGTCGTTGAGGGAGTTGATGCGTTTGTCGGCGAGGGCTATGAGAGTGCCGTCGGGGAGTGTGGTGATGGCGGGTATGCGGTAGAATTGAGAGTTGAAGTCGCCACGGTTGAATACGAGCGAGCGTGTGATGCCTGAGTGCGGGTCGGTGTATCCGGTGTTCTGCGCGATGGCTGTCTGGGCAGCTGCTGTGATGAGCAGTGCGGCGGCGATGTTGCGTAGGGTGGTTTTCATGGGTTGGACTAACTAATGATTGGATGTTGTTTTTTTGCAAATATAGTGATTTATTCGGAATTGTGTTTCCGAGGGTGTCGGTGGTTGTGTATTTTAATCGCGGTGATGATGATACATGCGATGGTGGTTATAGTGTTGGTGACTACAAGGGGCCAGTTGGCGATGAGTATTCCCTGTATTACGAAGAATAGGCTTCCGGCTCCCATGAGGAGGAATGTGGGCATGGCTATGCCTTCGGTGTCGCGTGTGCGTATTGTGTAGATGGCTTGTGGAAGGTAGCCGCATACCATGCATATCGCTGCGGCGTATCCTACGATGTTGGCGAGCATTGTGCTAATTGTTTTAATTGATAACAGGTTTTGGCAGTGGGTGAATTATGGGGCATAATCGGCCAGATGGGTCGATTATGCCGTGTGGGGTTGGAGATGGGGGTATGCGCGGGGTCCGGTTGTGCGTGGGTTATTTCTCGCGCATGTAGACGTTGACGGGGGTGCCTGAGAAGTCCCAGTTTTCGCGGATTTTGTTTTCGAGGTAGCGCCGGTATGGTTCCTTGACCCACTGGGGGAGGTTGCAGAAGAATATGAATGTGGGTACGGGAGCGCCTTTGAGCATGGTGACGTATTTGATTTTTACGTACTTGCCTTTGTTGGCGGGTGGGGGATAGGCTTCGATGGCGTCGTGCATCACGGTGTTGAGCTGTGATGTGGGCACGGTGCGGCGGCGGTTGTGGTAGACGTCGACGGCTGTCTCGAGCACGCGGTAGATGCGTTGCTTGGTGAGTGCGGATGAGAAGATGATGGGGAAGTCGGTGAAGGGGGCGAACCGCTGGCGTATGGAGTTCTCGAAGTGGCGTATGGCGGTTTCGGATTTGTCGGTGACGAGGTCCCATTTGTTGACGCAGACGACGAGTCCTTTCTTGTTGCGCTGAATGAGCGAGAATATGTTGACGTCCTGTGTCTCGATACCGCGTGTGGCATCAATCATGAGGATGCAAACGTCGGATGCTTCGATTGCCCGGATGGAGCGTATCACGGAGTAGTATTCGATGTCTTCGCTGACTTTGTTTTTCTTTCGTATGCCGGCGGTGTCGACGAGGTAGAAGTCGAATCCGAATTTATTGTACCGGGTGTAGATGCTGTCGCGTGTTGTACCGGCTATGTCGGTTACGATGTTGCGCTCCTGACCGATGAATGCGTTGATGATGGATGATTTGCCGGCGTTGGGTCGTCCTACGATGGCGAATTTGGGGATGTCGTCGAGTGGTGTCTCCTGATCCTGGTCGGGTTCGGGGAGTTTCTTGACCACTTCGTCGAGGAGGTCGCCTGTGCCGAATCCGTTGATTGCGGATACGGGGTACGGGTCACCGAGTCCGAGGGCATAGAATTCGGCGATGTTGTACAGCCAGTCGTTGGAGTCGACTTTGTTGGCTACGAGTATGACGGGTTTGCGTGATTTGCGGAGTATCTCGGCGACGTGGTCGTCGAGGTCGGTGACACCGTTCATCGCGTCGACTACGAATAGAATCTCGTCGGCCTGCTCGATGGCGAGGTGTACCTGCTTGTTGATTTCGGATTCGAAGATGTCGTCGGAGTTCACGACCCAGCCGCCTGTGTCGACGATGGAAAATTCCTTTCCGTTCCAGTCAACTTTGCCGTATTGACGGTCGCGTGTTGTACCGGCTGTTTCGTCGACGATGGCTGTGCGTGTCTGTGTGAGTCGGTTGAAGAGTGTGGATTTGCCAACATTGGGTCGGCCGACTATGGCTATGAGTTGGGACATGGATTATGGTATGAGGAATTATTGAATTAGATATTGGATATGATGCCACACCGGAGCCGTTGCGTGGCGCTGGCGTGGCACAAAGGTACGAATTTTATGTGAATTATTCGATGTATCCGAATGAACGGAGTTTGTTTTCGCGGTTTCGCCAGTTGGGCTCGACTTTGACGAACAGTTCGAGGTAGACGCGTTTGCCGAAGAATGTCTCGATGTCTTTGCGTGCGGCGGTGCCTACTTTCTTGAGCATGGAGCCTTGGCGTCCGATGAGTATGCCTTTCTGGGAGTCGCGTTCGACATAGATGACTGCCATGATGTGTATGGCTCCTTCCTTTTCGTCGAATTTCTCCACGATGACTTCTGTAGAGTAAGGTACTTCCTTGTCGTAGTTGAGGAGGATTTTCTCGCGAATGATTTCGGTGACGAAGAAGCGTGCGGGTTTGTCGGTGAGTGCGTCCTTGCCGAAGTATGGAGCTGATACGGGGAGCAGTTCGACGATGCGTGCCATGAGGTTGGTGACGTTGAAGTGTTCCTTTGCCGAGGTGGGGAATATCTCGGCGTTGGGTAGGATGCCTCTCCAACGGGCTACGATGTCGTCGAGCGCGTTCTGACCGTTGAGAAGGTCAATCTTGTTTATGACGAGCAGCACGGGAATTTTTTCCTTGGCTACCTTGGCGAGAAATTCGGAGTTTTTGAGGGGGTCTTCGATGACGTCGGTCACATAGAGCAGTATATCGGCGTCGGTGAGCGCTCCCTCGGAGAATCCGAGCATGCTTTCCTGTAGTTTGTATTTAGGAGATAGTACGCCAGGGGTGTCGGAGAATACGATCTGGTAGTCGTCGGTGTTGACGATGCCCATGATGCGGTGGCGTGTGGTCTGTGCCTTGGATGTAATGATGCTGATGTGTTCGCCGACAAGGTCGTTCATGAGTGTCGATTTTCCGACGTTGGGGTTCCCGACTATGTTGACGAATCCGGCTTTATGTGTTTCGGTCATTTTTACTTGAATTATTGGTTGTACTTTAGACTAAAACACCGATAGCATCGGAAAAGATGCTGTCGGTGTCAAAAAAATCTTTAACGGCGGAAATTTTGCCGTGTTAATCAGATGTCCCAGATTACGTACATCGCACCCCAGGTGAAGCCTGCGCCGAATGCAGTGAGGACGAGTTTGTCGCCTTTCTTGATGCGGTGCTTGTTTTCGTCGATACACAAAGGTATTGATGCGGCTGAGGTGTTGCCACGGTATTCAATGTTGACCAGTACTTTTTCGGGGTCGATGCCTGCGCGGGAAGCCACGGCTTCGATGATGCGGAGGTTTGCCTGGTGAGGTATGAGCCAGTCGACCGATTCCATAGTGAGGTCATTGCGGCGGCAGATGTCGAGAGTGGATTCGAGCATGTCGGTAACGGCATGTTTGTAAACGAAACGTCCGTCCTGGAAAAGGAAGTTGTCGCCGTCGTCGACAGTCTTGTGTGTGGTTGGGAGTACGGAACCTCCGGCGCGCATGATGAGGTGGTCGCGACCAACGCCGTCAACGTGGAATACGGCGTCGATGATGCCTACGGGCTGTTCGGTGGGTTCGAGCATCATGGCTGCGGCACCGTCGCCGAACAGAGGGCATGTGGTGCGGTCCTCATAGTTGACCATTGAAGACATTTTTTCGGCAGCAACGACTACCACTTTCTTTCGTAGTCCGGATTTTACGTATGCGGCTCCGTCCTGGAGTGCTACGATGCATCCGGCGCATGCAGCCTGAATGTCGTAGGCGTATGCGTTTGTGAGTCCGCACATGTGTGCAATGACGGAACCGGTGGATGGGAATCGGTAGTCGGGGTTTGATGTAGCACAGATAAGAAGGTCTACTTCTTCGGGTTTGGTACCAGTGGATTCAAGTAGTCTCTTTACTGCTTGTGCTCCCATGTAGGATGAACCTTCACCTTCTTTTTTCAGTATTCGGCGTTCTTTGATTCCTACGCGGGTGGTAATCCATTCGTCGGTTGTGTCGACCATTTTGGACAGCATCTCGTTGTCGAGGATGTCGTCGGGAACGAATGAAGCTACGCCTGATATTCTTGCGTTGGTCATAGGTGCGTTGTTGAGGATGTGTTTTATTAAGTGTGTAAGTGCAACAAGTATCCTCCAAAATACCAGAACGTGTGTTGGCGTTCCGTTATTCAGGAGAATAGTTAGTGTTGCCGCTTGTTAAAAAGTAGCTGAGGAGCCAATGAGACTCGCCCGGCAGATTTATACTACTTCGGCTTTTTCGATAGCGATTTTACCGCGGTAGTATCCGCATTCGCCACAAACGGTGTGGTACACGTGCCATGCGCCGCAGTTGGGGCAAAGAGCCAAAGTGGGGGCTACGGCTTTGTCGTGAGTTCTACGCTTAGCTGTGCGGGTCTTGGATTGTTTTCGTTTGGGATGTGCCATTGTTGTTAATTGTTATGTTGTTTGTTATTTATCGTATTGTTCGATTTGCAGATTTATTCTTGGTCGGGCGATTGCTGCGACAGTTTTTTCAATTGCTCCCACCGAGGATCGGTGGCTGCTTCAGGCTCGTTGGAGTCCATTGTCTCCATTTCGTCAATCAGCGTGTCCTCGAGTTCGGTGTCTTCATCGCCGGGCTGGTGTGCACGGTGTTTTTTGAGCATCGCGCTCATCTGCCGGTTGCATTTGCCCATAGGATGCACGTGCTTGATGGGTATGGTCAGTGCGACGGTGTCGTAAATCATGTATGCGACGTTGAGGTAGTTGTCGCTTTCGGGTATTACGAGCAGCTCGTCGGAGTCGTCGCTGTAGTCCTCACCGTATTTGACGGCTATGTGATATGTGGTGTCGACGGGGAAAATGAGGTCGTCGAGACATCTGTCGCAAATGAGCGTGATGGTGCCCTGTATGGCGAAGTCGAGAGAGTAGATGTCGGCTTTATAAGTTACGGTAAGGTGCACGGTAAGGTCGGCATCGTGAATGTCGGCGCTTTCCATGTTCTCAAAGAAGCGTTTGTCGAGCCGGTACTCAAATTGATGAGTGCCTGCGGGCATGCTTTTGAGTGGTAACTTATATTCTGTAAATTTTCCCATATTTGGAGAATGGTTGAAAAAACTGTGCAAAGTTAGATATTAAATTGCATTTTACCAAATTTTAATCAGCGGTATTGGCTGATTTGTGGAGGTGGGTGTCGCGGGTAGTATTTGTGGGCGGGACTGTTGTGTATGTGCGGTGCGGGGGATAAAAAGAACGCCCGGCTTGGTGCCGG
>CAJTMM010000005.1:38441-101575 GCA_910577465.1 uncultured Muribaculaceae bacterium | reverse complement strand
GCTTTTGAGGGCGGCTCCTTTGGCAAGAATATGAATTAGTAATTTTAATGGGGTACTAATCGAGGTTGGTGGGTGCGTCACCGGTGTTGGTGCCCCATCCGGGGTTCTGATAAATCACGGTTCCTGACATCTGTCCATCGGTAGATGCGCGTGTGAAGTTATCGTGACCTATAGGATCGAGGTAGTGAGCGCGTGTGAAGTGATATCCATCAAATACATTGTTCTGTGTACGTGTAATCTGATATGGACGTACATAGTCGCTCAAAACTTTTGCCGACATGGTGGCTTTGTCACTGGTTTCATCGACAATCGGTGCCAGGAACACGCCTTTGTCGTCTTTCAGACAAAGAGGATTGGTTTTGTCGGCATAGCATGTGCCCCAGTATTTGATACCTTCGATGATGTAGGGTGTGGTAATCATCTGGTCGAGGGCCGCCCAACGGCGGAGGTCGTCCATACGGAGTGCTTCGCCAATCAACTCGTTGCGACGTTCGCGACGAATGTTGTAAAGTGTGGGATCAATCAAAGCTCCATGAGAATATGCACCCCAGTCGCCTTCGGCTTCTTTTGCCATTACGGTAGCTGCAATAGTCTTGCTATAGTCGGTATCGACATGTGCGCGCTGACGCAGGGCTTTCCAATATCCATCGGCAGTACCATCGACGGTTCCGTTCTTTTCGTAGGATGCCTCCATGTAGATAAGCATGGCTTCTGTGGCACGGAATACGATTGAGCCAGTGAAAGAAGCGTTGTTGCCTTGAGCTTCGGCATAGTTGTAGCCTTTGCCTTTCTTAACGGCGAAACCGGTAACGGCTCTTGTCTCACTTGTACCATCAAGCAACCATCCTTCACGCCATATAATGGGGGTTTTATCGGATAGGGAGTATGTATCGACACAGTCGTCGCCTTTGGTGAATATAACGATGCGGGAGTCGCGGTCGGTAAGGGTCTTGCTTACGCCTTCGTTTTCCCAAGCGGCGTTGTAACCTGAGTTACCATCGTAGACGGGCAAACCATTCTTCATAAGGAATGAGTTGACCAAACCACGGGTCCAACCTGAGCCACCGCCATTTTTCTGGAACTGTGCCTGAATCTGAGTGGTGACATTCTCACTTACGCTATAGCTGCGATAGAGCAGGACTTCATCGTAGGCTGAGAGGTCGGCGTCGCAGAACATGGTGTAGTAGGGGTTGTTGCTACCATAGTCGGTGTTCTGACCTTCTTTGGCTTCAGTGTTAGTAGCCAGCTTACCTACCACTTCATCACCTACTACTTTAGCTGATGCCATGGCTTCAGTAAGGAAATAAGCTATCTCATCGTCGATGTTGAAACCGGTACCGAGAAGGGCGGCATCGCCGGGCCATCCGGGTCCACCGGGGACGAGTGCGGTGCCTTTGTGGTGCTTCAACCAGGTGGCTTCGAATAGTGCCACGCGGGCGCGCAACAGGCGGGCAGCATTTTTACTTATACCATTTTTGCCTTTCGTGCTTTTTTCAGGGAGCAGCTTGATGGCTTCGGTGAGTTCATCGAGGATGTAACGTGCAACTTTGTTACGGGGCTGACGTACGGAATTAGCAACCAGTTCGTCTCTCTGAGTATTGTCGTAGACTTTTTCAACAATCGGGAAATCGCCTATGGCTTTGTAACGTACCCAATATGCCCAAGCGCGGAAGAAATGGGCCTCGCCCATAACCTGCTCAGCCAGCGACTGATTGGAGTTGTAGACGTCGTTGTCGAAGTTTTCCTGTGCCTGCTCGAAGAAGAAGTTTGCCTTACGTATATTCTCGAAGTTCCAGTTTGAAGCACGTTCGGGGACGAGCCAAGTACCGGGCGCCCACATAGAAGATGCTTTCAGCGCAGCCTGATTGTCGGTACCGTTGTCGGAGGAGAAGGTACCGAGACCGTAGCTGTTGTCGCTGTGTGACGGGAGCCAGAGGTAGAAGTCCTGTACATAGGCTTGCACCAATGATAGATCCTTGAAGTAATTTTCAGGAAGGATATTGCTTTTAGGCTCTTCGTCGAGATAATCCTGACAAGCAGTCAGGCCACACAATGAAGCACCTATAAATGCTATTTTAATATATTTGTTCATGGTTTACGCAATGATTAGAATGTTACATTAAGACCAACGGAGAATACTCGCTGCAAGGGGTAAACCTTACCATAGCCGTAGGCTTTGTCGTAAGCTTCGATAAGCTCGGGATCGCCGGTGCCGGTGAAGTTAGTGATGTTTGCAAGGTTTTCGCCAGAAACATATACGCGCAGGTTGTCGATAGAAGCTTTCTGGGTGATGACTTTGGGTACGGTATAACCGATAGTCACGTTCTTGAGACGACAGTATGCTGCATTCTGGAGGTAGCGTGTCTGCACCTGAGTGTTGGCTTCACCACCGCCCCAGTTGGCACGAGGATAATAAGCGTCGACATTAGGTCCGAGCGGGTCGGTAGTGTCAGCAGCACGGAAATAATCCAAATGAGGTTTGTAACCTACTGCCTGCCATTTTCCGATACCGGAAGCTCCGAACATCATAGGACCGGAAGCCCAATAGTCGCGTTTCATAGTACCCTGGAAGAATACTTTCACGTCGAAACCACGCCAGCTTGCCTCGAGGTTCAAACCGAAGTTGTAACGAGGAGTATTGTTACCGATAACGGTCATATCGCCACGGTCGCCGGCGGTGTTTTCGCCATTGGAAATGATACCGTCGCCATTGAGGTCGGCGTACATAATATCGCCTGCGCCCCATGCATAGTCGGATTTGATGCGTGCCTGACCTCTGCGCGGTTCAGCGGGTGCATGTCCGTGTTTGGCTGTGTATGCGGCATCAAGACGGTCGAGGTGAGCGTTCATCTCTTCCTGAGTCTTGGCTATACCGATGGTGGTGTAACCCCAGATATCGCCGAGTTTGGCACCGCTATAATAATCGGAAACGGAGAAGTCCTTGAAGGGGTTGGGATAGTCGTCGATGGTGATGGTGTGGTCGTAGAGGTTGGCGGTAATGCCGTAGTTGACCTCACCGATGCGGTCGCGCCAAGAGATGGAGAGCTCCCAACCTTTCGATGTCATGTTAAGATTGTTGACATTGGGGACGTCTGTACCGAGGATGTCGGGTAGAACTTCGCCGGGACCAACCATGTCCTGAGTGCGACGGTTGTAGTAGTCGAATGTACCGGTGAGTCGGTTGTTGAACAAGCCGAAGTCGAGACCGATATCCCAAGTGCGGTTCTTCTCCCAAGTAAGTGTCGGAGAAATGAGTCCGGGAATTTGACCGTAGGCGGGTTTCTTGCCGTTGACCAGCCAGCTATTTCCGCTGCCGTAGTATGTCATCACAGCATAAGTGGGATACCAGGAGTTGGTGTTCTGGTTACCGAGCTTACCCCAAGAGAAGCGAAGTTTCAATGTGTTGCAGTATGGGATGAAGTCTTCCCAGAATTTTTCACGTGCGATGTTCCAGCCTAAAGAGAAGGATGGAGAAGTGGTCCAACGGCTGCCGCGACGGAAGCGAGAAGAACCGTCGTAGCGGATGTTGCCTTCGACGAGGTAACGACCGTCGTAGTCGTAGTTGATACGACCGAACCAACCGGCAGTAGACCAAGTGGCGGGGCCACCACCCATTGACATGGTACCGGTGGTAGTATCGAGGTACGGCAGATTAGAGGCGATGTCGGTACGCTGTGCATAAAATTCCTTGTAGCTGTACCATTCGCTTTGGAAACCTGCCATAATCTTGAAGTTGTGAACATCGGCGAATGTGCGGCTGTAGTCACCGTAGATATTGGGATTGAAATAGTTGGAGCGGTAGCTCTTTTCGTAAACGCGCGAGCCTGTAGGCGCACCTGCCCACCAATCATCGGGGTTGCGTTCGTAAGCGATACCGTCGGCATCCCAACCGTAGCACTGATAACCGTAACGCTTGGTGTTGGTGCTTTCGGTGCGGTAGTTGAATTCAGCGTTGATGTTCATGCCTTCGAGGGGACGGAAGCGGAATACGAACTGCTGGTCGAATTTATCGGTGTTCTTTTTGTAACGTCCGCCATTTTCGAGTGCGTCGATGTATGATTCAACAACGGGATATCCGTTGGGGTCATGTGTGGGCACAATAGGCCAATAACGTGAGAAGTTGTGGAACAAAACGTTGGATGCGTCTTCGCCCATCACAGAGGGGCTATCATAGTCGTTGCGGTACCAACGTGCGGAGTATCCGAATGAGAGCCATTTGGTGAAGTTGATGTTGATACGGCCATTAATAATGTAGCGTTGCTGATTGTCGTCGCCGTAACGGAGGATACCTTCCTGTCCGAGGTAGTTGCCGGAGAAATAGAAGTTGTATTTCTCATTACCACCGGTGGCGCTGATGTTGTGTTCCTGCGAGAATGCAGTCTTACCGAAATGCTCCTTAAGCCAGTCGGTGTTACCGGTAGGCAATAGAGAAGTCAAGTCCCATACTTCCCAACGGTTATTGTTGGGATTGACAAACATGGTGCTTTTCGAGGGGTCTTTTACGGCTTCCTTAATAGAATTCAGCTTATCGTCCGAGAACCAAGCACCCACACCACTTGCGAGTGAAGCCTGGTTCATATAGTTGGCCCATTCATAGGAATTCATCATCTCTGCCATGCCTACAACATGTGACCAGCGGAAGCTGTCGGAGTAGTTGACGGTGACTTTGCCTTCCTTGCCGTTTTTGGTGGTGACGAGGATGACACCACCGGCAGCGCGAGAACCATAGATGGAGCTTGCGGCAGCGTCCTTGAGGATAGAGATGTTTTCAACGTCCTGCGGGTTGATGGAGTTGAGGTCGCCTTCCATACCATCGATAAGTACCAATGGGGTAACATCGGATCCGGTACCGATGGAACCTGTACCACGGATGTTCATGGTGCGGGTGCCGTTGAGCTGACCGCCGAGTGATGAGCCGAGCACGTCGAGACCTGCTGCCATGCCCTGGAGAGCGTCGGCGACGGAGTTGACGGGACGTGCGGCGATTTCCTTGGCGCTGATAGTGCTTACGGCGCCGGTAAGATTAACTTTCTTCTGAGTACCGAAACCAACGACAACGACTTCGTCGAGGGCAGTGGCATTGGGTTTGAGCTGGATGCTCAGCGGGGTTCCGGTCCAAGTAACGGTGACGGGGTCGTAGCCCACAAATGATACTCTGATTTTAGAGCCCACTTTAACATTGGAGATGGAGAATTTACCGTCAATATCGGTAGAAGCGCCGTTGCCGGCTCCTTCGACTACGACTGAGGCTCCTGTGAGGGGTTCGTCAATCTCATCGATAACCGTACCGGTACAAGTGCCTACTTTTTGATCGGCTGCTACACTGCTCGGGCTACTTCCTTCTGCGGTATTTGCCTGCATAACAGGTGTGTACGCGCAAGAAAGAGCGGCAATCAGCATAGCTGAAAAATAAGTCTTCCTCATGGTTAATGAATAATTTAATAAATAATTGGTTAGTTGGTTGGATTAAACGTTCGTTGGTATAAGTAGGTAAGAGGGAGTGTATGTTTCAGTTAGTTGTTTCGGTTTTTATGGTATTATTAATTGAATTTCACAAAATAATATATAAAAATCGGTAATAACAACATATTTAACGGTTTAAATAGTTAAATATCATTAAATCACAGATAAGCCGATGAATATGGTGAGGTGCGGAGCTCAGCTACAGGAGGTGTCGGACAAAGAGTAAGCGGGAGGTGGGTGGCGGTGAAAAAGTAGCAGGGATGAACCGTGACGGTTCATCCCTGCTGCATGTGTGTATGGGTGGGAGAGGGTTACATGTTTTCCCACTTGAGGTTCCAGATGGCTACACGGTCCTTGTTTCCGTTGGTGGCAGCGGAGTATGCGTTGTTGAGAATCTCGATAACGAATTCGCCACTTACGTTGGCGTCCATTGAGAATGTGTAGACTTGGTTCTTGGTGATGGATTCGATGGTCTCGGTCTTAGTTGCCTTGACTTCGCCGCCTTGCTTGATGTTGACGGTAAAGGCTGCCTTAGTTTCTTTAAATGCGAATCCATAGTTGAGCGAGAGTGTCTTGACACCGCCGGTGAGGGTAGGTGAGGTAAGGGAGCCTTGACGTGCGATGCTGCCGTCGACGACGAGGGCAAATGTATCTTTGTCGGGGAGGAAGGAGTAGGTGGCGCTGTTGGCGTTGTCACCGCCGCCTATGGCGAGACCGCACCATTTGGCTACCCATCCGCCGGTGGAGGTCATGTCCTCGATATAGGCGCTGCTCTTGACACCCTCGTTAAAGGTATTGAAGTTGATGGTGTTGCCTTCGGTGACAGGAGGTGTAGGCGGAGTGGGCTCGTCGCCACCGCCAGTGCCTTCGGCTCCTGCAACGATATCCTCAACTCGGTAGGTGGTGTAGCCGTCGGCTTTTGCAGCGGTGTAGCAGAATCCGATGTAGACGGTGCCTGAGAGTGAGGCGAGGGATACATTGCCAGATTCGACGTATTCGCTCCAGGAACCGGAGGGCTGCGCCACGGTGGCATTGAGTTTGGTCTTGGTGGCTGTGGCGGGGTCGGCAGAAGAGAGTGCGTAGACTTCGAGTGTGCCCTGACCGGTGTAGCCAACCTTAGACTTGAATGTGAGTGTCTTGGATGTCATGCCGTCGACGTTAAGTCCGGGTGATATCATCCATGATACGAACTGATTGTCGGCACCGGGGTTCTTGCCGCTGCCGTATGCAGTGATTTCGGCGCAGTTGGTGGGGTTGTTGGCATCGGCTTTGCGTATGAACCAAGCGGCGTTGCCGGAGGTCTGCGCGATGGTCCAACCACTTGCGGTGGGGAACGCGGTGGCGTCGTCGAATGTCTCGTTGAACGAGGTCACTACGGTACCGGCGGGGGGATTGGGGGTATCACCGCTACCGCCGCCTTCGAGCTTGTACTGGTCGGTGTTCTTGACTCCTGCCACGCCGAAGTAGGCGATGAGGTCGCCGTGGACGGAGGCGAGCTTGCCGAGGTTGGAGGGGTTGTCCATGAGGTTAAGAGCGGTGCGCGCATCAGTGCCGAAGAGGAGCTGGATGGGCAAACACTTGTTGTAGTCCTTCTCGTCGGGTGAGGTGGCGAGGAGCACGTTGGAGGCATTGGTTGCCGGAACGGTGAATACGGATTCGGGAATCTTGGCTTCGGGTACGAAACCTACGATGTAGCCGCTGACCCATTTGCCGGTTTCGTTGACGGACTTGCCCATGGCGAGTACCTGAGTAGGATTGTAAGGAGAGGTCTCGGTACCGTTGCCTTCGGGAACGGGTTCACCGGATGTGTCGTCGCCACCGGGTACGGTTACGCCTTCAATACGGAATTCAGATGCTGTTCCGGTGTTGCCTGTGAGGGCGTCCATGTTGAGGTCCTTAGCGGGAGTGCCGAGAAGCCATATCTGCTTGCCGTAGTTTTCGGGCACGTCGCGGAGGTTGCCGTACTCACGGAGTGCGGAGCCTTGCGGGAGACGGATTACGATGCAGTCCTCGAGGGTGTTGGATGTGGGTGTCTGTCCGATAATGAGGGTGTTGTTGACCTCGGCATCGGTGCCCCAGATTATATCGTCGGCTGACTCGACTGATGATACTCCAGCGCGCAGGGAACCTACGATGTAGCCGGTGTACCAACCGCTTACGGCGCTGTCGTCGGCAATCATCTGTATGGCTTCAAGGATGCTGTAGGGATTGTCTTCGGTGCCTTTGGGGAGAGTGGGGTTGCCGAAGTTGAGGAGGTCGTCGGTGGAGCGGAGCTGCAGCTGCCATTTGTATTCGCCGCTGGATTTGTAGGTGGAGAGGATACCTACGATGTCGCCGTGCTCGGCAGGGAGCTTGGTGCTCCAGAAGTTGGCATAGCCGCTGGTACGTACAACGATTTCGTTGCCGTTGTCGTCCTTGACGGTACGGTTGGTGTAGCTCACTTTGTGAGCGGTACAGAAGCTTGCCTCGCCGCCGTCGACGAAGTAGACGTTGTTGAGACGCACGAGCTGGCTCTGATATTTCATAAGTGCCGCTTCGCTATTGTCGGTAGGAATGTTGATTACAAGCGTATCGACCTTGGCGGGCTCGGGAAGTCCGTTGACCTGCGCATGTTCCTTGAAGAACTCGAGAGGCATGAATGAAGCCTGCCATCCGTAAGCGGCTGAGTAGTCGGGGAATCCGAGCTGCTGCAGAGTGCTGTACTTGCCTATGTACATTTCTGTGAGGTCGAGTACAATCTCTTGACCGACACGGTAGTCGGTGTAGAGGTTGTAGGCGTTGATGGACATGGAGAGGGCACCAGTGGCGTCCTGAATGACAAGGCTCTTGAATATATTGCCCGCGGCATCGGAGCTAATCACACGGCCGGCTATGACCACGTGCTCGCCGGCATCGTTGAGCTTGATCTGGTCGATGTAGTTGTCGGCGCTGTTCCAATATTTCTGCTTCAGCTCGGCAATGGTGGTGTTGGCTTGCAACGTAGCCACCGGCACTTTCATGCCGGGAGCGTCAATGTCGTCCTGACATGCCGAGAATCCCGACATGGCAAGCACGGCAGTGAGCATCAAGCCTATATATGATTTAAGATTTCTCATATTCTATTATATATAATAAGGTGTGAGTGTTAGTTGACTTTCTCGTAGAGTTCGGGCAGTGTGTAGGTGGGGTACTGCACAATATTGCTGGGGGCGATATTGGTGAATGTGCCCGACCGTACTATATAACAATCCGAATTCAGGACATTTGCAATCTTGAACGCACCGTTGTCGGGTGTTATGGTCCAAACTTCACCTTCGGCGTTGAGCTGGAAGTTGGTGAAGTGTGAGCTGTCCATGGAGAGTTTGCGTCCGTAAGAGTCTGTGAGGGTGTAACCTCCTGTAACTGCCGTGATGGTAATGGCGTTGACAAGGTCGGTTGAGAATTGGTCGTTGGCGATGGTCACGGCAGACATGCCCAGGCGTCCGTAAGCGTCGCTCGCGCCGATGGCAGTGCCAACCTGTCCGTCGACAACCATCACATACTGCTTGCCGGATGTCAAGGTTGTGACTTTCTTGAATGTGGCGGTACCGGTGGGGGTATCGGGGGTGTCGGGCGGAGTCACAGTGGCACTATCGTCGCCCTTGTCGCCCCATACATATAATGTAGGAGCCTTGATGCCTGATGTGCCGAAGTAGCTTGCGAGGTCGCCCTTGATGGATACTTGCTTACCGAGGTTGGCGGAGTTGTCCTGAAGGTTGAGGGCGGTGCGGATGTCAGTCTTGGCTACGAGCTGCACGGGGATGCAGTTGCCCACATTGGTTTCCGCAGGGTCAGCGGCAAGAAGGATGTTGGATGCAACGGTAGCGGGTACGGTGAAGTGAGCTCCGTCAGCCAAAACCTGACCTTCGACCCAACCTACGATGTAACCGGTAACCCATTGTCCGGAGCCTGATGCACCAGCGAGCACTGCACCAACGGTATAGGGTTCGTCGGCTGTACCGTTACCTTCAATCTGCGGAGCGTAGCTTTCGCCGCCGAAGTCAGTGCAGTCGGAGGGGGAACGGAACAGGAACTGCCAAGTGCCGTTGAAGTAGCTCATCACACCCACCACATTACCATGGCCGGCGGGGAGTACGGCATCGACAAAGTCGGATTTGTTGCTGTTACGAACCAAAAGACGGTTGCCGTTGGCATCGACGAGGTAACGGTTTTCAGCAGTGGAGGATGACGCGGGTACACCCCATGTCTCAGTGCCGCCGCCTATCCATGATACGTCGTTGATGCGCACCAGCTGGCTCTGGTATTTCTTCTGAGCCGCTTCGTCGGTGGCAGCGAGTATTTCGGGAATGGTCATTGTAATCTCGGTGATAGCCGAGGGATCGGGCAGACCGTTGAGATATGTGTGGCTGAGAAATTCGGTCGCAGCCATTTTGGAAGTCTGAGGAGTGCCGTTGTATTCACCGGCGGTACCAATCTGGAACAGTCCGGCATATTTTCCGGCGTAGAGTCCGGTGGCGTTTATGAACATCTCCTCACCTACCTTATATTTGGTGTAGAGGTTCTTCAGCCCGTCGTTGGCGGATGTGAGCACGGCTATGGTCACGGCGCCGGTCTCGTCCTGCAACATCACGTTCTGGTATATATTGCCGCCTTCGTCGGAAGCAATAATGCGACCGGCGAGAATCACGTCCTCATCTTTGTCGGTCTGCCCCACTTGAGTGCAATAGTTATTATCTGACGACCAATACTTGTTCTTGAACTCGGCAATGGTCATGGTGGCTTTCATCCCTTCCGGAGCCTGGGGCACCGACATGGGGGGCACAGCAAGGTCCTCGTCGCATGATGTCAATGCCACCGACGAAACCGCAAGCATAGCTGCCGCCAACAGTGATTTATATAGTTTCATATATGTTCTTGTAGTTATTGATGGTTTGTAAATCATTGTGGATTAGAAACGCAAGCCTACATTGACAAATACTTTTATGCCTTGTGCAAAGTAGTATTTGTTGGGGTATTTCAAGCGGTTGAAATCGGTGTAGTCGAAACGACCCTGCTGATATCCGTAGGTCATGATGTCCTTGCGGTTGAGGATGTTGTCGACATTAAGATTAACGTTGAGACTCATCTTACGGTTTATGTAAATGAGCTTACCGATTGACGCATTGAGAGTGAAAGCGTTTTTCAACTTCTCTTCGCCGGTAATTTCCTTTACAGCCTGTTCCAAATCTGCCTGGTCGGGATACTGAGTCCAGAGGTCGGTGAGTGCTTCGTGGCGAATAGGCGACAGGTTCACGTAAGAGTTGCCCATCCATGAAGCATTGATATTGAAGAACCACATCTTGGGAGCTGCCCAGTCGAGACCGATGTTAACGGCAGTCTGGGGGGTGCCACCGATATGATAGTTCTTAAGATATACGGTGGTAGCGGTATCGGGCTGAGTGCCGTTTTCGTAGCTGCGCACACCGGTGGGGTTGTTCTTATAGCGGTAGCTTGCTATGGTACCGGCTGCAGTGGCGGTAAGGCTCGGAGTGATTTTGAACGCCATGCCGAGCTCGATGCCCTTGAAGTTCTGCTGCACACCCTTGAGCACATAGTTCATGAAAGTAGAGTACTGGTCGTCGTAGTATGATGTACGTTCGGTCATGTTGAACATGTCGGTGTAGAACGCTCCGATTGTACCACGGAAGCGACGGTAGTTCCAGTTGTAAGATATATCCGCCGAGAGGATGCGGGTGCTTTCCAGCCCATCGATAGCAGTGTCCTTGATACGCGGTGAGATGTAGGCGTATTCAAAGAGGGGTGCGCGTGTGGAGTACTCACCGTGGATAGAGATGGCGTTACGGCCATTGATTTTATAAGTGGCACCTGCCTTAATGGCACCGTTGTCGAAGCGGTGGTTCTCACCCTTGCCGTAGGAATTTTCAGGAGCACGACCGTTGCGCATCTTACCGTCGCGGAAGAACTGGGTGTAGCTCAATTCCAGACCGTAGTTGATGTCCCACTTGGGAAGGTTAATCATGTTCTGAATCCAAGCCTTTGCCTGCACGGCATTGATGTAGTAATTGTAACCGAATATGTCGCCATCCTTCACCTGGCGGTTGGGGTTGTTGAGGTCGTTCTGAAGGATAGTGGGGTTGTCGGGGAAATCGCGTTCAGCGAAACCGTCGATGTCAAGCCAGAACTCACCACCGAGAAGGTCGCGGATGGTCTTGTAATAGTGTGCGCGTGTAACGTTAGCCGATACACCTGCCTGCAACGACATCTTGTCGTTGAGACGATGATTGAGCACAGAGTTGAACATGAAGTTCATCTGATTGCTGTGACGGTTTTCAAGGATATAAGTGGAACCTTTCTGAGTGCCGTCGGGGTTGGCTGCGTTTTCCGCATTGTTGAGATAGTTGACATTGTATATGGCATCCCAGTCAATCTGACGGAAAGATTCCTGATGCCACCAGTCGGTGTACATGTCATAAAGTTCCTGGTCGTCGGAATAGAACGAAGGAAGGTTACGGTAGTAGTCGGGCTTGGGGTCACGGGCGTTGTGCCAGTTGAAAGCCGAAGTGGAGTAGTTGACCCAACGAAGAGCGGCACCGGTGTTAAGAGATGTTCCGGCTTTGGGCTTCCAGATCCAGTTGAGGATGAAAGTGGGGTCGAAAGTCTCCACAATCTTGGAGCTGCGCTTCTTGCCATCCTGCCAACCCCATGCGGGATTGTAGAGGTTATCCCCTGCGAGGTCGTAGGCTTCGAGGAAGGTAGCCGTGTTGGTAGCACGCTGTGTAGGAGCACCGAACGTGGTGAGTGTCAGCGAGTGCTGAGGATTGAACTGCTTTTCGAGTGAAAGGAAGTAACCGCCGGAATTATAGAAAGTTCCGGGCACTACACCTTCGTTGGCGTAACGGCCAATCGCACCAACGGTAAGACCCCAGCCTTTCTTGTTGATGCCGGTAGAATACATGACCATGGCACGCAACATATAGTTGGCATTGGTGTAAGCAACCGAACCGTTGAATCCGGGGGCATAGCTTTCGGTGATGGTGTTAATGTTGGAGCTACCGCCTACACTACCGAAACCATAGCTTGAAGCACCCATACCAATGGTGTTGGTACGGTTACGGAACATGCGGTTCATACCACCGAGAGTGGAATAGTTGAAACGTCCGCGCGCAAGGTCATTGAATGGGATACCGTTGATGTAGGTAGTGTTGAGATAAGAATCGTAACCGCGCATACGGAAGCGCATAAGGCTGAAGCTGTAGTTGGCGGCATTGTAATAAATATTGTCGGACGAACCGGTGAGCACGCCCACAGCCTGAGCATTGCCCTCCTCATCCTCTATCACAGATTGGTCAAAGAGCATTTCCTGCTGCGACTCGATGAAGTCCTTGTTGGCAGCGTCGGCGCTCACCAACTTGAGCTGTCCGAGATCGGAATTTGAGCCGGCGAAGAGCTGCACGGGAGCCGTAAGGTCATTGAAGCCGTAAGCGGCGATGGTTATCACATCGTTTCCCGCCTTGGCATTGCTGATACTAAAATCACCTGCAGGGCCGGTGGTCACCGTGGTGCCCTGATCGTTGAGCATGACAATGGCGCCGGGGACAGGATTGCCCGAAGCGTCGACCACAATCCCCGTCACAGCCGCCTGTTGAGCGAACATCGGGAATGCAGCTGCCAGCAACAATAGCAAAAACAGTTTGATTCTCATAAAATGTTAATTATTTTGGTTAATTTATTACTTTAAAACTATTTAACTCATTACCCGTCACAACACGTACACCCTAAGAATACAAATCCCGGGGTGGATACCGCGTTCACTGTTATTGTAATTTATTAATTATTTTTCAAAAGTAGGCATTTTAAGCGGAATAGAACGATTTTTAACCCCACTTTTTTGAGGGAGTAAATGTTAAAAACACATCGCATCCAAAAAGCCTCGGGAGGATGCACCGCGTTTGAAAGATATATGCTATATTTACAGCAAATTTGTAACCAGAAATCATTTTTACATACATGAAACGTTTTTGTCTATTCATCTTGGCTTGCGTCGCCGTATCATCGGCAATATTCGCACAGGGCAACCGCCAATACCAATCGTTTGGTGTGGCATTCTACAATCTTGAAAACCTGTTCGACACCATTCCCAACAATCCGCTTGGCCGCGACCTGGAATTCACACCCGACGGCAAGAACCAATGGGGAAGCAAGAAATACTGGAACAAAATCAACAATCTCGCTACCGCAATAGCCCACATGACCACCCAGACCACCCCAATGGGTCCGGCGGTGATAGGTGTTTCGGAAATCGAGAACAAATCGGTACTGGACGACTTGGTAAAAGCCGCCCCCATAAAGAAATGGATGCTTCAAGTGGTACACCATGACTCTCCCGACCGCCGCGGCGTGGATGTGGGTCTGCTCTACAACCCGCGTTTCTTCCGCTTAATCAACGTGACCAACCACCGTCTTGACATAGGCTATCCCACCCGCGACCAGATGTGCGTGGTAGGAATGATGGGGGGCGATACCGTAGCCGTAATCGTGAACCACTGGCCCTCGCGTTTGGGCGGACAGGAACAGTCATCGCCAAGCCGCGAAGCCGCAGCCGCACTCTCAAAGCATATCGCCGACTCATTGTGGCAGGTAAACCCCAACATGGGTGTGATAATAATGGGCGACCTTAACGACGACCCACAGGACAAATCATGCGCCAAGGTACTCGACGCCAAGAAAAACGCTAAGGATGTGGCACCCCACGGATTTTACAACCCATGGTGGAAGATGCTTGACGACGGTATAGGCACCCTCGCCTACAAAGGCTCCTGGAACCTATTTGACCAAATCATAATAAGCGGCAACCTGCTCAAAGAACATGCCAAAGGTTTGAGATACTGGAAATGCCAGGTCAACAACTTCGATTTCCTGAAAGATACTGAAGGATCACGTCAAGGCTACCCCTTGCGCACACACTCCGGCGGTGTATGGCTAAACGGCTATTCCGACCACTTCCCCACCGAGATATTCCTGCTCAAAGAGAAGTAACCGCACCGAAAAATATCGCATAACAGAGAGCGCACCTTTGTCGAGGGTGCGCTTTTTTTCAACCCCATCAATAAAAATATAGTACCTTGTATTGCATAGTACAATAATTATACATACTTTTGCGGCATAAGTTGTAAAATAATCACCAAAACGATTCCCGAATATGAATGTGGATAATGCCAAATCACAAATGCGCAAGGGGATGCTGGAGTATTGCGTGATGCTTCTGCTAAGAAAAGAAGCATGCTACGCCTCCGACATAATAGTGCGCCTGAAAGCGGCAGAGCTGATAGTGGTGGAAGGAACCTTATATCCACTGCTCACACGCCTGAAAAATGACGGGCTACTGGGATATGAGTGGCGCGAGTCCACCCAAGGTCCACCCCGCAAGTACTACACCCTCACCTCTGACGGAGAGGAATTCCTGACCCAGCTCGACGCAGCCTGGGGCGCACTGGTCACTACGGTGAACCTTATAAAACAATAACACACAATTTTTTGTACAACACAGGATTTGAATCATGAAAAGAAACATCACAGTCAACATGTTTGGCACACTTTACCCAATGGATGAGGATGCCTACGAATTACTGAAACGATACACCGACAACATGCGCGCCTACTTCCACAATCAGGAGGGCGGAGATGAGATAGCCGACGACATAGAGGCACGCATAGCCGAACTTATGAACGAAATGCTCGCCACAGGTGCAAAAGCCGTGGCTATCGAGGATGTGCAGGAGATTATATGCCGCATAGGAAACCCCGAAGAGATGGATGCCGATGCCGGGGAGAATACACCTACGCCCCCACCTGTACCGGATGACAGAAAACCGAGGAAACGATTGTTCAGGGATGTGGACCACAAATTCCTGGGCGGTGTGATGTCGGGGCTCGGATGCTATCTGGACATAAATCCCATGTGGCTGCGTCTACTTGCCATAATTCTTGCCTTTGGTTCATACGGGACGGCACTGATAATATACCTGATATGCTGGGCAATAATACCTCCTGCCACAACACCCGCCGAACGGCTGGAGATGAAAGGAGACCCGGTGAACCCCTACAGCCTTGGTGACGAGATACTCAATGACGCACGCAACGCCATGGACAGTGTCAAAAGCAGTTCGGCAATAGACAATGTGCTCCAGGTGCTATGCTCCATAGTCAAGGTGATGCTGTACATAGCCGGCGCAGGAATTATGGTGGTATGTGGAATAGTATTATTGGCAACTTTAGTAGGACTATGCTGGTTCCTGCTCTCACCACTCAGCGAGGTAAAGTCCGCCATCGGAACCAACTCCGAACTGGACATAATACAAACCATCTGCTCACCGATACTGCTATGGGGTGCGGTGATATCATTCATAGTGGCGCTGTCACTGACATTGTATGCCGGCATACATCTGCTACTGCGCGTAGCTGACAGAGTGTCGCCAATGTCAACTACCGCGAAATGGACATGCATCACCGTATGGCTGGCATCGGTAGTGCTGTGCAGCGGAGCATTCATGCGCATAGCCTACACCATAGATGCCAACGAGAACCTGTTCCGCAAAAACAACCGTACCGAAAAGGAGATGCTTATTGCCAGACAAGAACTGGAGCAGATAAAGGAACTGGAGTCGCGCGGCTGGCGCGTGGCTGATGCCCGCAATCTCAACGGGAAGTACATGACACGCGGACGCCACTATACCGGCAACAAAGACCTTAAATATCTCAACGCATGGACAACCAGCGGAGATTTTGTATATGAAGTGGTGCGCGATGTGAAAGTGGCTCCGGGCACGTACACCCTTGAAGCCATAGCCCGTACAGACGGCAACGGTTGCGAGATATTTGCAGTAAACGGCTCCGGGAAACGCTTCAGCGCACCGGTACCCATCTGCGACAACATTGGAGGTTCGGTATGGTCGGATGCAAAGAAGGCACTGGAGGCGGACACGACAATGACTGCAAACCGCAAACGCCTGAAAAAGATAGCAAAAGCCAATAACGGCGACGGATACGGATGGTCGTATGTAAAAATCAGCGGCATAAAGGTCGGCCCCGACAGCACGCTCACCTACGGTGTGACCAACAATGGTCCATCGACAGCCTGGGACGGGACATGGCTATCCGCCACATCATTCCAGTTGATTCCCGAAAAGAAATAGTTGGTTTTATAATTGGATAACCTTCGTGGACGGCGCAAAGATTCTTCTATTGCGCCGTCTTTGTATCACTTATGAAATGACCGGAAGGTGTATTGTCATGGAAAAATTGTAACTTTGTGAGCCAAGAGCTTTTTCCATGTGTTATATAATGGAAAGCAAAAAACATCATAATTATGGAAACTACCCGTCAAGCAAAAATAGCCAGATTGATTCAGAAGGAGCTAAGTGAGATATTCCGCCGTCAGACAGCCAAAACTCATGGTGTGCTCGTATCGGTAAGCGCCGTAAGGGTTTCGCCCGATTTGAGTACAGCGAAGGCATACCTTTCGGTATTCCCATCAGCCAAAGCTCCTGAAATGATAGAGAGCATCAACAAGAGCGCAAAGACCATCCGGTATGAACTCGCCCAGATAGTACGTCACCAACTGAGGAAAACGCCGGAACTCTCGTTCTATCTCGATGACTCCCTGGACTACATAGAAAACATAGACAATCTGTTAGGCACCAAAGAGCTGCCTGAAGCCGACGATGCCGAATAGCACACGGCGGCTACACGATACCCATCATCACACCCATCAGTAACCTTAGAAATATCAGTGCATAGAAGTATGGTCTCGTTGCGCATAGCATTGCGCTATCTGTTCTCAAAAAAGAGCAGCAACGCGGTGAATGTGATATCCATAATATCCATCGCCGGCGTGGCGGTGGCTTCTATGGCTATAGTGTGCGTACTGTCGGTGTTCAACGGATTCAGTGACCTTGCCTATTCACGTCTGTCAATCGTAGATCCGCAGATAAAGATAGTGCCCCGCAGCGGAAAAATCATACAGTCAGCCGACTCGCTCGCCGAGACATTAATATCCATGGCTGAGGTGAGACATGCCGCTGCTACCATTGAGGACCAGGCGCTGGCCATGTTCCGCAACCGTCAGATGCCGATACAACTGAAAGGAGTGCCTTCGGATTACGATTCCGTCACCGGTATAGCCCGCACCATAATCGACGGCATGTACATACAAAATGACGGAATATACAATTATGCCACATTGAGCGTGGGCACAGCCATGAAGTTGGTGGCAAGACCGGAGTTTGACGATGTACTCGCCATATATGCACCACGCCGCCGCGGCAATATAAATCCGGCAAATCCGATGGCGGCATTCCGCAGCGACAGTCTGCTGGTAGGTGGAGTGTACATGGTGGAGGAGAATGACCATGACGCATCCACGGTGATAGTGCCGATGGATGTAGCCCGGCATCTGCTGGATTACACCACCGAGGCTTCGGCTATAGAGGTGGCACTGCAGGATGGGGTGGATGAGCGCACAGCCGCCGCGGCAATATCAGCGGCATTGGGACAGGACTACAATGTACTCACCCGGCTGCAACAGGAGGAACAATCATTCAAGATGATTGAAATAGAAAAATGGATTACGTTTCTGATGCTGGCATTCATACTCGTAATAGCATCGTTCAATGTAATCTCCACCTTGTCGATGCTCATAATCGAGAAATCGGACAACATGGTAACACTCAAGGCATTGGGAGCACCTCAGGGAATGATACGCCGGATATTCGTATGGGAGGGGTGGTTGATATCACTTGTAGGAGGAGTATCAGGTGTGATAATGGGCGTGGCACTATGTCTGGCACAGCAATGGGGCGGGTTCATAAAACTCAGTGGCGACCCTTCGCAACTGTCCATAACGGAATATCCGGTACGCGTAGCTCCCGCAGATCTGTGCGTGGTACTGCTATTGGTTGTGCTTACCGGATTGGTAATCAGCGCAGTCACATCGCGCATAAATTCCGCAAACCTTAGGGTACGGTAGTCAGAGTTTGTGTATGATGGTCAATCCGTCGCGCAAAGGAAGTATCGACACCTCCACACGCGAATCCCGTGCCACCATATCGTTGAATTCCATAATACCCACAGACTGGGCATCCGTGGGCTGCGGACATTCAGCTACCTTACCATCCCACAGGGTATTGTCGGCAATAATGTAGCCACCTTTCCTCACACGGGGGAATACCAGTTCGTAATATTTGGCATAATGGCGCTTATTGGCATCGATGAACACCATATCCCACTCCTCGGCAAGGGTAGGTATCACCTCCGTGGCATCGCCTATGTGCAGATGTATCCTGTCGGCCCATGGTGAAGCGGCAAACCGCTCCAGCAGTTCATCCTCCATCTCATCGTCAATCTCCACCGTGTGCAGATGCGCTTCAGGACACATACCCTCGGCTATGCACAGCGCGGAATAGCCGGTGAAGGTGCCGAGTTCCAACACCCGACGCGGATTGATCATGCCGGTAAGCATCTTCAGCCACCGCCCCTGAACATGCCCGGAGCACATACGGGGGTAGAGATGGCGCACATAAGTGTCGCGATAGGTCTTTGCCAACAATGGCGGCTCGGGCGAGATGTGCCGAGATATGTAATCGTCTAATCTATCTTGCATCGTAATGAATGGGATTCTATGGATTCAATGGTGTGACACATCGTTGCCACACATTGTGACGGATACTGGCCCTGAGCAGTTTCACCGCAAAGCAGAAGCGTGTCGGCACCTTCCATCACGGCAAGAGCAATGTCGCTGACTTCGGCGCGCGTGGGAGAGGGGGATGATATCATGGAGTGAAGTATCTGTGTGGAAACAATGGATGGTTTGCCCGTCTCGCGGCACCGGCGCAATATGCTGTATTGCAATGCCGGAATCTCGGGAATGGGAATCTGCGTACCGAGGTCGCCACGCGCCACCAATATGCCGTCGGATGCCGCAAGAATCTCCTCGAAATTCGCTATCGCCTCACGGCATTCAATCTTGGAATACAATTTTATATCCGTACCGGCAATCTCACGTCGCAAGGCAGCGACGTCGTCTGCCGACCGCACGAACGAATGGGCTATCATGTCGATACCCACCTGACGCGCCGCACAGATATTCTCATGGTCGCGCTGCGATACGGCAGGAAGAGGAGGAATCTCCACGCCGGGCACATTGACCGTCTTACGCGATTGCAGCTCGCCGCTACGCAGAGCCTTGGCATAAACCACAGTGCCGTCGATATGCGTGACCTCAAACTCAAGGTCGCCGTCGTCAATCAACACATGGCAGCCTTGGCTCAGGAACTGATGCAGATTATCGACCATAACAGATATCCTACCGGGCGAACATGGACAATGCGACGAGATAATCTCCACCACATCGCCCGCATTTATACGTATAGGCGCCACTACATCAGCGGTACGAATCTCAGGTCCCTTGGTGTCCATAAGAATCTTTATGCCTGAATCGACGGAGCGTATCACTGCCACCATTCGTTGGATTGATTCAGGGGTAACATGCGCTGAATTAATGCGCACGGCATCCAAGCCTTCGCCATGAAGCGCACGGATAAATTCGGGTGTGCAACGATGGTCGGCAACCGTTGCCATTATAGCAGTATGTCTCATAGCAGCGATTCTATAGCAAGCCGATAGCTATCCATGCCGAAACCGGCAATAACTCCACGGCAAACGGGTGAGATGAGCGATGTATGACGGATAGGCTCACGCGATGATACATTGGAGATGTGGACTTCAACCACGGGCAAGGATATGGCAGATATGGCATCGGCTATGGCAAGAGATGTGTGGGTATATGCCCCGGCGTTGAGCACAATGCCGGCGTATAGGTCGGTATCGAACCCTACCGCATGTATCCGGTCAATAATGGCTCCTTCGTGATTGCTTTGGAAATATTCTATGGGGAGCGACGGATATTTTTCCCGCAAACGGGCGAGAGATTGCTCCATGGTATCGTAACCATAGATGTCCGGTTCGCGACGGCCTAACAGATTGAGGTTAGGGCCATTGATTATAAGTATTTTTTTCATAATAGACTTATATGAGAGGTGTGGTCAAAAGTAGCCAGATGGCTATGTGGGACAAAACCATGAGCGCCAACAGAATCCAGGCGAGGGCACGTCGCTCGGGATAACAGAGGTAGGAGAGATATGCCGCCACAGGGACGTAAAAGAGATACACCCAAAGCATGGTGCGCACTGCGGAATCGGGCGGACAATTTGCCAACAACACAGGAAACTGAAATACGGGTAAGGCTATTATCACTACCAATATGGTGAACCATCGTGGTGTGGAGGGTAATTGCGACATCATGATTGCGCCCCCTCCTTACGAGCCGATTTCTGACGGCGGTACTCCGCCACGGTTGCCTTGATACCGTCGATGAGTGAGTACCGTGGTGCGAAACCGAAGTCGGCAACGGCATCTGATATGTCACAATCCCAATTACGCTGTTTCATAATCTTGAACTTGTCACGATTGAGGGTGCTTGCCTGCATCTTGGCTACTCCATATTTCTCTGCCACGAACGATGCGGCGTAGACCATCCACAGCGGCAACCGCAACGGTATGACCCATTTCACACCTAACTCTTGCGCTACAATCTTGCGGAACTCGCTTTGGGTATATGCCCTACCCTCGGATATGATATATTTCTTTTTAAGTGTAGCGGGTGATTCCATGGCATCGAATATAGCCGTCACCAAATCCTCAACATAGATGAATGTCAACAACTGTTTGCGAAACCCGACACCGAAATCCCAATGACTGTCGATGCTCTTCACCATCATCAGGTAGTCCTGTTCATGAGGACCGTAGACACCGGTGGGGCGGAATATGGTCCACGGCACATCGGGCGATGATTCAAGCAGCGTCTCAGCCTTGATTTTCGAAAGTCCGTAACGGGTGTTGGGGTTGGGTATCATCCGCGAATTCATGGGCGCGTAATTTTTCTCATCACCGGGTCCCAATGCACTCAGACTGCTCATGAACAGCAACCGTCCGGGCATCATACCGGTGGAGCGCAATGCATCGAGAAAGGTGCGCAGATATATGAAGTTGACACGGTTGAAGTCGGTGAAATTCACACACTTGGTGGCTCCGAGATTGTAGACTATGTAGTCCCACCGCTCCCCTTCGGGCAACGCCGAACGTAAAGCAGCAGTCATCCCCTCGGAATCATCATAATCAAGTACCACGAACTTCAAGCGGCTATCGGAAAGAAACCGCCGCGACGTGCTCTCGCGCACCGCCACATAGGTATCGTAACCCCGCCGCAAAGCCTCACCGGCGATAAACCCGCCGATAAATCCCCCGGCACCCACCACCAGCACTTTTTTTGGTTCTATATTTTGCTCCATTCGTTTTTATATTTCTAACTAATTACTCAAATATGTACCCCAAAATGCTATTTCGGGTACATGTTTTTATGATGTGTACCCGAAAACGCTATTTCGGGGACATGTTTCTTTATTTTTCGAGAATCGATTCTATCGCATCAATCCTGTTTGTTTCCAAATCATGGACAAGCGGCAATGACGGTATTGTGTACGATGACATAATCTTTAAGTATTAAAACCGAATAACGCAAATGTACTCAAAAATGTGCTTTATGCAAAATAAACGAATTCACTGGCTGGCGCTCAGAATAGTGTACAAATGGAAAAGCAAAGATAGGGAATTATATGGATTACCTTTGAATTTGGCTTAATCTTAAATGCATACGCTTGGCAAAAGTCAAATAAATTTGACTTTGCACCGAGTTATTAGTAATTTTGTGGGAAATAGATATTACTCGTTTATGGGAAAGAATAAGCTGAAGAAGTTCCGGGAGATGGAAGCGATAGATTTCGTATTTCAATATCCATGGGCCAAGTTACAGGAATCGGGGTTTCCGCTCAAGGGCCGATGGCATGAGGATTTTTTTCATAATGACGACCCTATAGTGCTGGAACTCGGCTGCGGCAAGGGTGAATATACCGTAGGACTTGCTGAAGCTTTTCCGGGGCGCAACTACATAGGCATAGACATAAAGGGTGCCCGCATGTGGACCGGCGCCACCAAGGCACAGGAGCGCGGTATGGACAATGTGGCGTTTCTGCGTACGGACATAGAATTGCTGCCTTGGTTTTTCGCTCCGGGCGAGGTGTCGGAAATCTGGATCACCTTCCCCGACCCACAGATGAAAAAGGTGCGCAAAAGATTGACCTCCACCCGCTTCATGGAACTGTACCGGAAGGTGCTGAAGGATGGCGGTACGGTGCACCTGAAAACCGACAGCCCGTTCCTGTACACATATACCCATATAATGGCACATGAAAATGGCTTGGATGTACACACCGATACTTCCGACCTCTATGGTAGCGGAATCGCCGACGAGATATTGAAGATACGCACTTTTTACGAACAGCAGTGGCTTGACCGCGGGCTGACCATAAAGTACATCTCGTTTGCCCTTGACCAATCCACTCCCCTCACGGAACCGGATGTAGAGATAGAACACGATACTTACAGAAGTTTCTCCCGCGGTGAACTTCAGTGCCCGGAATTGTGTAATCCTAAAGTAACCCAAAAACAGTAACGAAAATCATGGAACGATTATACCCGCAATTGATACTCGACGCGCTACAGACAGTGCGCTATCCCGGAAACGGTAAAAACATAGTGGAACTCGGCATGGTTGCCGATGACATACGTATAGACGGCAATAAGGTGTCATTCTCAATCATATTTCCCAAAAGCACCGACCCGTTCATGAAATCCCTGCTGAAATCGGCGGAGGCTGCCATACATACTCGTATCTCGCCTGAGGTGGAGGTTACGGTAACGGCTCAGTCGGCGGCACCGGCTGCTCCGGAGAAGCAACCGGCGCTTCCGGGTGTGAAGAATATAGTGGGGGTGTCATCGGGCAAAGGAGGTGTGGGTAAATCTACCGTGGCAAGCAATCTCGCAGTTGCATTGGCACGCGAGGGCTACAAGGTAGGTCTGCTCGATGCCGATATCTTCGGACCGTCGGTACCCAAAATGTTCGGGCTGGAGGACACTTCGCTGTACATGCATGAGGTGGACGGGCGCCAATTGATAATACCGGCTGAACGTTACGGCGTGAAAGTACTGTCGATAGGCTTTCTCGTAGAGAAGAACGCGCCTGTACTATGGCGCGGCAGCATGGCGTCGAATGCTCTGCGTCAGCTTATAGAAGAAGCCGACTGGGGCGAGCTGGATTATTTCCTTATAGATATGCCCCCAGGCACAAGCGACATACATCTCACATTGGTACAGACACTTGCCATGACCGGTGTGGTAGTGGTGAGCACACCGCAACAGGTGGCACTTGCCGATGCCCGCAAAGGTATAGCCATGTTCATGGGCGACAAAGTGAATGTGCCCGTGCTCGGTCTTGTGGAAAATATGGCATGGTTCACACCGGAACTACATCCCGATGAACGTTACTACATATTCGGACGCGAGGGTGCCGTGGACCTCGCAAAAGAATTAGGGGTACGCCTGCTCGCACAGATTCCCATTGTGGGCTCGATATGCGACGGCGGCGACGGCGGCGAACCCATAGCCCTGCAGGACAGCATAACCGGACACGCATTCATGCACCTTGCCCACGAGGTAATTGACGCGGTTGACGAGCGTAACCGTCAGCTCCCTCCCACGGTAAAAGTCAACGTATCAAAGCGATAAACGGCAAAAACGATTGACCATGCAGACGATATTGTTTCACGACACCATTTTCGGGCCTATACACTCGCGCAGATTAGGGACATCACTCGGGGTGAATCTCTCACCGCGCGATGGCAAAATCTGTTCATTCGACTGCCTGTATTGCGAAGCCGGCTTCAACGCGCAAGGTCCCGGACGTGCCGGTTTGCCATGCCGTGCAGAGGTGAGAACTCTGCTGGAGGAGAAACTGAAGTCCATGAAACATAATGGGGAAACGCTGGATGTAATAACATTCTCAGGCAATGGTGAACCGACGTTGAATCCTGATTTTGAGGGTATAATAGAGGACACCATTTCTCTGCGTGACCGATATTTTCCAAACGTGAAGATAAGCGTTCTGAGCAATTCCACACGATTGGACCATGAGGATGTGGTGCGTGCGCTGCTCCGCGTGGATAACAATATATTGAAACTCGATTCCGCCCTCACAGACACTATAACCGCGATAGACCGCCCGAATAGTCCCGATTTCACAGCGGAACGTGTCATTGACCAACTAACCCGTTTCGGCAATAAATGCATAGTTCAGACAATGATGCTACGGGGCGAATACGACGGAAAAAACATAGACAATACCACACCGGAAGAGGTGGATGCCCTGATTGAAGCCTACCGCAAGATACAACCGAGCGAGGTGATGCTGTATTCCATTGACCGACGCACTCCTGCCGAAAATCTCAAGAAGGTGTCACGGGAGGAATTAGAGTCCATAGCCGAACGCATACGCGCCGCTGGTATAGCCGTGCAGGTGAGCTGAGATGTTTTTTCACATTCCATGCGCAAAATGAGATACATGCGGTTGACCACATATATTATATCGACACTTGCTCTTCTATCCGGCTTAAAGGCAGGAGCAACCACCATAGATACAGATACCGTCATGACCACAGATACCACCAACCGTACACTTATAATACCGCCTGCACTACATGAAGGTGACCGCATAGCCATACTGTCGCCCGCAGGTATAGCACGGCCTCAGAATGTGTACCATGCCCTGCCGGTTCTACAGGAGATGGGATGGGAACCCTTTCTTACGGAACACGCATTGGGACGCAGCGGCACTTACAGCGGCACTGACCGTGAACGTTTCGCCGACCTCAAAAACGCTCTGCTCGACCCTTCGGTAAAAGCCATATTATGCTCACGCGGCGGTTATGGAGCGGTACATCTGCTTGAAATGCTGGACAGCCTGCCACTGCGCGACAATGCCAAATGGATAATAGGATTCAGTGACATATCGGCTTTGCACGCGCTCATGCATAAGCACGGCATAGCAAGCATCCACGGCCCTATGGCAAAACATATCGGCTCATACGATGGCAAGGATGAGGACACACGTGCACTATTCGCCATACTTAACGGTTCACCGGTAGAATATCATTTGCCCACACATGAATACAATAGACATGGTGAAGCGGAGGGAACGCTCACAGGGGGTAATCTCGCTGTTCTTGCCGACCTTATCGGTACTCCGTACGATATGATCACTCCCGGCACTATACTCTTCATCGAAGACATAGCCGAACCTATATATAAGATAGAGCGCATAATGTACCAACTTAAACTCCGTGGAGTGCTTGCACAGCTCGGTGGACTGATAGTGGGACAATTCACTGATTATGAACCCGACGCCGACCACCCGTCAATGGAATCCATGATACGCGATATGGTACGGGAGTATGATTATCCGGTGGCTTTTGATGTCCCTATAGGACATGTGACGCACAATATCCCACTTATAGAGTCGGCACGAGTGTATATGTGTGTCGATAGCGATAGCGTAACCATCAGTCAATGTGAGCCAGACAAAACAGGCTCAGAATAATGTAAGCTGATTATCGAGCAGACGGAATGTGGCACGATGCAATTCCGTAGCTCCATAATGTGCTATGGCATCGCGGTGAGCGCGCGTGGGATAGCCTTTGTTGACGTCCCACCCGTATTGCGGATAGCGTTCGTGCATACGCTTCATGTATTCATCACGGTGCGTCTTGGCGAGGACTGATGCCGCAGCTATATTTCCGAAGCGGCCGTCGCCCTTGACGAATGTGGTCCAAGGCACATCGGAATAATTCTTAAACCGGTTACCATCCACTATTATAGCCTGCGGTCTAACGACCAGAGCATCCAGTGCACGATGCATTGCCAATATCGATGCGTTGAGTATGTTTATACGGTCGATTTCCGCGTTATCCACCACACCTATGGCCCATGCCACAGCCTGCTCCTCGATTATAGGGCGCAAGATGTCACGACGTTTTTCGGTCAATTTCTTGGAATCGTTGAGCCATGGGTGGGAAAAGTCATCAGGCAATATCACCGCGGCTGCATAGACAGGTCCGGCAAGACATCCGCGGCCGGCTTCATCACAACCGGCTTCAAACACACCTGCCGAATAACATGCCGGAAGATGATGCTCATGTTGTTGTCCGGAAACCTTAGTCATGTCCTAAGCCAGAAGATATCAATAAAATATAGTTATTCCACAAATCCGTAACCGAATCCTTGACGATTGACTATGTTCTTACCATAGTCGCCAAGTTTTTTACGCAATCGGGATATGTTGGTATCCACGGCACGGTCAGAAACTCCGGATTCATCCTCCCAAGCCTCGCGTCTTATCTCCACCCGCTCATAGAACTGATTACGGTTACGCATGAACATGGCGAGAATAAGGTATTCGGTGCGTGTGAGCGTGAGTGGTTCTCCATCGATATAGGCAGTGCCTGCACCCAGGTCCAGTACAAGCTCCTTATAACGCACCACATTGCTGGCTCTGCGCGCACTCATCATGCGTTTGCGCCGAAGAACCGAGCGCACACGGGCAACAAGCTCACGAGAGGAGAATGGTTTGGCTATATAATCGTCGGCACCCGCGTCAAGACCATCGACTATATCATCCTCGGATGCTTTTGAAGAGAGAATTATAACGGGAATATTGAACGTATCGGGATTACGTTTGATGAACTGCGTAAACATCAAACCATTGTATTCACAATTCATCAAATCCACCATGATAAGGGACACTTGCGAGAAATCGCTTTTCAAAGCCTCGGGGCCATCATGGTGCAGCACCGTTTCAAAACCCTCATTTTCAAAACGGAATTGCAGCAGCTCGCACATCAGAGTATCCGTGTCGACTATCATTAGCCGACCATTCTGCGATGCAGGATTTGAAGACTCTGTACCCATTTATCAAGTGCAATAATTAAAATGTGATGTTTAACACAAAAGTAATAAAACGTTTTTTACCTCCGAACTACAGATGATATTTGTCGCTAATTTGTGACGCAAATTTAATGGCTCTGTAGTTTTATCTTACACCGGAATATGACGTATTTGTTCTTTCACCGCATCAACAACATTGATTATATAGTCACCGGTTTTCTCCAAATCCGACACGAGGTCCATATAATATATACCTGCCTGATATTCGTAATGCCTGTTATTGATATTCTCGATATTGGCAGTACGCAGCTGATTGCGGTAATTGTTTATCTCACGCTCCTTGTTGTACGATTTTATAATCTCAGCTTCGCGGGCATGCTCTATGTCATGCAACAGACCGAGCATATTGCGCATGGCTTCCTTGATATAGCTGAACATAGTGTCGATATTGGCATATATCTCCTGATTAAACTGCACATGGCTCTGATTCTTGCGCACCAGAATCTTACCTGCACCAAGACAGCAATCGGCTATGCTCTCAATCTCACTCACGATACGCAACATTGCCGCAATCTTCATCTTACCTTCATTGGACAGCCTGCCTTCAGAACACCTGTTGAGATAATGGGCTATCTCAATTTCCATACGGTCGGAGATATCCTCATATTTCTCAAGGCGCGAGTACAACTGTATAAAATCCTCTGACTCATCCTTGGTATGTACCAATTTTTGAGCCATATCTATCATGCGTTCGACACGTTCGGCATATACAGCAATCTCTTTCTCTGCCTGCGCTATATTTAATTCAGCAGCATTAAGCAGACCACCGGAGATGAACTTGAGTTGGAATTCCTCATCCTCCTTATGCTTGGCGGGTACAAGATATTCCACTATCTTCACATAAAACCCGGTAAGCCATATCATAATGGACAAGTTGATAAGATTGAATACCGTGTGGAATATCGAAAGACCTATCGACACACTCTGCTGCAACTGCCCCACCTTGGCTATCACAGGATGAGCATCGGGAAGAGAATTGTCAAACAGATGGTCATAGACATCAGGCTGCGTAGCTTCTATATGATTGACATAACCGGCAAGTGCCGTAGGGTCTCCCTGACCCAACGCTTCGGTAATCCATGTATTGAGATTCACAAACGGATAGAACACGCATAATACCCATGCACATCCAAGGAAATTAAACAGAAGATGTCCCATGGCGGTACGCTTTGCCGCGACATTACCGCTCATAGATGCCAATATCGGGGTAATCGTGGTTCCGATATTGCTTCCCAGCACCAATGCACAGGCAAGGTCGAAATCAATCCACCCCTTGCTACACATGATAAGTGTGATGGCAAATGTTGCAGCCGAAGACTGTATCACCATGGTTAGCAATATCCCCACGGTGAGGAATATCAGTACCGAGCCATACCCCATACTTGAATACTGCTGCAGGAAGGCAAACATCTCAGGATTGCTCTGCAAATCCGGTACATATTTACTAATAAGATCCAGTCCCATAAACAGAAACGCGAAACCGATAAGGAATTCGCCTATGGACTTATTGCGGCTTTTCTTAGTAAACAACAGAGGTATGGCAAGACCTATAAGCGGTAGTACGAATGCAGAAATATTGACCTTGAATCCAAACAACGCTATGACCCATGCAGTAAATGTAGTACCGACATTGGCACCCATTATCACCGCCATAGACTGCGCGAGCGACATCAAGCCGGCATTTACGAAACTCACCACCATTACCGTCGATGCTGACGAACTTTGGATTAATGCAGTGATGAGGAAACCGGTCAATGTACCGGTAAAACGGTTGCGGGTCATTGCCGAAAGAATATTTCGCAAACGGTCGCCGGCAGCCTTTTGCAGCCCCTCGCTCATGACCTTCATCCCATAAAGGAACAAACCTACCGCACCTAACAACCCCAAAAAGTCTAAAAAGCTGTAATTCATATTATAGCGTAATGGTGTGAAATCTAATAAATATGGAGTTTATGGATAAAAACCATTTTTTCCGCTTACAAAGATAAAACAAATCTCAGATAATCCTAAAAATTTTTAACACAATCGACCACGCCATTAGCAACGTAAAAACATCTCGAACTGTTCACATTACAATACAGTAATATTGTCTCTTCAACGAAAAGCATCTGTAACAAAAATGTGACTATATTTTGATTTGTTTAAATATTTGGTTTTTAATGTGTTGTTTCGCGGTGTAACAACATCGTAATTTAATTAACATATTTTAATTGTAAAATAATTTGGAGAAATGAAAAGTGCGTAACATTTGCAATGTCGGAACAAACAAACGACATCAACTATTTAAACAATCACGTTGCTAACCATCACAAAAATAACAGCTATTATGGAAACTAACGCATTTCAAACCCGCCTGATGAATCTCCAGTCAAACATGTTGAACTTCGCCTACATGCTCACCTCCAACCGCGACGACGCCTACGATCTGTTGCAGGACACAACGCTGAAGGTGCTCGACAACAAGGACAAGTATGTTGAGAACACCAACTTCAAGGGCTGGGTGTTCACGATAATGCGCAACATTTTCATAAACAACTACCGCCGCGTGGTGCGCTCCGCCACTGTAATAGACCAGACCGAGGACTGCTACCACCTGAACCTCTCGCAGGATTCGGGACTCGAGACCCCGGAGGGTTCTTACGGAGCCAACGAGATAACCTCGGCGATAGCCGAGTTCCCCGAGAAGTACCGTGTGCCTTTCGAGATGCATGTGGCAGGCTACAAGTACAATGAGATAGCCGATGAGATGGGGCTGCCCCTGGGCACTATCAAGAGCCGTATCTTCTTTGCCCGTCAGGAACTTCAGAAACGTTTCGCCGACTACAGATAACAAGCATCTCCCACATAACCAAAATAATAATAGCTGCAAAAATACACAATCTCTTAACTACTTACGCAATAAGCTAATCTAAACGAGATATATAATAATTACTATAGTTTTCAGGGCAATGAATCATGGTTTGACTCATTGCCCTTTCTTTATAATTCAATGGAAACAATCCACAATCCAATGTACAAGACTTATACATTCCATATTTGATTTCATCGAATATTCTACGTATATTTGTAAATACTAACATAAACACTTACTACTATGGACAAAAATCAAGAATACGAATATGGTGGATTGCTCATCAACGGATTCGCCATGCTTTTTTTCACATTCATTCTTATACCTGTACTTATAATACTGTGCATAATTGAAGGTGGCGAGGAGAATTTGCTTCTGTCAGCCGGAGGAACAGCTGTATTATCAATCCTATTCATATTCGGATGTGTGGGATATTTCACACAGGAACCCAATGAAGCTCGTGTAATGATTTTCTTCGGCAAATACAAAGGCACATGCCGCAGGGTCGGATACTTCTGGATGAATCCGTTCATGACACGCCGAAAACTATCGTTGCGTATGCGCAACATGGATATAGAGCCAATAAAAGTCAACGATAAAATCGGTAACCCCGTGCTCATAGGCATGGTACTTGTATGGCGTATAAAGGACACTTACCGTGCTGTGTTTGACATAGATTCGGCGTCGCTCGGAGCAACCGGTACAGGTGTCAGCAGTGCCGCGCTTGAAAAGTTCGTGCGCATACAGAGCGACGCGGCACTCCGTGAAGTCACCGGTCACTACGCCTATGACGAATCGGACGGCAACTCTGAGGAACTGACATTGCGCGACGGAGGCTCGGAGATAAATGAACTGTTGGAACGTAAAATCAACGACCGTCTCGCCATGGCAGGCATGGAGGTAGTGGAGGCTCGCCTGAATTATCTTGCCTATGCCCCTGAGATTGCAGCGGTAATGCTGCGCCGCCAGCAAGCTACCGCCATAATCTCGGCACGCGAAAAGATAGTGGAAGGAGCCGTAAGCATGGTAGATATGGCACTGAAACGCATAGAAGCCGACGGAGTGGTCAAACTCGACGAAGAGAAAAAAGCCACAATGGTGAGCAATCTGCTGGTAGTACTTTGCGCCGATGAACCGGCACAACCGGTGCTGAATGCAGGCAATTGACAGGATAAGGTTGCGGACTCACAAAAAATTACGTAAGTTTGCGTACAGAAAAAGTAAAAACAATCACTGACTATGAGATCTAAATACAAAAGAGTGCTTTTGAAACTGAGCGGCGAATCGCTCATGGGACACCAAGGTCACGGCATAGACTCCGAACGTCTCGGCGAATATGCACGGCAGATAGCCGAGATAGTTCAACAGGGAGTGGAAGTTGCCATAGTGATAGGTGGCGGAAACATATTCCGCGGACTGCAAGGCGCAGCCAAGGGATTCGACCGCATAAAGGGCGACCAGATGGGAATGCTCGCCACTACCATCAACTCACTTGCACTCAGTTCGGCACTTGAGGCAATAGGTCAGCCGGCAAAGGTGTTCACTGCCATAAATATGTTTCCCATAGGTGAGCATTACAGCTACCGCCGCGCCATAGAAGCTCTCGAATCAGGAATCGTAGCCATAATGGCTGGCGGCACCGGCAATCCGTTCTTTACCACCGACACCGGCAGCGCACTGCGCGGCATAGAGGTGAGCGCCGATGTGATGCTTAAAGGCACACGGATTGACGGTGTGTACACCGCTGACCCCGAAAAAGACCCCACTGCCACAAAATTCAGTGAAATCACATACGCCGAAGTACTCAACCGCGGACTAAAGGTGATGGACCTTACCGCCACTGCCCTCTGCAAGGAAAACGGCCTGCCCATAGTGGTATTTGACATGGATACCCCCGGAAATCTTGCCAAAGTAATAGCCGGTGAGCCCATAGGTACATTAGTTTATTAATCAGAAACACAGATATAATATGGACGTAAAAGACTATTTGAATCCTGCGGAGGAAAAAATGGAGCTGGCTGTAGCCTATCTCGACGAGTCACTTGCCCACATCCGTGCCGGTAAGGCTAACCCTAAAATCATTGACGGCATACGTGTGGAGTACTACGGAAGCGCAGTACCTATCTCAAATGTAGCCAACGTATCGGTACCCGATGCACGCACCATAGCCATCACACCTTGGGAAAAGGCTATGTTCAAGGAAATTGAAAAAGCCATAATCAATTCCGAACTCGGCATCACACCCGAGAACAATGGCGAGGTAATACGTCTTTCCATCCCGCCGCTCACCGAAGAACGTCGTAAAGCATTGGTAAAACAATCGAAAGCTGAAGCCGAAACCGCAAAGGTGTCGGTGCGCAACGCACGTCGTGACGCTATCGACGGATTGAAGAAAGCCGTAAAACAGGGAATGCCCGAAGATGTAGAAAAGGATGCCGAAGCTTCCGCACAGAAACTCCACGATAAGTATCTCAAGAAGATTGATGACCTTTTCGCAGCCAAAGAAAAGGAAATCCTCACCGTATAATCAACTTATCAAATACGATAGACAAAAAACCTTGAGTCGACAGCGATTCAAGGTTTTTATTTATGTTTTACAATTGTCCGAGTTCAACACCCACAGCTACACGCTCCACGATAGCGTCCTTACGGTCTTTGTCGGGTTTGTAGTCAACCTTAAGGTTGACACCGAAGAACCTACCGAACGTTTGCCAGAAACCGGCACGGAACGAACCCAAGAAAGCTTTTATAATATTGTAGCCTGACTGGTTTGTCTCTCGTTTTATAAGTTTACACAGCATCTGTGCCTGTGACTTGGTAAATTTTTTAAGCACAGGCTTATACTGTTCAAATATGGCATGTTCCATGCGTTTCAGATACTCCTCACGCTCCTTTTGGGTTGGGAATGTTTCGATGTACTCGTATGTTTCAAGCAGTGTGGAGCATATCAGTTTGGCATAAGGCAGGGTTTTTTTCACATCACGCACCGTGCGCCAGTAAAATTCTTCCTCCTTCTTGTTCTTGAACTTGAGCGGAGGATAGACAGTGACATTGTTGAGCACTATCATCTTCACCTCCTCGCCATCGATTTCCGTGTAATAATAGCCACGCGCGTCATTGAGCCGTCCGTCGCCCGGTTCGGGCATCGGCAGCAAATCGGGCTGCTGTGCATACAAGCACAACCCGGTCCACAGCATCAGTATAGTGACTATCAGTTTATTCACGAATCAAACGGTATTTCTATATATAACGCTAATGGACATAAAAAGATTGTGTGACGGTCATTTACGCGGCACAGGAGGATAATCGAGCGTATAGTGCAGACCGCGTGATTCCTTGCGTTCCTTAGCCTGTCGCATTATAAGATAACCCACGTTTATTATGTTGCGCAACTCACATATCTCCCTCGAGGCCTTGGAGCATTTGAACAGGCGTTCGGTCTCCTCATAAAGGATGTCCAGACGATTCCACGCCCTGTCAAGACGCAGATTACTGCGCACTATACCTACATAGGCACTCATTATCTGACCAACCTCCTTGATGCTTTGGGTTATTAGTACCATCTCCTCATTGTGTCGCGTACCCTCATCATTCCAGTCAGGAACGTCGTGGCGTAAATCATAGTGCGATATATTGGATGAAGCATGGCGCGCAGCAGCGTCGGCATACACTACAGCTTCAATCAAAGAGTTGGATGCAAGACGGTTGCCACCATGAAGTCCCGTGCATGAGCATTCCCCTACCGCATACAGACGGTCAATCGACGACTGCCCATTCAAATCCACCTTTATACCACCGCACAAGTAGTGAGCTGCCGGTGCCACGGGGATGTAATCCTTGGTTATGTCTATGCCGAGTGACAGACACTTGGCGTATATATTGGGAAAATGACGTTTTGTTTCCTCGGCATCCTTATGCGTAACGTCGAGATACACATGGTCATCGCCATAAAGCTTCATCTCGGAATCAATGGCACGTGCCACTATATCGCGCGGAGCGAGTGAAAGACGCGGATCGTATTTATGCATGAACTCTTCACCACGAAGATTACGCAACACGGCACCATAGCCGCGCATAGCCTCTGTAATCAGGAACGACGGACGGTCGCCGGGATGGAACAGCGCTGTGGGATGGAACTGTATGAACTCCATGTCCTGAACAGTACCCTTGGCACGGTACACCATGGCAATACCATCGCCTGTGGCTACAAGGGGATTGGTAGTTGTGGTATATACAGCTCCCACACCTCCGGTCGCCATCAGTGTGACTCGCGACAGAAATTTGTCGACGCCACCCGTATCGGGATTCAGCACATAGGCGCCATAGCAAGTGATACCTGGAGTGCGCCGCGTCACTATCTTTCCGAGATGGTGCTGCGTGATTATCTCTATAGCAAAATGATTTTCGTAAATATCGATATATGGATTCTCACGTACACGCTTGATAAGACTTTGCTGAATCTCAAAGCCGGTATTGTCGGCATGGTGCAATATCCGGAATTCCGAATGCCCGCCTTCACGATGCAAATCAAAATCACCGTCGGCATTGCGGTCGAAGTCCACTCCCCATTCCAAAAGCTGACGTATCTGCTCCGGGGCTTCGGTAACCACTTTGCGCACTGCCTGTGGGTCGCTCAGACGGTCACCGGCTATCATCGTATCCTCGATATGCTTGTCGAAATTATCAACGGCAAGATTAGTCACCGAGGCTACACCACCCTGTGCAAGTGCCGTATTGGCTTCATCCAAAGTGGTTTTACACACTAATGCCACCTTCTTGTCGGGAGCGGCAACCTTCAATGCAAAGCTCATACCTGCAATGCCCGACCCTATCACCAGATAATCATACTCGTAAGTCATCGGCTCAAAGATTTATATGTAACCGCAAAAATACCAAATAATTTTCAACCACTGCAAAAAACATCGCTTCATCCGAAGCAATTAACCGTAAAATTATACCGCTATCAGGCTGTATGGCGCGTAGTGCGCATAAAATATAACAGGAAAAGTGCGGCAGCCACTATCAATGAGACCGAGAAACTCAGTATAATACCGTATATGCCCAATGCACATGGGAATCCGAGAATCCATGTGGCAGGAATGCCTATCACAATATAGCTTACAAACGATATCCACAACATGGGCATCACGTTGGATGTTCCACGCAAGGCATTGGCGAATGTAATCTGTGTGGCATCGGCATATTGATAAAGTACCAGCGGAACTATGAGCGTGAGAGCTGTGACTATAACAGCCGGATCGGTGGTGAACAGATGTATTATCTCATTTCCCGCAAATATGAATAATAATGACGATGCAGTGGCGAGCAGCAACATAATACGGTAACCGGCAAATGCGGTACGGCGCATGAGCGTGCTGTCAGAAAGTCCTGCGGCATTAGACACGAGCACCGATACAGCCGCCGCTATGCTGTAATAGACACAGAATCCGAGCGTACCCAATATCACCACCACTTGGAATGCAGCCAATGGAATGGCGCCAATCCATCCTGCCATAACGGCTGCCATGGTAAACGAACCGGATTCAAAGCTCATCTGCATGGATACAGGCAAAGAGGTACGCACTATAAGACCTGAGGTACGCATGTTAATCCGTCCGGCTACAAAACCATCGCGGTACAGGCGGTACGGTTTACTGAAGAAAAATATCGCCATGATACTCACCGCACATATCACACGTGCCGTGAGAGTGGCTATGCCTGCACCATTCAATCCCAATTCAGGGCATCCGGCATTACCGTAAATAAGAAGATAATTACCCAGGATGTTAATGGCATTGGCTGAAAGTATTATCCACATGGGCATACGCGTGCGGTTGATGGCATAGCTCCATTGTGCGAAGATGTTGAATACGGTGAGCGGAATCATACCCGCAAGAACGATAAGGAAATACGGGCGTATTATGGGCAAAAGCTCTACGGGTTGTCCAAGATTCTCGATATTGAGATAAATCGTACCCATCACAGCAGTCAATAGCAATGCAAACATAATATTGACCGCGAGCGCCGAGCGCATAAGCGAACCGATTTCTCCGTAACGTTTTTGTGAAAACAATGCTCCGGCAAGCGGCGTCAGTCCGTAGGAGAATCCCAAAGAAGCAAATACAGCTACGTTGAAGAGATTGTTGACGAACGAAGCCGATGCAAGTGCTTCAGTGGAATAATGCCCCACCATGGTAGTGTCGGCAAACCCCACTATAATTGAGCCGAGCTGCCCGATAAGTATCGGCAGCCCGAGCTTAATTATTTTTATGTACAGGTTCTGATTCACCCGAAAAAATCAATACTGTTCGGATTCGTTGGGGAAATCCACGGATTTCACATCTGAAACATAGCGAGAGAGCGCATTTTCCATGACATTGGCCAAATCAGCATATCTGCGCATGAATTTAGGCGAAAAACCACGGTTCATACCAAGCATATCCTGCACCACGAGAATCTGTCCGTCCACTCCAGAGCCGGCACCGATACCGATAATAGGAACGCTTACTTCAGCAGCCACCTTGGCGGCAAGTGCGGCAGGTATCTTCTCAAGAACTATAGCGAAACAGCCCATTTCGTCAAGCATCTTGGCATCGTCAATCAGACGCTGAGCTTCGGCATCTTCTTTAGCACGGATTCCGTAACCTCCGAATTTATTTACCGACTGGGGAGTAAGACCGAGGTGACCACATACCGGGATACCGGCACTGAGCACACCTGCTATGGATTCACGTATCTCCGAGCCTCCCTCCATCTTCACAGCTGCAGCTCCGGTTTCCTTCATTATACGTACAGCCGATTCGATTGCCGTATCGCGGCATCCCTGATAATATCCGAACGGCATATCCACCACTACCATAGCACGTTTGGCTCCACGTACCACACCCTTGGCATAGGTAATCATATCATCGAGGGTTATAGGCAATGTTGTTTCATAGCCCATCATCACATTTGCAGCCGAATCACCCACAAGTATGAAATCGACACCGGCGGCATCCACAATCTGTGCCATAGTGTAATCATAGGCAGTAAGGCAAGCTATCTTTTCGCCCTTACGCTTCATTTCGCGGCAGCGGGCAGCGGTTACTTTAGGTTTTGCGTTTTCGTTATAGGTAGACATAGTTTTATTTCTGTTTTTTAAACACCTAAGTTGAATATCATTATTGCGCCGGCAAAGTTAGCAACTATATTCCATAAGCACAAAACAGTCAGTTTTTAACTTTATTCTTCCAATACAGGCAATAAAATAGTCAATGACGAAGTAGGTTATTATAAAGTTATTGATTAACTTAGCACCGTATTACTATTTTCAAAAAGAACGAAACACATCATACCATTACTGTTATGAGCGCTTCCCATAGATATTGCGTTATAATGTGCGGCGGCATAGGCAGCCGATTCTGGCCCTACAGCCGTACTGACAAACCCAAACAATTCATAGATTTCTTCGGCACCGGACGATCGCTGCTTCAGATGAGCTACGACCGCATACTTCCTTTGGTTCCAGCCGAAAACATATTGGTGGTGACTAACGAACGTTACGTGGATTTGGTGCGCGAACAGCTTCCGGAAGTATCTCCCGAACAGATTCTCGCTGAACCGGACCGCCGCAACACCGCCCCATGTATAGCCTGGGCGGCATATCACATAGCTGCCAAGGATCCCGAAGCATCCATGATAGTGACTCCGAGTGACCATTTGATCACACGCGAACCACTATTTGAAGAATGTGTGTTGCGCGGATTTGAATTTGTGGAATCGAACGATGCGCTGCTCACACTCGGAATCGAGCCGACACGCCCCGAAACCGGCTACGGGTACATACAGATAGGCAGAGAGATAGAGCCTGGATTACTTAAAGTAAAGACATTCACGGAAAAACCGGACCGGGAGATAGCACAGGTATTTGTGGACTCCGGTGAATTTTTCTGGAACGCAGGCATTTTCCTTTGGACAGCCAAGACCATAAAAAATGCGCTTCATAAATATGTAAGTGACCTTGCCGGAGAATTTGACAAAGGAATAGGCGTGTTCGGAACGCCCATGGAGCAGGAATTCATCAAAACCCACTTCCCGGCATGTCCGTCGATATCCATTGACTTCGCCGTTATGGAAAAGGCTGACAATGTGTATGTGGAATGTGCGGGATTCGGATGGAACGACCTCGGCACATGGGGCTCACTCTACGATAATTCACCGAAGAACCTTGCCGCCAACGTGACACAGAAGTGCAACGTGATAGCATATAACTCATCGGGCAACATATTCATGGCACCCGACAATAAACTTGTGGTGGTATCCGGTCTGAAGGATTTCATTGTAGCCGATGCAGCCGACGTGCTTTTGATATGTCCCAAAGATGAGGAACAGAAGATACGCCAGATGGTAAATGACGTACAACAACGCTTCGACGATAAATTCCTCTGATACCACACAATCTAAAGATATATTCAGGGACTATGAAACGTGATACATTCATAGTCCCTGATTGTCTATACGCACAATAATCCGGGAAAAATCACATAACAAAACCGCTATTTAAGATGAATTCTTATTTCGAACTCATCTTAATAACGTCGAAACCAAAATTTCGTCCCCATTCCGTAAAAGCGTCAATCTCGCTGGGAGTCGCAATGATTGTAGGAAAGTAGGCTGCATCACCAATCTCACCGTAGTAAGATATTTGTCCTGTCTTTTCACACCTGCTAAATGTCTCGGTACTGACCGTCGTCACTTCAATGCCATACTCGGAGAAATGTCTCTCCAACGAGGGGGCTGTGTATGAAACCTCAATTTTGCGTAGCCGCCCCATCTCATACAAAAACTGACGTACAACTGTGAGTCGCGCAGAAATGTATAACGTCGAGCTAAATGAGAGTATCGCGCCAAGCAGAATCATGGAGGAAAACGCTCTACGCATCCACACATTATTATGCGGGGCATAGATGAGCGTTACCATAAAGGCCATGCAGGGCACAAGCCATAGTTGACATACGTATCTGGCCCACCAGAGCTGGTCATACATAAAACATGAGACCAACGTGACGACAAGACCATACCACATCCATACGGGTACATAACGATGACTACGGACGAAAACCACGACAGAGAGTATAAGCAAGATTGTTGTCACAAAACCAAAACCGTTTACCCGTGCAGCATATGTAGGGATTGTAGGAGTGAGGTATGATAAAAAGAAATTGATAATTCGTCCGTGCGAAAAAAGCTCGGGTGTGTTTTTGGTCATGATGTCGACACTACAATTGCCCATGAGAGGATAGAGCGGGTGTCCGGAAGTAATATAATTGGTCACATAAGGATGAAAACATAGCAACACTCCTACTAGTAAGGCAGAGATTCCACATGCGCATACTCGCCGTACTCCCCGGATGCGTCCGCAGATCAATTGCCACACAATTATGGCGAACATACATATTCCTTCCTCAAAGAATATGTTGAATTTCGTAGCTATGGCAAGCAATATGACCCCAGATAACAACAGCGAATCGCACATACTACCAACTCGGTTTTGCGAGACCGTAAGCCGACAGGACAATATAATTGAGAGGAGTATGTAAAAATACTTCGAGTAATCAATGTAAAACGTGAGCATCTGCGACATTGCCACTGGATTGGCAACCAACGCGATTATCAAAATGATATTACTGCGAAGTGAAATTCCGGGGATTAACCAACGCAAAAACGGGTGCAACAAGAATGCTGTGGCTGACATTAGCATGAGGTTGACAGCTTTACCACTCTCTATACTCCCCGTAAATGCAGCAATGGATGATGAGATAATTTCCAACCCTTTGGCGTAATGACGAGTCCACGGACTCATGTCGGAGGGCAAGTCGTCAATCATCCAATAGGGATTCCATTTGCTAAGTATACGGGCAATGGTCTCCTGATGATATGTATTACCGTCATAAGAGGGATCCTCAAACCATGCACACATAACTATCGACAAGCCTATACATCCTACCACCGCAGCGATAGCCTGTATGCGAATCTTGATTCCAACGTCAACCGAAAATATATACCCCGTAGACAAAATGAGCGATAGAGGAAATGTCCATGCGCATTGACTGAATCCGGCAAGCATAATTATAGCCGAAAACGTGAACGACAGTACCAATGTCATGAGTATAATTGCACCAGCCATGTAGCTGATTGTCTCGAATTGACAGCAGTTATGGTTCATTGAAGTTGACATAACTCCAAATTTAGTAAACTTTTTTGTAACCTGCTTAATTCGATTAATAAAAGAATCTCATAAATCCTTATAGTTCTTTTCGACAATCTGATGATATTGTTTTTATTCATTTTATCAAACTCACGTTATTTATATAATTTTATAACTCAGATAGGTTAATACGGACTTGTCAGTGTGATTTGCATCTGTTTTTTCAGTATTTTTGCACCATAAAAAACATGATGATATGAAAATAGCGCTTATAGGCTACGGAAAAATGGGTAAGACCATAGAGCGTATAGCACGCCAACGCGGCCACGAGATAGTATCAATAATAGACATCGATAATCAATCCGACTTCGATACCGACGCATTCCGAAGTGCAGATGTGGCTATAGAATTCACGACCCCGGCTACCGCTTTTCAGAATTATGTAAAGGCATTTGAACAAGGCGTGAAGGTGGTTTCAGGAAGTACCGGCTGGATTTCACGCATAGATGAGGTAAAGAAGATGTGCGAGGATACAGGTGCCACCTTTTTCTGGACGTCCAACTTCAGTATCGGTGTAAACCTGTTTTTTGCCTTGAACAAATACCTTGCGGCATTGATGGATAACTTCACCCAGTACACTCCCGAGATGACGGAGATACACCATGTACACAAACTTGACCACCCCAGCGGTACCGCCATATCACTTGCCAACGGCATCATAGACAACTGCGCACGTATAACAGGCTGGACCGAAGAAGAACCCACCGACGGTGCCATGCGCATAAATCACAAGCGCGAGGGAGAGGTACCCGGAACCCATATAATAAATTGGAACTCCGAAGTCGACAGCATAGAGATAAAGCATGAAGCAAAGAGCCGGGAGGGATTTGCACTCGGTGCGGTGGTAGCAGCCGAATGGGTCGCCACACAATCGGGATTTCTCACCATGGACATGCTCATGCACCGCATCATAGCCAATACAAAACTGATAGATATATTCAATAAATAAGCCCCTACGACAAATGACCGATACAAGCAAAGCCAACTTTATCAGCGATATGAAACGCCGCATCAAGGAAACCAAGACCACACGTTGGGTACGTTTCGGTATAGTAACAGCAATATTCATAGCCTGGGTAGCTTGGCTCGGCAGTTGGTGGGTGCTGATATTCCTACCTCTTTTATTTGACATATATATCACCGGATATATACCCTTCACTTGGTGGAAAAATAGTAAAAACAAAGCTGTGCGTACTATTATGAGCTGGGTCGATGCCATAGTGTATGCACTCATACTTGTATATTTTGTATTCACATTCGTAGGACAGAACTATCAGATACCGTCGTCATCACTCGAAAAATCACTGCTCGTTGGCGACTATCTGTGGGTCAACAAAATGGCATACGGACCACGTGTGCCCATGACGCCCATACATTTTCCGTTGGTCCAGAATACATTTCCTATCATCAACACCAAAAGCTATATAGAATGGCCGCAATGGAAATATCACCGTCTGAAAGGACTTGGCGATGTGGAAAGCGGCGATATCGTGGTATTTAACTTCCCTGCCGGTGATACCGTGGCTCTTAAAGTACAGAATCCGGATTATTATACATTAGTGAAAATGTTCGGACGTGAAACCATACTTGCCAATGAAAAGGAGTTCGGTGAAGTGATATACCGTCCGGTGGACCGCCGCGAAAACTATGTGAAACGTGCCGTAGGTCTTCCTGGAGAACGCATAAAAATAGTAGACGGACAGATATACATCAATGGTGAGAAACAACCCATGCCTACCGACGTACAGTTCAACTACTATTTCCAGACCTCCCGTCCATTAAGCAATCTCGATTGGGAGAAACTCGGGATAGCCAAAGACGACCGTAATGAGGTGAAAGTGACCCCAACCGATATAGAAAGTCTTAAACTTTTAGGTTTTACTGTCAATGCCGATGGTTCAGTACCTCCGGTATATGTATCACCATTGACACAGTCCATGGTAAAATCACTTCAAGACAATCCGGAGGTATTGAAACTTATGAAAATGCCGGCACCCAAAGGAGAATATCTCTTTCCGGATGGCGTCAGCGCCAATTGGACACGCGCCGACTACGGCGAACTTTGGATACCTAAGAAGGGAGAAACTATACAGCTCAATGCTGAGAATTGGGCCATATACGAACGTGTAATCCGTAATTATGAATACCATCCTGATGCATATATCAAGGACGGGACTGTATATATCGACGGAAAACCGGCCGATACTTATACATTCATGATGGATTACTATTTCATGATGGGCGACAATCGTGATAACTCCCTTGATTCACGATACTGGGGATTTGTACCTGAAGACCACATAGTGGGTAAACCTATGCGCGTGCTCGTATCGTTCGATAAAGACAAAGGGCTGCTTAATGGCGGCATACGCTGGAACCGCATCCTTAAAGATGCCAACGCCGGATTCTGATGTCACGTCCAGATTACATATTCAAAGGTCGCCGTATAATACTTGCACCGGAATATCTACCGTGCATAGACTACTATGCATTGTTGGCAGCTTATCCTGAAGCAGTAGTAGACAACACCTTAAAATTTGACAAACGCCACAAAACCATGCATCGTTGCGACATCGCCGATACTCATGGTGCGATATCTCTTACAGTTCCCATAGAGAAACCTGTGAGCATGAGCGGGGCATTGTGGAGCGACATCAGGATATCGGGACACAACCATTGGTGGAACCAACATCTAACCACCCTAAAATCAGCGTATGGACGTACCCCCTTCTTTGAATATTACCTTGATGATTTTCTACCTTTTTACTCCGAGCAATGGGTAGGAAAAAGCATCACTGAATTTAACAATGGACTTGACCACACCATACGCAAGTTACTGGGCATAGACACTACTGTAATTTATAAAACTGATTTCAATGATTTGCCTACGGAATTGGAATCAGATGATTACAGAAAAACGAAGCTATATCCGACCAATACAGTAGAATATTATCAAGTACGTAAACAGAAACTGGGATTTATCCCATCTATGAGCATAGTCGACCTGCTGTTCAATATGGGACCTGAGTCACCTCTAATCCTTGGCATGATGGTGTAATCATGCCATACTTGTAATAGATTCCTTCTCAGTCAACTTTTTATTTTGGGATTTAAATGATTGTCCTAAAAGAAATGCCATCACTCTCACTAATCCGCTATCGGCATGATGCTTTTTCATAAAGCGGTATATAAGCCACGGCATATATACACCTGAAACGAAAGATATAGTAGTGAAAAACCACCATGGCATATCCATGAAGCTGTGCAATACTTGCTGTGAGAATATATTGAAATACCACGATAGAAGAAAAATCATGTAATTGGCTCCTATAAATGGTTCCAATATTTTTATGTCGTTAGACTCCAGTATTCTTGCAAAAGATATACACATAACTATTCCGACAATGGAACACAAAGGCATATATAATGTGCCTTCAAAGTAATAGAATGCCACAGACCATAATATTGCTGACATGATAAAAAACTTGGTGGAAGACCAATTGATATATCTGTCCACATATTCGGAATATCTACAATAGACCGCCCCCAATACAAAATAAATACCAAAATCCTTGACCTTATACAACGATAGGAATTGTCCAAAATTCCAAGGCAGGCATACCAATACCACGAATATGAGTGTGACCGCGGAATATACTATCCAATCCCTGATTTTTAATATAGAACCGAGTGTAAGAGCAAGATAGTTTATAGTCAACAATATAAAACTTGCATGTAAAAACCAGAAAAAGGGTATTATAAGACTATCCTTGTAAAATAAGGACCTTAATAGTGTACCTAATGAAAATTTCACTTCTTCATCGGCAAATGAAGAAAGCAGTACTCTTGGAACAAAGGTGACCACGGTAAGAAAAGCCAACGGCAATAACAAACGTCTAACCTTATTACTGAAAAATAGACCTAAATCATTTAGCGATTTATTTCTATTTCGTGTGGTGTACACCATCAGAAAACCGGATACAAACATGAACAATGGCATTCTGAAACTACTCATTAATCTATAAATGAGCAAGGTATTTCCGAATCTACCATCAGGATATTCATGGAATGAATGACCAAAAACTACAAGAATTATACCTATTATCTGCAAATAGGCTATATGTTTCAGGAATGTATCTTTTCTCTGTGATGACACATCCATATTTTAAAGCATGCTGAGTGCCCGCAGCTGCTCTATGACCTCCATGCGTGTCATGCGACGACGACGCTTCAGCACATTGGCAAAATCATGTGCTATTTCCTGGACGCCATGGTGATTGAACACACGGTGCAGATATGTATAATTTTTATCAAATAAACGCGCTGTCTCCTCTTCATCGAGATCACATGTGGATTTACCCTCATCGAGCATAAAATCGCGTAAGAAACGCTTTATTTCCGCATCCACGGCTTCATTATCAAGCACTACCTTACGACACATGACATTAGCGATGGATGTTGCCATGGTGAGATTGAAGTTACTTAGTATCCGGTTCCATGCACTTTTTGCCGACAATCCGGGATTACCGGCGAAATAAAATTCCTCAGACAATTCAAGTACATTATCGGGCGTAGCATCGAGATTAACTGCCGACAGCATATCCTCACCATCAAATACCACCACAGCTATTGCCATACCGGTAGCTCCATAGCATTTATCATCTTCGTTACGGTAACTGAGTTTATGTTCCATTTCTTATCGTATTCGTTATCAATACTTACAAAGTAACAATTATATCTCGCAACTGTTAATTCACAACCATTATTTTAGTAACAGCACCCGATGCAGAACCGGAAGCATTCTGCGACACCATCACATAGTACACACCTGTCTTCACTCTCTTACCGGAAGCAGTGCATCCATCCCACGCAAACATACCACCTTCGGCACGGCCTTGGAATATCACATTGCCGGAGACATCGGCTATCTTCACAAGAGAGTTATCCATTAATCCGCGTACATATATGGGTCCGGTATAATCGGGACGCACAGGATTAGGAAACGCATACACATTGGAATAATCATCTTCAGCAGGTGAAGCATCGGTACTGTATGTAATTAAACCTGAACGGTGACCTATGTATATGGTTGAACTATTGGGATCGGCATATACGGCATTTATATTATTGTCAGTCAATGGAGAGTTATCGCTGGTATAATTTTCTATAATCTCATGTCCGTCGGGAGATACAAGAAACAGCCCCGAACCGTATGTGGCAAGCCATTTGCGGTTGGACGCATCCACCGATATTGACATCACATTGTCAGTACCAAGCAAATAATCAGCAGTATTGGTACCGTCATTGCGCGGAACTTTGATATGATTTACAGTCATGGACGGGTTGATGGCATTTGAAGGATTGGCTATTTCAATAACTCCCTCATTGGTACCTATCCACACCTTACCATCATGATCTTCCACAAGACAATTTTTTCGTGCAGGCTCCAGCTTATTACCATCCTGATCTATAAACGATTCCCATAGGTAGAATCTATCATCGGAAAAATCATTGAATGTACCACGGGTATCATAAGCAAATAACTGATTATTATAATTACCATTATGTGTAACCACAAATATCATATTGGATTTTTTGCAATTGAGAAATACGGCATCCTGCCCACCCCAATAGCCTACCGATGATATATCTGGCATAATCCAATCTTCAGGTTTCACATCTTCAGGATTGAGCTTACATTTTGCAGCCGGCAATACTATAAGTGGCAACTGTTTTTGTGTTCTATCAGCAGTCATTACCCACAAATTACCGCCCCGATCCATGGTAGCACCATAAAAAATCCATCTGTTATCGGCAAGCACTACCGGAGAGTTGGTATCATCGTATCTACCCACGTAATTACCATTATTTACTTTAAATAAACCTTCATTACGTGTTGGCAGAAAATATGTATCCGGGTCTTTAGAGTCTGATGCAAGCCCTGTATGAGTAGTGGCATATTTGTACCAATCTGCCGTTGGATTTTGATTAAGACGGGTATCCACCGGATATAAAGTCATGTCTTCAATCTCACCTGTATTAAGATTGATTCTCGATGCATTTTGAGCTACATTGGTACCAGCCGTACCACCTTCAAATTTATAAGCAGTGGAACCTAAATTTTGAACATATAGGTATTTATCATCAAGTGTAGGATAGAAATAATATACACTATTTACCGAAAATTCCTCAGGACGGAACCGTTCCATTCTCACCGTCAAGCCACCATCAGAACTGATACTGTGGCATGATATACCATCCTTGTTCAATGACCATATAGAGTTAACACCGTTGTATGTACCTATTTTGCATCCTTTCAGTTCTTCCGGTAAATCGCATAAATGAGTGAATGTGGCAGCGGTATAGTCGCCATCAATAGCATACAATTTGTTATTGTCTACAAAATATATACTTCCATCTTTACCACGTGAAGTATATGAAAAAGTAGAGTAGTAATATGATGCCGGTCTATACCCTTTCCATCCCACTTGCTTACAGGTTTCAAAATCGATGGTATGCATAGTTATATAATAATTACCATCGTCAATACGCACCAACAACTTGTTGTCAGAAACGGGTATCAACTCCTTAGGAGCTGTATAATTATAGAGTTGCTTGAATTTGTCAAATTTTACTATGCTACCGTTTTTATCAGCAAACCAGAAATATCTGTCTTGGTGTATCACAATATTATCACCCATTATGGTAACGGCATTAATAGGAAGATTATATATGCCGGATTGTATCACTTCATGGCGCGTTTCATTGAATACCACCAAACCAAATACAGTTGCCACATATATTCTGTCACCGTCAAAAGCAACGGAATTAATAGTAAGCGGAGGATCTATGGAAGCATCCATTATATCCGACATATTGACTACATTGCCGTCGGAATACAACAAGTCTATATTGCCTGACTTATATGCTATAAACAGATAATTCTTATCGTAGTTATAATATATATCAGTTATGTCACTATCGGAAAGTTTGTTTCCAATAGTGTAGCTGTAATTTTCATCATTCTTCTTATCGTATGAAAACAGTTTATTTCCCGATAGAAAATAAACCATATTTTCTGTATCGATAACTTTTTGTGCCGGTGCGGCAAATGATGGATAAACCGTCCATGTACCTATAGGCTTATTTTCGGCAATGCCTAAAATAGGTATCAGTAGAAAAAGTATAAGTAATACGACCGTACAATTTTTTTTCATGTATATTATTTACGCGTTCTATTTTAAATCTGCGACAAATACTCAATCAATTTAGCTGTGGCACGACCGCGATGGCTTATGGAGTTTTTTTCTTCCGCACTCATCAGCGCAAAAGTAACTTCGCACTCTTCTGGCATGAATATAGGATCGTAACCGAATCCACCATTACCTGTCGGTGACTCTGTTATCACTCCATCGACTCTACCCTCAAAGAACCTTACGGTGTCACCTATTATCAATGCTATGACAGTTGAAAAATGAGCCTTACGATTTTTTTTTCCTTTCATATTTTCAAGCAAAAGATTCATATTGGCAACGGAATCATGATTGCTGCCTGCATACCGGGCGGAATACACCCCTGGAGCTCCGCCAAGGGAATCAACCATAAGACCGGTATCATCGGCAAAACAATCATATCCGTAATGCTCCTTTATGAATCGTGCTTTTATTTCAGCATTTCCTTGAAGAGTATCGGCAGTTTCCGGAATATCCACATCACATCCTATGTCGGAAAGTGAAAGCACATGCCACTCCTCGCCCATTATTTCCCTTATCTCAGAAAGTTTGTGTGCGTTATTTGTGGCAAATACTATTTCTCTTTTAACTGTCATGTGATATTCTTGTTATTAAAGTATTTATCGTAAATAATATAACGTGAATTATTATTGTATATTATCCGATTACAATGTTAACTATCTTACCGGGTACCACTATAATCTTGCGTATGGACTTATCACCTATCCATTTTGCGGAACCTTCATTTTCCAATGCCATTCGTTCAACCTCCTCACGGGGAGTATCAGCAGCAACCTCCATATTGAAACGTGCCTTACCGTTGAACGATACCGCATACGTAACATTATCTTCCTTAAGATAATCCTCGTTGTACTTAGGCCATTGCGCATCACAAACAGTAGTTTCATGACCAATCTGATGCCACAGTTCCTCAGTGATATGAGGAGCGAAGGGTGCAAGTACTATAAGTAATTGTTCGAGTACAGACTTATTATGACAGCGTTGCTGAGTAAGTTCATTTACACATATCATAAATGCACTGATGGAAGTATTGTAAGAGAAATTCTCTATATCACCGGTAACTTTCTTTATGAGTTTATGGATGGACTTTAACGATTCTTTTGTAGGCTCGTCATCAGTCACTAACCATTGGTCACCCTTATAGAACAAAGACCAAAGCTTTTTCAAGAATCGGTTAACACCGTCTATGCCATTAGTATCCCATGGTTTGCTCTGCTCAAGAGGACCAAGGAACATCTCGTACAGACGAAGCGTATCAGCACCGTACTTGTCCACTATATCGTCGGGATTAACCACGTTGAACATGGATTTTGACATCTTTTCAACAGCATAACCGCATACATACTTGCCATCCTCCAATATAAATTCAGCAGTTTCAAATTCAGGGCGCCATTTTTTGAAAGCTTCAGTATCCAATATGTCATTAGATACAATGTTGACATCCACATGTATGGGGGTGACATCATATTCCTTGCGAAGATTGTAGCTTACAAATGTATTTGTGTCCTTGATACGATATACGAAGTTGCTTCGTCCCTGTATCATACCCTGGTTTATAAGTTTCTTGAAGGGTTCTTCCTCACATACCACACCGAGGTCATAGAGAAATTTATTCCAGAAACGGCTGTATATAAGGTGACCGGTGGCATGTTCCGTACCGCCTATATATAAATCCACATTGCGCCAGTAAGCATCGGCTTCCTCCGATACCAACGCATCGTTATTATGCGGGTCCATATATCGCAGATAGTAGGCTGATGAACCGGCAAATCCGGGCATGGTACATAATTCTATAGGATAACCTTCTGCTGATGTCCAGTTTTTAGCACGACCTAATGGAGGCTCACCGCTTTCCGTGGGCAAATATTTGTCCACTTCAGGCAGAAGCAACGGAAGATTTTTTTCATCCATCATGTAAGGTACACCATCTTTGTAATATACAGGGAAAGGTTCACCCCAATAACGCTGACGGCTGAATATGGCATCGCGCAGACGATAATTTACCTTAACCTTACCTATGCCCTTGTCTGCTATATATTTTTTAGTGGCTGCAATGGCATCCTTCACATCCAGTCCGTTAAGGTCAAGTCCCTCGCATGCCGAGTTTATCATTTTGCCGCTTTTGGCATCAAAACTCTGCTCACTTACATCCGCACCCTCTATAAGCGGTATCACAGGTAAATCAAAATGACGCGCGAAAGCATAGTCTCGGCTATCATGAGCAGGAACTGCCATAATAGCTCCCGTACCGTAGCCTGCCAATACATAATCGCTCACCCATACCGGTATCTTTTTACCGGATAACGGATTTATGGCATAAGCACCGGTGAATACACCTGATACTTTCTTATCTATCATGCGTTCGCGTTCTGTCTTGTGCTTTATGCTGTCTATGTATTCCTTTACAGCCTCTTTGCAATCCGGTGTAGTGACCATATCCACATACTCACTTTCGGGAGCGAGTACCATGAATGTAACACCAAATACAGTATCGGCACGTGTGGTGAATATCTGCAATTCCACATCCGATCCATCAATGGGAAATATCATTTCAGCACCTTCGGAACGTCCTATCCAGTTACGCTGCGTCTCTTTCAATGAATCTGTCCAATCTATGGTATCAAGACCTGTAAGCAAACGCTGTGCATAAGCTGATACACGCAGACACCATTGGTACATCAATTTCTGTTCAACCGGATAGCCACCACGGATAGATACACCTTCGCTCACCTCATCATTGGCAAGTACGGTACCTAACTTAGGACACCAATTGACCATTGTGTTACCAAGATAGGCTATACGGTAGTTCATAAGCGTGTCGCTCTTCTGCTTTTCATCCATCGCTTTCCATTGGTCGGCAGTGAACGAAAGGTCTTCGGAACAAGCGGCATTGATACCTTCAGTTCCACGCTCGTTGAAATTTTCAATCAGAGCGTCTATAGGCATGGCTTTCTGTAATGCGGTATCATAATAATGATTGAACATCTTTATGAAAGCCCATTGTGTCCATTTGTAATATTCGGGATCACATGTCTTAATCTCACGGTCCCAGTCATAGCAGAAACCTATCTTATCCAATTGCGAACGGTAACGGGCTATATTGTTACGCGTTGTAATCTCGGGGTGTTGTCCGGTTTGTATGGCATATTGTTCAGCTGGCAAGCCGTAGGCATCATATCCCATAGGATGAAGCACATTGAAACCCTGCAAACGTTTGTATCGCGAATAAATATCTGAAGCTATATATCCGAGCGGATGGCCTACATGCAGTCCTGCACCCGATGGATAGGGGAACATATCAAGTACGTAGAATTTCGGCTTATCTTTATTTATCTCCGTCTTGTATATTTTATTCTCACGCCAATACTGCTGCCAGCGCTGTTCTATATTTTTATGATTGTATTCCATACGTTGGGTATATATTATATATGTGTTATTATTATTTCTTTAATCCAGCCGAAAGTTCAAGCATACGCTCAATCGGACGACGGGCTTTTGCTATCAGTTCCTCCGATACTTCAACCTCTGGCAACTCATATTTGAGACAATTGTACAGCTTCTCCATGGTATTGAGTTTCATGTACGAGCAGTCATTGCATGCACATGTACTGTCGGCAGGAGGAGCTGCTATAAATGTCTTTTCAGGACACTTCTTGCGCATCTCATGAAGTATGCCGCTCTCAGTAGCTACGATAAACTCACTGTAGGGCGATTCGCACGCATATTTAAGCAATACGGCTGTAGACCCGATTTTATCAGCTATGAGCTGTAACGGCTTCTTACATTCAGGATGCACGAGCAATTTAGCCTGCGGATGTTCGGCTTTAAGCTGAAGTATCTTTTCCAGCGAGAACTGCTCATGAACATGACACGCACCATCCCACAACAACATATTGCGTCCAGTAACCGAATTTATATAATTGCCAAGATTACGGTCGGGACCAAATATTATTTTCTCGTCTTTAGGAAAACTATCCACAATCTCCTTGGCATTTCCGGAAGTCACCACTACATCAGTAAGCGCTTTCACTTGTGCTGTGGTGTTGACATAACTTATCACAGTGTGTCCCGGATGTTCCTTTATATATTTTCCGAATTCATCTGCCGGACAACTGTCAGCCAACGAACATCCGGCATTGAGATCCGGAACGAGTACTTTCTTATCAGGACATAATATCTTTGTGGTTTCGCCCATGAAGTGGACACCGCACAATACTATCACGGGGGCATCGATAGTTGACGCAATCTGAGCCAAAGCGAGAGAATCGCCTATATAATCGGCTATATCCTGAATCTCGCCTTTCTGATAGTAATGCGCCATTATCACCGCGCCCTTCTCTTTTTTCAATCTCAGAATTTCATCCTTGAGATTGATTCCGGATTCAACGGGGACATCCACATAGCCTTTATCCACATTCATATATTACTATTTAAGTTTTAAGTTTTTCAAAAAATCTCTTTAAAGAATAATAGTAATGACTGTAAATATTTGAAATAACTTTTAAGCCTGTTTCTTGCTTTTTAGGTTATTAATATGTTATCAAACCATATTCTTTAATTATTAACATGCGATTGGTTTGTATATTAGCCTATTAAATAGGTTATCAACATCATGTTTATAATATGCAAAGTTAGTAACTTTCCTCCATATTTCCGTTGATTACTGTTGAAATACCGGTTAAAAAGCGTGTCAGATGTTTGTGTTAACTTTCTTTGGGTATGCATTGAAATGGTTATATGCCGTTGCAAGTGTTAAATGCAAATTAAGTTGCTATAATGTTACCAATCGTTATTTAATATTATCAACAGTGTTATCAACAGTGTAAATTTACATGGTTTCTTATATGAAAAATAGCTTGGATTTCAGGTCCAAGCTATCATTATAATAATTGTCATTATTATAATTGTTTTGTGTGGGTTCTGTTATTCCTTGATGCCGTAAGCAAGATCTCCTGCATCACCTAATCCGGGTACTATATATGAATGGGAGTTAATTTCATCGTCTATTGCTCCTACCCATATAGTTGTCTTATCTTCGGGGAATGTCGATTTCACATAATCGATGGCTTTGCGTGATGCTATGACGGATGCCACGTGTATCTTGTCGGGAATGCCTTTGGTGAGCAGTGCGCGATAGCTTAGTTCCATTGATGCTCCTGTAGCAAGCATCGGGTCGGCTATGATGAGTGTTTTTCCTTCGAGACGAGGTGATGCTATATATTCAATGAACACATCGAAATTTTCTTTCTCCTTATATTTTCTGTAAGCTGATACGAAAGCATTTTCAGCGTGGTCGAAATAGTCCAGAAATCCTTTGTGAAAAGGAACACCTGCGCGGAATATGGTGGCAAGTACCAATTTTTCATCCACCACCTCACATATGGCTGGAGCGAGAGGAGTGTCTACTGTTACTGTGGCGTAGTTGATGGTTTTGCTTATCTCGTATGCCATGATTTCTCCTATACGTTCGAGATTGCGGCGAAAACGCAGCATATCTTTCTGAATGTTCACGTCGCGCAGTTCGGTCATGTATTGGTTGACCAATGATGGGGTATCGGCAAAATTTATTACTTTCATGTTATTCAGTTATAAGGGGTGATGCAATTATTTTGTTGCAAATTTAGTAATAGTAGGTCAAATGGCTATAACGTGACGGCAAATTATAATTTACATGCACGTTTGATATTATTAACCGAAATATTAACAATATAGTCCGGTATAAGGTTAACTGCTTTGCTTATGTGCGATGCTATATCTTGTATGGTCAATAAACTTTCGTCGGTTTCCAGGAACAATCGTTCTTCAGGTATGATTTTTAAGGATTGTTCATTGAAATGTTCTCCTATGGATAGATTTATTCCTTCCGATAGCAGGGCGGCAGCTATTGTCGGACGTAATCTGAAGCCGTGGAATATCCATTCCTGCCGGGGTTTTATGCTGCGGTGCATTTCCAATATTTTTGCATGTGTGCGTACACAATGTAGAATAAGAGGTTTGTGTAACTGTTCGCTGAGCTCAATATGTTTTTCAAAGATTCTAATCTGTGTATCCATATCAGCGCCATGTAGTGCATCAAGACCGCACTCCCCTATTGCCACTATGTAAGGAGAAGATATTAGTTGTGAGAGTTTATCCCAATCTATTTTTTGGTCGGAGTGCCAGGGATGTACGCCTGCCGAACCTAAGAATCCGTCTGGCAGATTTTTATTTCCCGTGCCGATATCTACTATTGCGTCCGGTTTTGGATGATGTGTATGTATGTCTGTTATTATGTTCATGGTACAGGGTCATAACCATGTCCTCCCCATGGGTGGCAACGTAATATTCTACGTATGGCAAGGTATGTGCCTTTAAATATGCCATGTTTGATTATGGCTTCCGCTGCATATTGACTGCATGTGGGTGTAAACCGGCATGAAGCCGGAAGCATTGGTGATATGCATAATTGATAGAACCGTATGGGCAGTATGAATATGCGTCGTAACATATCAGGGTTGTGAAGGGTCTTTGTCGAGTTGAGCCTTTATACCGTTGAGTATTTTGGTTATGGATTTTTTAGTATGCCTGTAATCGGTAAGGTCGTTTGCCACATAGATAAAGGCTATGTCTACCGGTGTTGATTCCGGAAGCAGATTGCGGTGCAATCTGTATGCTTCGCGCATACGTCGGCGCATGGTCACACGCTGAACGGCTTTACGCAGTCTTTTTTTGGGTACGGTTATGAGAAATTGCGGACACTTCACACATCGGATGTCATTGACACGCCATACCGCTCTCCATGGATAGGCGATAATACTATTGTTCGCGCCGGCCTTTGTAGCGGTGGGCGCGAACAGTGATTCTATAGCAGTCAGACTGCAAAGTTTTTCTTTTTTGTATAGTCTATAGCCTGTCAATCGGATGTGTGCGGTAAAGTTACTTTTTAGATTCCTCGCTAAGGAACAGGTCAAGTGCGGCAGTCATAGACGGAGCCTTTACTGACGGAGCTTCCATGTCAAGACGTAAACCGGCGTTTTTCACTGCTTGAGCAGTCGTGGTGCCGAAGCAGCCTATTTTGATATCCTCTTGTTTGAATTCGGGGAAATTCTTCAATAATGATGCTATACCGGAGGGGCTGAAGAAAAGGAGCATATCGTAGTCGAACGGTTCGTCAGGACCGAAATCGTTGCTTACAGTACGGTACATCACAGCTTTGGTATAATTGATTTTGTTGCTGTCCAAGATATTGGTATCATCTTTGTGTACGTCGCTTACCACATAAAGGTATTTTTCCTTGTTGTGCTTTACCAAGGCGGGAAGTAAGCCATCGAGCTTGCCGGTTGTGCCGTGGAATATCTTGCGTTTGCGATACACGATATATTTTTGTAGATAAAGAGCTATAGACTCAGTGGTGCAAAAATATTTCATGGTGTCGGGTATATTGACACGCATCTCTTCGCACAGACGGAAAAAATGGTCTATCGCTGTGCGTGCGGTAAATATAATTGCGGTGAAGTCAGTGATAGAAATTTTAGATTGGCGAAATTCCTTTGCGGTGAGTCCTTCAACTTTAATGAATGGACGGAATTCAATCTGTACACCGTATTTCTCGGCTATTTCATAGTAAGGCGACTTCTCCGACGAGGGTTTCGGTTGAGATACTAATACTTTTTTAACTTTCACGCTTGGCTCAAATTAAATTTCAAAGAATAGGAATGAGAAAGAGTGCCGCTTTATACATCAAAAGGGGCGGTATAATTTCTAAGCTGCAAAGGTACAAAATAAAGTACATCAAGGAGAAAGAATTGTTATAAAAAATTCTAAAACCTTTAGCTATAAATATAATTCTGGCAATGAAATAGAGCAATATACCTATGCTTACACACAGCGGTGCCATGCCCGGATTGAACAGTACGAGAAGTGCCGGTATCACGAGTACTATTCCCAGCAATGACTGGGATGCATTGAATCCTTTTATCCATTGTGTGGAGTGGTTGGGGGATGTGAATGCATATCCTACCATACGGTAGACTGCGAGTTGCCAAAGGTAATATATGGATGTCGCAGCAGTGATGGCACCTATGGTAAGGAATGTATCGGATATGGTGTGTGTCAGGGAGAGTGCACTGAATACAAGTATTCCTTCGCATACGCACACCAGCATGATCAGTGATACGAGTACGCGTGTCTCACTCATAGTATGGTGCTCGTCGAATGCGTTGGCGCGGCTTCGTACTGTGAAAAGGTTTTGCGCGAAGGTCTTGATGAAAGTGGAGTAATGTCGAAAATTAGCCGTTATGATGAGAAACAGCACAATGAGCATGCACATCACCCCCGTATCATAGCCTGGAAGAAGTGTGCGCGGTTCACACGGAAGTCCTTCGGTGTACGGAATCCTGCCGGTAACTGTGATTGACCGTTCGCTGTATGCCGACGGAGCTTCGGTCTCACTGCAGTGCAGTGTGTCGAATGGCATGAGCTGTAGTGCCGGAGCGTAATGTGCGTCGGTTATAGGCATTGTGCGGGTGTGCGTTAATGTATCTTTTGTGTGAATTCCGAAATGTCACATGGCATCAATGCCATTTCCAAGGCTTGTGCGGGTGTTGAAGCCACATGCCATAATCCGGCGTGGTCGCCACGCATGAATCCTTGGTCGATGGTACGCTGCAACATCTGTATGAGCGGGTCGTAGTAGCCGTCGGTATTCAATATCACCACTTGTCCATGGTAGAGATTGAGTTGGCGCCATGTAATTATTTCCATCAGCTCCTCGAATGTGCCGCATCCGCCGGGGCAAGCTATGGCAGCCATGCTCAGTTCAGCCATGGTGCGTTTGCGCGTGTGCATATCGGGAGTCGCTATAATCTCGGTCAATCCCGGATGTTGCCATTTGCGCTCTATCATGAATTGAGGTAACACGCCTATAGTGGTACCGCCATTGCTTGTGGCACCGTCTATTGCAGCTTTCATAAGACCTGCCTTGCCACCTCCGCTAACAAGAGTTTTTCCTGCTGCGGCTATAAGTTTACCGAGTTCATGAGCCGCCGATTTATAATTGTCGGCGATATTTTCGCTTGATGCGCCGTACACCACTATTGCGTCCTTTTTTTCCATAATCCGCAAAATTACAAAAAAGTAGGGATGTGGTGTAAGCTTTGCCGAGGTAATAATTGAAAAAGCTGAAATATATAATGTAACCGACTATATAAGTGTCTCAAATAAACATTAACTCATTTATCCGAACCACTTAATCGATATAATGTAATGGGAGGGAACGGAGGTAATCAATGGTCAAGCAGGTGCAAGTATTCGCCGTAGCCTTCCTGCCGCATACGGGATTCAGGGATAAATCTGAGTGCGGCGCTGTTTATGCAGTAGCGCATACCGCCTGATGACCGGGGTCCGTCGGGAAATACATGTCCGAGGTGTGAGCCGCTTGTGGCGCTACGTATTTCCGTGCGTGTCATACCATGTGAGGTATCGATGTGTTCGGTAACGTTCCATTCTGCTATCGGACGGGAGAATGCCGGCCATCCACATCCGCTATGGAATTTGTCGGTGGATATAAACAGCGGCTGACCATTGGTGATGTCAACATATATGCCCGGTTCGAAGGTATCGGTGTATTCTCCGGTAAACGGGTACTCGGTTGCGCCGTTTTGCGTCACCTCGTATTGTATGGGTGTGAGGGTTTGCTTCAATTCAGCAGCAGAGGGTGTGCGGTACCGTGGAGAATAGTTGCGCGCGAGTTCAAACAACCCCGGACTTATATGGCAATACCCCGACGGATTATTGTCGAGGTAGTCCTGATGGTAATCCTCCGCGGGATAGAAATTTTCAAGTTCAGCACATTCTACAGCTATCGGTTCGGAATAATGTGCTGAAAGCTCATTGATACATTCCTCTATGACCGGACGGTCGGCGGGGTCGGTATAGTAGATGCCTGTTCGGTATTGCGTTCCACGGTCGTTGCCCTGCCGGTTGAGAGATGTGGGATCGATGGTGGCAAAATAAAGCAGGATAAGTTCGCGCAGAGATATCTGTTGGGAATCATATTGAACGCATACGGTTTCGGCAGCATTGGTAGCGCCTGTACAGACTTCTTTGTATGTAGGATCGGGAATCAGGCTATTGGCATAACCGGTCTCTGTGTCGGTGACTCCGGTTATCAATTTGAAGAAATGTTCCGTTCCCCAAAAGCATCCGCCGGCAAAGTATATCTGTCGTATGTTGTCCATAGTGCGGTTATTGAAAGCTGTTGGTGTGTATGCGTGCGGAATCGTATTTGTCTTTCGGATTCTGTGGAGCTTTGGGGTATCCGACAGGAATCACGTTGAGGGGTATGAGATTTGACGGTATGGATAGCATGTCGCGCAATAGGTCGACGCGCTGCTGTATGGGGTATATGCCGCACCATACAGCACCTAATCCCATTCCGTGCGCGGCAAGCAGGATATTCTCTGTCGCAGCCGAGCAATCCTGAATCCAGTAGGACTGCGCATCACCCTCAAGAGCTTTGTCAAGGTCACCGCACACAACGATTGCGAGAGGTGCGTGCTGTGCCATGTGTATGTTCTTGAAGTTGGAGGCTATGGAATCGAGTATGGCACGGTCGGTTATGACCAGGAATTGCCAAGGTTGCTTGTTGACGGCTGTAGGTGCCGACATTGCGGCGCGCATAAGAGTGTCGATTTGTTCGTTGGAGATGGCTTGGTCAGTGTATGCGCGTACGCTGCTTCGGGTGAGAATATTCTCCAAAGCTATGTTCTGGTCCTGTTGTGTTGTGATTTCGTTGTTCATATCATCAGTATTTCCGGTGTAAACTATTTTTACTGATAATATAACCAATGCAACTGCCAAAAGGATATTTAAAAGATAGGATGTTTTCATGATTGTATAGTTTTTTTAGTGTTGTTTTTTATTCAGTTATTGTCGGTATTCTGCGATATTCTAAGGATGGTACCTGTGGGGCACACGAAACGGCAGTAAGGGCGAGTAATGAATAAGGACAGCAATACGAAACAAGCCCCTGCTATGACAACTCCCAATGCAGCTTCACGTACCATGAATGCCGTGAACAGCTCGTAGTCAATCCAGCTCATGAACAGTCCGGTCCAAAGCATGAGCATGAGCAGTGACCAGAGGAAATATCTGAAACGGTTGAGAGCCGATATCATACGCGGTGAAAGATGAATCTTATGATTGGGATTGCACTTTCCGGCAAGTTCCTGTATGGAACCGAGGGGGCATACCCAAGCGCAGTAATAACCGCTTTTGCCGAACAGCGGATAAATGAATGCTATGAATAGCAGAAGCAGCGTTGTGACAGATGCGGCAGCCGTTATGCCGTTGGACATGATACCGAGCATCATGGTGTAGTCAATGAATGTTCCGCCCCAGAAACCTAATATGGCGGTATTGAGTATCTGCTGGAGCGTACGGTAACGTTTGTTTTTGGTAAACAACGGTACTATACCGGCGAGTATCACGACCGCAAGTATGCAGTAGAATTTAATGTCACGCGGTGCAGCCTGTGCAGGTGCCTTCGCTTTTATGTCGTTATTGAGGTAATACTGTAATCCGTATTGAACGTTGGTGATGAGGGCTTTTGAAGAGTATGTGGCGCCGGTAACGGCATCGACTTCGGTTGCCAGAGCCTGTTCGGGCGATTTGCCGATCCAGGATTCAAGTATGTCAGAAGATGTGACACGTTTGAAGAATCCGGGTGTCTCATTGTTGTCAAGCGGAGTTATGGATGTGATTTTATCGTCGGCGATGGTTATCTCAACCGGTACAGGTCCGGCGTAACCTATTATTTTGTCGGTAAGGGATGTGGTGTTTATGGTTACGGTACCGTCGGGGTTGAATGTCTCTGCCTGTTGCCCCGGGGTGGTTTCGTCAGAGGATTCTACCTTATGTCCCAATATAGAAGAATCGCGTATAATGGCAGCCGCAGCCAACATGAGGAATACGGTGACAAGACTTACAATATTGACAGTTATACGTTTTACTGATGTGTTCATCGGTGTTTGTTGAATTGGTGTTATCGCCGGCAAAATTAAGTAAATAACTTCAACCGTGCCATACCTAAAAATAATTACAGGATATGTGTGGAATGTAAGAACGAATCGGCGTGTGATGACGTTTCTATTTGAAAAATGACAGATATGGATGGTAAAACCAAGGGTAATGTGGCGATGTTCATCTCCAAGACGTTTTCGGGACTCAACGAGAATGCCTTGCGTTATTTGCTTCCGGTGTGGATGTCCGCCTATTCGGGAGTGGTGATGAGACTCGTATTCGGCAGCGCATTTTTCTGGATAACCGGAATCTTTACCCGTAAACACGCGTCGGTAATCACGGTCAGGCAGCGACTGATGCTGTTCATGCTTGGCGCGGTGTGCGTGTTCGGATACATGTTTTGCCTGCTCAAGGGACTCACCTACACTACTCCTATCTCATCATCGATATTCATAAGTATGCAGCCGGTGTGGGTATTTATAATCTGTGTGTGTTTCCTGCATGACAAGGTCACGTTAAGCAAAATAGGTGGGATACTGCTCGGTCTTGCCGGCGCACTGATTATAATTCTTACGCAGCACGCGAGCGATGTGGCTGCGGATCCCGTGAAGGGCAATATGTATTGTCTGGCTTCGTCGGTACTGTATGCGGTGTATCTCGTGCTCGAAAAACTGTTGCTTAAGAAAATCGATACAATCACGGTGTCAAAATGGACCTTTGCCGGCGGTGCGTTTTCAGCATTGGTGATGCTGTGCTTTACCGGCTGGGATGCCCCGGTACTGTCGCAAGGTCTGTTTTCCACGCCTATGCTTGCCCTTCTGTTCGTTCTGCTGTTCCCTACATCGATAAGTTATCTGTTGCTTGCCGTGGGATTGCGCAATCTTACTGCCACCGTTGTGGCGCTTTACGGTTATCTGATACTGGTGGTTGCCGCCGTGGTGAGCTACATTTTGGGACAAGACCATTTCAGTTGGTGGCAGATTCTTTCGATGGCGATGATTGTCGGCTCAGTCTATTTCGTGGAGATTGCCGAGATGGACAAAGGTAAGTAATCCATATTACCGTTTAATCAGTTTTCTCCACAAAAGAACCATCAAGATTGCGATAGCGGCAGTAACGGCGAGCCGTCTTAACCATTGCGGAGAATAATCTGTAACACTGTGGGTGAGACTCTCCGATATAGTCTCTGTGTCAGCGCGGATGTGTATAAAAGATGTGTCGGAAATATGTTCGGAAACAGAGCTTGTAGCTACAGTCGTTTTATGCAACGATGCTTTCTTGGCTGTGACAGTGACCAAAGGTCGGTTAACGCTGTCGTAACGTAGAAAGTATGTTACACTATCCCACTGCCAATCACCCAAATCAATCAAAGAATCGAAACGTACAGATGTGTGTACGCCGACCTCTCCCCTATCCTGAGACATGGCGTAATCCTGTCGGTAAGTAGCTGAATCGTGACGTTTGGCGCGGCAACCTCCCACTGCCAGCAAAAATCCTAATCCTAATCCTAAAAATGCAATGTGTGTTTTCATACGGCAAATTTAATATCGTGTTTGAGGCGATTTCATGCGAATTTGCACTTTTGTGCGATAAAAAAATTGCAAAAAAATTAAGGGCACACCGTAATGGTGCGCCCTTAACATTGAATTTATAGTTGAAAGGGAGGTTGATCGGATTAGTCGATTTCCTCGTCGGCTTCGTATCCACCCATTTCGCGGATAGCGTTTTTCAGCATTACATACTGCTGGAAGAGGTGGTTGACGGGTACTTCGCCCTTGGTGTAGTCGTGCATCGGGCTCTTGAGGAAGAAGCTCAAGAAGCGCTGTATGCCGTGACGTCCAGCACGAGCAGCGAGGTCGCTGAGCAATACGAGGTCGAGACACAAGGGAGCAGCGAGGATAGAGTCGCGGCAGAGGAAGTTAATCTTAATCTGCATGGGGTATCCCATCCATCCGAAGATGTCGATGTTGTCCCAGCCTTCCTTGTTGTCGTTGCGCGGGGGATAGTAGTTGATGCGGACCTTGTGGTAGTAATCGGTGTAGAGGTCGGGCTGTTCTTCGGGCACGAGGATAGATTCGAGAGTTGAAAGTTTCGAAACCTCTTTGGTGCGGAAGTTGGCGGGTTCGTCAAGCACGAGACCGTCGCGGTTACCGAGGATGTTGGTAGAGAACCAACCGGAGAGACCGAGACAACGAGTGCCGATGATGGGAGCGAAACCTGATTTAACCAAAGTCTGACCGGTCTTGAAGTCCTTACCTGAGATAGGCATGCCAGTCTGTTCGCTGAGTTCCCACATAGCGGGGATGTCAACAGTAGTGTTGGGGGCACCCATGATGAAAGGAGCACCTTCCTTCAAAGCAGCGTAAGCATAGCACATAGAGGGAGCGATGTGTTCCTTGTCGTCGGCTTTCATAGCAGCTTCGAGAGATTCAACGGTAGCGTGAACCTGTTCGTCAACGGGAACGTAAACTTCGGTAGAAGCAGCCCAGAGTACTACAACGCGGTCAAGATTGTTTTCTTTCTTGAAGTTGCGGATGTCCTCGCGGAGCTGTTCTGCCATTTCCCAGCGGGTTTTGCCCACCATGATGTTTTCACCGTCGAGACGTTTTGCATAGTTGTGGTCGAAAGCAGCCTTCATGGGCTTGATAGCTTCGAGCTCGTCCTTAACGGGATTGATATCTTTTTCCTTTAAAACTTCGCAGTTGATAGCGCTTTCATAAGCATTTGCGGGATATACGTCCCAAGCACCGAATACGATATCGTCCAATTTAGCCATGGGCACGATTTCATCGTATTTAAGGTATTTCTTTTCAGCACCCTTGCCCACACGAATCTTATCGTATTGAGTCATAGAGCCAACGGGTTTGGCAAGACCTTTGCGTGCCATGAGCACACCGGTCATGAAAGTTGAGCTAACAGCTCCAAGTCCTACCACGAGGACACCGAGTTTACCTTCGGCGGGTTTTACATTGGTTGATTTCATGATTTACCGATAGTAAAAATGATATTATGTTATAATCTAAATTAAGGTGCAGAAAGGCAAATGAGCCAACTGCGGCAATAAATGCGTGTAAAAGTACACGTAACTTTTTAAATGCAAAAATTTTTTACTTTAATATTTTCTTATTTATGTTAACCTAAGTCAAATAATGCCATTTTTAGGCGTGAAGTGATAAATAAATATTAAAATAATAAGTAAAGAGTTAATGAATTATAATGCTACATCAAGAACCTCGTCGAGTCTTGCAATAATAGCCGGATGCACCACAGCGTCTTCTTCGGCAGTCCATCCCTTACCTTTAAGCCAAGCCACTTTGCATCCTATGCTCTCGGCGGG
>CAJTMM010000005.1:0-38424 GCA_910577465.1 uncultured Muribaculaceae bacterium | reverse complement strand
ACAATGTCTTTCTTGTAGCTGTCGCCTATTACGAGAACCTGTTGAGGTGTGAGTCCGAGGGCATCGACGCCGAGTTGAAATATACGCGGGTCGGGTTTGCGCACCCCTACCACGGCACTCTCTATAATGGAGCGGAAATAGCGTCTCAGGTCAAAATCCTCCAGCACCGCTTCGACGTTGCCATAGAAATTGGATACCAGCACCATCGGGTATTTCTGATACAATGCTTCAAGAACGAGACGTGCGTCGGCAATGGAATTGCGTGCAGCGTCGTAGCAGTAACCGGCTATCGGTGCGGCATATTCTTCCAATGCCTTGGAAGGGAGTGCGCCTGTCTCGACAAGATAGCCAAGTTCTATGCGCATTTTTATGAGCAACAGGTCGTGGAAGGTATGATGTGGCAATATGTGGCGTGTGCGGGCGAGCTCGCGTTCGGCATAAACATACGCATCGCGAAATATCTGCTTGTCGACGGGCACACCCACCGCCTGATATCCGTCCCAGATAATCTCACTCCAGTGTACACCACGGCTGTCGATAGTGCCACCGTAATCGAATATAATGCCTTTAATATTTTCCATCTTTCAGTTCGCGTGTGAATGTACGGCAGAAACGTTCGTGGCGTACCACCATCATTATGAGAAGAAAATTCAATACCGTAAGCTCGAATGCGAAGTACAGCCAAGGCATCTGCAGGAACAGCGATGTGAACAATGCTATAGTGCGCCAATTGAATGAAAGGATGTTGGTGTACTTCATGAGCGGCAGGCTCTTGCGCCGGAATGCGTCACGGAAACTTTGCGGTATGATGCCCGACGGGAATCTTAGCCGCAATTCGGCACGCAACTGCTGCATGGCACGTGTGTTGGATTCCTGATTGACCGTGTAATTGGTGTAGAATGTAAGTGTGAGTTTTTTCCAGAAATCATGTTTCCAGGACAATTCAGCCAATCTTTCTTTCAGGTCGGAGGAATTGTCAAGCTCACTCCCCTGCTCTCCTTTAAGGAAATAGAGGTGGAACTGACGGTAGTAATCTGCCATGGCGGCTTGCTTGGCATGGCATAGACCGGTGACCACCGCCACCACCCATATCACCCAAGGATGAGCCATGAAGAAATCGGATGTGGCATTCTCGCGCAGACAGATTGCCACGTATATTGTGGCAAACCAGATGTCACCGCTCAGACCGTCGAGTATCCTGCCGAGCCGTGAGTATTGCTTGGTCATGCGTGCCAATTGACCGTCGGCACTGTCGAATGAGTTTGCCCATATAAGCAGCAGCATACCCACAACGTTAATCCACAAATTACTGTAGTAGAATGCCACTCCGGCACCTATACCTAAGAATATGGATGCTATGGTGATAACATTAGGTGTAACGCCGAGTTTTTTAGCAAGACAAGCCCAGGCATAGCCAATGGGACGGTAGAAAGCGAGGTCAATCCCCTCCTCCGTGTCCATGGATTTCAGCGATGCGCGATAATCGCTTACGGCTGTAGCCTGAGGTGTATCGGCTTTAATCTGTGATTCTTCCTCTTTCATGATTTAAATGCTTTGATGGCGTTCATTATGCACCGCGCTATATGCGGGGCGGCTTCGGTGCGGCACGGCGCGAAGCTTGGCCAATCGTTGAAGTCTATGATACGGATGTCGCCTTCGGGCGATACGATACAGTCGCCACCGTAAATCTTGACATCAAGTACCTCTGATGCACTCTGGCATATCCTCTGCAGGCGGTTAATGTCAAATTCAATGCCTTTGGACCTGCCGTTGATGGCTTCATGCCCGTATTTGCTGTGTCCTTCGTCGAAAGGATAGAACCAGAAGAAGAACGGGGTACCCTGCACGCCGTAGAATTTTATGAGGTCGCCTACGAGGTGGCGGTTGATTACGGCACGTTTGATGCCGCGCAGGAAATATTCCTGCAGCACTTCCTGGGCTTCTTCGGTGTGGCGCACGTAGCTCACGTCCTCTTTGTGCATGGCATGGAAGTCGCCACGTTTAATCCAGCACTGAGAGAATCCGGCTTTGACCAAAGCGTCCTTAATGCCCTCGTCGGTATTGACTATCAGGCTTTCGGGATAAGGTATGTTGCTGCCTATGAGTATGCGTGTCATGCGTTCGCGAGTGCAGTTCTCGATGCCGTAGCCAGAGTTTATCACAAGCGCGCCGGCATCCTCCTTCTGCTGCAACAGCTCTATGGAGCGCTGTTCGCGGCACATGTTGACAATAATCTCCTCATTGACCTGTCCGGCAATGAGCTGCTCCTCGGAATATGTGTTGACTTCACAACCGCGTTTGCGCAGCTGGTCGGCGACAAGGTTGAATATGGCGGCATCGTTGCCAATATGGTTGGGAGAGAAGGCACCGGCCCTCATGATACCCGCTATTTTTATATCTGCCATATCTTTATGGTGAGTTAAATGATTGAGTCTTATTATACTTTCGACTATCAACGGAGGAAATCCTCGGCGGTGGCAATGTCGCCGGCATGGTCCACGTCGATAATCTTATTGAATGCGAATGCTTTGAGGTCAAGACCGGCATCGACAAGCGCACGCTGATAATTGCGCATTCGTGACACACCTTGTTCCATGCACTGCTCAAGTACGCGCAATGCCGGAGTGGTGAGACCGTATATGCCTCCGGAGATGTATCTCACACCGTCCCAGGGCTTGTCGCGGAATGCTGTGATACGCATGGAGCTGTCGGTATCGATGTACAGTGGTTTCTCGTCGTCGATGAATGATGTCACTGCCATGTATCCGTCGGCATTCTCATCGGCTTCGAAAGCCTTGATGTAAGCCTTGAATTCCTCGGGACGGAAAATGGTGTCGACAGTGGTGAGACAAAATTTGCCCGGCGCGAAATCGCGGCTCACCTCGTAGAAGCTGTGCATGGAGCTGGGTGTGGTCTTGACCACCAGGTTAAGGGGAACAGGCAGTGTCAAGCTCTCGAGGTACCGTCGTACTTCGGTCATGTGCTCGTTGACAATTATGCTCAGCGATGTGGGGTTGCAGTCCATGAATATGTCAATCAGACGTTTAATCATGGGAGTGCCATGGAGATGTACGAGCGGTTTGGGTAGTTTCACCCCTTCCTGAACCAGGCGCGAACCTTCGCCGGCTGCTATTATAGCGTAATTCATATTATTCGTCGGCTGATTTGGTGAGGTCAAGGACCACATTGTCTTTCTTGTTCTTTTCCACGTATTGCTTTTTCAGCGGGTTGCGGTGGGCTATATTATGGTTGCGGCGATGGCGCAGCACGTCGAGAGCCGTATATATAGCCTGACGCATGGATTCTGCCGACGCCTGCCCCTGTCCGGCAATGTCGTATCCGGTGCCGTGGTCGGGTGATGTGCGCACATATGGCAACCCGGCGGTGAAGTTTACGCCCGCATCCATGGCAAGAGTCTTGAACGGAGCCAGACCCTGGTCGTGGTACATGGCGAGGATACCGTCGAAGCGGTTGAACATTCCGCTGCCGAAGAATCCATCGGCGGCGTAGGGTCCGAAACAGTTGATTTTTTTCTGTTTCGCTTCCTCTATGGCGGGTATGATATGCTCGGTTTCCTCAGATCCCATAAGTCCGTCCTCACCATTGTGGGGATTGAGCGACAGTACGGCTATGCGCGGGTGATTGATGCCGAAATCGCGTTCGAGCGAAAGGTTGAGCGCTTCTATCTTTTCCAACACGCTGTCGCGGGTTATGGCTTCCGATACCTTGGCTATGGCAGTGTGTATGGTGACGAGAGCCACACGGACATTCTCGTTGCAGAGTATCATGAGAGCTTTGTCGCCGTCGCCCAATGATGATTCGAGGTATTCGGTGTGTCCGGGGAATGTGAATTGCTCGCTTTGGATGTTGTGCTTGTTGATGGGAGCGGTGACGAGCGCGTCGATGGCTCCGGAGCGGAGGTCAGCCACGGCGCGTTCGAGAGCGATGAATGCGGCTTCGCCGGCTTCACGTGAGGGATTGCCCGGTTCGACCTTTACGTTCTCGCCTATGACGTTGATTATGCTGTATTGGTCGGGACGGGCTTGCGACGGGTCGCTTATCTGGGTGAGTTGAACTTGCGGAAGACCCGCGTTCTTTGTGTAATATGCCGCAATCTTAGCGGATCCGTAGATTATCGGTGTGCAGAGTTCGAGCATGCGCGTGTCTTCGAGAGCCTTTATGATGACCTCGTAGCCTATGCCGTTGATGTCGCCCTGCGTGATTCCTATTTTATATTTGTGTTCAGCCATGGCTTTACGTGATTGTTTGGTGCGAAATTACGCATTTTTCCCGATATCTCCCACCTCATGCCATAAAATAGCGGAAAGCGGAATGCCGCTGACCGGTATCAGGTGATAAATATCGGTGTATTCTCCGGATGTGGTTGGTGATTACGGGGGCTATCCTTTGTGGTGGAGGATGGCTTTGGCGTTGCGTTGCATGCCTGATAGTTTTGCCCGCTTTATGGCTGAGTGCCGGAATGTGCGGGCGAATGCTGCGGCATCCATGGCAAGGATGTCGGAGGGTGTGAGGGCGAGCAGTTCGGGTCGGGGCATGAGTTCGGGGATGTCGGTGTGCGGCGGGTGGGCATTGTGCGGGCACACCTGAGCGCAACGGTCGCATCCGTAAAGGCATCCATGCAGGTCGGTGCCCTCGGGGAAATCGCCCCGGTGCTCGATGGTGAGGTAGGAGAGACATTTGCGGGCATCGACCGAGCCGCCCGGGGTGATGGCTCCGGTGGGACATGCGCGCACGCACCGTCCGCACCGTCCGCAGTCGGTGACGGGTAGCGGCGGGGTAGGGCGGAATGGTGCCGTGGTGAGTATCTCGCCCAAGAAGAAGTAGGATCCGGCTCCGGGGATAATCAGATGGTTGTTGGTGCCAATGAATCCGAGACCGGAGTGTAATGCCCAGTATCGTTCCCGTAGCGGGGCTGTGTCGACGCATACGCGAGTCTGTCCGCCAAATGTATCACGAATCGCTTCGGCTGCCTGTTCCAGTCGGTTACGCACTACCTCGTGATAATCGGTGCCGAGTGCGTAAAGGGCTATATTGGCTGTGCCGTGGGTGCGTGAGATGGGGGTGAAGTAGGGGAAGGCGCATGAGATTACGGTGGTGGCACCGTCAAGGAGCATGCGCGGGTCGCGCCGGATGTCGGGGTAGCGTTCGAGGTAGTCCATGCCGGCGTGCATTCCGCGGCTGAGCCAATCGGTGTATTGCCGCAGGGCTTGGTCGTCGACCTGCCGGAGCGATGCTATGCCGTGGCGGTAGACACCGACAGACCGCAGCAGCCGTGCCGGCAGCTCATTCCATGGGGATAGTGTGGAATTCATAGCCCATGGCTTTGAGCCACTCTATGGCGCGAGGAAGCGCGTAGCGGAGGTTTTTCTCGGCTTTGAGTGAGTCGTGGAACACAATTATGGAGCCATTGCGTGTGTAACGCTTTACATTCTCGAGCACCTGCTGCGGCTGCAGTTTCTTGCTGTAGTCGCGGGTGACGAGGTCGTACATCACGATGTTGTAGTGATTTTTGAGCGCGGCAGCCTGTGACCAACGCATGATACCGTGCGGCGGGCGGAAGAGGGGACTGCCTATGAGCATATCGGCTTCGGTGATGTCGCGCATGTAGCGTAGGGATGTGACTTTGAATCCCTGGAGGTGGTGCATGGTGTGGTTGCCCCAGGAGTGTCCGCGCCGCTTAATCTCTTCGAACAGGTGCGGGGAGCGTCGAACGTTGTCACCAACAAGGAAGAAGGTGGCTTTTACGCCATAGGTGTCGAGCAGGTCGAGCACCCATGGCGTAATATCGGGAATCGGTCCATCGTCGAATGTGAGATAAACCACCTTTCGTTTCTTGCGCTTTATACGCCAGATGGCTTCGGGGAAGAGCAGGCGATAAAGCAGTGGAGGTTGTTCGATGAGCATACGCTTACGAATGTGCCGGGCGTTTACTGTTGCTGAGTCTGAGCCTGATGGAACGACACTTGCCGCTGGAGGTTGACCCCCTTGGCTGTAAGCTCGTCCTGGAGGGCTTTGATGTTGCCACCGGCGTAGCCGTATGTCTCAATCATGTCCATGAACATGTAACGGTCGATGAACATGTCGTTGCGCGGCAATGTGCGGTACTGCACGGGCGACAGGCTCTGGTAGTACACCACGTTCTGCGCGTAGCGGTCAATCTCACTCTTGAGAATGTCCATGCCTATCTTTGTGTCGGCAGCATTGCCGGTAGCAATACCAAGCCGGATGTACAGCTCAGCAACCTGCTGTCCAACCTGAATGGCGTAGGGCATAGCGGCAACAGGGAGCTTTTCGCGCATGAGGTCGAGGATGGTACGTGCCTTGGCGTATCGTTCCGCCTTGAAATCATTGAGCTTGAGTATCTCGGCTTCGGTGAGGTCGTGGGCTGTGGAATCTTCCGATAAAGCCACTTCGGCTTCCACTGCCTCGTTGATAAGGGCTGTGGCAAGGTCAATCATGGCAGAACGGTTGGTGGTGACCATACGGCGCACGGTCTCGTCAAGGTAAATCTGTCCGGGAGCGGTGACTTTGTCGAGACCTCCCCACTGGAAGCGTTCGGTGATGTTGCGGTACATCTTGTCGGTGTTGACGCCCATCTCACGTCCGGTATTGAATATGGGGCTTACCTCATAGGTGAGACCGGTGTTGCGCATATATGGGGCTAAGCCGAGGTAGTAGCTTTCGGGAACGGTCATGGCGAAGTAGACGGGGCGGTCCCATCCGTTGGCTGCCGATGTGGCGAGCATGTCGAGTGCCATGGTGGAGTTGAGACGCACGCCGCGTTCGGATTGGGTGGCGGCATCGCTCAGGAGGTCCACGAATATCGCGTTTTCGGCTATCTGTGCTTCATCGGGTGTGATGCGTCCTGCCTTGACCATGGCTTCGGTGTCGACGGGTATGAACATGCGCGGATATTTGAACTCAGTGACGTCGAATGAGTTTTGTTTCGAAGCCGGTGAGTACAGATGCTTCAGCGCGCCTGTGGCGTTGACGAATGAGGTGTCAGGGTCGAGGAAGTAGGCGAACTGGAGACGGTCGTAGGCATAATTTTCGGGTTTTGCCTGCATGTCTATGCCGGGGGCGTCGTAGGAGGGACGGCGTATCTGGTCGACGTACCAGTCGGTGGTGAGGTATGACAGGTTTACTACTTTAACGTCGGTGCGTGTGCCTTCGACTTCCTGTGCATACCAGAGGGGGAATGTGTCGTTGTCGCCGTTGGTGAATACTATTGCGTTTTCATCAAGGCTTTGCAGATAGTTCATGCCGAAGTCACGTGCGGCGTAGCGTCCGGACCGGTCATGGTCGTCCCATGTCTGGGAAACGACTTGCAATGGGATGATAATACCGACCACGGCTGCCACGGCAGCTGCGATGAGCGATTTCTTGTATGGCTCTGAGCCGGGTTGCGGTTCGTCAGTGGCAAAGAGTTCGGTCTTGCCTTTGCGCATGAGCGTGACGAAGAGACGCCACAATCCTGCCACACCCATGCCTACCCAGATGGCGTAGGCGTAGAATGATCCGGCGAAGGCGTAGTCGCGTTCACGGGGCTGGGTGGGTGTCTGGTTGAGGTAGAGGACGATGGCTATACCTGTCATGAAGAAGAGGAAGAATACGACCCAGAACTGCTCGATGCCGCGCTTGGATGTGAAAGCCTGCCATCCGAGACCTATGATGCCCATGAGGAGGGGCAGCATGAAGAATACGTTATGTCCGGCATTGCCTTTGCCCATGTCGTCGGGCAGAAGCGACTGGTCGCCGAGACGGGGATTGTCAATGAATGGTATGCCTGAAATCCAGTTGCCTTGGTTGACTTCGCCGTTGCCTTGGATGTCGTTCTGGCGACCTGCGAAGTTCCACATGAAGTAGCGCCAGTACATGTGGTTGAGCTGGTAGGTGAGGAAGTAGCTTATGTTCTCGCCCATGGTGGGTTTGATTTTAAGCGTCTTCTGTATTGGGTCGCCATCGGTGTTGACGTATTGAGTGGAGTTGACGGGGGTGCCTTTCAGCCCACCGATCCAGTCGGAGTAGGCTTTGGCATGTGCTCCGCTGTAGATACGGGGGAAGAGCATGTTGAGCTCGGGCGACATTACGTAGTTTTTCTTATGCCCTGTCATGACGTAGCGGTCGGTGGAGTCTGCCGATGTCTTGACTTGTTTTGCGTACAGAGCCTTGCCGTCGTTGACGAGTGGCGATGTGCGTTCGCCAATCACGGTGTAGACCGGCATGGAGTTGAGTGTCTCGCCATAGAACAATGGGCGGTCACCGTACTGCTCGCGGTTGAGGTAGGAGCTGAGGGCGAATACGTTGTCGGGCGCATTCTGGTTCATGGGGGTGTGTGCCGATGAGCGTATGAGCAGCAGGGCATAGGATGAGTAGCCTATGAATATGACCAGTATGCTTATAGCCGTGAGGTTGAGTATGCGTATCGGCAGCTTCTTGGCGGCGAAGAGGTAGATGCCCAGGGCTATCATTATGGCGAATGGAATGAGAAGATTGTCGCCAATGAATGGTATGCCGGAGAGGAGTATGCTGAGCATGAACGAAATCTTGATCATCAGCGGGTTGGTCTGTCGGTACAGGCAGCTGATGGTCCAGATGAATGCGGCAACAACGGCTATGGCGTAGATGAGCACTCCGGTGTTGAACGACATTCCGAGAACGTTGACGCAGAATAGTTCGAAGTATTGCGAAACCTCGATGAATCCCGGTACCAGTCCATACAGGATAAGACCTACTATGACAAATGATATCAGCAGGGCTATGAGCGAGCCTTTGGCGGTGGTGTTCTTCCACTTCTTGTAGTAAACCACCAGCACTATGGCGGGGATACACAGGAGGTTGAGCAGGTGCACCGCTATGGAGATGCCTATGATGTAGGCAATGAATATCAGATATTTGTCGCTGTGGGGCATGTCGGCGCGGTTTTCCCATTTCAGGATGAGCCAGAATACCAGTGCGGTACAGAATGAGGAGAATGCATATACCTCACCCTCGACGGCGGAGAACCAGAAGGTGTCGCTCCATGCGTACATGAGTGCGCCGCATATACCTGATGCAAATATTACGGTCATCTTCAGCGGGCTTATCTCCTGTGCGTCGTCGTTGACGATAAGACGTTTTACCAGATGGGTTATGGTCCAGAACAGGAGCAATATGGTAGCCGCACTGAGTAGTCCGGACATGGCGTTGACCATCAGTGCCACTTTGGTGACGTCGCCAAATGCGAAATTGGCGAAGAATCGTGCCGCAAGCATGAATATGGGGTTGCCCGGCGGGTGTCCGACTTCGAGTTTGTAACCTTGGAGAATGAATTCCGGGCAGTCCCAGAAACTGGCGGTGGGCTCGAGCGTGAGCAGGTAGCTCACGGCTGCTATGATGAAGCAAAGCCAACCTAAAGAGTTGTTGATGAGGTTATACTTTTTCATGTACAAGCGAAAAATATAATCGTGATTCGATAACCGGATAAGTGCAGCGCGGTATTGTGCTGTACTTATGCGTGGCTGCAAAGTTAACGGTTTTCGTTGTCAAAATAGTGCCAAGAGTCATAAATTATCGTAAAATAGCCCATTTATGGTTCTTGAGTTCCCGGCTTAGTTCCTTCTCCCGTCCTTGACAATAGGCGTCGCACAGGCGGTGGAAACGGTCGGAATGGTTCATCTCGGAGAGATGTGCAAGTTCGTGGTGCACAATGTAATCGCGTAGGTGAAGCGGCAGGAATACAAGCAGGCAGGAGAGAGTGATGGTGCGATTGGAGTGACATGTCCCGAGAGTGCGTTTCCCATGTCCGATGTCCCATCCGGCGGGGTGAAGGTTCAAGGCTTCGGCTAAGGCACGGGCACGCGGCAGTAACAGTTGCGGCGCTAGATGGTGGGCTGCTTTTATGAGGGCGCGGTTTATCGCCATGGTGGTTTCTTGTGACCCGATGTCTAAATCCGCGCCTACGCTTATATCGATATCGGTTGCGTTTTTGCACAATAATACCGCACCGGGTTTGAATTTCTGGCGTGTGATGCGGAATGTGATGCCGTGGCATGGTATATCCATGCCTTCGCGGAAGAATCCGGTGGTGGAAGGAGCGGGAATGCGGTTTAGCTGTCCGGCGAGCCGTTCTATAATGGGTAGGGCTTGAGCCATGGAAATGCCGTAGGGCACGGTAACGCGCAGTGTGCCGTCGGCAGCGTTGCGGCGGGCTATGATTTTACGGGCGTTGCGTCTCGGGGTTATTATGGCGTCATTGCCATCGTGCGTGACGGTGCGTGTCTGTGACAATATGAGCATGGCTTATAGTCCGTCGATGCCCCACAGCATTTTTCGCCTAAGGGTGTCAATGAAGTTATGGCCGGTCTGGTGCACCACATTGACCACGTATTTGGCTTTGGTGAGCCGCAGGGTGATGTCGATGGGCAGGGGAGTGGCTTTGCCGTCGATGCTCAGCAGATAGGATGTGGAGCGCGAACGTGTGCTTATGTCAAGGGTTATTGAGTCGTTGACCACGAGCGGACGCATGTTGAGCGAATGGGGTGCTATGGGTGATATTATCCAATCGGTGGCTGTGGGAGCCACGATGGGGCCGCCTACGGACAGATTGTAGCCGGTGGAGCCGGTGGGGGTGGATATGATGAGTCCGTCGCCACGGTATGATGCCAATGGCGAGCCGTCGAGTATGGTGTCGACGGTAATCATGGATGCTGTATCGCGCTTCAAGATAGCCACTTCATTGAGCGCGAAAGGATGTTCGGGCAGCATACCGGGGGTATCGGAACTTATCTCTATCACGGTGCGTGGCTGTACTACGTAGTTGCCCTCTATGATGTCGGTTACGAGCGATCGGGTGTCGGCGATGTCGGCTGCCGATAGGTAGCCGAGATGACCGGAGTTAATGCCCATAATCGGTGTCTGTGCCACACCTACGGTCTTGGCGGTTGTAAGGAATGTGCCGTCCCCGCCGATGCTCAGCACCAGGTCGGCGTGGAAATTACCTTTGTCGAACGGGCGTGCCTTTAGATTGGCTATCCCTGCGGTCGATGTAAGGAACTTCAGGTAGTCGGTTTCCACTGATATGTCGAGCATGGGCGAATATGTGCCGAACTGACTGAACAGAGTCGCCAGATTCTCGAATCCGGCTGTCTGCCGGTCATTGCCGAAAATTGCTAAACGAATCATTGTGAGACTGCGTGTATTAAACTTCGAGGTGTGCCATGAGTTCGTTGATGCGTTCGCGAGCCATATCGGTGTAGATATCAGCGTAAGTGCGCACGGACAGCACCCGGTAGCCGTAGCGTTCAAGCGACCTTGCTACGCTGCCGCCATTACGGTGGTTGATTCTGAGGTCAACCGTTATTTCCCCTGTTGGCTGAATTTCGGATGTGACGTTGAGATTCAGCAGATGAGCTTCGGCATCCTCCACTGCGTGGGCTATGCGCGATGCGCTGAAATCGTTACGGTAACACGCCACTGAAATCTCGCAACTGTCGGGCAGCGGCGGAAACAGACGTGTGTCGGTGTGCAACGGGGTCAATATGTTGTCTTTTGAATCCAATCTATTTTTTAATCCGATTAATTCTACCTAAATTTGTACTCGCTTACGGTGAGTGCAAATTTAGCAAATATAATTGATACTTACGCTAAAAGTATAACACGACCGCAAGCCGTCAAGTTTTTGATTCGGATTAGATTAAACAATGACAAACTTAAGCGTTAATATCAACAAAGTTGCCACTTTGCGCAATGCCCGTGGCGAAAATGTGCCTGATGTGGTGAAATTCGCTTGCGACTGCGAGCGGTTAGGGTCGGATGGTATAACGGTGCATCCGCGTCCTGACGAACGGCACATAAAGCGCAGTGATGTGTTCCAGTTGCGTCCCATTATCAAAACCGAATTCAATATCGAGGGATATCCATCGGATGAGTTCATGGATCTGGTTCTCAAGGCTAAGCCCGAGCAGGTGACATTGGTACCCGACGCTCCTGATGCCTTGACCTCGAGTGCCGGCTGGGATGTGGAATCCAACATGGAGTTTCTTAGCAATGTGGTGGACCGTCTGCGCGAAGCAGGGATACGCACATCCATTTTTGTAGGAACCGATGCCGATAATATAAGGGCTGCCGCACGCGCGGGTGCCGACCGTGTGGAGCTGTACACCAAGCCTTATGCCGATGAGTATCCCCGCTGTCCTGAGGATGCCGTGGCTCCGTTTGTCGAAGCTTCGCGTGTGGCTCATCAGTCGGGACTCGGTGTCAATGCCGGTCATGATCTCAACCTCGAGAATCTGAGGTATTTCCATGAATCGCTTCCGTACCTCAATGAAGTGTCGATAGGACATGCCATCATTTGCGATGCTCTGTATCTCGGTATAGAGGAGACCATACGCCGCTACAAGGAGTGTCTCGGCCGCACTAAGTGAAATAAGGTTTAACAGTAGAAAAACAATATCAGATATGACTTCTATATTAGCTTTGGCAACACCGCAGATCATGGCTACCGCTGCCGATACGATAGTTGCCGTGACCGATTCAGTGGCGGCAACGGCTCCGGTAGCGGCTCCTGTAAAGGAATTGTCGGTATGGGAGCTGTGTGTGCAGGGTGGATTTGTGATGATACCGCTGCTTATCCTGTCGATAATCAGTATTTACGTGTTTGTGGAGCGTGCGTTGGTTATTCGTCGCGCGGCGCGTGAGGATTCCACCTTCATGCAGCGTATCAAGGATTATATACATGATGGTGATGTTACCGCGGCAGTACGTCTGTGCCGCAATACCGATTCGCCTTATGCACGTCTTATAGCCAAGGGTGTGAGCCGTATAGGCCGTCCGATGAATGACGTGCTTGTGGCTATAGAGAATACCGGTAACATAGAAGTCGCCGCCTTGGGCAAAGGATTGCCATGGCTTGCAACCACCGCCGCCGGTGCGCCGATGCTCGGATTCTTAGGCACGGTGATGGGTATGGTAGAGGCTTTCTATAATCTGGCAAGCGCAGGCAACAGTGCCAATATCGATGTGCTCGCAGGTGGTATCTATGAGGCTCTGGTGACTACGGTTGCCGGTCTTATAGTAGGTATCATAGCCTTGTTTGCCTACAATTATCTTGTAGCCCGTATCAACGGTGTGATGTCATCGCTCGAAAGCAAGACCATGGAATTCATGGATCTTCTCAACGAGCCTGTAAAATAGTAAACGTACCAATCCATGGCTCTCAAACGACAATATGACATGACGTCGCTATTTTCAATGGCGTCAATGACTGATGTTATATTCTTACTGCTGATATTTTTCATGGTGACATCGACATTCGTATTTCCTACGGCATTGGAGATAAACCTGCCGCAGAGTTCCGAGCAGACGGCTATAAAGCCTTCGGCGCGTGTGTATGTCGACAAGCAGCTTGCCATATATGCATCGTTTGCCGATGAGGAACCGCAGCATGTCACTACCGAGCAATTGGTGACTTTTTTGCAATTGACCCGCTCCAATGAATCAGGAGCCGAGTTCATAGCCATATATGCCGATGAAGAGGTACCTTATGGGGAGTTGGTGAAGATATTGGATATGGGAGCGCGTCACGGGCTTAAAATGGTGCTTGCCACCAAGCCGGCTCCGGCGTCGGCACGTCCATAATTATTGTAGGAATCATGCATACTACGGATACGGCTATAGAAAAGCGTTATAAGCTTACGGCAGCGGTAATCACGTTGATTATCGTGCTGTTGGCGCTGATATTGCTTATGTCGTTGTATCTGAGATATAATCCCATGGAGAAGCGTGTGTGGCCGCCAGAGGATACGTCGGAACTATTGCTTGATGGTGAGTATGTGATGCGCGGAGATATCGCCGTGCCGCAAGCCGATTCCAAGACACCGGCTGCCAAGGCGACGGCTCCCGCCAATGAAGCGCATGACATGACAGATGCGGGGAAAACAGCCGACCAACCGGCTCCGTTGGTGAGTTCGGAGCAGGAGTCGCCCATGAAGGCAAATCCACCTAAGGAGGTGAAACCTACAGGACCGACCAAGGAGGAGATTGCGCAGCAAGAGAAGGAGCGCAGAGAGCGTGATGCAGCCAATAAGATAAACAATCGAGTAGCCTTCGGTTCGTCGGCATCATCGGGCAATGGCGAGGGTAAAAGCGGATCTCCGAACGGTAATGCAGCGACAGGTGCGTTGTCAGGTACTCCCGGCACCTCATTGTCAGGCCGCACTCTTGAGTCCTGGGCAAAGCCCGCAGGATCGGCTACAGGCCGGATTGTGGTGTCGGTGCGCGTGAACAGGCAGGGAAAGGTGACAAGTGCGACTTATAACAGCGGCTCGGGTGCTGTGGCATCCTCACCACAGGCACGCCAGAGTTGTGTGAGCGCGGCCTTGAAGTCGAGATTCTCCGTATCGCAGGATGCGCCTGCCGAGCAGACCGGTACTATCACTTACCGCTTCGACTGATGCTGTTGGTGCTTACGAAGTACACTCCGGCAAATATGAGTAACGTCGCAGCCATTTTTACGGCACCGAAATCGCCGACTCCCAACCATACGGCAACTATAGCGGCAAATACGGGCTGGAAATAGCTGTAGGTGCTCACGACTATAGGTTTAAGGCGTTTCTGTGCGAATGGCAGTGTGAGATATGCCAGGCAGGTGGCAAATACCACAATGTAACCTAATTCCATCCATATTACCGCCGGTACCCGGGCATAAGGGACATCGGCAAGCGCACGCCAGCAGCAGGGCACGTAGGTGAACGCTGCAATAAGAAACATCCATTTCATGAGCGTAAACGGCGCGTAACGCTTTATCAGCCCTCCGAACAGCACATAGTACAGTGCGGCGCATATCTGCGCTCCAAAGCAAAGTAAATCGCCAATCAGGGGATTTGTGGCATTGGCATTGCCGCTATTATCTGTTACGAGTATTATAACACCGGCAAGACCTATGGCTACGCCTAAGAATTTTAGCCGGGTAATGGGGAAGTGCAGTATCCATGCAGCGAGCAGCATGGTAATCATGGGTGTGAGCGAACTCATGACCGAGGAGTCGATAGGATTGGTGTAGCCGATACCGAGGATGAATAAGCCCTGGTTGGCGCTAATCATGAGCAGAGACGCGCACAATAGTTTGAGATAATCGGAGCGGTGGATGCGTTCGCGTGGGGCGACTGATGCGGGCAGTATAAGGCTGCATAAGGCAAATAACAGCGCACCGCCGCCTATGCGCAGTGCCGATAGTGCCAGCGGAGAGATATCGCCGCCGAGCAGAACTGATTTGGTGACCGGCGACATCATGCCCCAGAACATATTAGCAAAAAGCAGGGCGACGTGGCCCTGCAATTTTTGTTTTGATGTAGTTACGGTCAATGCTTGTTGCGACATTGTGGTACCGGGTTACAGTATATTCTGGATTTATTTCTTAAGGCTCCATTCGAAGCCGTTCTTTGTATCCTTGACGTCGAATCCTATCTCGGCGAGTTTGTCGCGGATGAGGTCGCTTGTCGCCCAGTCCTTGCGGGCTTTTGCTTCGGAACGCATGTCGAGCAGGAGGTCCACGGCATCCTCAAACGGTTTGAGATTGGATGCGCCGCTCTCGGATCCGGCATTTTCCACACGAATGCCGAGGATTTCCACCAGGAAGGTGTCAAACAGCTCGCGGAGCATGTCTATGTCGGCTTGTGTGGCTCGTTCGGTTCCGTCGTTAATCTTGTTGACCAAGCTGCATGCTTCGAAGAGGTGCGCGAGCAGTACCGGTGTGTTCAGGTCGTCGTCGAGCGCTTCGTAGCATTTCTGTTTAAGTGGCGCCACATCTACGGTGCTGTCTGCCGACGGCTTGAGGTTTTGCAGGCGTCGGTAGCCTTCGAGCATACGTTGCAGTGCCTTCTCGGATGCTTGCAGTGCTTCATTGCTGAAGTCCACGGTACCGCGGTAGTGGGCTTGCAGGATGAAGAAGCGTATGGTCATGGGTGAGTAGGCTTGCGTGAGGAGCGGGTGCGAGCCGGTGAAAAATTCGTCGAGCGTTATGAAATTGCCTAATGATTTGCCCATCTTCTGTCCGTTGATGGTTATCATATTGTTGTGCATCCAATAGCGCACGCTGTCATGTCCGTTGTGGGCTACCGACTGTGCTATCTCGCATTCGTGATGGGGGAATTTGAGGTCCATTCCGCCACCATGAATGTCGAATGTCTCACCAAGGTATTTCTCGCCCATGGTGGAGCATTCGAGGTGCCATCCTGGAAAACCGTCGCTCCAAGGCGAAGGCCACCGCATGATGTGTTCGGGTGCGGCTTTTTTCCAGAGGGCGAAATCGGCAGGATGGTGTTTTTCCTGCTGGCCGTCGAGGTCGCGTGTGGTGGCGAGGAGTTCGTCGATATTGCGTCCCGAGAGCTTGCCGTAATGATGGTCGCGGTTGTATTTGGGTACGTCGAAATATACCGATCCGTCGCTCACGTATGCGTAACCGCTGTCGAGAATGCTTTTTACATATTCGATTTGTTCGATGATGTGTCCGGAAGCATGCGGCTCGATGGATGGCGGCAGTACGTTGAGCTCGTCCATGGCGCGGTGATAGCGGTTGAGGTAATACTGCACCACTTCCATGGGCTCGAGCTGTTCGATGCGGGCTTTCTTGGCTATTTTGTCCTCGCCGTCGTCGGCATCGTGTTCGAGGTGTCCCACATCGGTGATGTTGCGCACGTAACGCACCTTGTAGCCTAAGTGTTGGAGGTACCGGAACAGGATATCGAATGTGATAGCCGGACGTGCGTGTCCCAGGTGTCCGTCGCCGTACACGGTGGGTCCGCACACATACATGCCCACGCGGTCCTCGTGTATGGGCTTGAATGTCTCTTTGTTTCTGCTCAGCGAGTTGTAGATGGTGAGGTTATGTGGCTTCATATCTGATGATGTGAGATGATGGTTGATGCCTTGGTGAGGGCTTATGATGTGGTTAGTTGAGTTTGCCTCCGTTCATGAAGGGATTGGGGATGTCGTTGTTGCCGGGTTTCTGCACGGGCATCTTGCGTTGGATTTCGCCGAATGTGGCTTCGTATTTCTTGACGTTCTCGCCGAGGGCATACAGTAGGTTCTTGGCATTCTCCGGAGTCATGATGATGCGTGACTGCACCTTTGCCTGCGGCATGTTGGGTGCCACGGTGATGAAGTCGAGGAAGAATTCACCGGCGCTGTGCGAGATGACGGTGAAGTTGGAGTAATGACCGCCTGCCACTTCGGGAGTGAGTTCTATTTTCAGTTCCTGTTGTTTCTGTTCCATAGTTAAGAAGGTGGATTATTTTATGACGCTGGAGTCGGTTTTCTTGAATGTGATTACTTTATTGTTGGGGTTGAATGAGTTCTCTACATGAATTTCCACGCCTTCGACGGTAGGATTGTTCCAGATTGAGGAGATGTCGAATGAACCGAGGTATGTCGCCATATATGCTGACGGGTCGTCTTGGGCGGTGGTGCTCATGTAAAGAACAGGCATGGCGGTATCAACGGTTGCCTGGTCGGCTTTGAGGGTGAAGGCACGGTTCTGTATGGCATACTCGTTTGCCTGGAAGTTGATCCATGTGCCTGTGCGCACCATTGCCTGAAGGTTGATTGGGGTCATCACGGAAGCGTCGGCAGCGGGGGCTGTCTCCACTTTGCTTTCGTAGACGCCCTGCAATCCGCGCAGTGTTATCTCACCGCTTTGACCGTAAGGGCGGTCGCCTTGTGTGTAGGTGATGTACATGCGCTTGCCCTCCACGGCACCGTCGCCGCTCAGCATGGTGGTGGAGTATAGAGTCACGACGGGAGAATCGTTGAGCTGCTGGAATTCGAAGTATGAGTGATTGTTGTGAAATCCTTTGTAGGTAACGATAGTGCCGTAAATTTTCTCGGAGTTACCGTCGGAGTCATTGCAAGAGGGTAGTATGGTGAGCAATGCTATGAGCAGAAGTGTCAATTTGAGCTGTTTCATTGTTTTCGTTCGTTGATATAATATGTTGTATTATGTTGCTGCGGATTATTTTCTGAATTCAAATACCGTCTGATCGGGGTAGTTGGGATTGCTGTTGTTGATGTGGATTCTCACGCCGTCTATGTCCATGCGTCGCCATATCGACTGGATGTCTATGGAGCCTATGGTGGTGTTGGTTATACCGTGTACAGGCTGTGATGCGGTGGTGGTGAGATAGAGGTCGGGTATGGCATTCTGCATGGAGTTTTCATCGGCAACGATGGTGAATGTGCGGTCCTCTACGTAGGGCATATACGCTTCGATGTTGATGTACGGGCCGGTACGTTTGATCTGTGGTTCGCCCTTGGTGTATAAAAGATTGATGGGGGCATTGGCTGCCTGAGCTGTGGCGGCGGGGGCTGTCTGCATGGTGGTGGTTGACACGTTGAGACACCGTACCAGTTCCACCATACCGGTAGCTGTGGGATTGGCAAAATCATTGGGGATGAAGCTGAGTATGCAGCGTTGACCCTGCTTCATGCTTGAGGGCATGTTGGCTTTTGCGGTGAGGGTAGTGGGCATGGCGTCGTTATCTCCATAATATGTGAAATAGGAGGTGGCGGTGTTATTGTCGCTGCCTTCGGGAGCCGGTGTGGAGCGTTCGTAGGTTACAAGCGCGGTGCAGTACACGTCGGGTTGCTGAGAGTCACTGTCGGAGCATGAGGTGACGGCAATTGCAGAGAGGACTATCGTCATCAGTACTGCGGCGTAGTTGCGTAATTTTATTGTTAATCTCATTTTCGTTCTTGTTTTTAAGTGTTTATCAGTATGTTTTATGTAATGTCTGTTATAATGCCGTCGCGCATCTCTACGGTGCGGTCGGCAATGCGTGCGAGCGATTCGTCGTGGGTCACTATCACGAATGTGTGTCCGAGGTCGCGCCGCAGGTCAAAGAACAGCTGATGCAGTTCCTGCCTGTTTTTGGAGTCGAGACTGCCGGAGGGTTCGTCTGCCATCACCACCATCGGTTCGTTGACCAGTGCTCTTGCCACAGCGGCGCGCTGGCGTTCGCCACCGGATAGTTCCGCCGGGCGGTGCGATGCGCGGTCGCTGAGCCCCATGTAGTCAATGAGCCGTCGTGCCTTTGCCATGGCTTCTTTCTTGCTGATACCGCCTATCAGTGCCGGCATTGCCACATTCTCCTCCATGCTGAACTCGGGGAGCAGCTGGTGGAATTGGAACACGAATCCGATGTTGGCATTGCGGAACCGTGCCAGACGGCTGTCGGACATGCCGAACAGCTCTTCGCCATCCATTCTCACAGTGCCGGAGTCGGGTCGGTCGAGCGAGCCCATAATCTGCAGCAAAGTGGTTTTTCCGGCACCGCTGGGTCCCACTATCGACACAATCTCGCCACGTTCTATGTCGAGATCTATGCCTTTGAGCACCTTAAGTCCGTCGAACGATTTGGTTATCTGGCGTAATTCTATCATCAGTGTCGTATGCAAAAAATTGACCAACCACAAAAGTAGCTAAAAAATCCCAAGCCCACAACAGAGATAGCGTGGCGTTAACTTCCCTTAAGAATTCTTGGCAATACTAAACGGAACGGCATACAGCGGATAAGAGCGACTCTATTACATGTATCTGATAAATATTGCAGCCAAATTGGATGCAAAAATATAAACATGCGGGAGCAGTATTTTCTCTCAAATTAAAGGAATTTTGGTGTTTTTTTGTAAGTGGTTGTGTATTAGGTGGTTCGGTGCAAAGATACATTTTTCTTAGGGATCAATTCGTCAAAAACCACAAAAATATGAGGGTTCAGATGGGATATCTGTCCGTTTCGGCTGCTGTGAGTTGCGCTAATCTTAGCATAGGGATAGCGATACGCCGCCAAAAGAGAATGCTGCCGGTACTCCCATGGCTTTGAATGCTCTTACTATAGTTCCTATAGTGAGATTATGTCCGTTTTCGATTCTTGATATTTGTGCCCGCTGCACTCCCATGAGTTTGCCAAGTTGTTCTTGTGTCAGGTTCTTTTCCTTGCGTGCCTGCTTTATGGCTTCTCCAATGAGATGGGACTGCAATTCTGCTTCCAAGGCATCGCGTCGTGCGGTTCCTTTTTTGCCTACGACGCGGTCCAACATCTCATCATGAGTATATAGTTTCATTGTTTCCATTATTTTACTTCTGTTTGTATTTGTAATATTCCTTTCTTAAAGCTTCCGCGTGGGCAATTTCATTTATTGGCGTTTTCTGGGTTTTCTTGATGAATCCATGTGTGGCAATGACTAAATTACCGGTATCCTTATCCCAAAAAGCCAATAACCTGTATTTTATGCCTTGATATACAGTTCGGAACTCCCATATATCATCATTAAGTTTTTTAAATAACTCTTTATCTATATAGTATCGACTTTTCGATATGTTATAAGCAATTTTATCCTTTACTTTATCCGGTAAAGACTCGAGGAATATTATGGCTTCCTCCATGTAAGTCACATCAAATTTCGGTTTGAATTCCATTTGGCGCTTTATAAGATAACGCAAAGATATGAATAATGTTACATAAATGGAAACAATAAACTTGTTTTTATGCTTTTAATTTAGGGAATAAAAAATCCCGGAACATCACTGTCCCGGGATTCCCCATATTATTATTCATTAACCGTTTATGCTAAAACGGGTCGCTTGGGTTCTTTAGATTATTGCTCATAGAAGCGCAATCCCTCAATATCTATGCTGCTGGCTCCGGTCGGGAACTGTAGCTTGATGTATTGGGTCGTATAAGCAAATGGGAGATCGATGTAGAATTGACCTGCAGCGGTAGTCCATGCGGTGGTTTCCCATTCAAACCAATCAGTTCCGTTGGCACTGGTCTGTAGAGCAATGCTTCTCGGAGCGTAAGATCCACTCCAGCAGTTGAAATATATGGAAGTAAGATTGAATGTCTTGCCAAAATTAATCTCCATAACATCGTTTCTGGACATATAGCCGTAAGAGCTATTGTTGGAGTTGATTATATCAACCCACGATGCATTATTCCATCCGCCGTTGTATGTGGGAGAACCATTGACTGTACAAGTCGTTTCGGCAGGAAGTGCAAATTCTATTCGGGAATTATCGGCTGTAGTGGAGAATATCAGCTCAGGACCGGTTGAGCGGAGCAGAACGTACACTACTGTGTTGCCGGTAAGCTCGGCACGGCATCCTTGCGGATTTTCGACTACGACCGGAATCAGATAGGACTTGCCATTAGCAAAATCTGTCAATGAGCCGGAGTTGATGGTGAATGAACCGTTGAGGTCTTCCGTACCCAAGGTGATTTTGTTGGATGCCAGACGTGCATCGGTCTTAAATTCATAGCTTGTTCCGTTGGCTGTGTTGTACTCGTTTACTTTTGAGCCGTCGATTCTTAAATCAACGGTTATCGGCTCAAACGGAGTGTAGCTAGCTGTGATGGCATTATCTACCGTTACACTCTGTATGTTCTGTTCCCAACCGTCGATACTTGGGCAGGCTGCGAATTTAGCTTCCGGCTTGGTGGAGATAACCAAAGGATTGTAAGTGGAGTTGAACGTCAAGAATATACGGCTGCTCTTACTGATAGTCATTCCACCACCGGCGCTGCGTATCACGATAGGGAGTATCAGATCGGTTTCGCCCGTCAGGAAGCCACTGTGGTCAGTAAATCCAACTGTGATAGAATCGGCTGAAACATACTCACCATCGGCTATAATCATTTGCGGATTGAGAATTTCAGCACCTTCAAGTAACTTGTAGCTGGTTTTGTTGGCTTCGTTGTATTCGTCTACCAACGAAGGGTCAATGGCAACCTCAATCTTTACATTGCCGTTGGCAGGTTTGGTAGAGCGTACAGGCATTACCTTCAAGGGGTCGGTGATGTCTATTATGAACTCACCATTGGCTTTGTATTCCACGCGAGCGAATGTCGAATTGGGCTGGTACACATAAGCGTAGTTGATATCGTAGGGGTCTACCGTATCGTCATCGTTACATGCGGCAAAAGGCATGAGCATAACGGAGGTAACTCCTGCAAATATATATTTCCAAAATTTTTTCATTTTGTTTCGTCTTTATTACAGTGTGATTTAGAATTCGTATTCAGTCCATGCGTAAGCTACGTTCTTGGTACCGCCGTTGTTGCCAATTTCAATGTCGTGACCATTGCCGGTAACATCATGTAAGATTGAGCCGGAACCTTCGTTCATCGGGAGATAGAACACGAGGTTGGGGTCATTGTATTTAACCTCTTTCTTCATGAATTTTTGAATTTGAGCGGCGGTACGTGTAGTCTTCCACAAACGTACCTGTGCAAATTCAATGTAGTCGCGGAAATAGCGATAACCACTTGAGCACATGGATACACCCGTTATATTAAATACTTTACCGGAACCACCATTGCTACGGCAAACTTCTACACCATTCTTGTAAAGAACTACTTCACCGGTAGCGCTGTCGAATGTGTGAGCAAAGTGAATCCATTCACCCCAAGGAAGTTTCTTTGACTCATCTTTGGGGTCTCCTGAATCATAGTTGGCGTCGATGCCTAAGGTTTTGATTTGCAGGAATTCGTGTTTGCCGGGGTAGCCATCGTTACCTCCGTAAGTGAGGTCACCGAATCGAATATACAGTTCGTAATTGGCTTGGAACGCAAAGAGTGCTTGGTTATTTGTGGAGAATCCACCGTTTCCGGCGGGGTTTACAACTCGTACCCACCATTCGAGAGTTAGGTTCGGGAGTTCTGTTGTGCCTTCCCAAGCCATTTTCATTGCGTTGTCATAATAGAATTTCGGTGCTTTCTGAATGAGTGGTTTGCCGAAAGTAACTATATATGCACTTGAGCCGGTGGAAACGGTCTCGCCCTGTGCTGACGCAATCTTGATGGGTGCAGCATAGTCAACACCTTTTTCTCCGTCAAATGAGGTTATCGTAACAGGAACCTCTACCATTGAGTTTCCGGCTTCGACTGTGACCTCTGATGGAACTTCGATGTATTCCGACGGAATAACAGCGAATTCAGTGTCATTACGTCTATTATATTCTTCAAGTACCTTGGAGTCCAGAATCAGCTGTATTTTAGTATCGGTAACAGCTTTTTTGCCCATGCGTACATTTATGACGGTAGTCGATTTCTCACCGCTCTTGCCCAGAATTACTTCAGTAGACGGTCCTGAGGCAGCTTCAGAGATGTATACCATATTGTCTATCGCATCGTTTTTGGCATCGTCACAAGCTGTGAATGATAAGCCTATCATACCGATAGCGAAGATGTTTAATGCTATTTTTTTCATGTATTATATTCCTTATTTAAGCTAAAATGATTAGTTGTTGATAGGAGGATTTTGAGTTGCAATACCCTTGCGTACGTAAGGATAGTCGGGATTTCCGGGGTAATCGTATTCAATGTGATATGCACCCTGTCCGGCGTGTTCGATGCCTCCGCTGTATTTCCATGTTGACTGTACCGGGAAGAGGTCTTTGTCTGATGCACGTTCGAAAGTGGCTGTCACGATTGATTTCTTCACTACACATTCAAAGACATCTGCCTTACCATTGCGATTTTTAATGGCATTAAAGAAGCTGTTCAAACCACTATGGTCAAGTTCGTATGTTTGCCATGCGATGTAGTCCAGAGACTCCAATACGTCGTTGTCCAACACATCGTAGAAACTTAACCAGCTGCTAGCGCCAGGGATGTCAGCGACAAGCATCATACCGTGTTTATCGAATTCTTCACGCAATGTACGCATAAACGTATTAGGTACTTCTCGGTAAGTGCTATTCATAAGTGTTCCCCAGTCTTCAATATCGTAATCGAAACCATCAATATTGTATTTTAGACAGGTATCAACAATAGCGTAAGCATATTTTTTTGCAGCTTCAATCATTGATTCCTTATCATCACGGCTGTAGCCCCAATATTCCTCAAGCTGTTCAAGGGATTGTGAGCCGAAGCCGATTTCAGGTATGAGATTGGCTCCGATATTGCCGGCGCGCCAGCACAATACGGCTTTTGAGCCGCGTGCCTGGAATGCCTTTAAGTCTGCCTGTTGGTCAGCTGTAAGGTTACCATTTACAAGCCAGAGACTAACGAAGTCGGTACTGTCCGGAAGACCTACAAGAGAGTTGCTCTTTGAGCCGGCTGACCATGAGCCGAACCATCCGAACATTACTTTGTGGGGCGATGCAAAATAGTCTTTCAAGTTATTTTTGTAGGCCGGAGTCTGTGGTTTGTAGAAATCCTCTGCTTCCGGCTCGGTCCAGTCGCTGCAAGATGACACTACGGTGGGTACCGCAATTAGCGCAGCTGCTGCAAATATTATTGATTTAAGTCCTTTCATTTTTCTGATAAAGTTAAATTTGGAGAGGGGTTAATTAGTTCTTTTTAGCCCACCAGAGGTCGGTAGCGCCGGTGTCGGGTCCACCGAGCATCTGTTGCGCAGCCTTTACATTGGCTTCGTTGGTGTTGAATTCCGACTGCGGGAAGGGCAAACGACGCATTCCGCGAGACGAAGAGACACCGTCGGTAGAGTAGTTGACAACTACGGGGAAGTGTTTGGGATAACCTGTGCGGCGGAAATCAGCCCATGTTTCCCAACCATTGGGGAAGTTACCCAGCCATTTTTGAACCATGATGCGTTCAAGGTTAACCTCGAAAGATGCGGTTTCATCAAATTCAGGACATACTGTGCTGACAGGGTCGATGTTATATGATGAACTTTCCAGGTCAACGTGCTTGGCGGGAACAGCAGTGCTTTCGAGGTAGTTGCCGATTTGAGCGCCACGTTCCTGCATTGACACTTTCACGCCTTGTTCATAGAGGTATTTTGCATCACCTCCCATGGTCCATCCACGGAGAGCACCCTCTGCGCGTGCAAACCAAGATTCAGATGCGGCGATAGCCAGGAGTTTTGACTCCGCAGTCATATTGAACTGAGACGAGCCTTGGTAGCCGGTGGTAGTTTTCGCATTAGGAACACCAATTCGAGCACCGGTATAGGTGTCGTTTGTGGCTTTTGTCATATAGATGGACAAGCGTGGGTCGTTGTACCCGTTCATGTAAGATGTAATATCAGCACTTACACGAGTGTCACCCCAAAGTGTACATTGTTTGTGGAGGGCGTTGCCGCCGGGAAGGAAAGAACTCCAAGCTGCGTCACCAGGTTCACTGATAAGACCACCGGCATCGCTTACGGCTTCTTCAGCTTTCTGCTTGGCAAGTGCAGGTTCTACGTTAACAAGACGCAATGCCATGCGGAGCTTTATTGTGTTGGCAAGTTTTACCCATTTCGATATGTCGCCACCGTAAATGTAATCGACATTTCCGAAAAGCGATGTGGTAGTTGTGCTTCCTACAGATTCCTTCAATCCTGCGATTACGAGGTCAAGTTGTTCGAACATGGCGTTGTACAACGTAGGCATATCATCATAGGCAACGGCGAAATCGGTTCCGGATCCAATCTTGGAGAATGGAGTGGGACCATAAGTATCGCTTACACGCAGTGTTCCTATGATACGGAGCAGGTTTGCCCAATAGTATGTCAGACCTTCACCGCCTGAAATATCACGAATCATGAAGAACGGCGTGTAAATTCCCGGCATAGTAGTGTCGAATGTGTTTCCGCTCCAACCAACGGGTGGATTGAGGGTGCCGTAGTTTTGCAATCCTGAATTCCAGTGGTCGGCCTGTGCCGACATGCCACCGTAGCATGCTCCTACGAATACATCGAGCATCTGGGAATTATTTTCTTGACCATTGACCAGTGCGAAAGGAATCATGTTGGAGATGAGAGTGGCAGTCGATGCGAAGTCACCCTCCATCTGTTCAGGAGTCGGCGCTTTAGGGTCGGTGTTAAATCTCTCGAAGTCGTCAGTACAGCCAGCTGCGCCGAACATGAGAACACCACCTAACATCAACGATGCTATGTTTTTATATGTTTTAGTATTCATTATAGTGTTGTTGAGGATTAGAATGTGAATTTAACATTGAAACCGTAAGTGCGGATGCTGGGCTGCTGGAAGTAGTCGACACCCTGGTAGAAGTTGTTGGTGGTTGCCGAAGTGCTTTCGGGGTCGAAAGGAGCCTTGCAGTAAATCATCCAAAGGTTCTTGCCTGTGAGTGAGAGTGTCACGTCGGCAATGTTCTTGAGCATTGCGCGGGGCAGTGTGTATGAGACTGTGAGGTCGGCAAGACGCACGTTGGTTGCGCTATACAAGTAATATGTACCGGGAGCTTGAGAAATTGTCTCATAATAATTACGGGCATCAACAGTTCCGTTTCCGGGAATTGCAACCTGTCCGCCTGCGTTACGTACGTCTGCAGTTGTCTGCGATACACCATAGCGGTCGAGAAGAGCTTGAGTGTCGCTGATTACGTGACCACCGAAGCGTCCTGTAACAGCCCAAGACATATTCAAGTTCTTCCAACCGAGTGAACCGGTCCAACCCATATTGAATTTAGGAAGAACAGAGCCAACCTTGAAGTAATCAACGGTTTCCATAGCTACCTTGCCAGTCTGAGGGTCTTTCCAAACATACCCGTTTGCGGATTCACGCAGACGCTGGTTGCTGTAGAGGTCACCCATAGTGCCACCTTCATAAAGGCGGATTGCGGGTCCACCGCCCATACCTAAACAGCCGGATGCTGTAAAGTATTCCATCTCGATGGGAAGACCTGTTTCGGGATCCGTAGCTCCATTAGCCAGAGATATAATCTTGTTCTGGTTAAGCGAATATGTCACACCGGTATTGAAACGCCAGTCACCCCACTGGTTGTTGTAGGTAAGAGCGGCTTCTATACCACGGTTACGGATGTTACCAGTCTGAATAAGGTTGGTTTTGTAACCGGATGAACCAGATGCGGGTATTTCAAATGTTTGATTGAAAGTATTGGCGTTGTAATAAGTGAACTCAAGTCCGATAGTGTTGTTTAAGAATTTGGCGCTAAGACCAATTTCGTAAGAACGAGTGTTTTCGGGCTTTAAGTTGGGGTTGTAGTGCTTTGACGGCCATTCGTATTGATTGGTCTGGTCGTTGTAAGTGTACTGCATACGAGTCAGGTAGCGTGAAGGTGATGATGCCACTTCCGCCCAAGAACCACGGACTTTCAAGAAAGAGATTGCCTGGGGGAGTTGGTCGCGGAAGGTTTCGCTAATCAACCAAGAACCACCAACTGAGGGGTAGAAATAGCTCATCTGGTCAGTGAACGCGAGCATAGAAGCCCAGTCATTACGGCCGGTAACAGTGAGGTAGTACTGGCTATCCCAACCGAGTTCTACACTGGCAAATAAAGACTGTGTCTGGTCATGCCATACTGCATCACCCTTTTTGTAGTTTGTTGTGGATATGTTACCGAATGCAAAGAAGTTCGGGAGGTGCATCAACCCACCTTCGAAGTGGTCAGACTCTTCGCGCATATCGTTGATAGACGCACCTAATTGAGCGTTGAGGTTCAGGCGGTTGTTGATGAAGTTCTTATTCATCGATGCCATTACGTCAGCGTAAATAGAGCGGTCCATAGTGCGGGACTTTCCGTACATACCTTTATCAGAACCGGCGAGGGTCATAAGAGTGGTAGCGTAGTATTTTTCCTCGTAAACCGTATTGGAATTGTCAACGCGTACACGACCTACAACGTACAACCAGGGAAGGATATCGTATTTCAATGAACCATTGAACATATAGCGCTGCTTGCGGGCTTCACGTTTCATGCGCTTCTGAGTCCAATAGGGGTTCTGCATGGTGAATACAGTGGGATATTTCTGTTCCCAGAACTGAGTGTAGAGGTTACGGGACGGGTCGAAACGCTCAAACATGCGTACGTCATCGAAGTTTTCGCCACGTGGGAAGAGCCAAAGTGCAGCAATAGGGTTGAAATATTCACCTGAGCCAACCATGTTCTTGTTGTTCTGGATGATATAGCTTGCACCGAGGTCGAGGGTGAGCTTATCGTTGAGGAACTTGGTGGTATTGCGGATAGAGAAGTTGTAGCGGTTGTAGTCAGACTCGGGCATCACACCGGGGGCATTGGTCACGGCGGCAGATGCGAATGTCTGGTTGCGCTCATTACCTACGGTGAATGTCAATGAGTTGATTTCAGTAACACCGGTCTGGAAGAAATCCAGAGGGTCATAATCAGTGGGTTTATCGAGTTTCTTGCCCCAAGATGCGAATTCACCTTCTTCATTTCCGTAAGTGTTCTGGAACTTGGGGGTCATCCATACGCGGTGGAACTGGGTGGTGTTGGAGTAGGTGAGCTTGGCTTTGCCTTCCTGACCTTTCTTGGTGGTGATAAGAATCACACCGCTGGCTGCTGCAGAACCGTAGAGGGCTGCTGCAGAGGGACCTGAGAGTACCGACATAGACTCGATGTCGTCGGGGTTGATGTCGGCTACGGAGCTTGAACCAGGCTGTTTTGCCATAGTACCGCCTTCTTCAGAACCGGTGTTGACGTCGAACATGGGGATACCGTCGATCACGTAGAGGGCATTGTCGTTGCCTGTAAGAGATTTGGTACCACGCATGATCACACGCGCTGCCGAACCGGAGCCTGCTGAGCCTGTGCTGATGTTGACACCGGCTACCTTACCTGCGAGGGAGTTGATGAAGTTGGCGTCCTTGTTGGATGTGAAGGCGTCGCCTTTGAGTGTCTGTACGTTGTAGGACAGAGCTTTCTGTTCGCGCTTGATACCGAGTGCGGTCACTACTACTTCGTCGAGTGCAGTGGCTTCCTCTTCCATGACAACGTCCATCTTGCCGCTTGCCGGAACGGCGAGCTGTACGGGACGATAGCCAATGTATGAGAATTTGACCATGTCGCCCTGTTTGGCATTGAGGTTGAATTCACCATTGATGTTGGTGGATGCGCCTTGTCCGGTGCTTTCGACTATTACGGAAACGCCGATCAAGGGTTCACCGCTGGTGTCTGTCACTATACCCTTGACCGGGATGGTCTGCGCCATGACGCTGACCACAGGGAAGAGTAAAAGCATCAATAACAAGCTTGTTACCTTTGACTTCATAATTTTGATTGATTGGTTAGTAAATTGTTTAAGGTTAGTTCGTATTTCGGGGTATCCCGGTGCGGTTGGTGCATGTGCCGGAATACTGGGGTTAGATGCAAAGTTTCTGATTAGTATCCAATGTGTCGGTTTGGAGAGTTGGATTGGTATCAGAGGGTATTGATTTCAGGTGTTATGCAATAGTGGTTTTTAGATTAAAGTTTTTCAAATACAAAATTAAGCATAATGGGCAAAATTACCCCCCCCAATGTGTTAAAAATGTTTAATACAAAGGTGCGTTTGTGCATTTTGTGGCAACAAGGGTGTGTTTTGTGGGTTAATGGCTGTGTTCCGTTAAGCAAAGTGATAATAAAAGCAGGGCGTGTCATGTGGATTTATGACACGCCCTGATGTAGGGTATTATGGTATGGGTGGGAAGTTGTGTTGCGGGAGGGTTGGATGTGTGTGAGGTCAGTACTTGAAGCTGCTTCCGCCTAAGAATTCGCGCAGGAGTGATGTGGATGGGATGAATTCCTCGGAGATGGGTGCGAAGTAGCTTAGGAATGTGCGCAGGCGCGATGCTTCGGTGTATTCGGTGATGTCGTGCGGTACGCGCCGCAGGAGCGATTCGGCACGGTCTTTCATCACGCCGAGTTCAAACAGGAGTGATGAGTTGAACATGGCGTCGGCGTTTTCCTGGTAGGGGAATATCCAGCGTTCTTCGCCGCGTCGCACACTGGGCCACCGGCGTATGGTCTCCTCGGGCGTCACGCCACGGTATTTGGCGTCGCGGATTATGCGCCGGAGCAGGCGGTTGTCGGTGGTGGGTATCCAGTTGTGGTCGTCGATGGATATGGTGGTGAGCGCGGATACGTACACGCGGTATTTGAGTGTGTCGTCGACCAGGGCGGTGAGTTCGGGGTTGAGCCCGTGGATGCCTTCGATGAGCAGGATGGAGTTGTCGTCGAGACGTATCCTGTTGCCCCGGTATTCGCGTGCGCCGGTTTCGAAGTTGTAGTAGGGGAGTTCGACCTCCTCGCGGTTGATGAGACGGTTGAGGTGTTCGTTGAAGAGCGGGAGGTCGAGTGCGTATAGGGACTCGTAGTCGTAGTCGCCGTGCTCGTCGAGGGGAGTGTGGTGGCGGTCCACGAAGTAGTCGTCGAGCGAAATCATCTTAGGCTCGAGGAGGTTGGTCATGAGCTGGATGGCGAGTCGCTTGGTGAATGTGGTCTTGCCTGACGACGACGGTCCGGCTATCATGACCACACGCGCCTGTCCTTGTCGGAAACGGTTGGTGATGTCGTCGGCTATGGTGGCTATGCGGTTGTTGTGGAGCGCTTCGGCAACGTTGATGAGCATGGGCGACTGACCTTGCGCCACGGCTTCGTTGAGCTGGCCTACGTTGCTCACTCCCACTATGTGGTTGAAGTGGAGGTGGTCGGTGAATGCGCGGTACATTTTTTCCTGTGGCACTGGTTGCTGCGGGCGCGAGGGGTCGGCATCGGAGAATCCCATCAGGAGGAATCCCTCTTTATACGGCAGCAGGTCGAATACGCCGAGCAGTGCGGTGGAGGGTGCGAGCGGACCGTAGTAGCTGTCGCAGAGGTCATCGAGTGTGTAGAACACGGTGTAGGGTTCGTGCAGGGTGCCGAGGAGGAGTACCTTGTCCATGAGACCTTGGTTGATGAATATGTCGATGACGTCGGGGGTGCGTAGCTCCTTGCGTATGAATGGCAGGTCGCGCTTCACGAGTTGCGTCATGTGTTCTTTCAGTCGGGATGTGAGCTCGGGTGTTGGGGCGAGACAGGTTTTGGCGGTGTCGTCGATGATGCGGCAGTAGTAGCCGCGCGACATGGAGTGCTCGATGCTCAGGCTCGCGCCGGGGCAACAGGCGTTGACGGCGTGGTACAGCATCATGCAGAGGGAGCGTATGTATGTGCGGTTGCCCGACGATGATGTGGCGGGCATGAACTCGATGGTCTTGGGTGCGTAGACGGCGAAGTGGAGGTCTTCGGATTTATTGTTGACGCGCGCGCAGATGGGGGTGAATGGCAGGCGGTGGGCTATCGTGCCGTAGATCTGAAGCAGTGTGTCGCCGCCGGCTATCTCGATGTATTCGCGGGTATTCTGGCAGTAGATGGTGATGGGTGCGCTCATGGTGTGTGGGTTGGAGGTTGTGGGGGATTGTTTTTTTGTGGATTGTGGTCCCTACTGACGAGATGCGTCGTGATGCTTGCGAATGCTGCGTGCGCAGGCATAGGCGTTGCGCTCGGCGAAGTATTGCTGGCGGCTTATGGTCCAGCCTACGGTGCCGTCGAGGATGCCGCCTTGCGACAGGTAGGTGTGGAAAAAAGATCTCAGCCCTTTTAATATAGGTGTGAGCGGGGAGATGCTTTTCTCGCCTACGGCAAGTACCTTGGCTTTCAAGGTGGCTTGAGAGGATTGCTTGGCGGAGTATTCCTTGAGCGTGTCGCAGCGGTAGTGGAGTATGTCGCCCGGAATCTGCTCGGGGCGTACCGAGTCGCGGAATATCACCTTTTCGTGTACGTCGCGCAGGTTCCAGTTGGCATAGCGTTTGTCGAACAGACGAATCTGTCGGTCGGGATACCATCCGCAGTGTTTAACGGCAAATCCGCAGAAAAAGTTTAGGCGCGAGAAGGAGTACACCCGGTGTTTTAGCTCGGTTGCCTTGAGTTGCAGGAGGGAGTTGCGCAGGGCGGGTGATAGTACCTCGTCGGCGTCGATAGCCAGCACGTAGCTGTGGTTGGTGAGCGATGTGGCGTATTGACGCTGTGCGCCGAAGCCGGCGAGGTGCCGCTGTGTGATGCGGCATCCGTAGCGGCGGCATATATCGAGGGTGGAGTCGGTGGAGTATGAGTCGACCACTATAATCTCGTCGGCTATGTCGCGGAGCGATTGCAGGCAAGCTTCGATGCGTCGCTCTTCGTTGAATGTAAGGATAGTAGCGGAAATTTTCACCATTGCGCGTTGTCTTTACTTCGCAAAGATAATCACTTTACGTCCGATGTCAAAAAAACTTTTCGTCGGCGGGTGTTTTTGGCGGTTTGTTTTTGGCGGTGGCGGCATGTGCTGATTTCTGCGACATGTAGTGCCGGCGTTGGTCGGGTGTGAGCCGTTCGATGGCGTAGCGCAGCGCGGTGCGTGGCATGGTGTGTGCGTGTGCGTCGAGAAATGCGAGGAGTGTCGGGAGGTCTTTTTTGCCTACCTCGCGTAGCATCCATCCGGTGGCTTTGTGCATGAGCGGATGGGTGTGCGTCAGGTATCGGCGGGCAAGGCGCAGGGTGTCGGAGTACAGTCCGTGGCGGATGAGTGTGAGTGTGGCAACGATGGCTATGCGTTGTTGCCATAGGTTGTCCGATAGGCTGAGCCGGTCGAGCAGTTCGGGGTCGTGGTTGTCGGTGAGCCATTCGCCGAGAATCTTGGGGGCGGATAGGTCTACGAGGTCCCAGTTGTTGGCGCGGGTGGAATGGGCGAGGTAGAAGTCCACTATTGTTTTACGACGTGGGGTGTCGCGTCGGGCTTCGCGGTACTGTTCGACGAGTGTGAGCAGCGCGCTCAACCGGTGTTCGTGCACCGGACTCTGAAGCATGTCGTGGATGTCGGCAGGGGAGGCTTGGATAAATTCGCGCGCGACCGCACGCACTTTCGGTACGGTCACTCCTATGAATATGTCGCCCTCGCCGTATTCGCCCGGTGCGGTCTTGAAAAATCGCGAGAGAATTTTTGCTTTGTCCTCGTCGGCTTCTTGTGCGAGCCGCGTTTTCCATTTGTCGGTAGTCATGTGAGATGTTTTTTCAAATATAGCTAATTTTTTTGGTTGCGCTGGTTGAAAAATTCCGTGCGGGTGGAGGGGCTTGAGTGAAATATTAAAATCTCACGGAGTTAAATTTGGGGTATTTGGTTGTGTGATAGTGGCTTTGGTGGTTTTTGGATGTTTTCGGATTTGCTCAGAAAAATTACGGACACAGAGCTGATGCGCAATTATGGAAAATTTTACTACTTTTGCGTGTAATATAACAGCATGAAGAGAGATTATGTACAATGGATGGCTGAGGGCGTGGATATGCCTGCCATCGATACTGCGCTTTTGGAGGTGTGGCTTGAAAAAGTCGCCGCCGCGCACGGTTGTATATTGGGACCTCTGTCGTATCTGTTTTGCGACGATGAGAAAATACTGGAGGTGAACCGTCAGTTTCTCAATCATGATTATTACACAGACATAATCACCTTTGACTATACGCGCGGGCGGCGTGTGAGCGGCGATATGGTAATATCGCTCGACACGGTAGCCACTAATGCCGATGGTGTAGGGGAGAGCTACGGGCGCGAGTTGCATCGCGTGATAGTGCACGGCTTGCTGCATCTGTGCGGCATCAACGACAAGGGACCCGGCGAGCGCGAGATTATGGAACGGCATGAAAATGAAGCCTTGTCCTTATTGGACAGTTTGAAATAACATCAGTATATGCGTTTCGATTACGATGTGATAGTAGTTGGGGCCGGCCATGCCGGTTGTGAAGCGGCGTCGGCTGCGGCACGCACCGGTGCGTCGACACTCCTTATTACTATAGATATGAACAAGATAGCCCAGATGAGCTGTAATCCCGCCGTTGGTGGTATAGCTAAAGGGCAGATTGTCAGGGAAATAGATGCGTTGGGCGGAATGATGGGAATAGTCACTGACCGTTCGGCGATACAGTTCCGCATGCTCAACCGCTCCAAGGGTCCGGCTATGTGGAGCCCGCGTGCCCAAAGTGACCGTATGCGCTTCAGTGAGCTGTGGCGCAGGACGTTGGAAAATACGCCCAACCTGTATATGTGGCAGGATTCCGCCACGGGACTGATTATTGAGGATGGTAAGGTGTGTGGTGTGACCACCGCCATGGGTGTGCGGTTCAATGCCAAGGCTGTGGTGCTCACTGCCGGTACGTTTCTCAACGGACTGATGCATGTGGGCGAGGTACAGACACCCGGTGGGCGTGTGTCCGAGCCGGCATCGCATGGTATTACCGAACAGTTGCGCGAGCTCGGGTTCACGACCGACAGAATGAAAACCGGTACTCCCGTGCGAATCGACGGCCGTAGCGTGAAGTGGGAGTTGACCACACCGCAACCCGGCGATGACGATTACCATAAATTCTCGTACCTGCCTACGGTAGGTCGCGAATTGAAACAACTCGACTGCTACATACTCTATACTAATAGCAAGACGCACGATATACTGCGTGAAGGCTTGCCGCGCTCACCCCTATACAACGGACAGATTCAAAGTATAGGTCCGCGGTACTGCCCGAGTATCGAAACGAAGATTGTGACCTTCGCCGATAAGACGGAACATCAGTTGTTTCTGGAACCGGAAGGGGAGGACACGCAGGAATTTTACCTGAACGGATTCTCATCCTCGCTCCCGCTCGAAGTTCAGATAGGCGCGCTTGAGACTATACCCGCACTGTCCGAGGTAATGATATACCGTCCGGGATATGCCATAGAGTATGACTTCTTCGACCCCACACAGCTCAAGCATTCGCTCGAGACGAAACTGGTGAACGGACTTTTCTTTGCAGGACAGGTCAACGGCACTACTGGTTACGAGGAGGCGGCGGGGCAGGGTCTTGTTGCCGGTGTGAATGCGAGCCGTTATTGTCAAGGTTTGCCGGAGTTTGTGCTCGGGCGCGACCAGGCATATATAGGTGTGCTCATCGACGACCTTGTAACTAAAGGTGTGGATGAACCGTACCGTATGTTTACCTCCCGTGCTGAATACAGGATACTGTTGCGTCAGGATGATGCCGATATGCGATTGACCCCGCTCGGATATCAGATAGGGCTTGCCACTGAAGAGCGGTATCGGCTTATGGAGTCGAAACGCGAGCAGCGTGATGCGCTGATGGAATTCGCACGCACATACTCTGTCCGCCCTGAAGCGGTCAATGCACGGTTTGAGGAGATGGGAATTTCCCCGCTCAAACAGTCTACCAAACTGTATGACCTCATACTCCGTCCGCAATTGGACATAGCTAAATTATCGGAAATGCTTCCCAAGTTAGGGGAGTTTATAGAAGCTAATATTGAGCCCTCAAGGCGTGAGGAGATTGTGGAAGCCGCGGAAATCCTGATAAAGTATCAGGGATATATAGAACGCGAGCGCATGATAGCCGACAAGATTCACCGTCTTGAGGATGTGAAACTCCTGGGTAAGATTGATTATGATACCGTGAAATCGATCTCTACAGAGGCCCGTCAGAAACTTAAAAAGATCCAACCTGAAACCATTGCTCAGGCATCGCGTATTCCCGGTATATCGCCAAGCGATATTAATATATTGCTGTTGCTATTGGGACGATAATACTTACTGATTGTTTCACGTGGAACATAGATAAATAAGGAAATATCAAAAACTTAATAAAATATTTTACGAGATGGAATACATCAAATCAAAAGTTCGCGACGTAGTCGATTTCCCTCAGAAGGGGGTATTGTTCAAGGACCTTACCACAGCGTTCAAGGATCCCCGTGCGCTTCATATCATAGGCTGGGATCTGTCGCAGCTTTATCGTGATAAGGGTGTCACCAAGGTGGTGGGTATAGAATCGCGCGGATTCATCGGCGGCTCTATCCTTGCATTTGAATTGGGTGCAGGTTTCGTGCCCGCACGCAAACCCGGCAAATTGCCCGCCGACACCGTGAGCTGCTCATACGACAAGGAGTATGGCAAAGACACCATAGAGATACACCGCGATGCCATCACCCCCGATGATATAGTGGTGATACATGATGATGTGCTCGCCACCGGTGGAACAATGGCTGCCGTATATGAGCTTGTGAAGAGTCTCAATCCTAAAAAAATCTATGTGAACTTCATCATAGAATTGGGCGCGCTTAACGGACGTAAGGCACTTCCCGCGGATGCAGAAGTATCGTCGCTCATAAAATATTGAGCAAACAGACCCTGACGAATGTTATATGATTAGCCCGATTGGCATGAACTGTCCAATTGGGCTAATCGTGGTTTTGAACGTAATCGTTCCGGCGCAAACATGTATCGTCCGTGTCAGGCGGGGAGTGGAGATGATGCGTTTCTGTATGCGTTTCGTTGCAGTATGAAGTGATACTATTTCCGTGAGTGATGCATTAAGCAGAACGAATTTTATTTCCAAATTATAAAGCAGCATAATAATATCAGCTATGCCAAAGCACAGAAAATCGGCTGAACTTGAAGAGAAGATTTCGATACTTCCCACCACCCCCGGAGTGTACATGTACTTCGATGCCGAGGGTACGGTGATATATGTGGGCAAGGCAAAAAATCTGAAGCGAAGGGTATCATCGTACTTCAACCGCACGCACGATTCCACACGTACCAATCTTCTGGTACGTGCCATCGCCGATATGAAATATATAGTGGTGCCTACGGAGCAGGATGCGCTTAATCTGGAGAACTCCATGATTAAGGAATATCAGCCCCGCTACAATGTGCTGCTTAAGGATGACAAGTCCTATCCGTGGATAGTGGTGACCAAGGAACATTTTCCACGGGTGTTCATGACGCGTCAGAACATCAAGGACGGCTCTAAATATTACGGACCGTACACCGATGCCGCATCGGCACGCGTGGTGCTCGACCTCATACGCGACCTGTACAAACTGCGTTCCTGCCGTCATGCCATCACGCCCGAATATGTGGCGCGAGGGAAGGGCAGACTGTGTCTCGATTATCATCTGAAACGTTGTGAAGGACCGTGTACGGGATTGGTCTCTGAGGAGGAATATCACCGGCAAATCGAGCGTGTGAAGCAGATACTGCGTGGAGATATGGCTGAGCTGTTGGAGCATTTAAAACGCGAGATGGCGTCGTTAGCCGAGGAGTTGCGTTTTGAAGAAGCGCAGGCGCTGAAGGAGAAATATGATATGGTGGCACGATATACTGCGAAGAGTGTGATCGTGAGCCAGACGATAGGTGATGTGGATGTGTTCGGTGTGGACGATGATGGCGGAACGGATGTCTACATCAATTATATGCATGTGCGCCGCGGGGCGGTGGTGCGCAGTGTCACCCTTGAATACAAGCGCAGGCTCGACGAGACGGTGCCACAGCTTTTAGGCTACGCCATGGATGAGATAGCCCATACGCTCGGTGTGGAATATGATGAGGTGGTGGTGGCGGAGGAACCGGATGTTGCCATGCCCGGGGTGACATTCGTGATACCTCAGCGCGGTGACAAATTCAAGTTGCTCGAGGTGTCGGAGCGCAATGCCCGCCAATACAAAATAGACACGCTCAAGCACATGGAAAAGCATAATCCCGAACAACGCACACAGAAATTGCTTGAGCGTATGCAGGCTGATTTCCGCCTGAGCGTATTGCCCCATCACATAGAATGCTTCGATAACTCGAATATCCAGGGGACGAATCCTGTGGCATCGTGCGTGGTGTTCCGCGACGGAAAGCCATCGAAAAAAGATTACCGGCATTTCAATATAAAGACGGTGGTGGGTCCCGACGATTTCGCTTCGATGAAAGAGGTGCTCACGCGCCGGTATAGCCGCATGGTCAACGAGGGTGAGCCATTGCCGCAGCTCATAGTGGTGGATGGTGGCAAAGGGCAGTTGAGCGCAGCTGTGGAAGCGTTGGAGGCAATGGGATTGCGTGGCGTGATAGCTGTGGCTGGTATAGCGAAGCGATTGGAAGAAATCTATTTTCCCGGCGACAGCATACCGCTGTATATAGATAAGAACAGTGATACGCTGCGTGTGGTACAGCACATGCGCGACGAGGCGCATAGGTTCGGTATAACGCATCACCGCAACCGGCGTAGCAAAGGGCAGACTGTATCGGCACTTGATTCCATAAAAGGCGTGGGTGAGAAGACGCGCGAAGCTCTGCTGTCGCACTTCCGTTCGTTCAAGCGAATCAAGGACGCGGATCTCGATGAGCTTGCTGCAGTGGTGGGTCCTGCAAAGGCTTCGATAGTCTATGGTGCCATTCACGAAGATGATGCTTAGCAGGTAATTCGGCGAAGAGAATGTATGTTATAGGGTGGTATTGCCTGTATAGGGGCGGTAGCATCCTATATTTTTTGTATCCCGTCTATATTGTGATGGCATAGATTGGGAGGTTTTTTGGGTGAGGTCGATGAATGTTATATGAGTGATTGGTAGCGTGTTATGTATATGTATGAATGCCAACCAAGGTTCAATCAGAATGTGGTATTAACGTATTTTAACCATTGGGGGGGGTATTTTCGTTCTTTATTTTTAAATTTGTAAAATCTTCTTTAGGAGTGCCATGTCTTTTAACATTTCGCAAGTAATTGCTGAAGCGGGCGCGATAGAGAGGATTGTTGCTGTACTTTATTGAAGTATAGTGTAGTAGACGATTTTCTATTGCCAATTATTATTTATTAATACCTTAAATTTTATTCACTAACCAATCAA
>CAJTMM010000004.1:100279-104204 GCA_910577465.1 uncultured Muribaculaceae bacterium | reverse complement strand
TTGTTGGTGGTTTTTGTTTGTTGGTGCAAAGATAGGGGGTGGAGGTGGGGATTGGTATGCGAATTTGCACTTTTGTGGGGGAAATTTTTTGTGGGGGATAAAAGAAGGGAGGGTGCGCCGCAAACAGTGGCGCACCCTCCCGGGGTATTGAGTGTGTGTTTGGTGAAGGCTTATTTTGCTTCAGGGTCAAGGATGACTACGCGGTAGTTGCCTTGCTTGAGGAGGTCGTTGGCGAATGCCTTTACGTCGTCGATGGTGATGGAGTTGATGGTGGCGATGTCGTCGTTGAATGTGTCAACGCCGTTGCGAGTCCAACCGGTGATGGCGCTTAACCAACCGTTGTTCTTTTCCTTGGATTCGGTGTAGTTCTTAACCATAAACTCTTTCACTTTGTCGAGTTCTTCAGGTTTCACTTCCTTGCCCATGAGCTGGAACTGCTCATCGATGATGTCGAGGACTTCATCTTTCATTTCGGGTTTCATGGGGAATGAAGTGAGAAGGCTTGTGTTCTGGTTGCCTACGCGGTCCATGTAGCCTTGAGCTCCGATTGAGTAAACAGCACCTTTTTCTTCACGTACGATGTCGAGGAGTCGCTTAGAGAGAATCTGTCCGGTGATGGATGCGAGCTGATTGTTCTTGGTGTTGAATGCTTCGTCGCCGAAAGCCTGGATGTAAACCCATGTCTGGGGAGTTTCCATCTTGGCAGTGTAGGTGTCGATGCCTTTACCGGTCTTGGTGTCGAACTGCGGGTCGAACTTGGTGACAGTCTTACGAGCGGTCTTGGCATCGGCGGGGAGAGAAGCTATGTACTGCTCAACGAGGGGACGGAGTGTCTGAACGTCGATGTTGCCAACGAAAGTGAATGTGAATTCGGCAGCGTTGGCTGTCATGGCTTTGGCAATCTCGATAATCTGCGCGCGCTGTGCACCCTGTACGGCTTCAACAGAGAGAGCTTTCAGGCGGGGTGAGTTGTAGAGCGCTTCGTAAATCTTGGATTGGAAGATGTACTGGGGATTGTTTTCCTGATTGTGGAGTACTCCGGCATAGGTGTTCTGCAGGGCTTCAAATTCCTCGGGAGTGAAGTTGATACCGGTGAAGCTCATATAGATGAGTTCCATGAGGGTGGGAAGATCCTTGGGTGTAGAGTTGCCGGAGAGTGCCCGGGTGTAGAGACTCAGCGAGGGGAATACCGAAGCCTGCTTGCCTGAGAGGTATTTCTGAAGGTCGGCGTTGGAGTATGTGCCAAGACCGGACTGGCGCAATGCCACAGGCATGAATATAAGGGAGTTGGCGTATTCGTTGCCGTAAGCAGAGGTGCCGTTGAGGGCGGTTGCGGAGAAGAGGATTTCGTCGTCCTTGAACTTGGTGGGTTTCACAATTACGGTAGCACCGTTGGACAGGGTCCATTCGATGGCGTCCCACTGAGCGTTCTTGGTTTCCTTAACGATGGTTCCGGGCTTAGGCATCTGAGGGATGAGGGGCTCGGATTTGAGTTCTTCCTTGTACGGCTCGATTTCCTCAGCGTCGACGGCTGCAAGTGCAGCGGCAAATTCCTGTTCGGTAGGATATTTGTTCTCGGCATTGTCGGGGAGGAGTGCGAGGAGCACGCGGTTGTCGTCGGTGATGAGTTTGGCAATCACTTGATTGATAGCCTGCACGGGAATCATCGGGGCAAACTGCTTAACAAAGTTATATTCCTCTTCCATAGTGGGTATGGGGGTGTTGTCGAGGAAGTTGTTGACGTACTGGTTGACGTAAGTCTGGTTTTCGCGCTGGTTGCGGTTGTTGAAGCGGCGTTCGTAGCGCGAGAGGTATTCGGCACGTGCGCGGTCGTACTCAGTAACGGTGAATCCACCACGTGCGGCGCGGAGGAGTTCGCGGTATGAAGCGGCAAGAGCCGGGGGTAGGTCGGAGTTCTTACCGAGAGTGAAGAGGGTGAAAGCGTCCTTGGTCTTGGCAAGGAAGAATTCGCCATAATTGGCACCGGCAGCAGCGAAAGGAGCATCGGGTTTAGAAGATATGTCGTTGAGACGAGTATCGAGCATGGATGTAATCATGTCCCAGATATAGTCGGTCATATAGTATGCCTGGGTGTTCTTGAGTTCGCGGGGCAGCCCGTCGGTCTTGAACATGAGCTGTACGACGGAAGAGTTCTGTTCCTTGTCGTGTCCGATGGCGTAGATGGTGCCTTTGGTGTCGTCGACGGGGAAATAGACGCGTTCAGCGGGGTTCTCGGGCATTTCGATGTCGGCAAACATCTCTTTGATTTTGTTTTCCACACGGTCAACGTCGATGTCGCCCACCACGATTACGCCCTGCTGGTCGGGACGGTACCATTTTTCGTAGTAGTCACGGAGTGCCTGGGGCTCGAAGTTGTCGACAACTTCCATAGTACCGATGGGCAGACGGTAGCCGTATTTGCTTCCGGGATATATGGTGGGGAGCAGATTTTCGAGGATTCGCATCTGACCGACCATTGAGCGACGCCATTCCTCGTGGATAACACCACGCTCGGCATCAATCTCCTCGGGGAGAAGCAGGAGGTCGTTTGCCCAGTCGTGAAGAATGAGCAGACAAGAGTCCTGAACGCCAACGCGGGCTACGGGAACGTTAGAGATATTGTAAACGGTCTGGTCGACAGAAGTGTAGGCGTTGAGGTTCTGACCGAATTTCACGCCCACGGATTCCAACCAGTTGATGAGGTTTTTGCCGGGGAAGTGAGTGGTGCCGTTGAAGCACATGTGCTCAAGGAAGTGGGCAAGTCCGCGCTGATTGTCCTCTTCGAGTATAGAACCGACTTTCTGTGCGATGTAGAAGTCCGCCTGTCCCTTGGGGTATTCGTTGTGACGGATGTAATAGGTGAGTCCGTTGGGCAGAGTGCCTATACGAACCATGGAATCGACTCCCATAGGTGCAGGTCCCTGAGCCTTGGCGATGCCAGGCAACAGCATGGCGAGCACAAACAGAACCGACATTAAGCGAAGTGTTTTTTTCATCTTGCTGATATATTAAAATGTGAAATATATAAGTTTATAGTGAGTTAGACGCAAAAGTAAACAAAAAGTTGCGACGTAAGAAAAATTTTTTTCATCGAATGGCTTTAGGGCGCGGAAAGCGGAAAATGATGGAGAGCGATACCATGCCTGCCAAAAGCCATGGATAGTACATGTATTGCCATGGTGCGGCGGGCGATATACCGGCAAGTCCGGTAGCAAGCAGTGTCTGTGCACCGTAGGGGATGATACTCTGCACGATGCAGGAGCATGTGTCGAGAATGGATGCGGTCTTTTGCGGCGAGATTCCATAGCGGTGAGATATGTCACGGCTTATGGAGCCAACGGTGATGATGGCGACGGTGTTGTTTGCCGTGCAGAGGTTGACCATGCTCACAATCGCGGCTATGCACCATTGTGCGCCCCTGATTCCCGAGACATGCCGTGTGAGAGCCTGGAGCAGGTAGGTGATGCCGCCCATAGCCTTGATTAAGCCGAGCATCCCAGCGGCGAGGAGCGTTATCACGATAAGTTCGCCCATGGAACCGATGCCGTCGCCCATCATGCGGCAAGCATCGATAATGCCGGTGCCGGATATAAGACCTATGATAATCGCCGATATGATGCCGCATACCAGCACTATGGTGACGTTGAGTCCTGAAACGGCTGTGGCTATAACCACGAGATAGGGTATCATGAGCCACCATCGGGAGGGTGTATCGGTTATCTCCATATTGAATCCGTTGCCGATGAACATGTACAGCGAGAGGGTGGCTATTGCCGCGGGCAGTACTATCCACAGGTTGGCGCGGAATTTGTCTGCCATTCCGCACCCTTGGGTGCGTGTCGCGGCGATGGTGGTGTCGGATATGAATGACAGGTTGTCGCCGAAGAAAGCCCCGCCTAATACTGTAGCCACGAATAGAGGCAGG
>CAJTMM010000004.1:99605-100269 GCA_910577465.1 uncultured Muribaculaceae bacterium | reverse complement strand
CCGCCGCCGGAATCTGCCAGCTCAACAATGAGTGGCACGAGTGCGACGACCGTGCCGACGGATGTGCCTATGGAGAAGGATATGAAGCATGCCGCCACGAATATAGCCGGCAGAATCAACTCGGAGGGGAAAAAACGCAGTGTGAGACTTACGGTGGCGTCGATGGCACCTATGCCCTTTGCCAATGCGGCGAAAGCTCCCGCGAGGACAAAAATCCATACCATGTAAAGGATGTTGGAGTGTCCGGCGGCCCGAGAAAACACCTCGATACGTCCGTTGAGGTCCTTGCCACGGTAAATCAGGGTCCCCCAGACCGAAGCCGCCAACAGCGCCACGGTGATGGGCATGACATAGAAATCGCCTATAATCAACGAGACAGCGACGTACAGGATAAGGAAGACTATTGCCGGAGACAGGGCGAGCCATCCTTGAGCTGCGCTAATGGCAGGAGATGTGCCGGATGAGGGATGATTCACGGTGCAAAGATACTGAAACTATTTTGAAATGAGTTCACTATTTGTGCATAATTAGTCCAACAATACCGTTCGGTAAAATAGATTTTATATACTTTTACATCGAAATTATCGAAAATAATCCAACTTATATGACACTTCAACAAATGGAATATATAGTGGCGGTTGACAAATACCGTCATTTTGCAAGA
>CAJTMM010000004.1:68482-99577 GCA_910577465.1 uncultured Muribaculaceae bacterium | reverse complement strand
CTGCGGAATCATGCGGCGTGACACAGTCAACCTTGTCATCGCTTGTTCAAAAATTGGAAATAGAACTTGATATAACCATATTTGACCGCAGCAGCCATCCGGTGAAGCCGACTGCTGTAGGTGAAGAAATTATAAGCCGGGCAAAGCAATTGTTGTTCAATGCAGCGCAGGTAAAAGAGTTGGTGGCTACACGAAAAGGAGAATCGGTAGGGAAGGTGTCGCTCGGCATCACATCAACGGTGGCACCGTATTTATTGCCGAAAATGCTCAAATACCTGTTTGTCAATCATCCGGACATAGAATTGCATGTGGAGGAAGCTCGGGTGGCAGCCCTTGTATCTCAACTTGAACGCGGAGAAATTGACATCGCGCTTCTGGCGACACCACTTAACAATAGTGAACTGTTGGAAATACCTGTTTATCAAGAACGTCTTATGGCGTACGTGTCTCCGGATGAACCTATTTATAATGCTCATGATCTACAGACCTGCCGTCTTCCGGTGGAAAGCGTATGGGTACTTCGCGAGGGCTATTGCCCCAATGGCGGTATTTTCCCTTTCTGTAATTACAAGGCAGGGCGACGAGCCGTCTATGAGGCAGGCAGTGTGGATACTCTGATAAAGATAGTTGACGAGAACGGCGGTTATGCCATAATTCCGGAACTTCATGTGCCGCTTCTCCGGGAATGCCAGCAAGCCAATGTGCGTGTGCTTACCAATCCCGAGCCGACCCGTGAGATCGCTTTCGTGGTGCACCGTAATTTCGTGCGTGAACGGCTGCTTAATATCCTTGCCGACGCAGTCAAAGCGGTTATACCTCCGGTCATGGTGAATAAGAGACTTGAAAAATTCGCAATCATATTATGATTGATAAAACCGATTGTTGTATCGTTTTTATAGTTTGCGTCGATTTTGATAGTTGCGTAACTTTGATTCCGGAAACAATGAATCAGAACGTATATGGCACATAAACAATTTTTCCGTTATCTCCCTCAGAAGGGATTCACGCTATATTGGATACTATTGGTGTATCTTGTTGTCGGTTATTTTTATCCGGTAATCGGGTTTCTCGCTATTATCTGTATGATAGCACCGGTAGCATTTGCCGTGCGCAAAGGTCGGTGGTGGTGTGGAAATGCCTGTCCCCGTGGAAATCTCTATGACCGGTTATTGGCGAAGTATTCACCGCACAAACCGATTCCGGCATTTGTGCGGACTAAAGAATTCCGTATTTTCATGGTGATGTTTATCTTCACCATGTTCGGTATACAGATGTACCGGGCTTGGGGCGACTGGGGCGATATGGGACGTGTGTTCTGGACCATTATATTGATTACTACGATTGTAGGCGTGGTCCTTTCGTTTATCTATGCGCCGCGTACATGGTGCTCGTTTTGCCCTATGGGAACGCTGTCGGCATGGGTGACACCCCAAGGCGACAGGCTTCCCGCCAACTACCGCCGCATAACGGTAGGGGAAAAGTGTACCACTAAATGTAAACTCTGTTCTGCAGTATGCCCCATGCAGCTAAAGCCTTATGAGAGCAGGAATGATGAAAACGGGTTGCTGCATCCCGATTGTATCAAGTGCGGACGTTGTATCAAAGGATGTCCTCTGAAAGTTCCTGAAATGAAGCCTTAACTTACAAAAATAGCGTGGGCATTATGGTAGATGGTATCTATGAACCATAATGGAAATTACAATTCCGACCGGAAAGAATCCGATTGACAACCATTTCTGCCGCTGCGAGTATCACACTGTATTGACAGCGGGGCAAAACAAATATGGCACACCCGCATGTGTGGGAGAGACTGTTAGAAGTTGTATTGGAGCATGCCCATGAGACTGTTGGCGTGTCCGTGACGGCGGTCGTAGTCGGCGCGGTCGCCCCGGAGGTATTGGAGTCCGATGCGGAGGTCGGAGAATATGTCGTAGAATCCGCTCAGGGATATGTATTGTCCGTAGCGGTATGTGTCGGCTCCGAGGTGGGCAATGCCGAAGGTACGTGCCTGGCTGTAGGTGCCGGCGAAGAAGAGACTGGGGGTGACGTTGTAGCGAGCTCCGAGCTCGAAGTTTGCCATGCGCGGGGCTTCCATTTTGCCGGACGTGCCTGAATAGACGAGGTCCATGCCGAAGCCGGAGAGGTCGTTGACGTATGCTCCGTATCCGCGTCCGTATGCTCCTTGGTAAAGCAATGATAGTCGGGGAGTCAAGGCTATGATGCCTGAAAGTTGGGCTGCCCATCCGATTTTCTGACAGTTTTTGCCGGATGCCACGTTGCGGTAATACAGGTCGCGGAAGAGTCCGGAGAGACGTACGTGGCTTTTGCCACCGTTCCATTCGTACTGGAGGTACAGCGGGATGTCGGGTACGCGTGGATTGATTTTCTTGACGGCATCGTCGGTGGTGTATGATACGGAGGGCATTTCGATGGATATTGCCGCCGAGAGATGGTCGCTGAAGCGCGGTGCGTAGCGCAGGAGTACGTTCTTGCGCGACATCTCTCCGGATGGTCCCTGGTCGTCGATGACCGGTGTGCCGGCGGCTCCGTCGACGAATGTACTGTTGGTGAGACCTGCGGTGACGTATCCAACCTTGAGGTATGCCTGCTTGAGCTTGAGACCGTAACCGGTGGTGCCGTTGCCACTGAAATTGGTCTGAATATACATCTGATAGTATCCGAACCGGGAGCTTTTGCCTACCAATTGCAGGAAGATGGTGGAGTGGTTGGCGTTGCCGTAAAACTGGGAGCGTTGCTCACCGTTGTTAGGTACGGGGATGTCGTATGTTATGAAGCTGGATCCGGTGTCGGTGGAGCCGTCGAAATCGTATTGTAGTGTGCCCTTGAGGTATCCGCCTATGCCGAATGCGACCTTACCTTCGCGGTCGAGAAACAGAAACCTTGGCGCGCTCGGTTCGGTGAAGTGCAGCTCGGATGTGTCGTAAAGTATGGCGAGCAGGGAGCCGGCTTTGGAGTGGTCGCCGGATACGACTACCGCGCGCTGCGGCACGAGGAATGTGTCGGGGTGTTCCTTGGGGTGCAATGCTTGGGCTGACGGAGTGCATAATGCGGCTACGAGGGCGAGTGTCCCAAAAATGTGTTGACGGGTGTTCATCTCAGATGTAATAAATAGTTGTTATGAATGATTAACAATCATATAGCTATATTCGTTCCCAAAGATGCGTGTTTTTTTGAGGGAATGCCCATTAACGATGCAAGCGACCCCCGGCGCATGTGCGTCCGGGGGTCGGTGTAAAGGGTATGTGTGCGGAGGTTATTTCTTCAGGATGTCGTTGATCTTATCAGCGGTCTTATCCTTGATTTCCGATGCCTTGTCGCTTACTTTGTCGGCAGCTTCGCTTGCCTTGTCGGAAACCTTGTCCTTGATTTCCTCGGCTTTGTCGGCTACCTTATCTTTGGCGTCATTGATGGCTTCCTTGCTCTGTTCGACGGCATTTTCGGTGGCTCCGGCTATGCTGTCCTTGGCGTTGGATACCGCGTCGCCGGTCTTATCGCCCATTTTGTCAAGGGCGTCGCCTACGGTAGATAGTGCACCGGCAAGAGCGGGAGCTTTTTCCTTGACCACGGGTTCAATCTGATCGAGGTATTTCTTGGCCTCTTCAACCTTACCTTCCTTAACGAGCTGGTCGGCATAGTCCTTGGCTTGCTCCACATATATCTTGATACTGTCGGGGTTGGTGCAGTTCTGAATCTTAGTGGCGAACGAAGATGCGCAGCAGGCTCCTGATTTTTCTTCTGAACTCTGTGAGCCGCTACAAGCTACCAACATGGCTGAAGCTACTACGGCGATGGAAAGAATAATTTTTTTCATGTCTTTGGGTAGTTTAGTTGTTAACATTCATTAGTTATAACCCATGACATTGAAAAAAGTTCTGAAATGTGTATCAGAAAGAGTAACTTATGCCGATTGAGGGTGCGAAAGCGTGGACATTGTAGTCGGCTTTGAACTCTTTTTCGTAGGGCATGCCGAGGGATTTCATCAGCAGATCCTCGTAGGCGCACCGGGCATTGTCCTCGCCGAGACCGGCGATGTACATGAATGCGAGGTCGATGGATAGACGCTCGATGGGGCGGAACGAGAATCCGACGGTGGGCTCGATTTTGGTCATGCCAGGAGTCTCGGGGTTGTAATAATTTTTATTGACCGGCGTGGTGTCGATCATGAGACCGGCGCGGAGGTCGAACCGGTGGGTCAGGGCGTATTGCGCACCGAGGTGGAAGCACCATGCGTTGCGGTAATGTTTGGGGATGTCCTGATTGAATGATGAGAGATTGTCGGGGAAGTGTACGTTGAGTTCCTTGTAGGCGTTCCATCCGGTGTACTGCACGTCGAATGCCAGTGTGAGCGGTTTGATGGGGCGGTATGCCACGCCGAGGTCGAGCACGTAGGGGCAGGGCATCTGAGCCTTGAAGTTGGCTTCGTGGATGAGTCCGAGACTCTTCTCGAGTACCCCTTTGGCTATGTCGTTGGCATAGCTTACCTTGGCTTCGCCGGCTTTGACCTTCATGGTCATCTCGGTGCGGAAGTTGGCGCCTACGGTCCATTGGTCGTTGATGTCGTACATCACGCCGATATTGGCTCCAAGTGCCACTTGCGATGTGCCGGTGAGGTTGATGGAAGCCGCCGGGGTATGTCCGAGGTTGGATGGTATGCCCTGTGCTCCGACCACGGCATCGAACGTGGTGCCGCTAACCAATGCCTTGTTGAGGTCCACTTTGCCCCAGGTGAGCATCATGCCCAGACCTACCGAGAGTTTGGGGGTGATGCGCCATGCTACGGTGGGCTGTATGGTGTAAGCCGTGAGGTTGACTTTCTGGCTGAGTACGGCGCCGGGCCAGTTGTTGGTCCAGTTGATGGCACTGCCGTAGGGGGTATAGAAAGCAATGCCGGCTTGCAGATTGTCGTAAATCTTGAATGCGGCGTTGACGGCAAGAGGTGTGCTGAGGTCGTTTTCGGTAGTGTATTTCACGCCGTCGACTTTGGCTTCGGCTACGGCCTTTATGCCAGTGACGGAGCCGGACAGGTCGAGTGTCTTGTCGGAGAATCCCAACCCGGCGGGATTGAAAAACATGCTTTCGGCTCCGAGCTTCATTGCCGTACCGGCGTGTCCCATACCAAGCTGACGAGCGCTGAGAGTATTGATTTGGTATCCTTCTGCCAAAACGGGGAGAGATGCTAACGCAACCGTCGCGGCTGCTAAAATTCTTTTCATAACTTGATAAAATTGGTAAAAAACTCCACAAAATTACACCTTTTTTCGCAAAATGCAAAACTTTATGGATTGGATGGAAAGAATGTCTATGGGGTATGAAAAACGCAGGCATATCCTCGGACGGACATGCCTGCGCATGGTAAATCAAAGAAAAGTATGAGATTTAGAATTTGTAACCGACAGTGGCGTAGAATGCGCCATTGTGTACGTTTTCACCCTTGGCTATTGGTAGAAAACCAAGCTCATATTCCACGCCGAAAACATAACGATGGTATTCGAAATCCACACCAAGATCAAGTCCAAGGTCAAAACGTTTTCCACCACCTTCGCTACCGAAAGCATTAACGCTTCCCTCACCGTTCTGAAACTTATATTTGCCATATACGCCGAATGCCAGGTATGGACCAGCTTTCAATGTCATGTTCCAACTGTCGTTAAGGTTCAATCTGTATGCTGCCATAATGGGAATTTGGAGGTAAAGAACGTCAAGGGTTACTTCATTACCAATTTTGCAGCCTTTCCATGCTAACTCAAGTGATGGCATTAAAGACCAGTTGGAGGTAAAGGGCTTTTCGATACCGGCACCAATCTTACCAACGAAGTGGCTTTTTAGACCTTCGGAATCGCCCCAGCAGTGAGCTACACCGAGACCGCCTTTGGCGTTCCAAGTGATTTGGGCGGAAGCGGAGAATGCGGCAACTGCCATAACTAACAGTAATAATACTTTTTTCATAATGAAATTAATTAAGTGAATAAATGATTGAATAAAAGTGTGTTGTTTTTTTATATGTTTTAAAATTGCATCTTTTCCCATCGGGGTTTCATGCTTGTGGATACGTTGACGGATGGTGTCTGGAGTTTGTCGTTTTCAAGCATGGAGTTTTTCTTGACTTCGGTGGATAGAGTGTTGAAAATCTCACCGAATGAGGCGTTGCCTTGCGATTTCTTGAGTTTGTCGAGCAGGAAGTATGTGAACATGCCATGACGTTTGTCCTTGTATGACAGGGCTGTCTCGTCGTCGGAAGCTGCGGTGAATACAACCATGTTGCCTGACAGGACTTCGTTTTTGGGCTTGATTGCCACGCCACGTGCGGCAACGAGTGCCTGCCCGGTACCACGCTTGACACCGCTGAAACATGCGTCGAGCAGGACGGTGACACTCTGTGTCTTGATTTTGCCAAGGCGCGCGTAAAGATCGCTCAGTTTGAAACAAGTGGTGATGTCTTTGGGGAAGCCGTCGGTGGGGATGAGGTAGGCGGTCTTGTCCTTTTCGTTGGGTATGCCGTGACCGGCGTAGTAGAAGAGGACTTTGGAGTTGCCTCCGGAGATGTCTGCCATGGTCTCAATCCAGTTGAGGGCGCGCTTGATGTCGGTGTAGGATGCATTGATGAATGAGCGTACCTGTTTTTCGGGTATGCCGAGAGTCTTCACGCAGTATTCACGGAATATGTTGCCGTCGCGTTCGGCGAACTCCACCTCGGGAACATCCTCGTATTTCTCATTGGCTATGATTATGCAGTAGGTATTGGCGTTCTTGTCGGTTTTTACGACAGGGATGTCAATATCCACATCGACCGGAGGAAGTTGCGGAGCAGCGGGGGTGACGGCTTCCGTGGCAGTTGCCAACAGTGGTTGTTGCTGAGTGGGTGCCGGTGCAGGTACTGCGGTATTGTTTTCAGTCTTGTTCTTTTTGTTTTTCTTCTTGTTTCTGAATCCGAACATACCCTTTACAGCTCCGCTTATGCCGCCTTCGCTATCATCATCGTTGTCTGCCGCTGCCTTTTGATTGTTTTTCTCGGCTTGGGCAAGGAGTTCCTGCTGCTGTTTGAGGAGTCGCTCCTGTTCCTTGAGTTTTTCTTTGAGGGCGTCAGTTTCGTTTTGCTTATCCTTCTTGTTTTTCTTTCCTCTCTTTAATCCGAGCATTTCTTTCATTGCTTTGCCGAATCCTGTATCTCCATTGTTATCGGTACTTGGCACTATATAATTATCAGTTTGGGTGAGTAGCCCATTCTGTTGGAGCAGACGTTGACGGTCTTCGTTGTACTTTTCATGAATAACGGCAACAGCAATTTTGCGTTCCACGTTTTCATAATCGCGTTCGGCTTGAGCGATATCTAAAGTCTCCTGATTTTGCAACTTTTCTAATTCGATGCGTAGTCCATTGTTGGAGGAGACATTGATGGCCTGAAGTTGCTGATTAATGAATTTGGTATGTTTTTCCACTTCCTTTTCCAATTGATCTGCGTAAGACGCCATCATAACTTCCTCTTGCTTCTTGTTGTCATTTTTTTGTTGCTTTTGTCGGGGAGCAGCTGAAGCCGGGGTGTATGCCATCATGGAGCCGGAGCCGTCGGGGTGGAGCTCGTAGCCTTTGCGTAGCGATGTCTCGTCGATGGACGACAGCATATTTAGGGTCATTCCGCTATTGTCGCGGAATGCATTTTTGCCGATATGGCGCAAAGACGCCGGGAGACTTACGGATGTCAGTTTGCGGAATTCATTGAAACAGAATTTGTCGATATCCTCGATGCCTTCCTCCAGGGTCAGGCGCACGGTGGAATAGTTGACTCCGTTCATGAACACGCTTACCGATTTGACGGGGTAGGATGTGCCCTTGTGCGACACTGATGCAGGTATGGTCACATCGGGGGCTTTGTTGTCGAAACTCTTGATACATGCCTCGCCCTTGTTGATTTTTCCTTTGAATTCCACTCCTTTGTATATATAAGTGAAACCTTGTGCCATGCCCGGAAGGATGGCCGCGAGTGCAATCATGAGTGTGAGGATTCGTTTCATGGGTGTATGTGTGTGATTATTGGTTAGTGATGGTGATATGCTTGCGTGTAACTTGCATCTCAGGGTCGCGCCGGCGGCATTTGGCAAGCCATTTCTGGAACTCGGCTTCCGGAAGCTCGCGCGGAAGCAACAGTTCCTCGGATTGAGCGGTTGCCTGACGGTCAAGTGCTTTGGTGAATTTGTTGGGTGAGAAAATCAGGATAATCTGATTGTTCTCCGGTGTGTTTCCGCAGGTCAGATAATACTCTTCGGTGTAATCGTCGCCCTCCTCCGGATCAAATAGCAGGTAGCGCCGGTTTGCCTTGATGGGGTAATTGGCATCTGTCTGGTTGGGGTATGGCAGCAAACAGGAAACGGTGCCTTTGCCGTCGGAAAGGTAGGCTGCTATGTAGCCGTTGGCAGGGGAGTGGAAAGAGATATAGAACTGGTCGCCACCGAAAAATGTTTCGGATTCGAAACGGTCTTCCTTGCCATTGCGCAACACACGCACCACGCAGTCTGCCTGAGCTCTTGTGAGTTCACGCGCCTTGCCCTTGACCCTTACGGTAATCACAAACATGCCGTTGATGAAGTCAACCGCCATTTCCGGCTCCGAAAGGTCCTCAAGCCATTCGCCGTTGACCTCGCTCATGCCTATGCTCTGGAAATCGACTTTAGCCGATGATATGTTGGTGATGTTGGTCTGGGAGATGTTGGTGCCGAACTCATCGGCGATGGCTTGGATGCGAGCCCGCTCGATGGCGGTGCGCTTGGCTTGTTCGAGCGTGATGTTTTCAGGCGCGTGATATGTGTACTCACATTCCACGGTCTTGACTTTCTGTGCGGTCACAGGTATTGCGGCACAGATTACCAAAGCTATAGCAATCAGCGTGCGCATGGTTACCAACCCAGCATTTTGTCTAATTTCTTGGCAAGGTCCTCGCTCTCTTTCTCCAGTTCGGCACGAAGTACGGCTTTGGAAATTTCGCGGGCTCTGTCCATGCTGTAGAATGTACGTATGTACACTTCGTAGTTGCCGTTGGGCAGTTTGCGGTAGCGTTCTATGGCAGGGATGGTCTGTCCGAGCTTTTTGCTCATTATGGATTTGGAGCGATTGAGTGTCTTTACCACTGTGTTGGCGTCGTCGCTCGAAATTTGTTCGTTGCTTATATTGTTGTCGACCAATTGGGTTATATCAGTTTCGATACTTCCGATGAGTGTCTGGCGAGCCAGTTCGAGAGCCTGCATCTTAGCTCCGTCGTAAACGCCGGCCACAGATTGACCTTCACCCGATACGAATTTGGGTGTGACCATGTCGTCCTCGAAAGAGTTTTCATAGACTGCGGCGCGTTCGTATTGCTGTTCGAGGGGCATGGAACCGGATGCTTTCCATCCATCTTTTTTGTCCTCTTTAGCGCGGTTTTTGCTGGCTTTTGATACTTTGGCGTCCTGAAGTTTCTTGTTGAACTTCATCATCTCGGAGCGCTGTTTGTATGCGTCCTTGTTGATTTGAGCCGAGAGAGATGCTGCTGTAGTCACGGCGGCGAAGATTAAGACTGCATGGAGAACTGCTTTCATATTTATTGAAAAGATAAATATGTCCGTAGTTCCCCGCCGGACGTGTATTTTTAACTTAAATGCGTGGCTGTAGAAATGAAAAGCGCGGGAACTGTACTTGTCACTTATCCCGCATACTGGGCCTTCGCATTGCCTTCGGTCAAGGATAAGCAACGCAGCGCCCACGCCGATATGTCCGTGATACCAACGTCGTCAAAATCGACGTACATGAATGAATCACGTGCGGCGACAATGCTGACAGCGGTATGTGGAAAACATACCCATGAACATCTACGATTGCTTTATCGTGTGACCGGATAATGAAGTTGCGAAGTTCAGTATGCCACAGATAAAACGTCAAGTAAACGTCTTCAATAAATACAGCGCAACCCTCCACCCTTACTCTCCTTTTGGAGCTATCGGCGTAGGTTTGCGTGGCAAAAATATGAAAAATAATTAAATTATGCTATAGTCTGTGATATAAAAGTTGATTTATAGAGCCAAATACCTAATAATGATTGTTTTTTATGTGGTTTGATGTGTGTAATGATTATAGCCCGGTACATGTTTTTTATGATGTGAGTTTTTGAAAATGGGGAGTTGATGTGCTATATTTGCATATAAATTCTGGAATTATGAAGCATTTGTTGTTGATAACTTCTATGATGTGTGCTGCCGCGTCGGTGTTTGCCGGCACGCATAGTGTGATGTCGCCTGACGGGCGGATAGAATTGTCGTTTTCCAATGATGGCGGCATGCCGGTGTATGCTGTGAGTGTCGACGGAAGAGACCTTATATCGCCCTCGGCACTTGGCGTGGTGGCGTCGAACTGGAAGTATTCGACGGTAGGTGATGTCACTGTAGCGAGGGATTCGCATGATGAGACATGGCAGCAGCCGTGGGGTGAGAATAAGATGTGTTTGAACCGTTACAATGAGATGACGGTGGCGTTGCCCGATGGTCAGATGTCGCTTCGTTTCCGCGCTTTCAATGACGGCGTGGCTTTCAGGTATGAATTGAATGCTCCGGTAGATACGCTGGTGATAACGGATGAGCTGACTTGCTTCAAGTTTGCCACAGATGGAGAGTCGTGGGCTATTCCGGCTAATTTTGAAACGTATGAGCTGGAATACCGCAACTTGCCGTTGTCGGACGTGCCGGATGCCAATACTCCGTTTACGTTCCGTACGGATGCGGATGTTTTCGGCTCGGTGCATGAGGCAGCGCTGTATGATTATCCGGAGATGGTGTTGCGCCGCGATTCCGTTTCGGGTGCGTTGAAGTCGGATCTCGCTCCGCTGCCTGATGGAGTGAAAGCATACGTGCTGGGGCAGTTCACCACGCCGTGGCGCACGATTCAGATAGGCGATAAGGCGGTGGATCTGATAAATTCAGCGTTGATACTTAATCTTAATGAGCCGTCGCGTATAGCTGATACCTCATGGATTCGTCCGCAGAAGTATGTGGGTATATGGTGGGGTATGCATCTTGGTACGCAAACATGGACTATGGGTCCGCGTCATGGCGCCACCACAGAGAATGCTGTCAAATATATCGACTTTGCGGTGGATAATAATCTTCAAGGTGTATTGTTTGAGGGCTGGAACGAAGGTTGGGAGAACTGGGGCGGTAACCAACATTTCGATTATATGAAGGCATACGCCGATTTTGATATAGATTATGTAGCCGATTATGCGCGTAAGCGTGGTATAGAGCTTTGGATGCATGATGAGACCGGTGGCAACATTCCCGAGTTTGAAGCTGTCCTGGACAGTGCTTTCGCTTATTATGCGTCGCTTGGCGTGCACACGGTGAAGACCGGTTATGCAGGCGGATTCAAGGGCGGTTATTTCCATCATTCGCAGTATGGTGTGCGTCATTACCAGCGTGTGGTGGAGACGGCTGCGAAATACAATATAATGATTGATGCCCATGAGCCGATAAAAGAGACGGGCATACGCCGCACATGGCCTAATATGATGACGCGCGAGGGTGCCCGCGGTATGGAGTGGAATGCCTGGAGCGAGGGCAATTCGGCGGATTATCTGTGCACGTTGCCTTTTGTCCGCTTACTGTCGGGTCCTATGGATTATACTCCCGGTATATTTGATATCAACTATGAACGTGCGAAAGCCGACCCCGGCCGTATAGAGTGGAACGGACCTAACGGACATTGCCGCATCAAGACTACGCTTGCCCGTCAGATAGCCAACTGGGTAATAATATATTCGCCGCTGCAAATGGCGGCTGACCAGATTGAGAATTATGAGGGGAAGGAGGCATTCAAGTTCTTCCGTGATTTTGATGCCGACTGTGACTGGTCAGAAGCGTTACAGGGCGAGATTGGTAAATATATTGTGGTGGCACGTAGGTCCGGTGACCGTTTCTTTGTAGGTGCCGGCACCAATTCCGAGGGGCGTTCGCTGAATCTGGAGCTGTCGTTCCTTAAGTCCGGTGTGAAGTATGAGGCTGAAATTTATTCAGATGTGGCAGGTGCTCCCGACAAGGTGGAAATAACACGCCGTGTAGTGACCTCCGCTGATATAATCAATATAGATATGGCTCCAACCGGAGGACAGGCAATATCATTTATACCTGTACGGTAAAGAATAGGAAGTAAATTTCTTGGCTTAAACAACGGTGACGATTTTACGTCGCCGTTTGTTGTATAGCGGAACTGTTGAGATGCCGATGGTTGTTTTCTGATATGTTGGTATAAGGTTGGGGTGGCTCGGTGTGTAATTATGCCGCTTGTGCTTGGGTGAGTTTTATTGGGAGTAGGATGATGCTATGGGCGTGGCGGGCGGTTGAGTTTGGAACGAGATGGTGTGTTGGGTGGATAGGATAGGTACGATAAAAAATGAAGTCCGGCATTAAGCCGGACTTCGGTATATATAGGGGAAGTTATAATCAGAAATGATTATTTGAGAAGATCCTTAACGGCATCGTTAGGAACCATTTGCTCTTGGAAAGTGTAAGCACCGGTTTTGGGCGACTTAACCACTTTGATTACCTTGCTATAGGTACGACCTTCACCTTTTTGCAGTGATGCTACGGTTTTCTTTGCCATATCTCGGTATTATTATTTGATTTCTTTGTGAACGGTTACTTTCTTGAGGATAGGGTTGTATTTCTTGAGCTCCAAACGCTCGGTGGTGTTTTTACGGTTCTTTGTAGTAATATAACGAGAAGTTCCGGGCATACCACTGGCTTTGTGTTCTGTGCATTCAAGAATTACCTGCACGCGATTACCTTTAGCTTTCTTTGCCATCTTCTTAGAATTCTAAATATTTGATTTCAGTTAAATAACCCTTTTTTGCTGCTTCCTTGATAGCGGCGTCGAGGCCGTTTTTGTTAATGGTGCGCAAACCGTTGGCGGAAATAGTGAGAAGAATCCAAGCCTGCTGTTCAACCCAAAAGAATTTCTTGGTGAAGAGGTTGACGTTGAATTTGCGCTTTGTACGACGCTTAGAGTGGGATACGTTGTTGCCCACCATCGCTTTCTTGCCTGTAATTTGACAAATCTTTGACATGGCTGTTAGTGTTACTTAGCTCTTTTAATGTTAATATTTAACCTAATACTCGTTTCATGGCCGCCATCTCAGTTCTCATATCACTGCTAAGCGCATCATTTTTAACAGCTTTACAGGATGAGCCACGAAACAGAGTGCAAAGTAACGAATATTTCCCGTAACTGCCAAATATTTTTAATCTTTTGTGGCAAAGTTTTCCTGATATTCTTCCCAGATTAAAGATGCGAGATATTTGTCACTGCGACATTGTAAGTCTGAAATCCCGGATTCAATCAGTTTTGCATTTTCAGATTTGTAAAAAATGTCGGTGGCCTCATTTATTGGTATTCCGAATAATTCATGAATTTGCAAAATAATGTGTGCACATTTGTTTCCTCGTAATACTAATCTGCTTTCGTCGGTCATAGTTGAGTGCTTTCAATGTGTTTAAGACATTCATTTAACATACGCTGTGATCTGATGCAGTATTGGATATTTGGCTTTTCATATTTGAGCAATCCTAAAGTTTCCTCATCTGAAATCTCTTTTTCAAAATATCTATCGAGCGTTTGTATTACTTTGTCATTTGCTATACCTCCAATGACGATGTCGAAGGAAGAGTCATCGTTGCCTGCTCTACATTTGGAAACAAATTGCAACCAATGTTCGTCATAGGCATCAAATTGCAATATATTCCATTCCATAGGATTAAATTCAAATTCGTAAGTGTTTAACCAGGCTTCGCGATTTCGACGAATAAATCGTTGTGCGTACCTTACGGCTTGCTCATGTATTGATGTGAGATAGAATCCCTTGCCAAAATCAAGGTAGTCACGCGAATGTAAAGTATCCGGATTCTGTATTGCCAATGTGGAGGTGTGGTATAGCTTCATTGTGGTAATACTCCTTTTTCTTTCATATAGTCAATGATGTCTTCCATAAGGTATCGGGAGCTGAAAGTGTGCAATACATCATAGGACGGTATAATGTACCCGTAAAGAATCCCAGAACTATTGAGCCGTTCATATATTTCGCTTTGCGACAAATTTAAGAGCTGAGATAATTTGCTGATACAATATGTGACAAATTCAAGAGTTTTCTTATCCATGTGTGGCTTGTCGTAGGATATGATTAGTATAATCAATGTTGCAAACAAAGTTATAGAAAAAATGGGATAATAATCCCCTATTGGTCAGATTTAACAAAAAGAATGGAATAAAATTATCGCTTGTTGGGTGTGTTATTAGGTTGGGATTATGGTTAAAATATGTTATCTGTGTTTTGTGGTGGGTTATTGTCGCGGATATGGAATATATTTGCTGCCTAATATTGAATTTGTGTCATGAGAAAAATAGATAGATGGGTATTGTTGATGCTGGCGTTTTTAATGCCGGTGGTGAGCGCGTGTAACAAGGATGAGGAGATAGGTGCTGAGTTCAAGCCGGTAATCACATTCGACAATGAGAGCGGTATATATACGGTGAAGATAGGGCATAGTCTTACGCTCGACCCTGTAATAGAGCATGGCGAGGGTGCCGAGATAGAGTGGTCGGTGGATGGCGAGGTGATGTGCCGCGAGCGTGTATGGACCGCCACATGGGATGTTGCCGGGGAGTATTACGCGATGCTCACGGTGACCAATCGTGCAGGTACGGCACGCGAGGAGGTGCGGGTGGATGTGCTTGCGCAGACTCCACCGACCATCTCATTGCGTATGCCTGAAGATGGGTTGAAGGTGCTTGCTGGCAAACCATTGGAGTTGTCCCCGCGATATCAGCATGACGATATGGAGGGATTTGCCGTAGAGTGGACGGTGGATGGTGAGAAGGTGTGCGATACGCCTGACTATACATTCCAGGAGTCGGAAACCGGAACATATAGCGTGGTGATAACAGCGCGTAATATAGACGGTGTCACTGAGAAACGGTTTGATGTAGAGGTTGTGGACAAGATGCCGGCAACGGTGCGGTTTGTTCCTCTTTCGTACGGTGTGGCAGATGATGTGCGTTATGTGTTCGCGGGTCAGCCTGTGAGTATACGCACCGTCACGCAGTATATCGAGAATGCTGAATATCGTTGGACTGTAAATGGCGCGGCGGTGGACTGCACGACATCGGTATTAGTATTTACCCCCGATGCCGCGGGTGATTATAACGTAAAAGTGGTAGCCGGGGACAGCGAAGCCACCATGAAGGTGGTATGTGTGGCTGGCAGCGCACAATCGCGAATGAGACCGGCGGTTGCCGGTTCGTCTGCCAACAGCAATGTAGTGCTTGAGTGGACACCGGCTCCTGGGCAGTTCATAGGCGAGACAAGCAGTGTGGGTGGAATGACTCCCGATATCGTGACCCACGAGCAAGCGAGGACGTGGGCACAGGGTCGACTGGACTCGCGTAAATTCGTATCGCTGGGGGCATGGGGCGGATGTGTCATAGTGGGCTTTGACCATAGTGTGGTGAAAGGTGGCAGCGAATATGATTTCGGCGTGATGGGTAATGCCATATCCACCTCCAATGAGCCGGGAATAGTGTGGGTGATGCAGGATGCCAATGGCAACGGTAAGCCTGACGATGAATGGTATCAATTGCGTGGAAGCGATTACGGTTCGGAACAGACCAATCATGACTATTCGGTGACATATTACCGTCCGGAAGGTTCCGGAATGACCGTGGAGTGGACCGACTGTACGGGCGGTGGCGGAGAGATAGACTATCTATGGATGTCGCATAAACAGCCTACATATTATCCGGTGTGGGTGGATGTGGACAGCTATACACTTTATGGTACGCTTCTGCCGCCGCGGAACAGTGTGGATCCTGTCACCGGCTTTTGGTCGAATATGCCGTTTGCCTGGGGGTATGCCGATAATCTCGGCTCGGATCTGATACCGGGGGGAGATACGGAAAGCGGTGAAGGTCAGTGGGTGGGCTTCAAAATATCCAATGCGGTGGATGCCAATGGCAATCCTGTGGAGCTGAACTATATAGATTTTGTGAAAATCCAAACCGGGATAATGGCCAAGAGCGGCAAGCTCGGTGAAGCATCGACGGAAGTGTGCGGTGTGCGCGACTGGAATCTGTGACAAAAATGGGAGTGTGATTTGGCCCGTACATGGCTCTTTCATTTGAGTATTAAATAACCGTATAATGCCCTTGCCCGATCCATTACGAGTCGGGTAAAATTATATGTGTTATACGTCAACTCATTATCTTTGGTTTGAAAGATGGATTGTTCTTATTTTTTTAATAAAGTGTATTAATCGGGTAAAATTTTTGATAGAAATCTCATCAGTTGAGCCATCCCTTTAGTTTTGTCAGAACGTTTTTTCCGTCATCCTTTCCGGATTGAGAACAGTGAATGACCGATTCGTTGCAAAGTATCAAGGTTTCTTGTAGTCTTGGAGATCTTGCGTTTTATGCTGTTCTGCACAGTTTTAAGTCAAGGTACCAGTGCATGCTCTTTATGGGCCAATGATTGCGGACTGCCTTCCCGATATAAGGTGTCTCCACGTGGAAATTTGACACATACAGCCATGTCTCTATCGTTTCCGTGCCTGTTGATTCCCTGATACGGTGGGTGATAAACTCAACCACCGTAACCTCCTTTGAAACTTCAAAATGACTGCAAGACTATGTCTATAAACATCATGCTGCTCTGTGGACTCGCTTGGCTCGGGCAAGCTTTCCACGAAGGAGCAAACATCAAATGATTGTCGTTTTTTGACAATATATTTTGTCATCTCATAAAATTGAACTAACTTTGTCATAAATCGACAAAGCAATTTATGACAACACAAAGGTTCTTAGAGAGATTAAAACAGTTGCGGGAGGACCGAAATATTCCGCAACGCGAGTTGGCTTATCTTCTTAATATTGATACGCCAATGTATAGCCGATTGGAAAGAGGTGAAAGAAAGGTCAAACGGGAACAAGTTTTAGCTTTAGGTAAGTTCTATAATGATGAAAGTCTTTTAACCCTTTGGGCTGCTGATAAAATTTATAATGTCTTAGCAGAGGAAGATGAACCTCAAAAGGTCCTATCTATTGTTTCTGAGCAATTTGTAGATTATGGAAAAAATTGAACACTTTATAAATAAAGTATTTGAAGCAGATTGTTTGGATTTAATGCCTCAAATTCCAGATAAATCTGTGGATATGATTTTGTGTGACTTGCCGTATGGCACCACTCAAAACAAGTGGGATTCTGTAATTGACCTTGACAAGTTATGGAAAGAATACGTGCGTATTATTAAAGATAACGGAGTTATTGTTCTCACTTCGCAAGGTGTTTTTACTGCTCATTTAATAATGAGTAATGAAGCATGGTTTAAGTATAAAATTGTGTGGATAAAATCAAAATCAACCAATTTCCTTAACGCTAAAAAACAACCGCTTCGCAAGCATGAGGATATTTGTGTTTTTTATCGTCAACAACCCACATATAATCCTCAAAAGACTCAAGGCGAGAGTTACGACAAAGGTATTCGCAAAGACCAATGCACTGGAAGTTATGGCGACTTTAAGCCTCGTCATGTAAAAAGCGATGGAAGCCGATACCCTCATGATGTGGTTTGCTATGAAGAAGAATCCATTGATGATTTTCTGTATGTGAAAACAGCTGAATCGGAGGGTCCGGTATATCATCCGACACAAAAGCCGGTTGAGTTGGGACGATACTTAATTAGAACTTACACAAACCCTGGCGATATAGTTTTAGATAACGCTTGCGGGAGCGGAAGCTTTTTAGTCGCGGCGGCTTTGGAGGGGCGTAACTATATTGGTATCGAGAAAAATCAAAATGTAACCCTACATAAGGTAAGTTCCACTGATTATATTGAGGTGTGTCATAAACGCCTTGAGCAAATCACATCTAACAATCTATTTGAACAAGCTGTTATTTAAAATGCCAAGTATTAAACGTAACGAACGAGATTGGGCGGGTCAACTTATAAGTTGGCTCAAATATGCTATAACTAAAGGTCAAACATCTTTTGAGGATGCCACCAATGACACCAGTGTAAGACTATCTTCAGGGCGCACGAAATTCCCTGATATTCTCTTGTTCTCCAATAAGACTTCAGGCATCATATTCAATGGTTGGGAATTAAAATTCCCTGACACCTCTGTTGACGATATAGAAATGTTAGAGAACGCATTGGAGAAGGCTCAAAGAATACAATCCGACTCCTTTGTTACTTGGAATGGCGCAGAGGCGATTATATGGAAGATTGATACCGAACGTTATTCGGTAGATTCCCTTTCCATACTCAAGCATTATCCGCAAGTTCCCACTATTCAAGTTCGTGATGACCTTGCAGACCCTGCTAAATATGCTTTTCACGAGAGTCAGCTCCATGAAAGAGCGTTACAGATTTTACATGACTTGGATATGCTGCGTCGTGAGGGAACTATCAAAGAAGCGATAAATATTTCTAACAATATAATTCATGCAGTAACAGATGCGCAGAATATAATTGTTCCACAATTTTCAAAAGCCATTTCTGATACAGCAAATTCAAATGCTGAATTTCGAGCACAATTCAACCGTTGGAAAATATACGAGAGTGCTACTTTGAGTATATTGGGTTCATCATCACGAAAAAATGAAATTGTTGATGAGAAAGCCGTACTCGCTAAATTCACCTTTTATAATCTTATCGGCAAAACGCTATTTTATCTTACCCTTTGCGAAAATCTGCCTAAGGAATTAGCACCACTCCACCTTTCAACGCCTATAGACCTTAGAAACCAATTATATTACTATTTCGACAAAGCCAAAAGCATTGACTATCAAGCTGTGTTCCAACCATATTTTACAGACTCCATTCCTTTTTCGGAGACTGCTAATATTGCGCTTTTTAAGTTAATCTCCGTCCTTACAGAGTTTGACTTCAAAATTCTTCCTTCGGAAGTTATTGGCACCATTCTTGAGAATCTCGTTCCCAAAGACGAGAAACTTAAATTTGGTCAATATTTCACACCGGAAATTTTGGCAAATCTTGTTGCTTTCCCTGCGGTCAATAGTTCTGACTCCATATTATTAGACCCCACATCAGGAACAGGTACCTTTCTAAATGCCTTTTACAATATCCTCCGTTATTATGGCATTTCTGACCATCAACTTCTTTTAAACCACATTTGGGGGAACGATATATCTCATTTCCCTGCTATACTATCTGTAATTAACCTCTACAAACAAGATGTTACACAGATAGAAAATTTCCCACGTGTTATTCGTGATGACTTCTTCAACTTGAATGTGGGAAAAGAGGTTAGCTTCCCAGACCCTCGGAATCACACTAACAAAATACCTATTCCCATTCCGATGTTTGATGGAATAGCAAGCAACTTCCCATTTATTCAACAAGAAGACATCCCCAATGAAAAATTAACTTCATTTTTCAAGGCCAAATTTGAGATAGAACAATCAGCATTTGTAAGAGAGGGTGATTTTCACATCAATGAACGAGCTGACTACTTTGCTTACTGTGTTTATAATGCCCTACGGTTTCTTAAGCCAAACGGTATAATATCTGCCATAACCTCAAATGCTTGGCTCGGGAAAGAATATGGAATCCAATTTAAGGAATTCCTGTTAAACAACTTTCACATCAAATACATCGTGAGAAGTACTGCTGAGCACTGGTTCACCGATTCACAAGTCTCAACTGTCTATTTTGTACTTGAAAGAAATGTTTCCGAGGCTCCTACCAAGTTCGTTTCTGTCAATTTTAAGTTGGCTGATTTCTTTGGAAATACAACCATTCAGCGACAACTCGCTAAAATAGAATCGTTGTATTCTGAGATTGATAATTGCGACCTCGCCGAAAATAACAAATGGGTTAATGATACCATATTTTCAAATGTGTTCCATAAAACAGATGGCACAATTGACGTATCAATTATTAGTCAAGATACGTTGATAAATAGCCTTCCCACAGAAACTAACTGGTCTCAATTTTTTGTTGCGGAGAATCCTCTTGAGGTTTTTGACCCCTATGTAATCCAATATAGCGGTAATTTCTTCAATGTTATACGAGGCGAGCGTACCGGGTGGAATGATATGTTTATTATCAGAAATTCAGATGTGGATTCGACTGGAATACATAGAGAATATCTTACTCCCTATGTAAAACGCCCCGATGAATTTCAGACTATACTTTTTGCAGGAGATTATAAATATAGTGCGTTTGTATGCTCCAAACCATTCTCCACTCTTGATAAAGGAACCCAATCATGGATTAAAAAGTTTGAAAATGCCCCCAATAAAAATGGTTCGCAAACGATAGCAGAAGCTAATGCAGGACACCGCCCGTATTGGTATAGTATCTCTCCGAAATCGGCCAATATCGTTACAGCGATAAATCCATATGAGCGATTTTTCTTCTCATATTCTACCACGCCGTTTGTCATTGACCAAAGGATGATTGCGATGCAAATCAACACCGGAGTTGATGTTGAACTTATCTCAGCATTGCTGAATTCCGTATCAACATTTCTAACATTGGAGTTCATGGGGACATCACGAAACCTTGGAGCATTAGACCTTAATGCCAACTTTTTGAAAAAAGTACGTTTGTTGAACCCGGAATTACTCTCAGAAACCGCAAGGTCTGAAATTAAAAAGGCATTTATTCCACTTAAAAACAGGCAAATTGGTACTGTGTCAGAAGAATGCAATAAGGCTGATCGAATAGCTTTTGACCGTACAGTACTCCGCGTATTCGGCATTGAAGAATCTATTCTTGAATCTCTATATGCCCTCTTGATAAATCATGTCACAGAGCGAGTAAGTATGAAAGATAGATAATTTTTGCACTTAAATCTGCATATGGGCTTTGGGAGTTTCCTACGCGATATATTTGTGTTTGATTGGCTGTTTGGCAGCCGCCATGTCAAAACCGGCATCCGCATTAATGAAGAGTCTGTCAATTGGAATTCCTGCATTGCACATCATGCCGAAAAGCTGTTCCAACGAATTTTCAATCTCGTGGACATCATGGTGCTTACCGGATTTTGGTTCGGATATGGCGATTGGAATATCCTGACGGTCAGAGATAAATATGGCATTGGTCGTATGTGTCGCTTGTGTGCGCCCCCTCCGACTAGCTCGTCTCTACGAAGTGCGACAGTATGGCTGCCGTCAAGGTCTGCACTGGACAAATCGAGCCTGTCATGGTTGCGACTGAGTGTAGATTTCCAACTTTTTGCCACGAACTGTCCTTGCATCACTGCCGAAACTTACCGGAAATTGTTTTATAATTGAGAACAACTTCGGTAAAGATTGCTGCAGTGGGTATCAGGTGCCACTGACAGCCCATCTTGAGCTTATACAGGATGCACGGGATGACCTTGCAAAAGCCACTCTTGCATGCATAGTTTCTTTGGGCGGTTGTCAGATATGGCAGGATTTCTATCCCTATGGTGTCTTTGTCTATGAGTTCTACCAATTAAAGGAGTGTTTAGGTATGTTTTTACTTATTACACTTAACACTCCTTTTTGTATTTTGTATGTTTAAAATAAGTCAAGATGACTTCACAGAAGAAAATAAACCGCAGACCGCGTGAAAAGCTAAACTTTGCCCCCACTTAAACAATTTTTTCAGAATATCGCTAACTTTGCATTTGCTGTTGGACTCTATATTATGGAGTGTTCTGTCAAAAAAAATCGGTATTTTTGATTGGTAAGTGAAAAAATTCTTAAATTTGCACACGCTTTGGATAGGGAATCCGGTGTGAATCCGGAACAGTACCCGCTGCTGTAAATCCCACTGCTAAGGCTGTCGAACAATGCCATTGGCCGAAACATCGACTGAGAAGGCGCGACAAGCCGGGATGAGTCAGAAAACCTGCCTGAGTGAATGTTATCTGCACCATAGTGCCTGCGGGATTTTACAGGCGTCGAGACAGAAGGAAAAAATAACCGGTGTTTTTCCAGTCTTATGTCGGAATATCCCGTGAGCGCATGATGTAAGCGACACGGGATTATTGTTTTATGAATTGGTTTGAAGTGATTCAACCGTAGAATTAAAAAAATCGACATGAAGAGAATTTTTAACTTGAAAACGGTGATTGCCGTATTGGCGGCAGCCGCAATTTTTACATCTTGCTCCGATGATGACGGACCCAAGGTGAACCGCAAGGTAATAGATTTCGAGAACACTGGAATAGAATTGGCGGGACCTACATCGTACGGTGAGAACTGCTATGCCGGCTACACCGGCGGCACCCAGTTTGTGAGCGGTCAGATAGCCGTGGAACCGGGCGTGTACATGAAGTTTGGTGTGAATTTCAGCCTTTGGGACGATGAAGATTCATTTATGGCGGGCGGTATGATACTGTCGCAGTGGAACTATCGTACCAACAAGGCAGGTGAGACATCGGCAGATTGGTGGTACAGCTATAAGAACCAGTGCAGTGTGTACAATACAACGTCGACCGACGGTGCCAATAGCGGTGCCGGAGCCAACGGATCCAATACGTTTGCGCTCATCAACGGTTACGATGACCCGAACTCAATCTCGCCCGCGGCATCGTTTGAGTTCACCTCATCGGCTGAATATTTGGTGGAAAGCATTGATATCTGTCCCAACTCATACCTTTACGGGGTGGTGACCGGTGGCAATGATTTCGGTTCGACTACCGCAGTATCGCTAATCAACAGCAAGGGATGGTTCAAGATTCTGGCGTACGGATTTGATGCAGCCGGTAATCCTACCAACGGTGGCAATCCGGTGGAGAAATATGTGTGTGACTACCGTGATGAAGCCTCGCCAAAGATAGCGATTGCCACTGTATGGCAGACTTGGGATCTTTCCGCACTCGGTAAGGTCAATAAAGTGAAATTCGATTTCGATGGTTCGGACAAGAACAATTTCGGCTTGCTGACACCGGCATATATGTGTCTTGATAATGTGAGCCTGATATTGCCCGATACAGAGGAGTAACACTCTACTCCCAAACGATATAAATCTTTTCTGCACATTCTTGGCGAGGAACCTTACCGGGTTCCCGCCGAGAATTTTATAGTTTACTGAACTCAGTTGAATTTTTTACCGAATGTTAGAAACAGAACTGCGATACTTTCTTTTAATCACCTTTTTGGTCTTTTTCGATCGCATTCTTAAATCTCATCGGTCACGTAGCCCGCTACGCTCCCTCTTAAATTGAAAAAATCTCCTCGAAAAATCCTCAAAAATGTGATAAATAAAAAGTTTAAATGAGTTCAATATGATGAATGTGATACAAAGCCATATAATGAGGATGACTGTGGGGATGCTCGCGTGCGTGATGATGTGTGCATGCATGGAGTGGAACTATGGCAAGGTGGAGGATTTCGACTCGCCCGACCGCGGACTGTTCATAGTCAACGAGGGTAATTTCCAGTATGGCAATGCAACGCTTTCATTCTATAATCCGGCTACCGACAGTGTGGACAACGAGGTGTTTTTCCGTGCCAACGGTATGAAACTCGGTGATGTCGCGCAGTCGATGACCATACATGATGGTTTGGCGTGGGTGGTGGTGAATCATTCGCATGTGGTGTTTGCGATAGATGTGGACACGTACCGCGAGCGCGGACGCATAGCGGGGCTTACCTCGCCGCGCTACATACATTTTGTCAGTGATACCAAGGCTTATATAACACAGTTGTGGGATAACCGTATAGCTGTTGTTGACCCCACGAGATATGAGATTACGGGATATATTGATGTACCGGCAATGAATCAAGCTACCGGGTCGACCGAGCAGATGGTGCAGGTGGGCAGGTATGTGTATGTGAACTGCTGGAGTTATCAGAACCGCATATTGAAAATAGACACCACGACCGATGCAGTGGTGGATGAGCTTACGGTGGGTAAGCAGCCTAATTCGCTTGTCGCTGACAAGTACAACCGATTATGGACCATAACCGACGGCGGATATGAGGGGAGTCCGGAGGGGCAGGAACGTCCGGCGCTATATTGTATAAACCTCGGAGTATTTGAGGTGGATGCCAAGTATGAATTCTATATGGGCGATACCCCCTCGGAGCTTGCTATAAACGGTGAGGGTGATGCCATATATTGGATAAATAATGATGTGTGGCGAATGCCGGTGGAGGATACGCGGCTGCCCTTGCGTCCGTTGGTGCGTAACCGTACCACATTGTACTATGGGCTTACAGTAGATCCGGAAACGGATGAGGTGTACATAGCCGATGCAATCGATTATCAACAGCCCGGTATGGTGTACCGTTATTCGGCTGACGGGGTGCTGAAAGATAGTTTTACCGTGGGAATAACGCCAGGCGCATTTTGTTGGAAAAGATAATACAGGAATATGGATTTGCTAAGAGGGTGTATATCGGTAGTGGCTGTGTGGGCGGTGTGTATGAATGCGTACGGCCAACGCACTATAGAGCTACCTGAAGTCACGACCAATGGAGTGCGCCCGATGAGTGATATCGGTGTGCAGCGTACGGTGTTGGACTCGCTTGCGCTGAAGGAGAATGTGGCGCTTTCGATAGCCGATGTCTTAGCTTACAATTCATCGTTGTTTGTAAAGAACTACGGTAGGGCTACGCAATCGACGGTGGCTTTTCGAGGAACGTCGCCGGCGCACACTACCGTGACATGGAACGGGATGAATATAAACACTCCTATGTTGGGCATGACCGATTTCTCGCTAATCCCGGCGTATTTCATAGATGAAGCGTCGCTGCTGCACGGGACATCGTCGGTGAATCTTTCCGGCGGCGGGCTTGGCGGTGCTGTGCAACTTGCCACACGACCGAAAGATGAGGATGGCTGGGGCTTGCAATATGTGCAGGGGATAGGATCATTCAGCACGTTCGATGAATTTCTCCGCGTGAATTATGGCAAAGGAGGTTGGCATACGTCGACCCGCGTGGTGTATTCATCGTCGCCTAATGACTACAAGTACCGTAACCGTGACAAAAAAGAGAATATATATGATGATGACCATAATATAGTGGGGCAGTATCATCCGTGGGAGCGGAACCGCAGCGGAGCCTATAAGGACCTGCATCTGCTACAGGAGGTGTATTATACCACCGGTAAGGGGGATGATGCGGGGCTGAAGCTGTGGTACTTAGACTCCAACCGAGAACTGCCTATGCTCACCACCGATTATGGCGATGACAGTGAATTTGAAAACCGCCAGCGCGAACGCACATTCCGCGGGGTACTGTCGTGGCAGCATCGACGCCGAGGCTATAAGATAGAAGCTGACGGCGGGTACGCTTATACGCGTATGGCTTATGATTACCGCCGCGACTCGGGCAACGGTGTGCTTGCCGTGATGACCCGTTCGCGCAGCCGCTCACATACCATTTACGGAAATGTAGCAGCCGATATGTATGTGGGTAGGAAATGGGTGATATCCGCGTCCGTTAAAGCCCATCAGTATTTTGTGCGCAGCGAGGATGCCAATCCATTTGAAGGTGTAGGCGGCAATCAGATTTTCGGATACGACAAAGGACGAGTAGAGTTGACCGGTGCGGTATCGGCAAAGTGGCGTCCTACCGAGAGGATAGGATTGTCTGCCGTGCTGCGTGAGGAGATGGTGGGCAGGGAGTTTTCACCGGTCATTCCGGCATTGTTTTTAGACTACACGTTGGTGCCACGTTACAATGTGGTGCTGAAGGCGTCGGGGTCGCGAAATTATAGATATCCGACACTGAATGATATGTATTTCGTGCCCGGCGGTAATCCGCGGCTTACGCATGAAAGCGGATGGACATACGATGCCGGAGTGCAGTTTGCCGTGGGAAAGAGCGGGCGGTACGCCCTATCGGGTTCGGCAACATGGTTCAGCTCGTATATCGACGACTGGATTCTGTGGTTGCCTACCACCAAGGGATTTTTTTCGCCGCGAAATGTGAAAAGCGTGCATGCCTACGGGGTGGAGGTGAAAGCCGATATGACAATGGCACTGGGTCGAGGATGGCATGCGGGAGTTGACGGCAGTTATTCATGGACACCATCTATAAATAAGGGTGACAAGTATTCGCCTGCCGATAATTCGCAGGGTAAGCAATTGCCATACGTGCCCCGGGTGTCGGCGAGTGTCAATGCGCGGCTGACGTGGAAAAACTGGACGCTGCACTATAAATGGTTGCATTACAGCCAGCGATATACGATGACCGACAATTCGGCATCGCTCACAGGGACATTGCCGCCATATTATATGAACAATGTGAGCCTTGAGAAACTGTTTGAGTGGCGCAGGCTTGACCTATCGGTAAAAGTGGCTGTAAACAATCTCTTTAATGAGGAGTATCTATCCGTGTTGTCCCGCCCTATGCCTGGAACCAATTTCGAGATATTCTTTTCGGTAACGCCTAAATTGTAATTGCGGAAAAAATTCCGTAATTTTGCGCCATAAATCTGTCGCGAGGCAGGTTGCAGATTAAATAAGGTGAAAGATGAAAGATTTGATTAAACGCTATGCGGTGTTTACCGTAGGATTGTATTTCTTGGCGATGGGTATAGTGCTGATAGTACGTTCGGCATTGGGTACCACCCCGATATCAAGTGTCAATTATGTATTGAGTAACCACACTCCATTGTCGTTGGGTATCTGGACGTTTATAATCAATATGATTCTTATCGCGGGGCAGTTCTGGCTGATACGTGGAGGACGCACGCGGCGTGACACTGTGGAGATATTGCTCCAGATTCCATTTTCATTTTTGTTTTCGGTGTTCATAGATCTGAACATGATGCTTACGTCGCACGTGATTCCCGGAAGTTATGTGGCTTCGATAGGGTTGCTTGCCGTAGGTTGCGTGGTGCAGTCGGTGGGAGTGGTGCTTGAGATAAAGCCACGTGTTGCCATGATGAGTGCCGAGGCGTTTGTGAAGTATGCTTCGCGTCGCTATGACAAGGAGTTCGGGAGGTTCAAGGTGTGGTTTGATGTTACTTTGGTGAGCATGGCTGTGATAATATCCCTTGCGATAACGAGCCATGTGGAGGGTGTGCGCGAAGGATCAGTAGTGGCGGCGTGTGTCACCGGCTACATAGTGTCGTTTCTTAACACGCGTGTCATGACCCGTGCCACTTACCGAAGGGTGAAGACACTTGTAAGCCGTGGGTAAATAAAATGTGTCTCCCATCAAGGCTGATAGGGAGACACATTGGAATGTGTGTGTTTTTGATTACTGTTGGTATTGGAATTAGATTTTGCCAACGAGATCAATGCCCGGTTTGAGGGTCGACTGACCTTTTTTCCAACGGGCGGGACACACTTGGTCGCCGTGTTCCGCAACAAATTGCGCAGCTTCGAGTTTGCGCAATAGTTCATCGGAGTTACGACCGATGCCGTTGTCGTTGACTTCGGCAATTTTTATCTTTCCTTCAGGATTGACCACGAATGTTCCACGGTATGCCAGATAGTCATCGGGGTTTAACACACCGAAGGCTTCGCTGAGATATCCGGTCTTGTCGGCAAGCATGGGGAAGCGTACCTTACGTATGCTTTCCGAAGTGTCGTACCAGGCTTTGTGGGTGAATTGGGTATCGGTGCTTACGGCGTAGACTTCGGCACCGAGCTCGCGGAAGCGGTCGTAGGCTTCTGCCATGTCAAGCAGTTCGGTCGGGCATACGAATGTGAAGTCGGCGGGGTAGAAGAAGAATATGGACCAGTGTCCGAGGGTGTCCTCGCGTGAGATATTCCTGAACTCACCGTTGACGAATGCGGGTACTGTAAATTCCGGTACTGAAGTGTTGATTATTGTTTTCATCATGAAATGTTGTTGTTTAATAGAGTTAGCTACTCACAATAACATTTCAAGGGGATGAAAGTTGGTTAACATAAACCCATTTAAACTTTTTTCAATTGAAAAAATCGTCTCGAAAAATCCTCAAAAATGTGGATAAATAAAAAGTTAAAATGAATTCGTAAGGTTAAAAGCGGAGTACGAGTTCCACTACGGCTTTGTCGCCCATGTCGGGTGTGACGTTTACACCGCTATGGTAGAAGTATTTCTCGTAGTTTGCCCGGATGTCGAGATACATGTTCTTGGAGCGGATGTAGCTGATGGTGGTGCCGATGGTGGCACGGTTACGCGCGGGGTGGTTGGTGGTGAGCTGTCCTTGCTTGTCGCGAATGGAATTGCTGTGAGCCGTCATCCCGTCGAAGCGTCCCTGGAAGGACAGGCGGTTGAATATGCCTGCCTTTATGGGCATGTGGTAGTCGGCATAGATATTGTAGCCATGAGCTTCTTTGTGCCGGCGGTGTGTGTAGTGTTTGTACATGTATTCGCCTTCGACTCTCCAACGTCCTGATTCCCATGTCACAGCTCCGTCGATGATATTGGAACGAACGGAGTCGGGTGATACGGACATGAATCCGGTTGCCAGCGAGATGTTGTGAATCTTATACGTGGCTTTGGCTGCATAGGCGAGTTTGTTGTGCCAGCTCACGTGGTCGCTGATGGTGGCGGGGTTGAATGCACCGGCTTCGATGGTGAGCGGTGTGGATTGTGCCTGCCATATCACTTTGGCTCCAACGGCACGATAGTTGCAGATCTGGTTGCCTATGAATGAGCGGTTGGCAAAAAAGTAGTTGTGCGGAGCCCGGAACGGGTCGACGCCAAACGGCATACGGAATTGTCCTGCCTGTATGCCAAGACCTTTTGTTGCCCAAAGCCGTGCCCATACATCGAGTATCTTTATAGATCCGCGGTCGCAGAAATCCGTCTGTATGAAATAGTCTATCACGGGGGCTATCTTTCCGTCGATTGTCACGCGGGCGTTGCGTACCTGAAATCGGTAGTCGCTCTGTACGGTGGATGCTTCGAAGCGTCCGCGTATCACTCCGTGGATGTTGGGTCGGTAACTGATGGAGTCGTTTGCCTGAATGTGAATCTGAAATACGGTAGCTAAGGCAAACAGAGTACAAAAAATGCGAAACGGTCTATTCATGCCGCAAAGGTACAAAAAATAGCGGATAGAAATTTCGTTGTCCTATTTAATATGTCAGGAAATTGCGGAGCCGATGGCTATGGTGATGAAGCCGATGGACATGATTAAGAGCCATGCGCGCAGGAACCGCTTCAATGGCATGGGGATGGCACCCGTTATAAATGGGTTGGTGAGTGCGATTTTGCGTTTTTTTGCATAGGCTATTATCGCGGCTATAAATCCGATTAATGCTCCTAAGAGGAGTATGCCGGTACCTATATATATGATTGTGGATGCCATGGGAAGGAGGATTGTTGACGGATTTATAATAGAACGTGGTGAGGGGTGGGTTTTGTTCCGGGATATGGGCGTTTGCGGATTGAAGTGGGTTCCTGCGGCTTGGCTTTGGGTGGTCAGGCTGCGGTGGGGGGATGGAAGTATGTCAATGTGCTCTTGCCAGTTCAATTAGGAATGAGGAATTAGGAATTAGGAATGGGGGTGGCGGGGGTCGGAGAGAGGGGAGTTTGTCATCTTTTTGATGGGTGTGGGTGGGTGTATATGGTAGGACTTTAAGGACTTTAAGGTCGGTAGGGACTTTAGGGTCGTGGGTGGGGTTGGTGGGGCTTTGTTGGTGGGTGATACGAGGGCAGGATGCCCTCGCTCCGACGGGGTTGTTGGTGCAAAGATAGGGGGTGGAGACGGGGTATACTGTGCGAATTTGTCACAGTTGTGCGGATTTTTTTGCAATATTAGTCCTGTTGGGACGAGTGGGGGATGTGCTGTGGCAGGGGAGCTGCTGCGATGAGAGTGGGGGGTGTATGGGTGGTTATTTAAACTCTTGTTTTATTTTGTAGAGTAGTTTCTGTATGGGGTTGAGCTTTTTGTAGTAGAGCCGTTCGAGGTCTTCAAAGATAATGGTTTATGTGAGCCCCGGACCTTTAGTTTTTGCTTTGGTGTACCATTTTAGTGCAATTTCGTCGTTGGCAGTTACTCCAATGCCTTGTTTATAACACTCCGCAATCTTTAACATTGCTAAGACGTCACCTTTTTCGGCAGCTTTAGTGTACCAATGTACGGCTTTGGTAAGGTCTTATTTCACGCCCTCGCCATTTTTATAGAGCAATTCCAAGCTGATTTGTGCTGTGGCATTACCTTGCTCGGCAGCCTTAGTGTACCAATATGCTGCTTTGGCGAGGTCTTTTTCGATGCCTTTGCCATTTTCATAAACATATCCCAAGTTGAATTGTGCGGCGGCATTACCTTGCTCGGCAGCCTTAGTGTACCAATATACTGCTTTGGCGGGGTCTTTTTCGATGCCTATGCCATTTTGATAAGCATATCCCAAGTTGTTTTGTGCTGTGGCATGTCCTTGTTCGGCAGCTTTAGTGTACCAATGTACGGCTTTGGTAAGGTCTTTTTTCACGCCCTCGCCATAAAAATATGCATCACCTAAGAGTGTTTGGGCGGTGGGGTTGCCGTGGTTGGCGGCTTTGGTGTAGAGGGGGATGGCTTCGGTGTGGCGGTTTTGCTCGGATAGTTGTTGGGCTTGTTGGAGCCATTGTCCGATTTCTGCTTGGGTGGTGGTAGATGTGGGCGTTTTAACCGAAGAATGTGGTGTTTCTACGGAATAGATGGGTGTATTTGCGGAGATGGGAGTGGTGGGGCGGTTGAGGAGGGTGAGGATGTCGGAGATGAGGGTGGTTTGGATGGGGTGGGATTGGATGGTGCGCCAGTTGAGGTCGGAGAGGAGAAGGTCGAGGTGCGGGGGGAGGGGGGAGCCGTCGATGATGTAGGGGAGGATGTGTTTATGGTGGTTGACGGCGAAGGTGATTTCTTTGTTGGTGAAGGCGGATTGGTAGGCGTTTTGGCTGGCTATGAAGAGTATAATCTGGCTTTTGGTGATTTCCTCGGCGAGTACATTGGTGAATCCGGCTCCTCCACTTATGCCCTGGCGGTCGATGAAGTATGTTATGCCGGCTTGGTCGAGGGCTTGGCATATACGGTCGGCTGTGGCGGTGTCTTTGCGGCTGTAGCTGATAAAGATTTCTTTGGGCATGGGGGGATAATAATTAGGAGTGAGGAATTAGGAATTAGGAATGGGGTTGGTGGG
>CAJTMM010000004.1:62373-68430 GCA_910577465.1 uncultured Muribaculaceae bacterium | reverse complement strand
CGGGATGCCTTCGCTCTGGGGGGAGGGGGTTATTGGAGGGTGCCGAGTTCGGTTAGGGCGCCGGTGATGGGGTTGAAGATGGCGTAGGCGGGTGCTTTCTTGTCGGTGAAGAGGTTGGGGTCGAGTCCGAATACTACGCCGTACTGTGCTATGTCGATGGTGGTGCTCAGGATGGCGTTGCCGGCAAAGGTGGCTGTGAGTTGCGCCTGACCGGGGATGCGGTATGCGAGTCCGCCTTTGGGGAAGCGTTTTGTCTCGCCTTTCTCGTTTTCGGGCAGTGTGCCACGTTGGGTGATGCGTAGGTCGAGGTAGATGGGGTCGCCGGCGAGGTTGTCGGCGTCGACGAGTCCGTCGGTTGCCGAGAGACGTGCGGGAATGGTGCGCGAGTCGGTGTCGGCGGGGGTGACGGTGTAGGTGCGTACCTGCGTGGATGTCTGCGTGGTGCCTATGAACATAGCTGTGAGTGCTTCTTCCTGCGCGGCGAGGTTGTCGAGGGCGAGTTTCATTGCTTGTCCGTCGGATGGCATCTGGTCGGCAGTGCCGGAGATGATGTCGTTGCGGTTCTGGCGGAGTTCGTAGATGCGTGCGGCGGCAAGCTCGGCGCGTTTGGCGGATGATGGGCTTTGCAGCATCTCAGCGGTCACTGCCTGGGCGGCGTAGGGTGTCTGTAGAATGGTGGGGCGGGGCTCCTGAGCCACGGGTAAGGCGGGTGCTGCCGCTTCGGGTATCTGCTCGGTGTTGATAGCCAAAGGGAAATCGGCATCGTTGAGCATGATGAAGGGTGCGGAGCCGGATTTGAACTGCACGAGGTAACGTTCGTCCTGGTCGGTGACGCCGCGCGGGGTGGCTATGACGCTTTTAAGGGTGAAGGTGGTGGATGGTTGGGTTATGGGGTCGATGCCGAGGTATTTCTTGGCGTAGCGGAAAAATTCGCCGGGTTGCTTCACGGTCTTTTCGGCTTCGATGGTGAGGTCGATGACGGTGTTGGGGAGGGTGTAGATGAGCCCGTACTCGTTGATTTTCGAGGCGGTGAGTTTCTGTGTGGTCTGTGCTGTGGCGGCAGTGGCGCCGAGTAGCATTATGAGCAGCGGAAGGAGTATCTGTTTCATGAGTGTGTATGGGGATGAGAGTGAAATCAATTGAAGGATGTGCGCGGTTGCATAATCTGCATGATTGCCTTTCCGGTGGCTGCGGCAATGTCGGATGCGAGCACGCCGTAGGTACCGTGGGTGGATGCCGCGATGTCGCCTGCCACACCGTGGACATAGGCGGCAATGATGGCGCTTACCTCGGGTTTGTAGCCCTGTGCCATGAGGGCGGTGATGATGCCGGTGAGGACATCGCCGCTGCCGGGGGTGGCAAGGGCGGGAGTGCCGGAGGAGTTGAAGTAGACTTTGCCGTCGGGACGGACGAGGGCGGTGTAGCGGCCTTTGAGGAGGATGAGGATATTGTGGTAGCGCGACACCTCGAGAGCCTTGACGAGACGAGCCTCGTCGGAGGTGTGCTCGCCGAACAGGCGGTCGAACTCACCGGCGTGGGGTGTTAGGACGGAGAGGATGGGGAGGTGATTGAGCATGGATGGGCGCAGCGCGATGCAATTGAGCGCGTCGGCATCGATGACCAAAGGCTTGTTTGCCGCCTTGATGAAGCGTTCGAGCGCGTTGACGGTGGGTTCGCCCGTGCCAATGCCTGGTCCAATGCCGATGGCGGAGTATTTGCGGTCGAGACGTATGTCGGAAAGCATGAGCTTGTCGTCGTCGGACTCGAACATGGCTTCGGGTATGGCGGTCTGCGCTATCTGATAGGCGCACTGTGGAGCAAAGAGGGTGACCTTGCCGGCACCTGCCCGCAGAGCTGCGGTTGCCGAGAGCACGGCTGCCCCCACCATGCCGAAGCGGCCTGCGACGATACATGCCGAACCGAAGTCGGCTTTGCTGCAAAAAGCGGGGCGGGGTTTGAGCAGGCTCCGTATCTCGGCTTCCTCGATGAGGTGGAAATTGGATTTGCGATTGTCGGTGGCTTCGCGGCTCAGCCCGATGTCGAGCACTTTCCAACGTCCGACGAGTTCGGCATTGTCGGCAAAGAAGAACGCGATGCGGGGGAACTGGACGGCGAGAGTGAGGTGGGCGTGGATGATGTTGCGAGTCTGGGCACGATTGTTCCACTCGCTGAACATGCCGCTGGGGATGTCGATAGAGACCACTGTGGCACCGGACTCATTGATGTAGCGCACGAGTGCCATGAAGCCACCGGTGAGCGGTTCGCGCAGTCCGGAGCCGAAGAGTCCGTCGACGACGAGGTCGGAAGCTCCGATGTCGGGGGTATTGAAGGTGTTGATAATCTCGTGGAAGTCTGCCTGTGGATGCGTGGCGCGGAACTTGTCGCGCAGGTGCTTGCAGTCGTCCTTGATGGAGTTGCCGCCGATGTTGAAGAGATAAACGGCGGGGTTGAAACCCCGGTCGATTAGCTGCATGGCAACGGCGAGTGCGTCGGCACCGTTGTTGCCCGGTCCGGCAAAGACGATTGTGCGCCGAGACGGGCGCCAGTGGGCAGCAATCTCCGTTGCCACCGCTTCGGCGACCCTGTCGACGAGAGTGATGGCGCTGATACCTTCGGATGAAATGGTGGCCCGCTCGATGGCGCGGATATCTTCGTTGGTGAAAAGTTTCATTGTCGCTTATGCTTGATGGCCGGCATCGGTTAGGAGCCAACCGGATATATCATAGGTAAATTAACGAATACAAAATTATAAAATTCTTTTTTCACTGATGGAGATTTTTAGTAATTTTGCGCCAATTTAAAGTTATATTTTATTTGGAAATGCCGATGAGACAGGTTACATACAAAGGACTGACCTTTGTTCCCTACTTGGAGAATGACAAGATACAGGCCCGCATCAAGGAGCTTGCCGCGAAGATAACGGAAGATTGCAAGGGAACACGTCCGCTGTTCCTGTGTGTGCTCAACGGCGCATTTCCCTTTGCTGCGGATCTGTTCCGAGCCGTGCAACTGGAGGATGCGGAGATATCGTTCATACGTCTGAAAAGCTACGAGGGCACCAGCTCGACCGGAGTGGTCAAGGAGGTGCTGGGTCTGTCGGAGGATATCGCGGGCCGCACTGTGATAGTGATAGAGGATATCGTGGATACGGGCAAGACAATAGCCAATCTGGTGGGTGACCTGAAGAAGCAGAATCCGTCGGATGTGAAGATAGCCACGCTGCTGTTCAAGCCTGAATCGCTGCAGACGGATGTGAAGCCGGATTATGTGGGATTTGAGATACCGTCGGATTTCATAATCGGTTTCGGTCTTGACCTTGACGGGCTGGCACGCAACCTTCCGGATATATGGGTGCTGAGCCCGGAACATGACCAATAAGTTCATCGATAGGAATACTTAACGTTTATAAAATAGATAGAAACAGGATGTATAATTTAGTTGTTTTTGGCGCTCCCGGCAGTGGCAAGGGCACACAGAGCGCGCGCCTAATAGATGAGTACGGTCTGTACCATATATCGACCGGTGAGCTATTACGCGACCATATAGCCCGCGACACACAGCTTGGCCGTGTGGCAAATGAATATATCTCGAAGGGTCATCTGATACCCGACAATCTGATGATAGATATACTGGAGCATACGCTGGAGAGCAATCCGGAGACTGCCGCAGGTGTGATATTCGACGGATTTCCCCGCACGATAGAACAGGCAAAGGCGCTGAAAGAGATGCTTGCGAAGCGCGGCTCGAAGGTTCATGCCGTAGTGGGTCTGGAAGTTGAGGATGAGGAGCTCGTGGAGCGTCTGCTGAAGCGCGGACTTGAGAGCGGCCGCAGCGACGATAACCTTGAGACGATAAACAACCGTCTGGAGGTGTACAATAAACAGACCGCTCCCTTGCGCGAGTATTATCAGAACGAGGGTAAGTACCACGGAATCAAAGGCTCGGGCAGCATAGACGAGATATTCAATTCCATACGCGAGTCGCTGAAGGATACGAAGGAATAAACAGATAGAATAGATGGCGGATGCGTCCCCGAACGCGGGGCGTGACGCTGACGATATGGCGGATGGCTTGCCCGTGGAGGGTGGAGCCATCCGTATTTTTGACTGACGTCTTAAATACTCACGTTCGGCAAAGCCCAAATAAATTTGGCATTACTTTCGCTCGGTATTTTTGACTCCGTCCAAAATACTCACGTTCGGCAATGCTCAAATAAATTTGGCTTTGCGCTCACTTATTCGTATTTTTGCAGTATAATGTAATAGGCACTCAATGTTAGGAATAAAGAAACTATATATGTTCATGCTGCGGAGTTTCGTACCTCTGTTTGTCATGACGTTTTTTATATGCCTTTTCATCGTGCTCATGCAGTTCCTGTGGCGTTATATAGATGACCTCGTGGGGAAGGGCCTGGGCGTGGATGTGATAGCGGAGCTGTTTTTCTATGCGGCTCTGACGATGATACCGATGGCGTTGCCGCTGGCTATACTGCTCGCGTCGCTGATGACGTTCGGCAATCTGGGCGAGCAGTTTGAGCTGACGGCGATGAAGGCGTCGGGCGTGTCGCTCATCAAGGCTATGCGTCCGCTGATAGCACTGATGGTGCTGATAGCCATAGGCGCATTCTTTTTTCAGAACAATGTGCTTCCGGTGGCTCAGACGAAGATGTGGACGCTGCTGTACTCGATGCGTCAGAAGTCGCCCGAGCTTGAGATTCCCGAGGGGGTGTTCTATGACCAGATACCGGGGTACAACCTGTATGTGGAGGAGAAGGGCCGAGACAGCGGTACGCTGTATGAGGTGATGATCTATGACCTGTCGAAGGGATTTGACAACGCGAGCATCATATTGGCCGACTCGGGCAAACTGGCTATGACGGAGGACAAGAACCATCTGTTTCTGAAGTTGTGGCAGGGGGAATCGTTTGAGAATCTCCGCGAGGCTGGTGCCGGAAATGCCAAAAATGTGCCCTACAGGCGTGAGACGTTTGACGTGAAAGAGATACTGCTGAAGTTTGACGCCAACTTCAACCGAATGGATGAGGATGGTATGCGCAACCAGTATGTGGGCAAGAATATAGCCGAACTTCAGGCGACGATAGACTCGGTGTCGCTCAGAGTGGACAGTATAGGCCGGACGTACGGCAAGCAGGTGATGGAGGCTCCATATCTCGGACTCCGTTACAGCGAGAGCCGGATAGAGGATGGCAAGACGGTGGAGGAACGCATACCGGATGTGAAACTCGACAGGGTGATAAATGTGGATTCATTGCTGAAGGGGTCGAACTCGTCGGCACAAATCAATTATATAAACCAGGCGCTTAACAAGGCCAAGTACCAGAAGCAGGAGTATGAGTTCAAGGGGCTGGTGATGCAGGATGACCGTAAGACGATACGCCGCCACAGCATAGAGTTGCAGAAGAAATTCACACTGTCGTTTGCCTGTATCATATTCTTCTTCATCGGCGCTCCGCTGGGTGCCATAATCCGCAAGGGCGGACTGGGTATGCCGCTTGTGATATCGGTGCTGCTGTTTATATTCTACTATATCATAGACAATACTGGCTACAAGATGGCCCGCGACGGCAGGATAGCCGTGTGGGAGGGTATGTGGCTGAGCTCGGCTGTGCTGCTTCCGTTAGGCATATTCTTCACGTACAAGGCTGTGAAGGATTCGGCGGTGTTCAACAGCGACGCATATCTGAACTTCTTCAGGAAGCTGGTGGGGAGCAATGAGGCCCGCCATATAGAGATGAAGGAGCTGGTGATGGATGATGTGGAGCCGTCGGTGGCACGGGATATGCTGGAGTCGCTGCGCAATAGCGCGGATGCGTTTCTGGCGGAGAACCCGGTGCGACCGAGCTATCCGGCGTACTGGCTGCGCGGTTATGACAGGTTGAAATTGCGGTCGCTCGCACAAAAACTGGAGGAGACTGTTGTATATATGTCGAACAGCCGCGACAAGCTTGTGATAAATAAGCTGATGGACTATCCGATATTGCGCAGCCTGTGGCTGTATCATCCCACGAATTACGCGCCGGCGGCGTGGGCTGCCATA
>CAJTMM010000004.1:0-62356 GCA_910577465.1 uncultured Muribaculaceae bacterium | reverse complement strand
GACTGCCGGTGTATATGATAGGCTTGCGGCAGTTGCGGATACTCCGCGGCGAGGTGTCGGCGATAGTGAAGGTGAGTGCCCAGCTGGCAGAGCTAATGGCTGATGATGCCGCCGGGGATATGAATTAATGAAATAAAATACCGTATTATGGAGTACAATGATATAAAGCTGGATACAATAGAGGAAGCTATAGAGGCGTTCCGCGAGGGTAAATTCGTGATAGTGGTCGATGATGAGGACCGCGAGAATGAAGGAGACCTGATAATGGCTGCCGAAAAGGTTACTGCCGATGATGTGAATTTCATGATAACGAATGCGCGCGGCGAATTGTGCGCGCCATTGACAATATCGCGCTGCCGCGAGCTTGGGTTGCCGCATCAGGTGGATGATAATACGTCGATGCTGGGCACTCCGTTTACGATAACGGTGGACAAGCTGGAGGGGTGCACGACAGGGGTGTCGGCGCATGACCGTGCCGCTACGTTGCGTGCGTTGGCAGATCCGGCTTCGGTGGCGTCGACGTTCGGTCGTCCGGGGCATGTGCATCCGCTTTATGCCCAGGATGAGGGTGTGCTGCGCCGTCCGGGCCATACGGAGGCGGGTGTGGACCTTGCCCGTCTTGCCGGGCTGTATCCGGCTGCCACGCTGATAGAGATACTGAATGAGGATGGCACGATGGCGCGCCTGCCGCAGCTGAGGAAGAAGGCTGACGAGTGGGGGCTGAAGCTGGTGTCGATACGCGACCTGATAGCTTACCGTATGCGTACGGAGTCGTCGGTGGAGGAGGGCGTTGAGGTGGATATGCCCACGGCTTACGGTCATTTCCGCCTGATCCCGTTCCGCCAGAAGTCGAACGGCATGGAGCATATAGCCTTGATAAAGGGTGATGTGGATAATGGCGAGCCTGTGCTGGTGCGCGTGCATTCGTCGTGCGCGACAGGCGATATATTCGGTTCGCAGCGGTGTGACTGCGGTGACCAGCTGCATAAGGCCATGCAGATGGTGGAGCAGGAGGGCCGTGGTGTGATATTGTATCTGAACCAGGAGGGTCGCGGTATAGGACTGATGGACAAAATCCGCGCGTATAAACTTCAGGAGGAGGGTATGGACACCGTGGATGCCAACCTGCATCTGGGCCATAAGGCGGATGAACGCGATTATGGCGTGGGTGCGCAGATATTGCATAAGTTAGGTGTGGAGAAGATGCGTCTGATGACCAATAATCCGGTGAAGCGCATAGGTCTTGAGGGCTATGGACTGGAAGTGGTGGAGAATGTGGCGATAGAGGTGGAGCCTAACTGCTACAACCGCTTCTATATGCACACCAAGAAGGAGCGCATGGGTCACACGCTTGACAAGGTGGACTGATGCGGTCATTTATCTGATATGGGCAGGCTGGTCAGAATAGGATGTTCATGCCTAAATTGACAGATGCGTTGCTGTTGAGTGGAACGAATTGTTTGGATACTTTGCCGAGGGTACGGTCCATGCCAACGAAGAAGTTGTAGCCGGGTACATGCAGGTTTAGTAACCATCCGAAGCCTATGCCGAATGTTCCGGCAGACATGTTGACGCCAGCATCGAAACATTTTGCGGGTGCGACGTTGGCTGATAGACGGAAGTCGGTCCAGGTGTATTTGCCTTGTATGCGTGTGGTGTTGAGGAGTCCGAATGTGAGCTTACGGTATACCGGGAGGGTGTATTCGGCGCCGAGGTTGAGTGTGGCTCCGAGCATGCGTGTCTTGCTACCGGTGTCGCCCATGTCGTCGAGCTCGTATAGGGCTGACAGGTCGTCTTTGATGTTGTCCCATTCGTTTTTGAAACTGTTGGATGCGTCGTCGTCGACGTTGAATGTGTACCGGTCAGTGTTGAATGTCTTGGTTCCGTTGGTGGATGCGAGCATGTTGTTGCTCCAGTTGATGAATCCGAGGTCGATGACGGCGGCGCTGAATGTCCAATCGCGTAGTGGCTTGTATGTGGCTCCGAGGTCGATTGCCATACCGAACCCGTTGAGTCCGGCACCGTCGATTTCAGCACCGCTGACGTATTCGTGTCCGGTACGGTCGTTGATGTCGGTCTTGTAGCGAAGCCCTTTGATGTTGGCACTTATCTCGCCGTTGGATTTTATGGTCCAGTCGTTTTCGCCGAGTGCGAGTTGGGCATTGTTTAGCTTGGCATCAAGGTATCCACCACCTAATAGAACTTTGAGTGTTGCTCCCACGCGCCATTGCTTGTTGATTTGCCGTGAGTGTCCTAATGCGAGTTCGGCATAGGCGTTGGCGTATGCGCTGACATCGGAAATGTCGTATGTTTTGTTGGTGACGCCCTCTTTGAGCAGTGAGAACAGGCTTTTGGGTAGTTGAGCCTCGAATGCCGTGCGTGCGCTTACCGTGATGGTGTTGTAACCTCCGAAGGCTTTGAATCCTCCGGCGAGTATGGTGAGTTTGATGTCGGCACCGAGACGGTTGTTGTCGTTGAGGTTGCCCATCACTTCGGCTGCGCTGATTTTAGGGTTGAGGAATGTGGTTGTGCGTCCGTCGACGTTGTATAGGATATCGCTCATGTGTAGTGAACCGTGCATGGCTACGTTCATATTGCCAATCGCGGGTATGGCTACGAAGTTTTTCGAGTTGGCAAATGCCGGGTTCATTTGGTAGCGGTATGTGTAGTCGTCGAGGAAGTATCCGGAGCGTGTGTCTTGAGCCGAGACGGCAATGGCTGTTGTAGCCAATGCTGTGGCGATGAAAATGCGTGATATGTTGAGTTTCATCTGTATATTAAATTATGTGTTTTGGAGATATGGTTAAAGTTCTTTTTCGTAGTATCCTGATACGGAGGGACGTATGTCGGTGAGTGTTATGCTCATGTCGGGTGTGAGTGTTTCACCTCCGGTGGCATGTGCTTTGGCTACGAATGATACGCCGTCGAGTGCGGTGATTTCGCCAGTGATGCGTATGGTTATCTGTTGTCTGTCGGCGTTGGGCTGCAGGTTGGCTCCGACGATTTGTACATTGTTGATTGGCTGTCCGGCAGTGTTTATGGGGTGTCCTTCGAATTCCACACCTACGGGAATGTCGGTGGAGACGATGAGAGATATCTCAAGGTCTGTGATGGTGAGGTGGTCCATATCTTCGGAGTACCATCCGTCGATTTTATCGTTGTACGTGATGGTGGAACCTTGTGAGAATTGCAGTGGTGCCACGAATTTGTATTTTCCGTTAAATGAGCCTATCTCGTTGGCAGGACCGGTGAGCGGGAAGTCGGTGACGGTCTGGTTTGCCGGCAGATTGGGATTGTCAAGGCTTACTGACAGTGCTTTAGGTATGCCGTTGCCGCTGAGTATCGATCCGAGAGATGCGAATGTCACATGTTTGGCGTCGGGGAACTCGGTATCGGCTATCGGGGTGGCGGGAGAGAGACAGAGGTTGTAGATGCCGTTGTTTGATGCGGGTCGTCCGATTGAGAATATGTCGGATGTGCGCGAGGTGGCGGTTGTGTTATTGCGGGATGCTTCTATTTTTAGGGCAGTCTCGGCGTAGAGGTTGCCGTAGGGTTGGAGTGGATTTGAGATTTGCAGGTAAATCATCGGGTTTGCCAATGTGATGTCGGTGCTTTGCTGCGAGAGTATATCGGGGAGGTCGGAGAGATCGATGTCGGAGAGGTTGGCACCGTCGATGTTGTAACGGTTGATGGTTCCGGAGAAAGATGTGATTTTGGTGTCATGAAGTGTGTAACCGGTGTGTAGCGTTATTTGTTGTGGGAGAGTGGTGTTGCCGGCTGTTATGTCGTCGGATGATATGACACCGTAACCGCTCTTGATGTACATACTTCCCGGTAATGTGAGTTGGTGGCTGATGGCGTCGAATGTGCCACCTGCCTGTTGGAAGTCAAGTGCATCGGCGATGATGGAAAGAGACATTGTGGTGCCTTGGACTGTAATGGAGGAGGGAAGTGTGAGCTCTCCGTTGGCAGGGTTGTATGAGCCACCTTCGCTGTCTGTGAGATTGAGTCCTTTGGGTAGTTGCAGTACTACGTCCTTGAATGTTATGCGTGAAATTAGGTTCTCCAATCCGCGCATGGATATGTTGATGTCGAGTTGAAGGTGGAGACCGATACGGTTGATGCTTAAGATGAAGTCGCTGATTGTGGACGAGGAAGAGTATTGGAAATCAGATGGTTGCCCCGTCAATTGGTAGGTGTATTCTGATTCCTGGGCGTGCAAAGTGCCGGAGGAAATGAGGTTGATAGTAGTCTCGGATGGCGTGATAGTCGGTGCCTGAAGTGAGATGGCGTCTATCTTCACGCCTTGGGATACGAAACTTCCGTCGTAGACTATGGCGTATTGTCCGTCTATGAGTTCTATTTGGTTTTCGTTGGGTTTGATTATGTTGCCGAGGGTGATTTCGTCGATGTTGACCGGAATGGTGAGGTTGTCGACGTTTACTTTTACCGTGGTGTCAATGTCGGATAAGTCGTATTTGTCGTCGACGCATCCAGCTAATAAAGGCAATAAAAAAGCGCAGGTAAGAATTTGTTGATACCTTTTCATAAGTGATGAATGATAATTATTGATTAAGATAATTAATAAGGTGCAAAATTAGTAAAAAACAATTAAATATTATTGTATGTGCAAGATTTATAAGCCAAGGAGACGTCGCCAGATGGATGGTTTTTCGTGGGGAGGGAGCTGTTGGCGTCGGGAGATGTAGTCGGGGTATGTCCACCGGTTTTGAATCATTTGATAAATGGCTCCCCAGTCGGGCAGTCCGCCTATGTTGCGGTCGTCGATGTAGATTTCGGCATTGAGTTTCCGGGGGCCATGAGGGTTTGTTGCCAACGGGTCGTTGGAGTTGATGGCGTGGAATTCGAGTCCTTGGTCGCGGCACCATTGTACGGCTTCGTCGAGCAGCTCGCCTTCACGGTAGGTCCAAAGTATGAGAATGTGGCCTTCGGCTTTGAGACGTTTCAGTGTGGCTATGGCGAATGGACGTTCGCGTCCTATGCGCGGGTAGTCGTGTTGGACGATGGTTCCGTCAAAATCTACAGCTATAATCATATCGGTGGCAGTTTGTGTTTGTGCAAAGATACGAAAAAATAGGCATTTAACGAGTGTGCGCCGCCGGGTAAAGGTGGTGTGGCGGAGGGGTTGGAAAATCGGTTATAAATCCATAACTTTGCGGTATAAAATTTGACTGAATATGGAACGAAAAGTAAGGGTAAGATTTGCTCCGTCGCCCACGGGGCCGCTTCATATAGGCGGTGTGCGTACCGCACTCTATAATTATCTGTTTGCACGCCAGCATGGCGGAGATATGATATTGCGTATAGAGGATACCGATTCGCAGCGTTTTGTGCCGGGTGCCGAGGATTATATCAACGAGGCTTTGGCATGGCTGGGGATAGGTATCGACGAGGGTGTGCGCGAGGGGGGCAATTATGGTCCGTACAAGCAGAGCGAGCGCCGCGATATCTACCGTGAGCATGTGAAGATGCTGTTGGATGCAGGCAAGGCGTATATGGCGTTTGATACTCCTGCGGAACTTGAGGAAGCCCGCTCGAAGACTCCGAATTTCCAATATGATGCATCGACCCGCGGTGCGATGCGTAATTCGCTGTCGCTTCCCGCAGAGGAGGTGCAGCGATTGTTGGATGCCGGTGAGAAGTATGTGGTGAGGTTCAAGATAGAGCCGGGACGCGATGTGGAGGTCAATGACCTGATACGCGGTAAGGTGACTATCAATTCGTCGATTCTTGACGATAAGGTGCTGTATAAGAGTGCCGATGACCTGCCTACATACCATTTGGCCAATATAGTGGATGACCATCTGATGGAGGTGAGCCATGTGATACGTGGCGAGGAGTGGTTGCCTTCGGCTCCGCTGCATGTGCTGCTTTACGAAGCTTTCGGTTGGGCTGATACGATGCCTGAGTTTGTGCATCTGCCGCTGCTGCTCAAGCCTGACGGAAAGGGTAAGTTGAGCAAGCGCGACGGTGACCGGTTGGGTTTCCCTGTGTTCCCGCTCGAATGGCATGACCCGAAGAGTGGCGAAGTGTCGTCGGGATATCGTGAACGCGGTTATCTGCCGCAGGCTGTGGTGAATTTCCTTGCGTTGCTCGGTTGGAATCCCGGTGACGATACCGAGATAATGTCTATGGATGAGCTTATAGCTAAATTCTCGCTCGACCATTGCTCGCGCTCGGGTGCTAAGTTTGATTTCGAGAAGGGTAAGTGGTTTAACCACAAATATCTGCAAGAAATATCGGATGATGAGTTGGCTCAGATGTACAAACCGGTGCTTAAGGCTCATGGAGTGGATGCGTCGGCATACGAGGATTCTTATATAGCGCGTGTGGTGTCGCTCGTGAAGGGCCGCATCAATTTTGTGAGCGATCTTTGGGAGCAGAGCCGATTTTTCTTCGTAGAGCCGGAGTCGTACGACGAAAAGGCTGTGCGCAAGCGTTGGAGTGCGGAAATGCCAGGCATACTGACCGAATTGATAGGCGTGCTTGAGGGGCTTGATGATTTCTCTTCTGCCGCCGCTGAACCGGTGGTGCTCGGTTGGATTGCCGATAAGGGTTACCATCTGGGCAATGTGATGAATGCGTTCCGCCTGACTGTGGTGGGCGAGTGCAAGGGTCCGCACATGTTTGATATCACCGAACTGCTTGGCTGTGAAGAAACAGTGCGTCGCATCCGTCTGGGCATCGACCGCATCAAGTAACAGCATAAACAAATATGAATTGTGAAAAGGGTGGGCGTATGTGTCCATCCTTTTTATTATAGGTATTGTGATGATTAGAGATAACGAATCTTGCCGATATCGGCAAGATTCGTTATCTTTGTTTATGGATTATTGTTAAAACTTGCCGATAGATGGAATACTTATCAGTTAGGGAATGGGCAGAAATGCATGGTGTGCCGGAAAGGACGGCACGAAATTATTGCGCACAAGGTAAAATTGAAGGTGCTTTTATTGTCGGTAAGACTTGGAATGTACCCGCAGATGCTGAACTGCCAAAACGTAAGACACGTAAAAAGGAATCTCCGCTTCTTATCGCTTTGAGGGAACAGAAGGAGGGCAGAGTGAAGGGCGGCATTTATCATCGCGTACAGATAGACCTCACGTATAATTCCAACCATATCGAGGGAAGCATGTTGACGCACAACCAGACGCGTTACATATTTGAGACCAATACTATAGGTGTGTCGGATTCGCCGGTGAATGTCGATGATATTGTTGAGACAACGAACCACTTCCGCGCAATTGATTATATCATTGACAATACAGATGGCAAACTGACTGAAAAACTTATTAAGGAACTTCACCGCATATTGAAAACCGGTACATCGGATGAACGTAAAAGCTGGTTCTGTGTCGGTGATTATAAGAAACTCCCTAATGAGGTAGGTGGTAACGACACGATATTGCCAGAAAACGTTCATGCCGAAATCAAGGCTTTGCTGACGGAATACAATAGTCGGAAAAATCCCACCTTTGAGGATATTGTGGATTTTCACCAACGGTTTGAGTCAATCCATCCTTTCCAAGATGGCAACGGGCGTGTTGGCCGACTGATTATGTTCCGGGAGCTGCTGAGATTCGGGTATGTTCCGTTCATAATCACCGACGATTTGAAAATGTATTATTACAATGGACTACGCAACTGGCCGAATATAAAAGGTTATTTGCTTGACACATGTCTCTCTGCCCAAGACAACTTCAAACTTATACTCCAAAAATTCCGAATCCCATACAAAGATTGATGAACTTTATGCACATCCTGATGCAGTGTGGAAGAAGCGTTGCATTTCCAGGATGTTTAAGTCGTTGGGGCGGTGATGTGAAGGATGGGGCACGGTCAGAGTCGGTGGAGGAGGAGGTAGAGGGGGTGGTAGGTGAGGGTGTGGAGGTGGGTGGCGAGGAGGTGGCGGGTGGCGGGGATGGAGGGTGTGGAGGTGGCGTTGACGCCGGTGAGGTGGAGATGGTGCAGGAGGTGTCGGGTGGTGGGGAAGCTGATGGTGTGGGTGCTTTCGGAGAGGTGGATGAGTTGCAGTGTGGGCGGGATGATGGAGCGTATGGCTTCGGGGGTGAGGTAGGCGGGTGTGGGTATGCCTATGGATGCGAGTTCGTGGAAGTTGAGGTGGCTGAAGGTGGACAGCACGGCTATGCCGCCGGGGCGTAGTGTACGGGCGCATTGCTGGAGGAAGGTGGCGGGGGAGTTGAACCATTGGATGGTGGATGCGCTCACTATTGCGTCGAGTGATGCGTCGGGTAGGTGGCGTATGGCTGTCTCGGCGTCGCAGATATGGTGGGTGCCGGGGAGTTGCGGGGCTATGTATGCGAGGTCCCACAGTTGATGGCGGCTGATGGTGGTGAATGGCGTGTAGGCTTGTGTGAACATGCCTGTGCCTGCTCCTATTTCCAGTAGGTCGCCGAAGGTGGTGTGGTGGGGGAGATGTTGACGCCACAATTGTGCAAGTGTGGTGGCTATGGTATGTTGTGCAGTGGCGTGTGTGTCGTAGCTTGCGGTGGCTTGGGCAAAGCGTGCGGCTACGAGCGGTTTCTGTGTTAGGTTCTGTGTTATGATGGTCTTGAAGTCGGGCAGGTGCGCGGCTTGGATGGTGTGGACGTTGGGGTGGAATTGCCACGCCTGATGCTGGTTTGCCGTGGGGATGATCATATCGTGGTCGGATATGTAGATGGCATCCCAATGGGTCAGTGCAGGGTCGATATGTGGCATAGCGGCAATGGCACGTAGCTCGTCGGCAAGGTCGGGTATGGGACGTTGCGGCATGTGTGCCTTGAATTGCTGGAATGCGTCGGTGGAGCCGCACATGCGTCGGTAGAATTTCTGTAGCGATGCGGGTGATAACGCCTGTAGGGTGCCTTGGAATATGGCGGTGGGTATGCCCATGGTGTCGTGGACCTGGTGATGGGTTCCGTTGACGGCTATTCGCAGTGTGACAGGCAGGTGGGGATGGGCGTGGATGAAGTGAGCCGCGCCTATGACTCCGAATGACCATGCCACGATACAGATTTCCTGATAGCTGTCGAAGGATGTGTCATCGGGTAGTGTAGGTGTGGTGTAATCGTATATGATGGCGAGGTCGTAGCCGTTGAACCGGAGATTGTGGAACGGCTGTGCGTCCATGCCCCATCCGGCGAAGAACAGGAGCAGGCGTGGCGAGGTGCCGGATGTGAGCCATGTCAGTTGCATGCGAGTGCTTGTAGGACGTTGGTGAATCGATGGATGTGTTCGAGGGAGAGTGCCGCACTGAGACTTATGCGTAGGCGTTCGGTGCCGGGTGGTACGGTGGGTGTGCGTATCGGTAGCACTTTGAAGCCGTGTTCAAGGAGTCGGGAGGACAAGGCGACGGCTTCGGAGGGATTGCCTATGATTACGGGCTGTATGTGGCTCGGCTGTTGGGAGGTGCGGAATGAGGTGCCGGCAATTCCTTGGTGCAGTGCCGCGGATAGGGACTGGAGGTGTTGGCGCCGGGTGTCCATGCCGAGTATATGGTCTATTACAAAGCGGGTCCATGCGCAGTTGAGGGGTGGCAGAGCGGTGGAGAATATGAAGCTGCGTGCCCGGTTTATGGCGTAGTCGCGCAGATGATTGTCGGTGATGCAAAATGCGCCCATGGATGCGGCGGCTTTACCGAATGTGCCTACGATGATGTCGATGTCGCGGAATGCGGAGTGAGAGCGGCATAGCCCGAGTCCATTGTCGCCGAGGACGCCGAATGCGTGGGCTTCGTCGACGTAGAGCAGGATGTTGGGGTAGCGGCGTTTCAAATCCGTAAGGATGTCGAGGTCGGTACGGTCGCCGTCCATGCTGTAGACTGATTCCACGGCTACTATGATGCGACGGTGGTTGGGGCTTTCTTTCTTGAGGATGGACTCAAGGCGATTGAAGTCGTTATGGACAAAACGTGTGAATGGAGCCTTGGAGAGAGTGATGCCGTCGATGATGCTTGCGTGGACAAGTTTGTCTGCCACAATGAGTGTGCCGGGTTCGGCGGCGAGTGAGGAAATCAATCCGGTATTGGCGTGATATCCGCTATTGAACAGCAATGCGGCGCGGTTGCCGTAGAGTTCCGACAGGCGTTGCTCCAATAGTGAGTATTCCGATTGGTCGGCGGCGAGCAGACGTGATGCCGCAGATGTCATGGGGAGCCGGCGGTGAGATTCTTCGTCGAAGAATTGCTGCAGCAGGTCGGTGCGAGCGGCAATACCAAGGTAGTCGTTGGATGACAGGTCGATGATGTCATGTGAGGTCGATGGCTCGGGTATTGACCGGAAATTTCCGCTTTGCCGCAGGGAGTCTAAAGTGTCAGCGTAGGCTTGCATGGTCATTTGGCGATTATTTGCAGCATGTTGCGGACCAGTGTGGTCAGATCATCGTCGGATATCACGTAGGGTGGCATTACGTAGACGAGACGGCCGAACGGGCGTACCCATATACCCATCTCGACGCATTGCCGCTGGAACTTTGCCATGTCGACCGGTTGGTTCATCTCCACGACACCGATAGAGCCGAGCACTCTTACCTCTTTCACTCCTGGCAGTTGGCGCGCAGGAGCGAGCAATTGCCGGAGCATCGATTCGATGTGGTTAACGCGTGAAGCCATATCCTGAGAGTTGAGCAGACGTAGCGATGCTATGGCTATGGCACATGCAAGCGGATTTGCCATGAATGTGGGTCCGTGCATCATCACTCCGGCTTCGCCACGGGATATGGTGTCGGCTACGTCGCGTGTGGTCAGCACGGCGCTCATGGTGAGGTAGCCGGCGGTGAGACCTTTGCCTATACACATGATGTCGGGTTTCACGCCGGCGTGTTCCCATGCGAATTTTCGCCCTGTGCGCCAGAAACCGGTGGCTATCTCGTCGAAGATGAGATAAACACCGTATTTGTCACATAGGCGACGGGCTTCCACGAGGTATTGCGGATGGTAGAAGTACATTCCGCCGGCTCCTTGCACTATGGGTTCGAGTATCAAGGCGGCTATTTCATCGTGATGTTCGCGGAGTGTCTGTTCGAGTTGGTCCATAGCCGCCGGGTCCCATTCGCCGCCAAATGGGATGCGTGGCTGCTCGACAAAGAACCGAATGGGCAATGCCGAGCCGAAAGCACCGTGCATGCCGGTCACCGGGTCACATACGCTCATGGCGTTCCATGTGTCGCCGTGATATCCGGAGCGTATGGTCACGAAATTAGTCTTGCGGTGCGAACCGCTTCGGGCTACGGCAGCCTGTACAGCCATCTTCATAGCCACTTCCACGGCTACGGACCCGGAGTCGGCGTAGAAGATATTGTTCATGTTGTCGGGCGCGGCTTCCAATAGGAGTTTCCCGAGTTCTATTGCTGGGGAGTGTGTGAATCCACCAAACATCACGTGGCTCATGTGGGTTAGTTGCTCGGTGATGGCTTGGTTTATTACCGGATGGTTGTAGCCGTGTATGGTGCACCACCACGACGACATGCCATCTATCAGTTCCCGCCCGTCGGCAAGCCGTATTTTCGCTCCGTGTGCCGATGCTACTTTATATGTGGGCAGCGGATCGATGGTGGATGTATATGGGTGCCAAAGGTGCTCGCGGTCCCAATTGTCGTGGAGTATGTCGGTATCTATAGGTTGATGGTCCATTGCAGTAGTCACTATAATATATGGATTGCAAAATTACTAAAAAACTTCGGCAACGCGGATTCTTTTGTGAATGTGCGGGATTTTAAAATATTTTTTACGATAGTGAAGTGGTTGAATAATTGGCTGTTATTGCTCGTTAATGCGGGAATTTAGGAATTTGTGGGGTAAAAAAAGTCGGAATAATTTTGTGGGAATGAAAATAATGCCTACCTTTGCATCGCAAAAAGGAAAAAACGCCGATTTGTCCAACGCGAAAATAGCTCAGTTGGTAGAGCACAACCTTGCCAAGGTTGGGGTCGCGGGTTCGAGTCCCGTTTTTCGCTCAAAGAGAACAATGAAATACGCATTCTTGACTGAAGTTATTCAAAATGCGAAAATAGCTCAGTTGGTAGAGCACAACCTTGCCAAGGTTGGGGTCGCGGGTTCGAGTCCCGTTTTTCGCTCAAATTCTGTTCAGGCAGGAATGTACGTCCGGGTGGTGGAATTGGTAGACACGCTACTTTGAGGGGGTAGTGGCCATTGGGCTGTGTGAGTTCGAATCTCATCTCGGACACAATCGAAAATCGCAAATGCTTTATTAAGTGTTTGCGATTTTTTTATTTTCTGTTTTTGACTACCAAATGACTACCAAATTTTGTACATTTGCGCCGCGTTTAGGGTTTACAGAATGACTCTTATGCTTATAAAATTTCTTTCAGGATACAGGCACAAGCCGACTCGTTGATAGTTTTACTAATAGAACTAATTCCAATGACCGAAGAATCTGTTTTAGATTTAATTGAATTTTCCAATTCATATAATGCTCTTAAGGAAATAGTAATCAAACAATTGCTTGCCTTAGTCACGGAGTGTGATAAACTGAAATCAAAGTCGGAAAATAAGCCTTTTTATCAATTAAATTTGCTTGACATTGTCCATACAGAAGAGCCTCATACGAGTAAATTTCTTGCGTCAATTCTCAATTATTCTGAAAATGGGAAATATATTATTTTAGAATCTTTTATTGATAAGTTCCTATATCTTGCGGGCTTAGACAAATCTTCGGTTGTTGACCCAATAATTGCTGCAGAAAAATCCCATGTGGATGTCCGTGTTCTTGATAAAAACTTTGCAATTATTATTGAGAATAAGCTAATGAATGCTCCTTTTCAGCGTAACCAATTGGGGCGATATATTGAAGAGACCCATAAATTAGGATATAGCTATGATAAAATTTATCTTGTTATTTTACCACAGTATTTCAATCCTGATTTAATTAATAACATTAGAGTTTCGGCATGGAAATGTCCGTCTGACGGTCTTTCATCCTCGAATGATAACAGAGCTTGTGCTTATTTAGACAAATATAATTGTTGGTGCGATGAAAACGATCACCTCCCTTGCGAGGGTTGCAAGGATTTCAGACCATCATTTAAGAATCGTACAGTTGCTATTCATTCCCAGCTATCTGACTGGCTTTATGAAATTGAACAAATCATAGAGCCCAAGCAAACCATATTAAGGTCCGCGATAATTCAATTTGCAGATTTCACAAAAGGGTTGTATGACCTTAGAATTAATAATATATTTATGGATATACAAAAACTTATTAAAGAAACGATGTTCCCCGAAGACGCGACAACACTTACAAAATGGGACATATTATACGAGAAGGTCAAAGAACTTAGTGAAATACAATCTGCCGTATCGGCGATGAAATTGCAGCTATCAAAAGACCTTATAGATGAATGGTATCACGAATTAAAACCCGAATTTGACCTTTTACAACGTGAAGTTCAAAAGTCATTTGGTATAAATATAAATGGGGTATTGGTCGGATGTTGGAGTGGCTACAATAACGGTGGTTCGCCATATTGGGGTTTCTATTGTGAAAACAAAGGAAGAGAGGACCAACAGGCTATGGTTCGAAAAATACTCGAAGAATGTGATATCAAGTCTGATAAATCATCACCAAACTTTATATGTTGGGATAGCACAAGGCACGGTGTAGAAAAATGCCGAATGTTTTATAATGCAGCAAAAAGATTAGGATACATTTAAGTCCGGATGTAATGCATTGATTTGTCGATTGACAAAAATAAGAGAATCAATAACGGATATTCAATCAGGCAATATTGATGTTTTATAATGCGAAATTTAAAAAGAAGCCGCCGAGGATAAAAATTCACCTCGACGGTTTGATTGCTTAGCGCAACTTAGGTTATTGGTATACCCTGCTTTCGCCTGCTGTATTTTTTTATTGACGTTTGGCGGTGGGGAATTCGGGGGCGGATGAGTTTTGGATTGTTAATGAGCTGTGTTGTTGGTGGGGTGGATTTACGAGGGCAAGATGCCCTCGCTCCGGCAGGATATGATTTGATGATAAACAATATGGGTGATGGTGGTGGAAGTTGGGTGGAAATTGTGTAAATTTGCGGGATATGGGAATGATAGACCGTGAAACAGTGCAGAAGATTCTCGATGCCGCCGACATAGTGGAGGTGGTGGGGGATTTCGTGAGCCTAAAGCGCAGGGGCGCGAATTATATAGGGTTGTGCCCGTTTCATAATGAGCGTACGCCTTCGTTTTCGGTGTCGAAGTCGAAGGGTATATGCAAGTGCTTCAGTTGCGGCAAGGGTGGCAGTCCGGTAAATTTCATAATGGAGCTGGAGCAGATGACCTATAATGAGGCGCTGCGTTATCTTGCCAAGAAGTACAATATCGAAATCAAGGAGCGCGAAATGAGCGAGCAGGAGCGTGAAGAGGCTTCTGCCCGTGAGAGTATGCTTGCAGTCAATGAGTTTGCCATGCAGCATTTTGAACATGTGCTTGCCGATACGGATGATGGCCGTGATATAGGGCTTGCCTATTTCCGGGAGCGTGGAATAAATGATGCGATGATAAAGCGGTTTCATCTCGGATACTCATTGGAACAGCGGGATAATCTGCTACAAACGGCGTTGCGTAAGGGCTATAACGAGAAGTACCTCATAGATACGGGGCTTTGCTACCGTACGGAGCGCGGTGCGGTGCAGGACCGTTTCCGCGGACGTGTAATCTATCCTGTATTTACGGTATCGGGTAAGGTTGTGGCGTTCGGTGGACGCACGCTGCGCAAGGATAAGGAGGTGGCTAAGTATGTGAACTCGCCGGAGTCACTTGTGTACCGCAAGAGCTATGAGCTGTATGGTCTTTATCAGGCCAAACAGTCGATAGTGAAGAAGGATAAGTGCATACTGGTGGAGGGCTACATGGATGTGATATCGATGCATCAGAGCGGTGTGGAGAATGTGGTGGCTTCGTCGGGAACTTCACTGACGGAGGGGCAGATACGCCTGATACACCGCTTTACCGAGAATGTGACGGTGATATATGACAGCGATGCCGCCGGTATCAAGGCTTCGATGCGCGGTATAGATCTGTTGCTTGCCGAGGGGCTCAATGTGAAGGTGATGCTTCTGCCGGAGGGGGATGACCCGGATTCGTTCGCGCAGTCGCATACGTCGAGCGAACTGGAGGATTATTTAGGTGCCAATGAGCAGGATTTCATAGCCTTTAAGACACATGTGCTCATGCAGGGTGTAGAGAATGACCCGGTGGCACGTTCGAAGGCTATTCAGAACATAGTGCTTTCGATATCGATGATTCCCGACCAGATTACGCGCACCGTATATATAGGAGAGTGCAGCAGGGTGCTGGGTATTAGTGAAAAAGTGCTGACGCTTCAGGTGGCTAAGTTTATTGCCGACCGTCAGGAACGTGAGGCTGCGGATGAGTTGCGCCGTCGCAACAGAGTGGCAGCCGGGCTGCCGCCCGATCCGGAAACTGATGTGGCGGATGTGGCAGAGAGGGATGATGCGGCAGATGCGACGGTTGCCGATACTGTGGCAGCGGATGGTGCGCGTGCCGCATTTCTGGAGCCGTATGAGCGTGATGTGCTGCGCTATGCGCTGAAGTACGGTATGGTGTACATGTGTGAGTATCCGGTGGATGATGAGGGTAACACGCGTGTGATGTCGGTACTGGAGTATGTGGCTCATGAATTGGGTGTGGATGAGATATCATTTGTAATCCCGGCGTATAAGGATGCGTTCGATATGGCGATGTCCATGGGGCGTGATGGCTGGGACGATGCCGTGGCTCAATTCGATGCCGAGCTTGATGTATTGCGCCGCAAGCGTATGACCGAGGGTATAGAGGAGATACGTCTCACGACTGATGATATGGGGGTGATGGAGGTGAAAGAGAAAGATCTGAGTGCCCGTATAGAGACGGAATGTGCCGAAGCCCGCATGGATTTCTGCGCGCATTATGTGCAGAAACGGCTATTGTCGTGCGACAATGACGTGGTGCGGCGCGTGGCTACCGACCTTGTGAGCAACCGCCATCAGTTGAGCAAGATTCATACCAAGTTCAGCAAAATACAGACGGAGCAGGACCGGCTTGCGGATCTTGTACCGCTGGCGGTGTATAATCTGAAGTGCGCGTTGGTGGAGTGTGATATCCGCGATGTGAATGCGCAGCTTGCGTCGGCAAATGCCGGCGGTGCGCAGGATTTTGAGGAGATACGCAGGCTGATGCAGGAGGTGATGAATCTCAATCTGATAAAAAAAGAGCTCGCCAAATATCTTGGCGAGCGTATACTGTCGCCGCGCATCAGGCGGCGGTGATGTATGTGGCGGGTGATGTTCAGCTATGGGATTTGAGCATCAGACCGACGCGTTCCTGGAGTCCGAACAGCAGGTTCATGTCGTGTATTGCCATTGCTGCCGCACCTTTGATTAAATCGTCGATTACGGCATTGATGACCAGGCGTGTGCCGACTTTCTGTAGATTAATGATGCATTTGTTGGTGCCTACTACCTCGCTGAGATTGGGCAGGCTTGCCGAAAGGAATGTGAATCCGTGATCTTCGTAAAATTCGTCGTAGATGTTGAGCAGTTGGTCTTCGGCTATGGGACATTCGAGGTGTATGGTTACGGAGATGCCGCGTTTCCATCCGCCGTTGATGACGACAAACATCATTCTGGAGTTGAAACTCGACTGTAGAGACCGTAGCGCGCGTGCGATATCGTCGGTCTGCTCGTGTTCGATAAGAGCCAAAGCCTCGCCCGGTTCGGCATCCTCTTCCGCTACCACGGCTGTGATGCTGATGTCGGAGTTGAGCATGAGATTCTTGGCGAGGGGCAGCAGTGCGAGCAAAACCACTGAAGAGAGTGCGGGTGGCACGGAAGCATGCTTACCTCCGCGTACCAAAGGCTTCCGGCTAAGTTCCGGGAGACCGTAAATCCAATCGTCGCCATCGGCAAAGGTGCTTTGCGGCAGGTAGTCGCCACTGAGGTCTATCACCTTCACATGCTCGGGAACACGGGCGGTGTTCATGAACCGCAATGCGGAGTCGGGTTCGTCGAAGCAGAGGAATATGACATCGACATTGTCCATGGTCGGAGTCTTGCAGAAACGCATGTATGTTTCGCCACGCAGTCCCTTGTGGACCTGCGACAGTAGCGCTCCTTCGGCATCGGGTTCGAGAACCCAGGACAGTTCCACGTCGGGGTGATTGATGAGTATCTTTATAATTTCACCGGCCACTGCCATTGAGCCACCGGTTACGCCAGCACGTATCATATATGGGGTGTTAAAAAAATAGTTAGTCGGTTCTTTAATTGAAGAAATAGTGTCGGCCTTCTTCCATAACCGGTTCCGGGATTATCTCGAGCAGTGTCTCGTAGATTTCCTCACGTGATGCCTTCTCGTCGATTGCCACGAACACGGTGTCGGCTCCGGCAATAGTGCCGAGTATTGCAGGTGATGTCATGTCGTCGATGTCGTATGCGACACCACCGGCATAACCATTACGGGTTTTTATGACCACGGTCTGTCCGGTCAGCGACACGGAAAGTATGGCTGCCTGGCGAACGGTGTCCATGGCATGTGTTGCCACTTCGTCGGCGGCAGTGCCGTTGGCGGCTATGACGTAGCGGTAACCACCGAGCTCGGTAGCGACTTTGGATGTGCGCAGAGTCTTGAGGTCACGTGACAGGGTGGCTTGTGTGACTATGCAGTTGTTGCGTTCGAGCATGTCCATAAGCTCGTCCTGACTACCTATGGAGTTGTTCAGAAGTATCTTTACTATGAGGGCAAGTCGTGCCTGTCGTTTGTTCATCGTGCAGAAATGTATTAATCGTTTACACGCAAATATAATTCATAATTAATAAATATGCAAAGCTGTAGGGCGAAAATGCATATAATTTTGAATAGAGCGGTGGCGGGCAGGTATATCAGCGTAAATGCAGGAATGTTTTTTCAAACCTTTTCGGTGTAGCCCTTGTTTATTTAAATAATTCATGTTAATTTTGCCATGAATAAAAGATTAACGCTTATTCCGGCGGAACTTGGATGCAGAGCGTATGAACGCACGAATCCAGTCGAACGGATAAAACTAATTCCCAAAATTTAATAATAGCCCGGCGCTCCAAGTGCATGTTACCGTAAGGCTCATATAGCCGGTATGGGTGTGCGATGTCTATGAGTGCTGTGTTCACAACAAGAAATAAATCCACCAAAGATTTTTTATGTACAACATTTCCGACCTTAACGCAATGTCAGACACGGAGCTGAAAAACGTTGCGGAATCAATGGGCCTGAAGAAGATAGACCTTTCAGATAAGGATGAAACAGTCTACAGGATACTTGACCAACAAGCTATAGATATGGCAGCATCGGCTGCCGACAAGTCACGTCGCGCCCCCAAAGAACAGAAATCAAAGCGTGCCAAGGCTCCTAAAAAGGAGGACCAACCTGCCGACGATGCTGCGCCGGAAGCCGGGGTTGCAGCCAAGACTCCTGCCAAGGCAAAAAATGCAGCCAAGGCAGAGCAAGAACAGGGTGATGAGACACCAAAGCGCAGAGGTCGCAAGCCGAAGGCTGCCGCAGAGGTTGCCGAAGGTGCGGCATCGGCAGAAACAGAGAAGGCTGAAGCACCGGCACCATCTGACGTGAAACCCGAAAAGGCTCAGCGAGGACGCCGCCAGCGTGTCAAAAATACTGACGATGCTAATGCGGCAGCGGTAGAATCGGTAAACAGTGCAGAGACTGCGGTGGATGATAATGACCATCGTGACCATATCACACTTATAGCTCCGCTGCCGACTCAAGAAAAAGTGGCTGAGAAAACTGAGGAGAAAGTTCCGGCACCTGAAGCAAAGGAGCCGGAAGCTGCTAATACCGAAGCTGATGCAGCCAAGAATGCTGCAACGGAGCAACAGCCCGAACAACAGCAGGCGCAACCTCAGCAACAGCGCCGTGATTTCCGTCAGAAGGATTCGTCGTTCGGAGCATTCTTCCCCCGCGCGGAGGGACGAAAGTTCGTGCCCCGTTCGCAGCGCGAGAAGGAGGAGGCGGCAGCAGCAGCGGCAGCGGCAGCAGCAACGGCACCGATTACGGTGAATGAGCCGTGGCAACAGGATAAGCAGCAACAACAGCAGCAGAAGAACCGCAATAACAAGAAAAATCGCAATAATAACCAAAATGGTAATCAGCAACAGCAGAAACCGGCTGAACCACTGTATAATTTCGATGGTATAGTGGAGACTTCGGGTGTGCTGGAGGTGATACCGGAGGGTTGTGGCTTCCTGCGTTCGAGCGATTACAATTATCTGACTTCGCCCGATGATGTGTATGTGACTCCGCAGCAGATAAAGTCGTACGGACTGAAGACCGGCGACGTGGTTGATGCGACGATACGTCCGCCCAAAGATGGCGAGAAGTATTTCCCGCTGAGCAAGGTGCTCCGCGTCAATGGGCGTACACCGGAGTTTATCCGCGATAGAGTGCCTTTCGAGCACCTTACACCGTTGTTCCCCGATGAGAAGTTTGATTTGACCAGCGGTCGTTCAGCCAATATATCTACACGAGTTGTGGATATGTTCTCTCCGATAGGCAAGGGTCAGCGCGGATTGATAGTGGCACCACCCAAGACTGGTAAGACGATATTGCTCAAGGATATAGCTAACGCCATAGCTGCGAACCATCCGGAGACGTACATCATGATTCTTCTGATAGATGAACGTCCGGAGGAGGTGACGGACATGAGCCGCAGTGTCAATGCCGAGGTTATAGCATCGACATTCGATGAACCGGCGGACCGCCACGTGAAGATAGCAGGTATAGTGCTCGAGAAGGCTAAGCGTTTGGTGGAATGTGGCCACGATGTGGTGATTCTGCTTGACTCGATAACCCGTCTGGCACGTGCGTACAATACGTGTGCTCCTGCGTCGGGCAAAATCCTGTCGGGTGGTGTGGATGCCAATGCGCTCCAGAAACCGAAGCGGTTCTTCGGTGCTGCGCGTAATATAGAGAACGGTGGTTCGCTGACTATCATCGCTACCGCCCTTACCGAGACGAGCTCGAAGATGGACGAGGTGATATTTGAGGAGTTCAAGGGCACCGGTAATATGGAGCTTCAACTCGACCGCAAGCTATCGAACAAGCGTATATTCCCGGCTGTGGATATCATGGCGTCGAGCACGCGTCGCGACGATTTGCTGTTGCGTGACGAAACGCTCAACCGTATGTGGATTCTGCGTCGCTTCTTGTCGGACCGCAATAGCATAGAGGCGATGGAGTTCATCAAGGACCGTATGGAACGCACATCATCGAACGATGAGCTTCTCCGCACCATGGGTGACTGAGAGGTGTATTAATTGTCTATAATATAGTAAAGTATCGGACATCACCCACGTGTTGTCCGATACTTTTTGTATGTAAAAGTGCTGCAGTGCTGCAGGTATTTGCGGTTTTAATATTGTTTCATACGTTTGGATAGTAGATTGAGATTGATTGGACGAGTTTGCTTTATATAATTGTAGATTTTAGACCCCAATAGGGTAATGGCAAATGTTGCTATTGGATTTATTATTGAGATAAAGTCAGGTACGAGATTGCGCACGATTACTCCCATTAATGAATGTCCGATATATATATCCCTTGAATTGTCTTTGCCGTATTTGGCGCAAATTAATGTTAATCTGTGTTTTGGTTCATATCTTATGACAAGAATGAACGCTGATGTAGCAAGTAAAAATATTGATATCTGATGGATGCAAGTGCTATAAATATCAAACGTGTATCCGCTTAAATATAATGTAATGAATAGTAACGCTGTAATGAAACAAAGTATTCGTTGTGAAGGAGCGAGATGCAAGAACCGGCGTATCATCATGCCAATTATGACACACGGAATGCCATCTGTAATAAGGTTGTAGCCTATCCAAGAAAAATATGGGGCTGTAGGATAATGCGAATAATAAAATTTCATCAGACATCGCGCCAGTAAGCATACAGGGATGAGGTATGGCAAGATTCGTTCGGCGCGTAATCGCACTATTAGCCATATGAAAAGAATGGTTTCTAAGAATGCGGTTAGGTACCATAATGGCCCTGAGAACCAACTTCCGAAAAATATGGTGTAGAACCAACCTATAGAACTAAGCAAAGTATCAAGCCTTCCCTCATGTCTAAATGAGGTTGCTAAAGTATAAATGATGTAGATTGATTGAGAGACTATGATGAGTTTGGCTATTTTTATAGCAGTTCTGCGTAGTTTGTTCGGGTCTAATTTATTAGACTTACCGTAGATGAAGTAGCCTGAGATTATGAAAAATATGGGAACGGCTATGTGTCCAAGTGGCAATATCAGCGATTGGTAAATGGATGGAATGTGTAAATGAACCACTAAAAATGCACAAAATAATTTTAAGGCATTAAGTGAATGTATTTGTGTAAGTGGCTGATTGTTAGATGAGAAGTTGTTGGGGGGGGTAGGCATGGTTTGGCGGTTGAGAAACTAAAAACGAATGGATATTAAGAAGTTAATTCCATGGTTATTGCTCAGATAGTTGAGACGTTGTTGGTTAGAATTGGTTGTTATGAATTCAAAAAGTGGTTGGACTTTTACATAGTCTGTATGTTGTCATTAATCAGTTGCATAACTATATAATTTAACTGATAGCAAAGATAACGTTTCTATGTATGAATACCAAATAAGATATAATTTGAATTTCTAAAGCGGGTTAATGCTCAGAAACAGAGTTTTAAATTCGTACGGTTGGTTGATTTGCTCGATTTTTAAGAACGCAATAAAAAAGTCACTCCTGCATGCAAGAGTGACTAATGTATTGATTATAAATGTGTTTGGTTATTCCCACTCGATTAGTGATATTATATGTATAAGATTAAGGTTTAAGTTGTTGCATTATTGGCTTGGCAGTCTGGTGACATTTACTGGAGACAAAAAATCAGACACCTACAGTCTGGTAAGTGTCTGATTCGGTCTTATAATGAATATCAGTCAGGCAATGTGTGATATACAAATGTCACAGTGCCATTCATTTCAAGAGTATTGGCATTGGCAATATCAGGGCCGCGGCCATCTCCAAGAGCAGAAACCAATAGTCCAGTAAAGGCTACTGTGTAGTTGTCAAACTTCAATGTGATGTTTTTGCCTGATTTCTTAACAACAGTTACCTCTCCGTCCTCATAAGAATATTCGGCGTTTTCGGTGCCAAGGACAAGATAGGCGGGAGTTACTTCGTCGCCTACTTCATATTCAGTAAGGTCTTCGTAACATGCAATGGTATGCATGACACCACTTTTTGAGACACCAATATAATAAAAGCCTGATTCATCGTAATTGGGAACGGTGGAGCCGACATCCCATTTCTGACCATTGACAGTCAGACTTCCATAGGAAGAGCCACCGCCTGGTTCGTCATCGTCACTGCTACATGATGTGAAGCCGAGAGAGATAGCGGCCACAAACAGCATTGTAGCCAAGGCTTGTATATACTTTTTCATAGTATGGCTTCTTTAGAATTTATATGATACACCGATGGAGATAGGCAGGCGGTTGAACCATTTGATACCTTGCCATTTTATTTCAACGCCAACATTTAAACGATCTGTCAGGGCATATTCCGCACCTGCACCAAGGTTGTAATAGAACTTATTCATTGATGAACTTCCAACCTCCTCATCATCATTGTCGGATTCTCGGGTTATTCCCTCAACCTCTGATTTTGTAACGACCCCCTTGATGTTGGCATATCCGATACCTGCAAGTGGGTAAACGTTGATTTTCTCGCCGATTTTGAACAGATAGTGAACGTTAGCACCCACCTCAAACAGGCTTGCGCCTTTAGCCTTGAAGTCGTAACCTGCAACACCCTCCAAGCGGACATGGTCGGTAAGGCCATACTGATACTTGGCGGCTAAGCCGAAGTTGGTGAGAGATACGCCGTCCTCCATCAGGGGAGATGCGTTGAGGTTGATACCAACCCGTGATTCACCTTTTTGGGCAAATGTGGTCAGAGACATAGCCATTGCACACAAGCAAAACAATAACTTTTTCATAATATGATAATTATTAGTTTGTTGCGAGACAAGGCTCAGGAATCGCATGTTGATTTTTTTATACACTATAATAACACTACAAAAAGAAAGTGTGAGCCTTGTTCGACTATTACAGTAGGCTCTGGACTGCCCTGGCAACATAGTCATATATGCTCACACTTAGGCAGTCGATATGTAGTGATACATAAAGTCACACCTAAGAAGAGCGTCCATGCTTTCTGTTGCCATGAATTGTCCAGATTCACTGTCAGAAAGAGCGAAACGCTTTCAATATGTAGGACTTAGCGCAAGTCGTGCGTTAAGTGTCGCAAAAATAAGAAAAATTTTGTAAAGTAACCAAGGAGTTGAATGATATTTTAGCGACAAGTGAATTTTATGGTCAGAAACAGAGTTTTAAATTCGTACGGTTGATAGATTTGTCCGATTTTTAAGAACGCAATAAAAAAAGTCACTCCTGCATGCAAGAGTGACTAATGGGTTGATTATGAATGCGATTGGTTATTCCCATTCGATGGTTGCCGGTGGCTTGGAGGAGATGTCGTAGGTCACGCGGTTGACGCCGCGGACGGTGTTGATGATTTTGTTTGACACCTCGGCAAGGAAGTCGTAAGGCAGGTGTGCCCAGTCGGCGGTCATGGCATCCGTGGATGTTACAGCGCGGAGTGCTACGGCACGTTCGTAGGTGCGTTCATCGCCCATCACGCCAACACTCTGTACGGGCAGCAGTATCACACCGGCTTGCCATACTTTGTCGTACAGTCCCCAGTCGCGCAATCCTTGTATGAATATATGGTCGGCTTCCTGAAGAATCTGTACTTTCTCGGGAGTGATGTCGCCGAGTATTCTCACTGCAAGTCCCGGTCCGGGGAATGGATGGCGTGTGATGAGGTGTTCGGGCATGCCGAGCTCACGTCCCACGGCGCGTACTTCGTCTTTAAACAATAGACGTAACGGTTCGCACAGTTTCAGGTTCATCTTCTCAGGGAGTCCTCCCACGTTGTGATGGCTCTTGATGGTGGTGCCGGTGATGGAGAGTGATTCGATACAGTCGGGGTATATGGTGCCTTGTCCGAGCCATTTCACATCGGAAAGTTTGTGGGCTTCCTCGTCGAATACTTCAATGAATCCTTTGCCTATGATTTTGCGTTTCTTCTCGGGGTCGGTGACACCGGCGAGTTCCGAGAAGAATTTCCGGGATGCGTCGACACCGATTACATTCAGACCGAGTACTTCGTAGTCGCGTAGCACGTCGGTGAATTCGTTTTTGCGGAGCATACCGTGGTCTACGAATATGCAGGTGAGGTTCTTGCCTATGGCTTTGTTGAGAAGAACGGCAGCTACTGAGGAGTCGACACCGCCACTGAGACCGAGCACCACCTTGTCATCGCCAAGCTGCTGCTTGAGCTGTGCGACGGTGGATTCGATGAATGATGCCGCGCTCCAGTCCTGCTTACCACCGCAGATGTCGACAACGAAGTTGCGCAACAACTGTGTGCCGCAAGTGCTGTGGTAGACTTCGGGGTGGAACTGCACGCCCCATAGTTTTTCACCTTGTGCCTGATATGCTGCCACGGGCACTTGTTCGGTAGATGCAATGATGTTGAATCCTTCCGGAAGCGATGTGATGGTGTCGCCATGGCTCATCCACACTTGGCTTCCCGGCTCAATGCCTTTGAGCAAGGGATTGGTGGTGTCGATGGTGGTGAGCAGGGCACGTCCGTATTCACGGCTGTTGGCTGGCTCCACGGTTCCGCCATTGACGTATGCCATGAACTGCGCTCCGTAGCATATACCGAGTATGGGGTATTTGCCGCGGATGGTGTCAAGCTCGATTTTGAACGCTTTTTCGTCGTAGACGGAAAATGGCGAACCGGACAGGATTACCCCGATCACCGACGGGTCGGAGTGGGGGAACTTGTTGTAGGGTACGATTTCGCAATACATGTTGAGTTCGCGCACGCGCCGCCCTATGAGCTGGGTGGTCTGCGAGCCGAAGTCAAGAATGATAATCTTTTCCTGCATAAATAATATTTGAAGTAGGGAATTTCTGATTGCAAAGTTACATAAAAATCAGAAATGCCCGGCTATTTGAGCGATGGAATTATTGTGGGATTGCATACCATCCACAATACGTCGTGCGGACGGAACACTGTGTCGGCATCGGGTGTGAAATATTTGTCGTCGCGCATCACGCTTACCAACAGAGCCGAGTAGCGTCCTGACAGCTGTGAATCGGCTACGCTGACGCCTACGAGCGGTGATGTATCGGATAGTTGCACGGATTTCAGTTTTAGGTCGGAGGCACGCAAATTGTCGGGGGCGGAGTCGTCTGCCTGTGCCTCGACTACCGGTAACAGTGCCTGTATGTCTTCGTCTGTGCCTATGACGCCTATGACGTCGCCGGGAAATACTCGGGTATCGCCGGAGGGTACCGGCAGCAAATGTGTGCCGCGCTGTATGGATGCTATGCTCACTCCGTAGCGTGAGCGCAGACCGGAGTCCATGAGCCGTTCGCCTACAAACGGACAGGCATAGCCTACGTTCATGAATGCGAGGTGGAGGTTGCTGACAAGATTGTTGTTGCGGCCGCTACGTCGCAGTTCACGCTCGTTGAGGTTGTTGAGGAATTTTGTTTCGATGGAGCTCATGCGCCGGCGTACGCGTTTGGAGAATACGAATACGATGAGTATGAATATTGCCACTCCGAAGGTGATGCCCACGCTCCATGAGTAGATGGCTGTCAGGGTGTAGGTGATGAATACGAGCGCGAGCAGCAGTCGGAATATGGTCATGACTATGAGCGGTACGTCGAAGTGGGCGTTGGCGCTGATGAGACGTTGGCGTTCCGTTTTCTTCGATGCCGGATATGACATGGCGAGCAGGAAGGGAGCCATTGCCGCCAATGTAATGAACGCGCACAGCAACTTACCCCATGAGGGGCTGAATGATGTGGTGAGTGGCAGCAGCCATTGGCGTGATATCATGGATATGGCAATCAGTACTGATGAGTAAAGCAGTATGCGCCAAAGGTAACGTTTGAGCAGTGAGCGCCATAGTATGCCGGTTTCGCTCTCGGTGCTGGCGTTCTTAGAGTATCGTTCGATTAGGAAATGCAGTTTGCCGGGGAGGTGCCGCGCCACGAAGTTGTAGGCGGGGTCTGCCATGCGTATGAAGTATGGTGTGGTGAATGTGGTGAGTACCGAGACTGCCACCACTATGGGGTAGATGGTGGAGTCGAGTACGCCGAGTTGCATACCCAACGTGGCTATGATGAAAGCGAATTCGCCGATCTGTGTAAGTGAAAATCCCGATTCCATGGCTACCTTCAGTGGCTGGCCGGTGACGAGCATACCGAATGTGCCGAAAAGAATCATGCCTACAATAACCACTGCCGATAATATTAATATAGGTGTCCAGTAGTGCACGATAATTTCGGGATTGACCATCATGCCCACTGAGATAAAGAATACCGAGCCGAACAGGTCCTTGACGGGCTGTGTGACATGTTCTATGCGTTCGGCAAAGCTTGTCCCTGCCAGTATGGAGCCCATGACAAATGCTCCTAATGCGAGTGAGAATCCGCAGTAGACCGAAAATACCGCCATGCCCAGACATAGCCCCATGGATACGATGAGCAGTGTCTCGCTATTGAGAAACCTGCGTGTGCCGTTGAGCATGGAGGGGAGCAGGAACACACCTACGGCAAACCACATTATGAGGAAGAATCCGAGCTTGCTCACGCTTTTGAGCAGGTCGACCCCTTCGACGCTGTCATTGATGGCAATCGATGACAGTATCACCATCATCAACACGGCAAACAGGTCCTCGACTATCAGTACGGCAAATACGAGCGATGCAAATTTCTTATGGCTGAGATTGAGGTCATTGAACGCTTTTATGATAATGGTGGTGGATGACATTGAGAGCATGCCGCCGAGAAACAGGCTGTTGATGTTGGAGAATCCGAGCAGATGCCCTATAGAGAATCCGGCGCACATCATGCCTATCACTATTATAAGTGCTGTGACAACAGCCGAACCGCCGGCGTTGAGCAGTTTTTTGAAGCTGAATTCGAGACCCAGTGAGAACAGCAGCACCACGATGCCTATCTGCGCCCAGAAATCGATGTTGCTTTCGGTTGTTACCGACGGCAGGTACACGAAATTGGGGCTTGCGAGAAATCCTGCCACTATGTAACCGAGTACCACCGGCTGTTTTATCCATTTGAAGAATACGGTGGTTACGGCTCCGAGTATGAGTATGAAGGCAAGGTCGGAGATGAGACTCTGTATGTCGAGCTGCGCGGCCTGATGCGCTGGTTCGACCGCCGCAAGAAGTATGGTGGCAGGTGTCATGGATTGTATCGGATGGAATATGTGTTAGTGTGGGTGGGTACTGAATCAGATGGTAATCTGATTGGCGAGTGATATGGCTGACGTGGGTCTTACATGCCGCAAGGCTTCGAACAGCGCTATGAAGTCGGTAGATTCACGTGCGAGTGTCACAAGGTTGAGACGTGTGGTGGGCTCATTGTAGTCATACTCCACATATACGTTGACCAATTGCACGTTGTGGCTCTCAAGACATGTGCGGTAGTCGGCTATGTCGGTCACTATGGCATTGACGCGCAGGCGTATTATACGGGATTCGCCACCTAAGTGCACACGGTGCTCAAGTTGTTCGAGAAACATCAGTATGACTATAATCAGCGCGGTGGCTACGAGCGAAAGCACATACAATCCCACTCCCACTGCCATACCTATGGTGGCTACCATCCATATTCCGGCGGCAGTGGTGAGACCTCGCACCGAGCCTTTGCTTTGAATGATGGCTCCGGCTCCAAGAAAGCCTATCCCGGTGATGACCTGTGCAGCTATACGTCCCGGGTCGCCGTTCTTAAGTCCGAGGTATTCCTGTGGTACGTATATGGACAGTATCATGGCGAGGGATGCCCCCATGGATATAAGGGCGAATGTGCGTATGCCGGCAATCTGTCCCTTGCGTTTGCGCTCCAATCCCACGCAGCTGCCCAGTATGAGACTGAGCAGCAGCTTGTAGACCGACGATACGGTGGAAACCTCCACCGTATTGACGGAATCGTATATGGATTGTAGCGCGTCGGTCATGTTATGCGGATGGGCGGGCGGTGACTATTTCTTCATGGTGAAGTGCCGGGATGTCAGCCGGTAATTGTCGGCAAACAGTTCGACGGTGTAGTCACCCGGAGTAAGGGTGGTGTTGACATCCCAGTATATGGTGATGCCGGATATCTCCTGACCTCCGTACTCGATGGTTTTCTTAGCCGTGCATGGTACGCTGCCACCTTCGAATGGGAAAGAGCCGGCGTTGCCCAGCAACGAACCTTCGGGGCTGGTGATACGCAGATATATAGTTTTGGCACCGGAGGGTGTAGAGTTGTTCTGCGGAATGGTAAACGTCACTTTAAGCTGTTTGGCTTTGGTGATGTTTTTCTCATTCTTGCCGTTGCCTTTCAGAGCAGATAGTGTCACACCGGTAACATTCAGCTTTTCGGCGAGTGTCATACGTTCGTTGAGTGTCTCGTTTTTACGTGACACTTCTGCTACTTGTGTCGACAATTGCTCATTACGGTTGCGTATTTCGGCATTTTCGGCTTTAAGTCCGGCGTTCTCGCGGCCAAGGGAATCGACCTGAGCTATATAATGGCGCAACAGTGCCCGCAGTGTCGATATCTCGTCCTGCAATTCCTTGATGCGCTTGGAGCTTTTGGTCTTTTCGGAGTTGAGTTCCTTGATGAGCTGTTCCACCTTGTTCTTCGCTGCGGTATATTTTGCCAGGATGGTGTCGTTCTGCAACTGTACTGCCTGATTTTCGTAGCGGCTGAATTCGGAGTTTATGGCATCGTACTCATTGGAGAGTGTGAGCTGTTCGTTGGTGAGCTGAAGCTGTTCGTTCTCAGCGCGTGCCACGTTGACCTCTTTTTTCAATGATGTAACCTGTACCACGCTGAACACTATCGCCCCCACAAGGAGCAGGATGAGAGCGGCTGCCACCCAAAGGAAATATTTCTTATTCATATTCTATCTTATGGCGCAATGGCGTTAATGAAAATGATATGTAAGAGCTATAGATTATAATTAGTCCTGTTATGGCTGTGTTGTAGGATTACATTCCACGTCCGTGACAGTTCTTGAACTTCTTTCCGCTACCACAAGGGCAGGGGTCGTTACGGCCTACCTTTGGGGCTGCCTTGACCGGCTGCGGACGTTGCTGTTCGCCTTGGCGGGCAGATGCCGCAGCGCGTGTGGCTGATTCTCCGGGTAACGCTTCCTTGGAAGTGCGGTATTGCGAATAGTCGGTGCGGCGTTCAGGCATGGCACGCTGCACTTCGGGGGCTGCGGGCTGCTGCTGTTCCTGCTGGTGTTGCGGTTGTTGCTGTTGCGGGATATATATCTGTCCACGCATCAATGCCGATACCACTTTCACGTTGAGGTTATTGAGCATCTGCTCGAAGAGGTGGAACGATTCCACTTTGTAGATAACCAACGGGTCTTTCTGTTCGTACGATGCATTTTGTACCGACTGACGTAATTGGTCAAGTTCGCGAAGGTGCTCTTTCCAGAGTTCGTCGATGGTCACGAGCAGTATGGCTTTGTGCCATTCCTTGACTATGGAGCGTGATTCGGTGTCGTATGCCTGACGGAGGTCGGCACGCAGATGGAACATACGCTTGCCATCAGTTATGGGCACTATGATTTGACCGTCCATGTTGCGGTTTTCCACGCAATCCTTTATCACCGGAGTGGCTATATCAGTGATTCGCGCGCTCTTACGGTCAAAAGCCTCGATAGCGGCGGTGTGTATGGCATCGATTACATCCTCCTTGGGCATGTTGCGGAATTCATCGGCTGTGAACGGTGCTTCGATGGTGAGTATCTTGAACAATTCAAGCGCGAGGTCGTCGTAATCGGTGGGTGCGTCGTAGTTGTTTACGAGGTTTTCGATTACGTCGTAGAACATGTTGGCTATGTCGATACCTATGCGTTCGCCCAACAGTGCGTGGTGACGTCGTGTGTAGATGTATGCGCGTTGCTTGTTCATGACGTCGTCGTATTCGAGCAGACGTTTACGGATGCCGAAGTTGTTTTCTTCAACGCGTTTTTGGGCGTTCTCAATGGCATTGTTGATGAGTTTCGATTCAATCATCTCACCCTCTTCCAAACCGAAGCGGTCAAGCATCTTCATCACTTTGTCGGTAACGAACAGACGCATCAGCTGGTCTTCGAATGAAACGTAGAATACGGAAGAGCCCGGGTCGCCCTGACGTCCGGAACGTCCGCGAAGCTGGCGGTCGACGCGGCGCGACTCATGGCGTTCGGTACCGATGATGGCAAGACCACCGGCTTCTTTCACCTCAGCCGGAAGCTTGATGTCGGTACCACGGCCTGCCATGTTGGTGGCTATGGTTACAGTACCTGCCTTGCCTGCCTGTGCCACGATGTCGGCTTCCTTTTGGTGAAGCTTGGCATTGAGGACGTTGTGGGGTATATTGCGCATCTTGAGCATTCGGCTCAGGAGTTCTGAGATTTCTACGGAGGTGGTACCTACGAGTACGGGGCGTCCTTTTGCCACCAATTGCTGTATCTCATCGATTACGGCTGCGTACTTTTCTTTCTTGGTCTTGAACACGCGGTCCTTCATGTCCTCACGTGCTACCGGACGGTTGGTGGGTATGGTCACTACGTCGAGTTTGTAGATGTCCCAGAATTCACCGGCTTCGGTTTCAGCCGTACCGGTCATACCGGCGAGCTTGTGGTACATGCGGAAGTAGTTCTGAAGCGTGATGGTGGCGAATGTCTGAGTGGCGGCTTCCACTTTCACGCCTTCCTTGGCTTCGATTGCCTGATGCAGACCGTCGGAGTAGCGACGACCCTCCATGATACGACCTGTCTGTTCGTCGACAATCTTGATTTTGTTGTCGTCAATCACATATTCCACGTCCTTTTCAAAAAGGGTGTAGGCTTTGAGCAACTGGGTCACAGTGTGTACGCGTTCTGCCTTGATGGCGTAGTTCTGCATCAGTTCGTCCTTGCGCTGACGGCGTTCTGCCAAATCCTCTATGGTTTCGGCTTCAGATAGCTGTGATGCTATGTCGGGGAGCACGAAGAATTGCGGGTCGGAGCTGGTGCCGGTGAGTTCGTCGATACCCTTGTCCGTCAGTTCCACGCTACGGTTCTTTTCGTCAATCACGAAATATAGCGGTTCGGTGGCTTTGGGCATCTCTCGTGAGTTGTCCTGAAGATAGTAAGCTTCAGTTTCGAGAAGTATGTTCTTGATGCCTTCCTGGCTCAGGAAGCGAATCAAAGCACTGTTTTTCGGCAAACCTTTGTAGGCACGGAACAGCAGCAATGCTCCTTCCTTGCGTACATCCTTGTCCTCCGATGCGAGTTTGGTTTTGGCTTCGGACAGAATCTGAGTGACGAGACGACGCTGTGCCTGTACCACTTTCTCCACATTGGGACGGTATTCCATGAACAGCTGGTCATCGCCTTTGGGAACGGGGCCTGAGATGATGAGGGGTGTACGGGCATCGTCGATAAGCACGGAGTCCACCTCATCGACAATGGCGTAGTAGTGCTTGCGCTGTACCATGTCACCGGGTGTCATTGCCATGTTGTCGCGCAGGTAGTCGAAGCCAAATTCGTTGTTGGTTCCGAATGTGATGTCGCAGTTGTATGCGGCGCGGCGTTGGGGAGTGTTGGGTTCGTGCTTGTCTATGCAGTCCACAGTCGAGCCGTGGAACATATATAGCGGACCCATCCATTCCGAGTCACGTTTCGAGAGATAGTCGTTGACAGTCACCACATGCACGCCTTTGCCCGAGAGCGAGCGAAGGAACACGGGGAGTGTGGCTACGAGTGTCTTTCCTTCACCGGTTGCCATCTCTGCAATCTTGCCTTGCTGGAGTACCACACCACCAATGAGCTGTACGTCGTAGTGCACCATATCCCACTTGATTTCATTGCCACCGGCTACCCATGAGCTTTTGTAGATAGCCTTGTCGCCGTCGATGGTCAGGAAGTCCTTTCCTGCGGCAGCGAGGTCGCGGTCAAGCTGGGTGGCTGTAACCTCTACGGTGGGGCTTGCCGCGAAGCGTGCCGCCGTTTCGCGGAGCGTGGCGAACACTACGGGCAGATGCTCGTTGAGTTTATCTTCAATGATGTCAAGTATGTTTTTTTCGTGACGGTCTATCTCGTCCCAGAGGGGCTGACGCTTGTCAAAGGGCAGGTTTTCGATGTCGATGCGCTTTTGTGCGGCAGCTTCCTCATCGTTGCGTATGGCTGATTTGATGTCGGCGCGTACGGCATTGATCTGTTCGCGGAGATCATCGGGCGATAGTTCCTTCATTTTTGGCTCAAGAGCCTTTATTTTGTCTACGATAGGGCGGATTTCTTTTAAGTCGCGTTGCGATTTATTTCCGAATATCTTACTTAAGAATGTGTTAAGTGACATGTATTTATTTGATTTTATTGTTTTTTCCTTTAAGAAGGGGAGTGTCCGTATCAGTACGGCACTCCTGATTAGAGTGCAAAGATAGTGAAAATGTGTGGGATAACATTTTGCTAACCGATAAAATACGATGGTTTCAACGGTTATTCAACCACGGAGTTGCCCTGATTGTTCGGAAGTGTCACATGGAAATGCGGATTGGGTGTGTGCTCGCGCAGTATTATATCTGTCATTTCACGGACTATATCAGGGTGCGAGGATGCTATATCGCGGTCTTCATGAATGTCATCAGCAAGGTTGTAAAGGTGTGGTATCCCGCTTTTTACTATCAGTTTCCAATCGCCTTTGCGCACACCTATCTGGTCAGTTTCGTCAAACTCCCAATACAGGAAGTCGTGTTTGCGTTCCTGATTTTTGCCGAGCAGTGTGGGTGCGAACGATATACCATCGAAATGGTCAACTTCCTTGTCAGTGTTGGCGTATTTGCCGGGGAATTGCTCTACGCCGATTATCTCGGCAAATGTAGGCATAAGGTCGTAGAATGCTATTGGAAGCTCCTGGACACTTCCCGGTGCAATCTTGCCATCCCAGCGCACTATGAACGGGACGCGGATTCCGCCTTCGTGTATCTGGCGCTTCAATCCGCGCAGTTTGCCGTCGCGTCCGAAGAATGTAGGGTCGGCTCCGCCTTCCTCGTGAGGACCATTGTCGCTTGTGAATATCACTATAGTGTTATCGTCAAGCCCTTTTTTCTTTAGTAACGCCATTATTTCGCCTACGTATGCGTCAAGACGTGTAATCATGCCTGCAAACTGGGCATGTGTGTGGAACGACGGGTTGTATCTGGACCATATCGAGCCTTCCCAGTCGAGGTCGGTGGTGAATTTATCACGGTAGTGGTTCACGATAGAGTCCTCGGGCTGCACGAGTTCGGCGTGTGGCAATGTATAGGTGAGTATTCCGAAGAAAGGTTTGTCAGCGGTTTGACTGTCAATCCATTTCATGGCTTCCTGATGTATGAGGTCGGCTGAATACTGTTCCCGGTTACGATATTCAGGTCCATACATGGGATGCTGTATGTTCTGCTCCATGACCACGCGCACTGTGGCTGTGTCACCGGCTGATTTGCTGTAACGGTTCAGAAAATTGGGATAGTACAGGTGAGCCTGGAACTGGCAGATATATCCGAAAAATTCGTCAATGCCGCGTGTTTCCGGCACAGAGCGCGAACCCTCGTAGCCGCCGGCCCATTTACCGAACATGCCGGTAGTGTACCCCCGGTCCTTGAATATCTCGGGGAGTACTACGTGGGCAGAGTCGTAAGGATGCTGTCCCACTAATGAGAAATCCTCGTTTTGTCCGTACCGCACCATCGGCACATCGCGCCAGTATTCCTTGTTTCCGCGTACCTCGCAGTGTCCGGAGTGCTGTCCGGTCATGAACGATGCGCGTGACGGCGCACTCACCGGACTTCCGGCGTAGGCTTGGGTAAATCGCATGCCTTGGGCGGCGAGACTGTCTATATTAGGGGTGGATATGTAGGGCTGTCCGTAGCATCCAAGATCACCGTATCCCATGTCATCGCACATGATGTACAGTATGTTGGGTTTCTGAGTTTCTGATGCCAATGCCGGCATGGCTGCCAATCCTCCTCCGAGCAGTAATATTATGTTTTTGTTGTGGTTCATTTTGGTTCGTTAAGTTTAATGGTGTCCCTGCATCACAGGGTATTTTATTTCAATCTGATAGCTGGAAATGCTGCGCCGTTTGGTGCACGGATATTAATGGTGCGGGCTATAGTAGCGGCAAATGCGCGCGCGTCGACGGGGATGTCTATGCGACGAGCCGGAATATTGGGTCCGGCTATGAATGCCGGAATATTCACTGCCGAATTGCTTTCAAGTCCGGAGTGTGCGGGATGCGTCGGGTCATCGGATATTTCCCATCCGGGGTTCACCTCTATTATCACGTCACCTGCGTGTCGCAGGGATGTGTTGCGTTTGGTAGCCTGAGGATTGTCGCCTGCACGCGACGCTATTATGTCGTCGATAGTGTGTACGTTGCTTATGCCGCTCATGCGGGCGAGAAAATCAGCCACTTCAGCGCGGAATTCAGCGAGGTTGTGGTTGCGCTCCTTGATTAGTTTGTGGTTGAGGTAGAAATGCTTGTTGTGGTATCCGGTGACCCAGTCGCCATTGCCGTGTACTGCCATAAGGTACATGTCCAGAAGGGACTTGGCGCGTTTTACAGAAAATTCGCCGGTGGGTATTCCCCATTGGGCTTCATCGCTTCGCGGTTGACCGTCCGAGGGAATGCCTGACAGGAATATTGTGGTGCGTCCTATGCCGGCTGTGCGGTCGAGGGTGGCGAATAGACGTGCGAGGTCACGGTCGAGCCGTAGGTAACTGTCGAGGATTTCCGCACGGTCGCATCCGAATGGCGATGCGTTGATGGGGTTTACCGAATAGGCAAGACATAGCATATCGGGGGCTTCGTCCTTGCCCATGAGACTCGACTGCAATATGTCTACAGCCAGAGAAGTCAGCTCGGTATTGCCGAGCGGTGACTTGCTGAATATGCGGTATCGGTTGAATTCTTTCTTGGGAAAATTGTAGCGGAACGGTCTGCTGCGGTCGCTGCGCGAGAGCAACGGGTAGGATGTCATGGGCAACATCGGTGCCCATTTCATGGTGTCGAGACGGGTGGACAGTGGATTGCGGTAATTGCGGTCGTTCACTGCCTGCGGCATATCGCGGTAGTATGTGGTGGTTGCCCAGTTGCCGGTGTGGGTGTTGAGCCAGAACGCTCCGTTGGCAGCGTGACCTGCCGCTATGATGGATTGTTGTGAGGAGGGGGCTATGGAGTATATGTATGCGTCACCGTCGGTGTCTTTCTTCAACTCGTCGGATAGTGTCGATACATGGATGGCTACGGGCGAGTATGTCTCGTCAGTGAAATTGCCCATCTTCGACGGGTCGTAAAGTATGGGTCTAGCCAGCTTTGTCTCGGTGTCGTAATATGTGGCTGCGGGTATGCCGTTGACTATCGGTGCGGCTCCGGTATACAGTATGGCTGTTGCGGCGGCAGGGTCGGTCCCCGGTCCGAAATCCACGTTGGAGAATGCCGTGCCGAAGTGCATGAGACGTTTGAAGCCGCCGTCCACGAATTGCGGTTCGAGAAGTGACAGGTATTCATCGGACAGACCTTCGACGATTATGCTCACCACTATGGGCGAGCGTTGCTGTACCGTGGACTGTGCTTGCAATCCTGATGCGGTAAGTAATGAAATTATACCGCAGAGAGTGGAGCGGAAAAATATATTATCCTTTTTTGAGGGCATTGCTGTTGATGTATATGTAGTTTAACGACCGTATGGCGTCGGCGAGTATCATGGGTATGAATGCGGCGTTTACCCACTGGCTACCGAGCCACCACGATATTATATACACTATTATTGCAGTGATATTCAGTGTGAAATAGTAATATGTCAACCGGCGCCAACGCGCTATCCACACGGTGATTGCCGGTATCAGGCACAATGGGTTGAGCCACAGTAGCAGATAGTTGGGCGATGTGGCTTCATGTACCGATATGAACACAAGAAACGCTATGACACATCCCATCAGTCCGTAGAGTCCGTAGAGTGCCGTGTCGAGCCATCGGCTCGTCTTGTGCCGTCGCACATCGGCATACGTCACCATACATACGATTAAAAGCAGTGCCATGGCGGCTGTAATGGGTGTGGCATACCATGGTGTAGGTCCGTAGGCTATTCCCTCGGCATCGCCTGGCACCAATATGTTTGTGGTCTTGACCAATGGTTTGGCATGACCTCCATCGTTGCTGATAGTTGCGTCAGCGACAAGTTTTTGCAGGGCGTCGGGGGCAAATGCGGTTGCCCGTGTGTCTATAGGGTAGTCGATACCCTCTCCTAAGGCAAGGTCTATACCGAACTGATACCACGGATAGTTGGCGTGATAATGTCGCATGACGCTGCGGAATGTGGGCGCGGAACCTAATTCATCGAGTGGCGCGGCAAACCGGATAGTGTCGCCTATTGCCTGTTCCACAATCTCGAGCGGACGTGTGGCGCAGTTGTCCTTCACATAATTGTAGCGGTATGTGCGGTTCTGCGGCAGTAGGTTGCGGTCTATGAGCGCTATAAGGCGGGCTGCCTGTGATGGGGTGAGGTTGAGGACCTGCTCGGTCACTCGGCGTCCCTGTCTGCGGTACTGTTCCAGAAAGTAGGGTGTAGGACACGCGCCTACGCAATAATCCGTCTCGCCCGCTACAAAACGGTACACGAAGTTTGGTGAGTTGAAATCAAATAGTCCCCAGTTGGCTGTTATGTCGTAGCCGTCGTATTGCATACGCACCGCCGAATGCCCCTCAAGCTCATAGATGTTGTTGCCAGGGGCGCATGTGAGCAGACTTACAATGGCTGTAGAATCGGCACCATCTGTCAATGGGGGCAATACACCGCTCTGCGCCCTAACCGAAAGAATGGTCGTCAGGGCGCAGAGTATGCTTATGATTCGTGTCGTCAGTGTCATGTTGCGTTACCGGAGATTGTCGCTCGATGGCGTGGATGGCTTACATTATGCCGCGTTCGCGCAGCTTGCACTGCCATGCCCAAGCTGAGCGCATAGTGTCCTCCAAAGTGGAGTCGGCAACCCAGCCCAATACATTGTTGGCGTGTGCGGGGTCGGCCCAAACTTTCTCAATGTCACCTTCGCGGCGGCCTACAATCTTGTGGGGCACCTTCACGCCGGTGGCGCTTTCGAACGTGTTGATGAGCTCGAGCACGGATGTTCCGCGACCGGTACCGAGATTGAATATCTCAATCTTGTCGTCGCTTAGATTGTCGAGCATACGCTGTACGGCAAGCACGTGTGCCTTGGCGAGGTCTACAACGTTGATGTAGTCGCGTATGCATGAGCCGTCGGGTGTGTCGTAGTCATCGCCGAATACGCTGAGTTCCTTGCGGATACCCATGGCGGTCTGTGTCAGATACGGGATGAGGTTCTGGGGGACACCGTTGGGCAGCTCGCCTATTTCAGCCGAGGGGTGTGCGCCTACCGGATTGAAGTAGCGCAGTATCACGCTCTTGAAGGGTGCGCCCGAGTTGATTACGTCGGTGATTATCTCCTCGGATATCTGTTTGGTGTTGCCGTAAGGCGAGGTTGCCTTTTTGATGGGCGACTGTTCGGTTACGGGGTTCTCGTCGGGCTCGCCGTAGACGGTGCATGACGATGAGAACACTATGCCTTTCACTCCGTTGGGACCCATCAGGTCGAGCAGGTTCAGCAGAGTGTTGAGGTTGTTGCGGTAATAGAGGATAGGTTTCTGTACCGACTCGCCCACTGCCTTGCTGGCTGCGAAGTTGATTATACCCTTGATGTCGGGATAGTCGGCAAACAGTTTCTTCAACGCATCCATATCGGTGCAGTCGGCTTCCACGAAATCGGGACGGATTCCGGTGATACGCTCTATGCCGTCGAGCACATTGCGGTTGGAGTTGGAGAGATTGTCTATAATCACCACCGGATAACCGGCATTCTGAAGTTCTACCACTGTGTGCGAGCCTATGTATCCGGTACCGCCGGTTACGAGAATTCTATCCTTTTTCATGATTGTGCGATTTTTTAATCTATGATACTGCAAAAGTAAGCAAAATATTGATAATTACTAATTTTTTCGATGGGGTTATTTGGTGGTGTGGACATGCATGCGGCAGTTGGGGCAGTCGAAGTGCAGGGCAAGGCGCATGGAACCGGACCGGAGGAAGAGTGGCTGTGGCAGCTGCCGCCCCTGAGGGGTGCGCAGGCAGTAGCCGAGTTCGCGGCGCAGACAGTAGCGGGTGGTCATGATGCGGGTGGATTCCTGAAGTGGTGCGCGGTCGGTCTCCAGTGCCGGCTGTATCGATGTGGCTGAGTGGCTGCGGTAGAAATCGGCGGCAAGGCGGTTTGCCACATTGTCGTGGTAGGTGAGTTCGGTTGCGGGCAGTTCGGCTGCGGTGTCCTCAGTTCGGCGGTAGTCGTAACGGTGAGTGATGCGTATGGCGCGTGACAGTGCGGTGGTGGCGTCGCGGCGCAGTGCTGCGAGCGATGATTTGGGTATGAATATGTCACCGGCGAGGTCGTCGACGTTTGTCACCCGGAATATGGTGTCGCCGGTCTTGGAGAGTATGTCGCGGCGCATGTCGGATTGGGGGGTGCGGGCTTCGGAGAGTTGCAGAGTCGCGGTGGCGGTGGCGCGGTGTCCGTAGCTGTCGGCTATATCCAATGCGATGCCCCATGGCGATGTGCGCAGTGTCAGTGCCACGTCTATAGTGCGGCGTGCCGTGTCCGATTCCATCATCTCGGCACGCAGCCGGTCGTGGTTGCGGTACAGTTGTGTGCCGGCGGGGATAGCCATCGGCTGTGCGGGGAAGAGGGTGTTGCCCTCTATGCGGTTGAGCCGGAAGCCTTGAAATTCGTTGCGGGCATCGAAATATCCCAGCCCGTCGCCGTTGGCAAGGGTGGCGGTGAGACGCGCTTTGATGGCGCGCGGGGTTGAAGAGATGACGGTGCCTACAGGCTCGCCTATCCATTTCGGGCTGTCCATGGCGGCCATCCGTATCTGCGGACGCGTGGCTGTGGTGAAATATTCGGTGTATCCGCGATTGAAACTTTTCGTCAGGTCGGGGGTAAAGGTCAGTGCCGATGTGCCGGCCGATGAGCGGGTGTAGAGATGCGGATTGGCATCGATAATGCTGTCGAGCGCCTGTCGGTAGGCACCCACCACATTTTTTACGTAGGCGGCATCCTTGAGACGTCCCTCGATTTTGAATGATGATATGCCGGCATGGAGCATAGCCGCGAGTTGCTGCGAGCGGTTGAGATCGCGCAACGATAACAGATGCTTTCCTGCCACTATCACACGGCCGTCGGCATCGGTAAGGTCAAATTTGTGCCGGCATATCTGCGGGCATTCGCCACGGTTGGCACTGCGTCCCATGGTGGCGAATCCTGCCTGGCAGTCACCGCTGTAGCTCACGCATAGCGCACCGTGGACAAATGCTTCCAGCGGCACATCCACAGCATGATGTATCCTGCTCATCTCCTCGATGGAGAGTTCACGAGCCACCACGAGCTGAGAGAATCCTGCCGATTGCAGAAAACGTGCCTTTTCCACCGAATGTATGTCGCACTGTGTGCTCGCATGGAGCGCTATGGGTGGCAGAGCCATGCGCAGCAACGCCATGTCCTGCACTATCAGCGCGTCCACTCCTATGCCATAGAGCCGGTGTATGAGCCGCTCCACTGCCTGAAGTTCGTCATCGTATATTATGGTGTTGACGGTCACGTAGATTCTTGCTCCGAATTGGTGGGCATAGTCCACTGCGCGGGCTATGTCTTGGAGCGAATTGCCGGCAGCAGCGCGTGCGCCGTGGCTTGCCGCGCCCATATACACGGCATCGGCGCCGTGGCGTATGGCTTCGATGGCTATGTCGGCATTGCGTGCCGGTGCCAGCAGTTCGATGGGACGCGGTGACCCATAGGGAGTGTCGTTGCTCATAATCATGATTGTATTATGCAAAATTACTCATTTTATTTCAAGCAATGCCACGGCAGGCGGTAAAAGAGATGTCGTGCATAAATATTGCGTAGGCGGCTGAACAAATTCGGGACGCGGGATGTTATGAATGTAAACATCAAAAACCGTTAAACCAAACTGAATTATGAGCGATAAAAGTATCAAGGGAACACAGACCGAGAAAAATCTTTTGAAATCATTTGCCGGCGAGTCTCAGGCACGCGGACGTTACACCATATTTGCCGAAGTGGCTAAGAAAGAGGGTTATGAGCAGATTGCAGCCATATTCCTCGAGACTGCCGAGCAGGAATATTCCCATGCACGCGGATTCTTCAGCTTCCTCGACGAGGGTATGCTGGAAATCACGGCATCATATCCCGCCGGTCCCGTGGGCGACACTGCACGCAACCTGCGTGAAGCCGCAGCCGGCGAACATGAGGAGTGGGCCGACATGTATCTTGAGTTTGCCCGTGTGGCTCAGGAGGAGGGCTTCCCCCGCATAGCCAACCATTTCAAACTCGTGGCGTCGGTGGAGCAGGGTCACGAAGCCCGCTATCTGAAGCTACTGGAGCGTCTGGAATCGGACACCATGTTCAAGGATGCCGAAGAGGAGGAATGGCAGTGCCGTGAATGCGGCTACATACACCGTGGCAAGTCGGCTCCCGGCAAGTGCCCTGTATGCGGCAAGGAGCGCGGCTATTTCGAGCGTAAGAAAAACAACTATTAAATTGGCATATACAAACGATTCAGAGGGTGTCTCCGTGTCCACAGCATTTGTGGTCGGAGACACCCTCTGAGCGTGAGTGTGTTTATAGTAGAATTGATTATTTCAATTTCTTACATACGGCTATGATGTCCAGCCCGCTCAGCGGCGTCACGGCGTTGCCGAGCCTTAGCGGCGAGCCTTGCGTCAATGCGTCGCTTATCCTGCGCGATGCGAGTATCACTACCTCCGTGGATGTCGGGTCGCAGTGCTGCGACAGTTCATCGAGTATCAGTTGCCCCCACTGCCCGATGCTTATGCCCCGCTTGGCGGGTATGTCGTCGAGCGACATGTCGTAGTAGGGCAACGGTTGGTTGTAGCGCACCAGGTCATATTGTGTCGACAGAATGAACACATTGGTCTGCGGCGCGATTTTAAGCGCCACCGACATGGCACGGGCAAACAGCGGGCTTGCGCTGTACAGGTCCTGTGCCGGACGCATCGACACCGGCTCGATATACCGTTTGCGCTTCGAACATGCCACGAGTACTATGCGGTCGGCATCATACCCGAGCTCTCCGGTCAGGGCAGTAAGTTCGGCTGTCTGCTTCATGTCGCTTTTATTGATGTATCAGGGCATTACCTTGAAAGTGCGTGAGCCTACGCGTACTATCCTCACTGCGCCCGGTGCGGTTTCTATCATCTCGCTGCCGCTTCCGGCGGCTGTGATGGCGGGCGACTGGAGTGCTCCACTGAGGTCGTAGACACTTATACGGGTACCGGCTGTGGCACCGCTCACGGTGATGAGTCCGTGGCGGGCGGTCACGCTCACGTTGGCATCGTCGGTCACTGTCTCTACGCCGGCAAGGCTCTCTTCGTATGTCACGCTCAGCAGATTGCTGTCGTCGGTTATTTCAGGGGTGGTGAAGCTGTTATCGGCATCGAGATTGTCGGTCATGTCGGTTTCATTGAACATCACCCGTGCTATCTTCCAACCCTCGCCGCACTCCAGCTTTATGGTGTGCTGCACACCCTTGTCCACATTCATCACCACGGAGCCATAGTCGCCCTGTGCTATGCGTAGTTCGGCTTGCTCTGCATCTTCAGCCCCGAATTCTTCGATAGTTTCACCACTCCATGGCTTTATTGCGGAATATACTTCCTTGCAGCCTCGAGGAACAAAAACCTTTTGGAATAATCTTGAACTCCCCGACGATGTGGCATAAGTGAAATTTGGAGTCTTAGAATAGGTCACTAATGTTGTACTGGAGTAATATGAATAAGAAATTTTTAGGTCTCCGCCAATGGTCATATCGGGATTCTTGATGCATATATACTTTATGCTTTTTGGTAAAGTTATTCCACTGTTGATTGCTTTAAGGCTTTTTGGAAACACTAAATTAACTAATTTCGTGTACTGCAAAGTAGAGCCGCTCCATTCAACTAATCCTTCTGAAAGGTGCAATTCTTGCAGATTTTTAACATAAGTAAATTCTCCGTTGACTTTAGTTACAGTACCTGGGACTGTTATGGATATTATGGTAGTGTCATTATAGAATGCTCGACTCTGGATAGAGGTTACTGTGTATGTTTTTCCGGAGTATGTGAACGTCGACGGAATGTTAAATGTGCGTTTGCTTGTTCCGGTGATGTTTGCGTTGCTACCGACTTCAGCAGTCAGGTTTTCCTCGTCTATATTATAGACAATCGAGCCTACGGTGACTGTTTTTGTCGCGGCCCAGAGCGGGGTGGCGACTGTGGTGAGCAGTAGCAGAAATGTGAGTAATGTTTTCTTCATATTTTTTATTTTTTTTGTTAGTAAATGGGGTTTTTACAGACATAAAAAATCAGCGTGAACCCGATATGAGTCCACGCTGTGGTGAGTTGAATATTGGTTGGTCCCGTAGGGCTATATCGTCAGTCCGGTGACATGCCGAGGGGTACCTATCGACAGGTATGTACCTATGGCAGTGTCGGAAATTCAGTATAGCGCGACCGGGGGCTATTTATTTTGATTTTTAGAGTCCGAACCGCGGTCTCAATTCCTAAACGGCTCTCTTGCCGTATTTGCCTTAGGGAATTGGTCCGAACTGACGATGGGGCGATGCCGCTCCTATCGTTTTGCGGTGCAAAATTAATGAATAATCTCTAAAAATCCATGCCGCGGATGTGTTAAAAATCCCAAGCCTGGTTATCGCAATCGGTTAACCCGTTAATAATCCGCTATATCCATGCAAGGAAATTTTTAGCGCGATGGACCTCCTATGAGGTCGTTGTTTTTGCTAACGTTGATTTTCTTCACCTGGGCATTGAGTTTGCCGAACCGGTAGGAGATGCCCACGGTGAATGTGGCGGGATTGTCGACGCGCGAGTAGGAGTGGCTGGTGTATGGCACGTTTATGGCGTGGCTCTTGGACCGGCTGTAGTGGTTGCCGAAGGGGTTGTTGACGCCCACGCGCACATTCAGGCGGTTGTCCTTGAGGAATGAGCGTTGCAGGTCCAAGCCATAGTTGATGCACGATGTGCCTACCTGTGTCATCACGGAGTACAGGCTGCGCCATCCGCCCCAGTAGTTGCCCCACAGGCTGAGGTTGAGTTTCCACGGGAGTTGCTGTCCTATGCGCATGTATGCGTATCCGCTCCATCCGCCGGCTCTGATGTCGATAGAGGGGTTGCGATAATGATTGTAGTTGGCGCTACCGTTGAGCATCACGGAGGTTTTCTTGCCGGCACGCCACTGGATATAGATGTTGGAGTTGAACGAGCGGTTTTTGCCGGCATTGGCGTAGGTGGAGAAGAGATGGTCGTTCTCGGCTGTCTGATACTGGATTATGGCGTTGTTGCTGAATCCGTATGAGAGGTTGAGGTCTATGTTGACTTTGCTGCTGAAGAAGCTGTAGTTGAGGTTGATGTTCTGATTGCGCACGCTGCTCAGGTCGGGATTGCCTTGCGAGGTGCTCTCGGGACTTGTGATTACTGTGGGGTTGAGGTAGCTGATGCCGGGACGCTGTATGCCTGAGCTGTAGGTCAGGCGCATGGAGTTGCGGTCGTTGATATTGTAGGATATGCCGGCGTTGGGCACCCAGTCGTTGAGTGTGCTGTGGAAGTCATCGTTGGTGCCGTCGTGGAACTTGGCGGCGAGACGTGAGAACTCATAGCGCACACCGGCGCGCAGCCCCCAGCGGTTGATGTTCACGCGGTAATCGACAAATGCCGCACCCACCTGGGTTATGTGCGAGAAATCGTTGCGTATGGTGTTCTGCCCTATGTATTCCTGGTTGGATTTGCTGTGGTTGTCGCGGTATATGTATTTTCCGCCTATGTCGAGGGTGTGGCCCTCCCATAGCGGTCGCGTCCAGTCCACTTGCAGAGTGTGTTCGAGAAATGTGGCGTTGACCGTCTGTATGATACCTTCGTATGCCACGGGCAGGTTCACGTGGGAGGTGTATATGTTGTCCATGTGGCTTTTTGAGCCGTTGCCCGATATCATGTAAGAGAGGATTATCTTCTCACCCTTGCGGCGCGTGAGACGCTGGTAGTTGAAGTCGCCGCCCAGCCAGTGGTAGCGGTTGGGCGATGTGTGGCGGTCGGAACTGTAGCCGTAGAGCATGTCGCCGTCGGGGGCAAACATGCCGTAGTCGAACCGTGCCCGGGTGTCGCTGTTGAATATGCTGGCGAAGAAGTTGGCGGTGATGAGGTTGAGCGTGTCTATCTCGTAGCTCAGTTCAAATCCCATGTTGCCTGCGGTGCGGCTCACGCTTTGGGTGGTGGACTCGCGCGAGGTGTTGTCGGTGTCGTCGAATGTGCGTTCGGTGCTGTGGTATTCCTTGCCGCTGCGCGATGGTTTGGTGTATAGCGAACCGTAGACGGAGAATGTGACCTTGTCGAGCTGCGACATGAGCCATAGGTTGGGGTTGGGGAAATTGTTGGTGGTGGAATAGTTGAGTCCTGCCGTACCCATCACACCCTTGATTACGGTGTTTTCCACCGTGACGATGTTGAGTATCGTGCCTACACCTTCGGCATCCTCGCGGGCTCCGGGGTCTGTGATTACCTCTATCTTCTTAATCATGGAAGCGGGTATTGCCTTGAATATATCCTTGGCATTGTTGGAAAATGCGTTGTTGCGGCGTCCGTTCTTGTATATGAGGAACGACGACGAGCCTTTGACTTTGATGGTGCCGTCGGGGTCAACGCTCACCATGGGCACGCGCTTGAGTATCTCGTCGAGCTGGTTGGTCTTTGAGTCGGGGTCGTTGGTCACGTCGTAGGCTATGCGGTCAATCTCCCGCGATACCAATGGCTTCTGTGCTTCCACCACCACTTCGCCGAGTGTGCGGTCCGATTCCGGAAAGTATAGGGTGTCGAGCGCAGCGATTGGTGCGGCAGTGGTGATGTCGAAATCGCGGCTGAGCGGCGAGCGCCCTACGGAGTGTATGGTGAGCCTATATTGTCCGGGCTTTTTCAGTTGTTGTTCGAACGCTCCATCTTCGGCAGTCACCGATACCACTGCCGGTTTTATGGTGTCGGGCAGCAGGTAGGTACGTATGGTGGCAAACGGTTCGCCTGTGCCTGAAACATCGGCGGCTATGCCTTTGACTCCGAATGCCTGTCCGGATGGCAATGTCGTAGACACGCTGATGGTGGTGGTTTTGTTGATTCTTTGTGTAGTGGTTTGACCCCAACTGCACAATGCCGTGGCGGCGATAAGGCTTGCGAGGATTGGTCTCATGATGTGTCTGACGTTTTGTGTACGGTGTGCTACATAGTAGCAATATGATAATTTCGGCAAATATATGGCTTTATTCTCAAATAATTACCTACTATGTGAATTTTATTGAAAAAGAAAATAAAAAAGTCAACATATTGAAAAGTCAGGCGGCGCATCGTTACAAATACGGTGCGCCGCCTGCTTTATGGTATAATGTGGGAGTATTATTTATTGTCGGCTGCGGGACGCTGGAATCCGTCTTTGTTGCAGCGTTTGGTCATCTTTTCGATGCGGGCTTTGGTTTCGGGGTGCGATGAGAACATCTTGCTTACGGCGCTTGCTTTCTGAGAGCTGTTGCCTTCGAGTGACTGCAATTTCTCAAACGACATCACTATGCCCCAGGGGTTGCGTCCGTTCTTCACCAGGAAGTCATAGCCGCAATCGTCGGCTTCCGATTCCTGCTTCTGTGAGTATTTGGCGTTGATGAGTGATTCGCCGAGACTGCCGAGCTGTGATTCGGTGAGGGCCGCTGCTGTGCCGCCTGTCGATGCCACAGCATCTTTGGCAGCTCCGGTGAGGAGCTGTGTCTTGAATGCGTTCTTGGAGTGGCGTTTGAGCACGTGGCCTATTTCGTGGCCTATCACACCCATGAGTTCATCGTCGTTCATGAGGTCCATCAGGGCGGCGAACACACGCACGCTGCCGTCGGGACATGCAAATGCGTTTACGTCAATCACGTTGTAGACCTTGAAGTTCAAGGGTATGCCGTCGGCTTCGGTTATGCCGTCCACGAGTTTGTTGAGACGGATGGTATATGGGTCGTCGGCGGGAAGCACGGGGTTGTTCTTGTCCATCCAGTCAACGGATTCCTTTACGTAAGCTGCCATCTGCTCGTCGGTCAGTGTCATGGCTTGCACTGCTTTAGTGGCGCCTCCTATTGCCTTCTTCAAATTGAATTGTGCGAAACATGCGTTGGCACAACCTATGAAAGCAATAACTAAGAGGGTCTTCAAAAGTTGATTTTTCATAAGGGTTAATTTGATGAATTATTGGTTGTTATTGTTGGTTTTAATGTCGTATGGTTTCTATATGCCGCGTCGGCGCGGGATTTTAGACTGCAAAATTACTTACTATTTCACACCGATGCAATGATTACGGTGAGTAAAATCATGCGCATAAAGTAACGGACTGCCTGTGCGGACAGTCCGTTACTAAAAAAGAGAATGAATCAGGTGTATGGTGTCAGAATATTGTGGATTTCGCCTGTGCCTGTATTATGGAATAAAGCCTACCGGTGCGTCGCTGTAGTTCAGGTTGCAGTATGGCTGCTTCAGCGGGGTCCACCATCTTGAGGTCGGCGTAGCGGTTTTCCCCGTTGATGAAGGGTATGAGCGAGCCGTCGGGAGCGGCACTGTCCACGGTGAGTGGCTCGCGCCCTTGGGCAGCGAGGGCGGGGTTGAACCGGTAGAGATTCCAGTAGCCCGACTGCACGGCGAGCTTCTCCTCCACTATGCTGTGGCTCATGCCGGAGCGTATGCCGTGGTTTATGCAGGGGCAATAGGCTATCACTATTGACGGTCCGGGGTAGGCTTCGGCTTCTGCGAGCGCGCGTATTGCCTGCATGTAATTGGCTCCGAGGGATATCGATGCTACATAGATGTTGCCGTAGGTCATCATCATTCTGCCGAGGTCTTTTTTGAAGGTACGCTTTCCGTCGGCGGCATATTTCATCACAGCTCCGAGCGGAGTGGCTTTGGAGGTCTGTCCGCCGGTGTTGGAATAGCATTCGGTGTCCATGACCAGTATGTTGATGTCGGTGTTCTGTGCCAGCACATGGTCCAGTCCGGCAAATCCTATATCGTATGCCCATCCGTCGCCGCCTATTGCCCATATCGATTTTTTGGCGAGCAGGTCGGTGCGTTGTAGCAGTTCATGATATTGTTCCGGTAAGTCTATGGTTTTCAAAATATCGGCAAGGATACGTCCGGTGGTAGCCGAGGTGTCGGCATCGTCGTAGGCTGCTACCCAGTTTTGTGCCGCCGATCTGATATCCTGCGGCATAGATGTATCGGTGGCGAGTGTGTTGGCGAGGTCACGCAGGCGCCCGCGCCGGTTGGCTATGGCACAGGCAATGCCGTAACCGTATTCGGCATTGTCCTCAAACAGTGAGTTACCCCATGCCGGACCATGTCCGTTGGCATCAGTGCAGTAGGCGTTGCTCGGGAAGTTGGCTCCCCAGATGGAGCTGCATCCGGTGGCATTGGCTATGAGCATGCGCTCGCCAAACAGTTGGGTAAGCAATTTCACGTATGGGGTCTCGCCGCATCCGGCGCATGCTCCCGAGAATTGGAGCATAGGTTGGTGAAATTGCGAGCCGTTGATGGTGGTGCGTGGAAGCAGATTGTCCTTCACGGACACATGTTGCCGGATGTAATCGAGCATGGTAATCTGGCGGTCGATTATCGAGTCGATAGGTACCATGTCGAGAGCCTTGCCCGGGCAGATTACCGCGCATGAGCCGCACCCGGTGCAGTCCTCCGGATACACCTGTATGCGGTAGCGGTAGGGCTTCAGTGTGTTGCCGTGGGCTGCTGCGGTGGTCATGTCGGCAGGGGCTCCGGAGAGTTCTGTCTCTGAAAGGAGATACGGACGTATGGCGGCGTGAGGACACACGAGGGAGCATTCGGTGCATTGGACGCATTTTTCAGCGGTCCACGCCGGGATGTTATTAGCAATACGCCGCTTTTCATAGGCGGTGGTACCCATAGGCATAGTACCGTCGGGTGATAAGGCTGATACCGGCAATTCATTACCCAACAATTTAAGACATGGCTCCGCCACATCTTTTATAAAATCCGGTACCGTATCATCGCTTCCGGCGGCTGCCTTATCGGTTGCCACCGCCCATGATGCGGGGTATTGTATCTCTTTGATTGCGGCTACGGTGCCGTCAATCGCTTTGTAGTTCTGTGTCACCGTCTCACCGCCTTCGTGCTTGTAAGCTTCGGCAACAAGTTCCTTGAGCCGGTCTATGGCTTGGTCAAAATCCACACGGGGTTGCATGAGGTGGAGAAATGCGGTGGCCATGATGGTGTTGATGCGTACGCCAAGCCCAACGGATTCGGCGAGCGCTTTCGCGTCGATATTGTAAAACCGTGCGTGGCGCAGGGCTATCTGTCGTCGCAGGTCGGCAGGCAGGCAGTGTTCCATCTCCTCAGCCGTCCACGATGAGTTGAGCATGAATGTGCCGCCATCCTTTAGATTTTTCAGCAGTTCAAATCTGTTGACATAGACATCTTTGTTGCAGCCCACGTAGTCGGCTTCGACTATCGAGTACTCCGACCGTATGCGGTTGGGACCGAATCTCAATTGTGACACGGTGTATCCTCCCGATTTCTTGGCGGAATAGTTGAAGAATGCTTGTGCATACCCACCGGTTACGTCGGCTATTATATTGGCACACTGCTTGGTGGCTCCTACCGTGCCGTCGCTGCCCATTCCGTAGAATACGCATTGTGTCACATCCGGGGCAGTGTCTATGAAATGTTTGCCGCTTATGTCGAGCGACAGATGGGTTACGTCGTCGGTTATTCCCACCGTGAATCCATGACGTGGTGCTGGCGATGCGAGTTCGTCGAATACTGCCTTGATCATCACCGGATTGAATTCTTTGCTTGCCAATCCGTAGCGGCCGCCTATGGCACGTATGTCGCGCCCTGAAGTGTATAGGGCTGTGACCACATCCTGAAACAGCGGTTCGCCGTTGCTGCCGGGTTCTTTTGTCCGGTCGAGTACTGCTATGCGTTTGACCGATGCGGGCAGTGAGTCGATAAACTGTTCGGATGGGAATGGTCTGAACAGCCTGATTTTCACCACTCCGCATTTATAGCCGTGCGTGTTCAGATATTCTACAGTCTCCTCCACTACGTCACATGCCGACCCCATGCACACTATCACATCGGTGGCATCGTCGGCTCCCGAATAGTCCACAAGGTGGTATTGCCGTCCGGTGACGGATGCCACGCGGTCCATGGCTTGCTGTACCACGGCGGGGAATGCGTCGTAGAAACGGTTGGCTGCCTCGCGGTTCTGAAAGTACACGTCGGAGTTTTGTGCCGACCCTCTCAGGTGAGGATGCTCGGGGTTCATGGCACGGTCGCGGAATGCTTTGAGCTTGTCTCGGTTTACCAGCGGCAACATATCCTCATAGGGTATCACGTCTATTGTGGCGAGTTCGTTGGAGGTGCGCCATCCGTCAAAAAAATGTACCACGGGTAGCGAGCCGTCGATGGCGGCGAGGTGCGCTGCCAATGCGAGGTCCATCGTTTCCTGCACCGATGCCGATGCCAGGAATGCGAATCCTGTGGCGCGGCATGCCATCACATCCTGGTGGTCGCCGAAGATGGAGAGTGCATGCGTGGCAAGGGAACGGGTACCCACATGAAACACGCCGGGCAGAAGCTCGCCGGCTATTTTGTACATGTTGGGAATCATGAGCATCAGCCCCTGCGATGATGTGAATGTGGTGGCAAGCGCGCCGGCGGCAAGTGCGCCGTGTGTGGCACCCGCCGCTCCAAGTTCGCTTTCCATCTCCTTGACGGACATGATGCTGCCCATCAGATTCTTACGTCCTGCCAATGCCCATTTATCGGCTACCTCACCCATCTCGGCGATAGGTGTGATGGGATAGATGGTGGCTACCTCACTCATGGCATAGGCAACGTGTGTGGCTGCAGTGCAGCCGTCCATTACTTGTTTGCGGGGTGGTGTCATGGTGTTTTGTTTACATTTTTTTCGGGAGGGCATTATATAGGCTCATCCGCTATTGCGGGCTTGGTAAATGGTAGCCCGCAATAGCCGATGGGTCATTCAAATTAAGATGTAATGGTATTTAGCCATGGTGCCGATTGCTTAGAATGCGCTCAATGCCATGTCGGTAAGCCATATCCAGAGAGGGCAGAATCCTATGAAGAGAATCACACTCAAGGTAAGTGACGATGTGCCGGTAGCAACGTAGGTATCGTACTCGTCGGCGATGATGATACCAGAGAATGCTGGGGGCAGTGCACATGCCACAACGAGCATCTTAAGATTCAGCGGATCCATGTGGAATATCAAACCTATAATCAACGCTGCCGCAGGCATGAGGATGAGCTTGAGTATGCTGCCCAGAATACCTTGCCAGTTGATTTTGAACTGTACGGCAGAGAGGGTGATACCGGCTGAGAATACTGCCATAGAAGCGTTGGCTTTTGCCATTAGGTCAAATGACGGGCTGAGCCATTCGGGCCAAGGTATTCCCGCGAGTACCCACACTACGGCAAGGATAGGTGCCCATGCCACAGGTTGTTCGAGGGCGTGAATCACAGGTGCCCATGCGCTCGGACGTTTCCCTCCAGGTGTGGTGCCTTGTTTCTCAAGCGATGCGTTGAGCAGCGACAGTCCTACCGGGATGCCGACGGCATTGACCACGATACCTACTATGGCTACTACCAATGCTACGGCGGGTGTGGTGCCGAAGATAGGCTCAAGCACGGCGAATCCGAGGAAGCCTATCGTAGGGGAGCCGTTGATAAGGGCGGCTATGGCACCGTCGGCACCGGTATTGCCTTTGAAGCATTTGGCGAAGATGAAATACACAAGCATGAAACATGCCATGATCACCACAAGGGATATGATGGATAATTTCAAATCATGGTAAAGCATTTCGCGTGTCGACTGGACGATGGATACGAACAAGGCTGCCGGCAAAGCGTAGTCAAGCACCACCTTGTTGAATTTCTTTGCATCATCACCGTTGAACACGCCTTTTTTACCTGATATGAATCCGGCAAGCATAATCACCACGATGGGGACGATTGCGTATAAAATAATGTGTAACATATCAATTAAGAGATAAAAAAGAATTAATGGAAACGGTATAAATATATTAAGTTACTTACAGGAACTCCCGCAGGAGTGTTGTCGCAATCATCGTTGTGGTTCCCAACGGTGACCTTTTTCATTGGGTGTCTATGAGGTCATTGGCCGTGGCGTGTGGCGTGATGGAAATTGTTCAGTCCATGATGTCTTCGGGGATGTCGCACCCCGGTCATTGATTGATGGTTCCGTCGCCGAATCTTATGTAAACGAGCCTTCACATCGACACTTGGGTCGGGGCAGGGTCGCCGTCGGCGTCGCCATATCGTCTGTGTGCACGGTGGGTGTTTATCATGTTACCCGGCATCTGCTAATGCTTTGTCAATGAGTCTGTCGGCATTGTCATTATACAGTGTAGTCGATGATGGGGGCGGGGTTGAGGTAGCCTATGTGGCCGCTCTCGGCACCTGAATCGGCTGCGAGCTGTACGTCGATAAGACACGGTTTTTTCGAGGCTATGGCTTCGGTGAGGGCTTTCGACAGGTCGGCAGGTGTTGTCACATAATATGTTGTGGCACCGAATGCGTCGCCCAATTTGTCGTAGCGCGCGTGTATATCCAGTGTGGTGGGAGCCGGGGCATCGCCGCCCGATGGGTTCACGCCCACGCCGTTGTATATACCTCCGTTATTGAATATCACCACTGTACACGGCAGATTATAGCGGCATATTGTGGAGAAGTCCATGCCGGAGAATCCGAATGCCGAGTCGCCTTCTATGGCAACGACACTCTTGCCGGTAGCCACGGCGGCGCCGATGGTCGAGCCTATGCCCATACCCATGATGGACCATGATGCGCAGTCCACACGATGACGCGGGAGTGTCATGTCTACGGTGTCGCGTGTGTCGTCGAGCGTATTGGCTCCTTCATTGATCAGGATTACATCGGGATTCGATTCCAGGATAGGTTTGATGGCACTCAGTGCTGTCCAGTGTGTCATAGGCATAGCTGTGGACGCGGCTTCCAACCGGGCTGCGAATTTCTTGTTCTTGGCTGCGGTCTCGGCCTGCAGTGCGGGTACCCAAGACGGATCGGTTGACATGGTGTACTTAGGAAGTTCGGCAAGCAATGCTTTAAGCGATAGGTTCATATCGCCTACCACCGGTGCTGCTACCGGAACATTGCGGTCTATCTCTTTCGGTTCCACATCGAGTTGTACGAATTTTACATCGGGATTCCATTTGCCCTTACCGAACGAGAGCATCCAGTTGATGCGTGCGCCTATCACTATCACGGCATCTGATTGTTCCATGATGGTCGAACGGCATGAGAGCGCGCTCAATTCGCCGTTGTCAGGCAGTACGCCCTTTGCCATCGACATAGCCAGATACGGTAACTTGTATGTGTCCGACAGTTCTTTTATCAAATCCTCTGCCTGAGCTTGAGCCGCGCCTTTACCTATAAGTATGGCGGGTTTCTTGGCGCCGGCTATGATTTGGGCTGCGCGTGTCACAGCTTCGGCATTGGGAGCCACGGGGGTGTACACATCCACCGGTGTGTAATAAAGTTTTTCCACTTCGGCACTATCCATGATTTCGGCGAGGGCGGGAGTGGTCATGTCGATATACACACCGCCGGGACGGCCGCTCACCGCTGCACGGTAGGCACGGGCAACTGCGCGTGGTATATCCTTGGCGTGGCTGCAACGGAACGCGGCTTTCACGTATGGACGTGCCGCGTTAAGCTGGTCGAGCTGTTCGTAGGTACCCATGTCCATATCCACCATTGTGGGGTCGCTGGCACCCGAAATCTGAATCATAGGATAGCAGTTGACTGTGGCGTTGACCGTAGCGGTAAGACCGTTGAGGAAGCCGAGCGACGAAACGGTAAGAAGCACACCCGGCTTGCCGGTAAGGAATCCGTGTGTGGCGGCGGCCATACCTGCCTGCTGTTCAAATCTGAACCCGTAATAATTCATGCCCACTTTCTGCATGGCATAGGCTACTTCCGTAACCGGAATACCCACAAGACCGTACACATCCATAAGGCCGAGACGGCGCAGCGACTCGGCAAGTATATACATACCCGTTACCTGAGCCGGAAATTGGGGCTTGTTGGTATCAGGGGTCGGTGTTGCTGTTGTACTCATATAATATATAGTTTGAAAGTTAAAAAGCCGTCCCGGAGGAATGTGGCGAGGCTTGGTGGCTTACCACATTCCCTCAGGCACGGCATTTATATTATTCGGAATTAATCTTGTTTCAACGGCTGATTCATTACATCTGTCCGTCAGCAAGCGGAGCGGTGGTACCGTTCTTGGCAAAAGAGTCAATCTGCTCCTGGATATAACCGAGGGCGGAAAGCACTTCTGCGGTGTTGCCGCCCAATGTCGGACATGGGCCGTAAGTAGGCTGATAGTTGGAGATGGTGAAGGGGCATCCTACGGTAACGAATTCACCGATTTTTCCGCCTTGGTTAATCTTCACGAGGGTATTGCCGTCGTAAAGTGACTGGTCATCCATCAATTCCTTGGTTGAGATTACGGGACCCACCGGCACTGCTGCTGCCGACAGAAGTTCGGTCACCTCATATTTATCCTTGGTGATGGTGAATGATTCGATACGTTTGTATATCTCCTGTTTGTGTTTGTCGCGGGCATCGGCGGTGTTGAAGTCGGGGTTGGTAAGCCAATCCTCGAATCCGAGTGCCTTACATGCTTTCTCGAAACTCTTGGCATCGCGCTGAAGTATCACATATACATAATCATTGGGGTCAGTGGCCCAGTTCTTACATTTGTATGTCCAGCCAAGCACGCCGGAACCCTCCTGGTTGCCTGAACGGGGCACGTAGTCGGCGAATTTCTCATTCGGGTACTGCGGGAATTGGGTAAGGTAACCGATACGGTCCAGTGTCAACTGGTCACGGGTCTTGATACGGCACAGGTTAAGCGATGCGTTGTGCATCGATTGGTAAACGTATGAGCCTTCACCGGTCTTTTCACGTTGCATCAATGCGGCGAGCAGACCGATCAGAAGGTGCATACCTGAGTTTGAGTCACCAAGAGCGGCACCACTCTGTGTAGGCACATTGTCCGGACCTTCCCACCAACCAGTGGTTGATGCTGCGCCTGATGTAACCTGGGCTATAGGCTCATAAGCTTTAAGATCCTTGAATTTCGATGACAATGGGAATCCCTTGATTGTACCGTAGATACAACGCGGGTTGAGCTGATGCACGACTTCCCAGCTGAAACCGAGCTTATCCATTGCGCCCGGGTGAAGGTTTTCAACAAATATATCAGCCTCCTTGATAAGTTTCGTAAGGATTTCCTTACCGTCGGGGGTAGCTGCGTCAAGAGTCAGCGACTTCTTGTCACTGTTGAGCTGTAGGAAGTAATAGCTCGGTTCATCGGGCAGGAACTGGAGTTCCTTACGGGTGGCGTCACCGCTGCCGGGACGTTCGATTTTTATAACCTCGGCACCGAGCCAGGCGAGCATTTGTGTACATGAAGGACCAGACTGTACGGCAGTGAAGTCTACAACTTTGATTCCTTGTAAAGGTGCGGTATTCATAACGATAATTGAGTAAAAAGTTATAGTAATTAAGAGTTTATTGTTTGCAAAGTATATATGTGCCCCGCAGGACACTTTCAGTATTACAACAACGCATCTCTCCAAAAGGTTGCTTACCCCATCCGTCGCACTGCAAAATAAAGCCACTTTTAACACTGTCCCGCCACGCAAAAAAACTATCCCCGTTTGTAACCAAATTCATCTGCCATTCGTCTATGAGGTGTAAATAATCGTAATAAGACATGATACCCACCTCCCGTTTCCTATTGGTCACCACGACCGCCGTTTCATCTATCGTAAGTGCCGCCGCGCAGGCTCCGGCCGATTCCGTTTCTACCGACATCCAATTACAGGAGGTGGTTGTGCAAGCCGCCAAGGTTATCCGCCGCCCCGATATGGACGTGTACTACCCCGCGGCTTCTGCCGTGGAGCAGTCTACCAATGCCATGACGCTGCTCGGCAACATGCTCATACCGTCGCTTTCGGTCAACACCGTTATGGAGACCATACGTACTGCCGGACAGGATGTGCAGCTACGCATCAACGGACGCGAAGCCACCATGGCTCAGGTCAAGGCGATACTGCCGCAGTCGGTCAAGCGCGTGGAGTACATCGAGAATCCAGGACTACGCTACGGCGATGCCGTGGCTGTAATCAATTTCATTGTATCCAACCCCGACAGCGGTGGCGCCCTGATGCTCTCGGCAATGCAGGCGCTCACACAGCCATGGGGCAATTACAATGCCGACCTTCAGCTCAATTTCGGAAAGTCGCAGCTCACACTCGGCGCTTACGGCAAACTCACGCATAAGCTCGATATGTACCGCGAATACAGCGAGCGTTTCACCTATGCCGACGGCACATCGCTCATCCGCGATGAAAAGCCGCTCGGCGGATACGTAAGCGGTGATTTCCTGACCCCCTCCGTAGGCTACTCCTACATCGACCCCGACAAGACCACCGTGTGGATTGGTGCCGGATTCACGCGTGACATGAACAACGGCACTTGCTACCATGGATTGATGTCGCTCAGCGACGGCTCCGACGATATCGCTCTTACCGATTACTCCATGTCCCAGAGCACCACCCCGTGGGCGAGTGCCTATTTCGAGCGCAAACTGCCGCGCAAGCAGACCCTTGTGGCAAGCGCTTCCATGAGCTACGTTGCGGGTGACAATCTGCACAGCTACCTCGAGCGCATCCCCGGTCAGGATACCGACATATCCACTGACATACGCGACCACAATCAGGCTTACCGGACCGAGGTCAACTACATCAAGCAGTGGAATCGCTCCAAGTTCACTGCCGGGGCAAGCTATTCGGCAAACCGCAACCGCTCCACATACCGCAATCTCGGCAACGCCGTATTCCATCAGACTCAAGACCGCATATATCTCTTCGGCGAATACTTCCGGCGCATAGGCAGGGTCAACCTCACCGGCGGCATGGGGGCGCAGTTCACCGACATCGCATCGCGCGAAAGCGGCACTTCCAGCCACACATGGTCATGGCGTCCGCGCTTCACCGCATCCTACCGTTTCTGCGACGCGGCGCAGTACCGCCTGTATTTCCAGACATGGACCACCGCGCCCACATTGAGCCAGACCAATGCCGTACCGCAGCAGATTGACGGTTTCCAGTATCGGGTTGGCAATCCCAATCTCCATCCGTACGCCAACTACCGCGTGTCGGCATACTACAATTACTCATTCCCCCGTGTCGAGGGGTCACTTTACGCACGCTGGGGCAGAAGTGTCGATGCCGTAACCCCGTTTATGCAGTGGCAAGGCGATAAACTCGTCACCTCCTACGACAATGGCGGAGCATTCACCCGTTGGGAGATTACCCTGTCGCCACAGGTGGTCATAGTGCCCGGATGGCTCAATGTCGAAGGCTCGTTGCGCTTCTCACATCAGAAATCCAACGGCAGTGGCTATACCCATATCTACAATGGCTGGAGCGGCGATGTCACTCTCATGGCAATGCACTGGAACTGGACATTCCTCTTCCAATACGAGAACAGGGGAGGGGAGCTATGGGGCGAGACCATCGAACATGGCGAGAAAATAGGTGTCATCGCGCTCCAATACCAACATGGCTCCTTTCAGTTCATGGCAGGTATGCTCATGCCATTTGCCCGATACAGTTACGGCTCGCAACTGTTGAGCGCGTACAATTCCAATAAGTACACCATGCGTGGCAAGAACATTGAGAAAATGCTGGTGCTCAAGATCAGCTACAATCTGCAGTGGGGTAAACAGAAACGCCGCGCCACACGCCTTATCGACGGCGATGCCGACGTGCAGACCTCAAAAGCCGCCGCACGCTGATTCAGCGTTGCCACCTTACGTACATGCAGTCCATGTCAGGCATCGGAGCTGTGTCGTTCAGCACCGCTATCCGGTGCCTGCCGCGTTTCAATGCTATCTCCGTCACACTCTCCTCCGGAACTCCCGTTCCGAGGGTCGACGCATTGCGCACCACCTCTCCGTCCACCTCCACGGAATACTCCCGTGGCTCATCCGACAGCGACCGTATCGTTATGGCATACACTCCGTCGGCAGGACACTCCACCGATTCCCATATCAATCGGTTGTCGCCGCTGCCGCCAAGGTTCGTGGCGCACATGCCGCCGCTGCATCTCATATCCTCGCGGTAATACCCCGTGCCGGCGGCTATCGGGTTCACAAGCTCTTGATAAGTGGGTATGAATGCCGTTTCCGCTTCGTAGCGTGTGCGCGGCAGCCGTTCCGTGCCGGTGAGCCGGAACACCCTCGTGCCGTGTGCCGGCACCGTTAACCTCAGGCTGTCCGCTATATTTCCCATATCCTGCTGCATGGTCAAGTCACGCGCCGATATGCTCCCGCCTAATTCTATATCTCGTGGACATACGCTCATAGTCACCGCGCTGTCCGTAGGATTGTACATGGCAACCGCACGCGATAGTTCGCCCCGTCGTTCCACATCGCGGGTCAGTATGTAGCCGCCATTGGTTCGCTCTGCCACGTATGCCTGCTCGCCCGCCGTGTCCTGGTTCAGGGCTATGAGGTCGGCGTTTGTGAGCAGTTCCAGGGTTTCAGGACGCAGTGTGGTTAGGTCGCATCCTATCAGCAGCGGTGACCTCATCATGCACCACATGGCAATGTGGGTCCGGTCCTCTTCGTCGCTCATACCGCGTCCCACCTCCAGCATGTCCATATCGTTGTAATGCCCTGCGCAGGCGTATGCCGATAGATATAGGTTCTCGGCTATGATACCCTTTACCGACCTCCATGAGCTGCTAATATCTCCCGTCGTGCGCCATGACGATGCCACCTCCCTTACCCATGTGCCCGGATAGGCCCATCGGCACACGTTCATTGTCACATCCTTCCGCCCGTAGCGGTCTATCGAGCTACGTATCGACCTGTAGCGTTCCTCAGGGTCGAGCGACAGCCCCGTGCTGTTCTGCTTGGCATCGCCGCCGCAGAAGTCCACCTTTATGAAATCAAACCCCAGCTCGTCAAACAGCATCCTGCAGTCCGTCTCCTCATGCCCGTATAGCCCCACGTTGCGGCCCAGGGTATCCTTATCCCAGAAATTGCCGCAGGTGTTCTCGCCCGCATCGCTATATATCCCGGCTTTCAGCCCGAGCGAATGGATATGTTCCACAACAGGCTTCAGCCCGTGGGGAAACCGCTGCGGATGGAATATCAGCCGTCCCGTCACCGAGTCGCGGCCGCCGAAATATCCGTCGTCTATATTCACATACCGGTATCCGGCATCCATCAGCCCGCTTTTCACCAGGGCGTCGGCTTGCTTCATTATCAGCGTGTCCGAGATATTCACCCTATAGGTGTTCCATGAACTCCACCCCATGATGGGCGGCTCCGCTCCAATCGCTGCGAGACAGCTGCAAACTAAAATCATTGACCACAGGATTCGTTTCATATTTTGATTCTGATATGTGTGTATATACATTTAACTATATTGCAAATATACATACACTCCACCCGTAATCCCAAATCATCGCGTACCCGTCGCATCACATATATAATTTATTTAACCGAATGGTGGGATTATCAAATAAATAAGCTAAATTTGCGGTTGATTTTGCCTCGGAGCCTTTGGCGTCGGGGTGATGTGTTTGATAAATAATTTAAAATCAATGATAAAGATAACATTTCCCGACAATTCGGTAAAAGAATTTGAAAGTGGCGTTACTCCGCTGCAGATAGCCGAAAGCATCAGCCCGCGTCTGGCTCAGGACGTGTTGGCGGCATCGGTCAATGATCAGGAATGGGACCTCACACGCCCCATAGCCGAAGACGCTAATATCAAATTGTTCAAATGGGACGATGCTGAAGGCAAGCACGCCTTCTGGCACAGCTCGGCACACCTTCTCGCCGAAGCACTCCAGGAACTGTATCCCGGTGTGAAATTCGGTATCGGTCCGGCTGTCGAAAACGGTTTCTACTATGATATCGACCCCGGACAGCACACCATCACCGCTGCCGACTTCCCCAAGATTGAGAAGAAGATGCTTGAACTCGCCCGTCAGAAGCAGGAGATTGTACGTGCCGACATATCCAAGGACGACGCTCTCAAGCTCTTCGGCGACCGCGGCGAGCAGTACAAGTGCGAACTCATTAGCGAGCTCGAGGATGGTCATATCACCACCTACACTCAAGGCTCATTCACCGACCTCTGCCGTGGTCCGCATATCCCCAATACCGCGCCCATCAAGGCGGTGAAGGTTATGTCGCTCGCAGGTGCCTACTGGCGCGGTGACGAAAAACGCAATCAGTTGGTGCGCGTCTACGGTATCACATTCCCCAAGCAGAAGATGCTCGACGAATACCTTCAGGTTCTCGAGGAAGCCAAGAAACGCGACCACCGCAAGCTCGGCAAGGAGATGGAGCTCTTCGCATTCTCGCAGAATGTCGGTGCCGGTCTGCCCTTGTGGCTCCCCAAAGGTGCAGCTTTGCGTGACCGTCTCGAGCAGTTCCTCCGCAAGATTCAGAAGCAGTACGGCTATCAGCAGGTCATCACACCCCATATCGGTAACAAGAACCTCTACGTCACCTCCGGTCACTACGCCAAATACGGCAAGGACTCCTTCCAGCCCATCCACACACCCGAGGAAGGCGAGGAATACCTGCTCAAACCTATGAACTGCCCTCACCACTGTGAGATATTCAAGGCATTCCCCCGTAGCTACCGCGACCTGCCCCTGCGCCTTGCCGAGTTCGGTACGGTTTACCGCTACGAGCAGTCAGGCGAGCTCCACGGACTCACCCGTGTACGCGGATTTACTCAGGACGACGCTCACATCTTCTGTGCCCCCGACCAGATTAAAGACGAGTTCCTCAAGGTGATGGACATCATCTTCTACATCTTCAAGGCTCTCAAATTTGAAAACTTCGAGGCTCAGATATCACTCCGCGATCCCAAGAACAAGGAGAAATACATCGGTACCGACGAGAACTGGCACCTTGCTGAGAACGCCATCATCGAGGCATGCGCCGAAAAAGGCCTTAATGCACGAACCGAACTTGGCGAAGCTGCATTCTACGGTCCCAAACTCGACTTCATGGTCAAGGACGCCATCGGACGCCGTTGGCAGTTGGGTACCATACAGGTCGACTACAACCTCCCCGAACGCTTCCAGCTCGAATACACCGGTGCCGACAATCAGAAGCACCGTCCTGTCATGATTCACCGTGCGCCCTTCGGCTCCATGGAACGCTTCGTGGCTGTGCTCCTCGAGCACACCGCCGGACGCTTCCCCCTCTGGCTCGCCCCCGACCAGGCTGTGGTGCTCCCCATCAGCGAGAAGTTCAATGACTACGCTTACCGTGTGGCAAAAGAACTCAACGCTGCCGACGTACGCACCATTGTCGACGACCGCAACGAGAAAATAGGTAAGAAAATCCGCGACAATGAGTTGCGCCGAATACCATATTTGCTCATCGTTGGTGAAAAAGAAGCCGAAAATGATGAAATTTCTGTAAGAAAACAGGGCGAAGGTGATAAAGGTACAATGAAAATTACTACCTTTGCAGCGAATTTGGCTAAAGAAGTCGAAGAAATGATTAATCAATAACCCCACTGAATGGAGAAAAAACCTTTTGTACCCGGGTCGCGCAGACCTAACAACAACGGTCCGCAACGTCGTGGTGCCAACACCCAGAAGGACCTGTACGCTATCAATGAACACATCCGTGCCCGCGAGGTACGTCTTGTGGGCGATAACGTGGAAACGGGAATATATTCCATTCAGGAAGCCATCCGCATTGCCGATGACTTGGGGCTTGACCTCATTGAGATTTCACCCAATGCCGCTCCTCCTGTATGCAAGATTCTTGACTATCAGAAATTCCTCTATCAGCAGAAGAAGCATCAGAAAGAGCAGAAAGCCAAGGCTACTAAAGTTGTCGTTAAGGAAATTCGTTTCGGACCTCAGACCGACGACCACGACTACAACTTCAAGCTCAAGCACGCCATGGGATTCCTTCAGGAAGGTGCCAAAGTCAAAGCCTACGTATTCTTCCGCGGACGCTCCATCCTGTTCAAGGAGCAAGGCGAGGTTCTGTTGCTCCGCTTTGCCAACGACCTTGAGGAATACGGAAAAGTCGAGCAGATGCCCGTACTCGAGGGTAAGCGCATGATTATCATGCTGTCACCAAAAAAGAAATAAAAATATCACTCAAGATATAACTCGAATTAATTTTTTAAAAGTAAAACAAATGCCTAAGATTAAGACTAATTCCGGTGCCAAAAAGAGGTTCGCCCTTACCGGATCAGGAAAGATCAAGAGAAAACACGCCTTCAAGAGCCACATTCTCACCAAGAAAACCAAAAAGCAGAAGCGTAACCTTACTCACTTCTCATTGGTGGCAAAGGTCGACGAAAACAGCGTTAAATCACTGTTGGGTATGAAGTAAGCCCAAGGCTTTCTCGGAATCTCACATTTAATTCGTGATTTTATATTCAATTTTACTAACCGAATGTTTAGCACTCAAGAGCATTAGCCGCTAACTTTCAAAAATCATTTATCAAAATGCCAAGATCAGTAAATCATGTAGCTTCAAGAGCTCGCAGAAAGAAAATCTTAAAACTCACCCGTGGTTACTTCGGTTGCCGTCGTAACGTATGGACCGTTGCCAAGAACACTTGGGAAAAAGGTCTTACCTACGCTTACCGCGACCGTAAAGATAAAAAACGCAACTTCCGTGCTTTGTGGATTCAGCGTATCAACGCCGCTGCCCGTCTCGAAGACCTCTCTTACTCCAAGCTGATGGGCTTGATTCACAAATCAGGTATCGAAATCAACCGTAAAGTTCTCGCCGACCTCGCGCTCAACAATCCCGCCGCTTTCAAGGCAATCGTTGACAAAGTGAAAGGCGCGTAACCTCCCCA
>CAJTMM010000003.1:104298-105388 GCA_910577465.1 uncultured Muribaculaceae bacterium | reverse complement strand
GAGACGGGAAGCGTCGATGCCATAGGTGCCGGTGAGTACGTCCTTGACTGCCTGAGCGCGGCGTTCGGAGAGTTGCTGGTTGTATTCAGCGGTGCCGGTATCTTCGTCGGCATAACCATCGACAGTCACTGTAGCTTCGGGGTTAGCTTTCATCCATTGAGCCACGTTGTAGACGTTGACCATTTCCTCGTCGCTGATCACAGCAGAGTTGATTTTGAAGCGAACTGCAGCGAGCATGGGAGTAGACTGCTGAACGGGAGCCTGTTCGACAACTTCGGGGCATGGGAGCTGAGCCTGAGCTGCGGCAAGTGCGGCAGTAGTGGCAGCGAGTTCACCACGGAGGTCATTGACCTGACCGTTGAGCTGGCGTACGTAACCGAGGTAGTCGCAGGGATTGTATGCCTGGAATTTGCGTCCGCCGCCGATGTTGAAGCTGAAACCGCCGATAGCGGAGATGTTGGCTTCGATGGGGTCGCCTTGGGTATAGTTGTTGAAGTTGTCGGCATAGAACTGAGCGCGAGCTTCAGCGAAGAAATCGACATATTTGCATAAACGGAAGCGGAGCTGGAAACCTACCGAAACAGGAAGAGTCCATTCTTTGCCTTTGTGCTGCTTGAGGTCGGAAGTATAGGCATTTCCTTCAACACCGGTGAAGTCCCAAGTGTATGTACCGCCCACACCAACGAAAGGTATGAAGGAGAATACACGGTCGGGGTTCACACCGCAGCATGAAGCTGTCATATCCCACATAAGGTCGGCATTGGCAGTTGCCATCTGAGCCTTGTCGCGCTGAACGAAGTCCCAACGCATCTTACCATACATGCCTGAAATACGGAAACCCAAATAAGGGCTGAACCAATGGCCGAAGCCAACATTATATGCCATAGTGGCGTGGCGTTTGTTGTCGTGACCGGTAGCACCGTAGTCGACAAAGGGAACCTGAACGCCAGCGCCGACCTGGATGTACCAATTATCGCGCCAAGACGAAGAATAGTGAGTCTTGCACTCCACGGGTTGTTCGATTGCGATGGCTTCTTCTTCAACTACCACCACTTCCTGTGCTTGAGCATTATCGGCTGCAAAAAGCATA
>CAJTMM010000003.1:0-104288 GCA_910577465.1 uncultured Muribaculaceae bacterium | reverse complement strand
CCGCCACAAGCTGCAACTGTTAAAAGGAAATTAGTCTTCATTCTCTCGTAAATTTTAATGAAACAAACTTTTTTGATACAATTTTTTAATAAAAATTACCCTTGAGTGGTCTATGTCCCTCGTGAGCCGGGTAAGATTACGATTTTATAACATGAGGTTACGTTTTTTTGTTCTGTGAAACGGATGAAAAAAATGTACAGATTTTTAAAACGGCTATGAGAGATGCCATAAAACTCTGTTATGAATCAATAGGCATCAAAAGTAAACATACTCTAAAATGCTAATGAAAATGTGTGATTAACGGCTCAAAAACCTTATCTTTGCACTATATAAATAGAAATACAGTGAAAGAGCCCAAACGCATCGCAGTGTTGGGTAGTACCGGATCGATAGGTACGCAGACACTCGATATAATCTCGACATACCCTGAATTGTTTAAAGCGCAGGTGCTTGTGGCAGGGCGTAATGCGGAGTTGCTCGTGGAGCAGTGCATGACCCACAGACCGGCGTTGGCAATCATAGCCGACGAGAGCAGATATGCGCAAGTGAAAGGCGCGTTGCAGCCTTACGGCATAGAGGTAGCTGCCGGATCTGCCGCCATAGCTGAAGCCGTGAAGCGCAGTGACGTGGACACGGTGCTTACTGCCACCGTGGGCTACAGCGGTCTTGAACCTACCATCCATGCCATAAAAGCGGGAAAAGATATTGCACTCGCCAATAAGGAGACACTTGTGGTTGCCGGAGACTTGATAACAAGATTATTGCAGGATTCGGAATCACGTGTGCTTCCGGTGGATTCGGAGCATTCTGCCATATATCAATGCTTAGTGGGTGAGAATCCGGAGACAGTGGCGAAGCTGATAATCACGGCATCGGGCGGACCGTTCCGTACGCTGAGTAAGGAGCGTCTTGCATCGGTATCGGTAGAGGATGCCTTGCGCCATCCCAACTGGGCTATGGGTGCTAAAATCACCATTGACTCGGCGTCGATGATGAACAAGGCTTTTGAGATAATAGAGGCCCGATGGCTGTTCGGAGTGCCGGCTGAAAAGATAGAAGCTGTGGTGCACCCGCAGTCGATAGTGCATTCGATGGTACAGTTCACGGACGGAGCGGTGAAGGCGCAGCTCGGGTTGCCGGATATGCATGTGCCTATACGTTATGCCTTGGGTGATGCCACGCGTCTGAGAGCGTCGGACCGCCCGATGGAGCTGGCGGACTATTGCTCGCTGACGTTCGAGCGTCCGGATATGGAGAAATTCCCGTGTCTGACGTTTGCTTACCGGGCACTTTCAGAAGGTGGCACGACGGCGTGTGTAATCAATGCAGCCAATGAGATAGCCGTGGCGGAATTTCTGAAAGGCAGGATTGGCTTCATGGATATATATCCGCTGATAGAGCGGACATTGCAGAGGGTACCATACATAGCCCATCCGGAGTATGAGGATTATGTGGAGACCAACCGTATAGCGCGTATATACGCTCAAGAGACAGCGAGTCAAAACAAGTTATAAAACATTATTTTGCAGATAATATAGATGGAATCATTTTTGATGAAAGCACTTCAGCTGATAGTGGCGCTTGCCTTATTGGTGATAGTGCATGAGTTCGGTCATTATATCATAGCCCGTGCATTTGGTATAAAAGTAGAGAAATTTTATTTGTTTTTCAACCCGTGGTTCTCACTGCTGAAGTGGAAACCAAAACAGAAGGGTGTGAAATACGACAAGCATGGAAATGTGCGTGCCACGTGGCGCGATACAGAGTACGGCATAGGGTGGCTACCGCTCGGCGGCTATGTGAAGATAGCCGGTATGATAGACGAGTCGATGGATAAGGAGCAGATGGCACAGCCGGAGCAACCGTGGGAGTTCAGGGCCAAGCCGGCTTACCAGCGACTGCTGGTGATGGTTGCCGGTGTGATGATGAATTTCATACTTGCCATACTGATATATGCCGGCATAGCCTGGCACTGGGGAAACAAGTATATTCCGCTCGACCAGGCATACGAGGGTATGGACTTTGTGCCTGCCGCCATAGATGCCGGTTTCCGCAACGGAGATATTCCACTTTCCGCCGACGGAAAAGGGATAGATGCGTCGGAGGGTGATTTCCTGTATCAGATTGCCGATGCCAAGTCGGTGACGGTGCTGCGTGATAAAAAAGATACGGTGACGGTGAATCTGCCCAAGGATTTCATATTCCGATTGAATGAAGATAAAGGCTTCATGAGTTACAGGCTTCCGGTGTTTGTAGCAGCGGTGCAGGGTGGCAGCGCGGCACAGAAAGCCGGAATAGCAGAGGGTGACCGTATAGTGGCGGTGGATACAATAGCTACCCCCACATATACTGAACTCACTCCGGCGTTGGTGAGCTATGGCGGGAAGGAGACCACAGTAACAGTGTTGCGTGACGGCAAGGAGCTGAAACTTACCGCCACACCTACAGAGGGGGGTAAGCTCGGATTCCAGTTGCGCCAGATTACTGATGTGTATCCTACGGTTACGGCACGCTATTCACTTCTAAGTTCGTTTCCCAAGGGTTGGGAGATAGGTACGACAACGTTGGGCAATTATGTGGGTTCGATGCGCCATGTGGTGACATCAGCCGAAGGCGCACAGAGCATAGGCGGATTCGGAACGCTGGGTAGCCTGTTTCCCGAGAAATGGGACTGGTACTCGTTCTGGCAAATCACAGCATTTCTCTCGGTAGCGTTGGCGTTCATGAACATAATACCTATCCCGGGGCTTGACGGTGGACATGTGATGTTCCTACTCTATGAGGTGATAAGCCGCCGGAAGCCAAGCGACAAGGTGATGGAGTATGCACAGTATGCCGGAATGCTGTTCCTGATATTGCTTCTGGTGTATGCCAACGGCAATGATATATTACGCGCATTCAAATAATATAAAGACAGACGTAAGAGACAGATATATGAAGTATCCAGAAATAAGATTACGACGCGGCAAGGAGGAGTCGCTCATGAGATTCCATCCATGGGTGTTCTCCGGCGCGATAGAGTCTCTGCCCGACGGGGTGGAAGAGGGCGATGTGGTGCAAGTTACAAGCCACGAGGGTGATTCACTGGGTGTGGGGCATTACCAGATAGGCAGTATCGCGGTGCGAATGCTCAGTGACAAGCCGGTGGATGTAGATGCTGAATTTTATGCGTCGCGTCTTGCCGAGGCGTTTAAGCTGCGTGAAACCCTGGGGTTGATACGCGAGGACAACAACGCTTACCGCCTGGTGCACGGGGAGGGTGATTTCCTGCCCGGACTGATAGTAGATGTGTACGGCAGCACGGCTGTGTTGCAGGCACATTCGCCCGGAATGCACTATGCCCGTAACATACTTGCCGATGCGCTTGTGAATCTTGCCGGCGCCGGGATAAAAAATGTGTATTACAAGTCGGAGACTACGCTTCCGTATAAGGCAAGCCTTGATCCGCAGAATGATTACATAGTCGGTGCTTACGACACGAATGTTGCCATGGAGAATGGGCTGAAGTTTCATGTGGACTGGCTGAAGGGTCAAAAGACCGGTTTCTTTGTTGACCAACGTGACAACCGCAGTATGCTCGAACGTTATGCCAAAGGGCGCAAGGTGCTGAATATGTTCTGCTATACGGGCGGATTTTCGGTATATGCTTTGCGCGGCGGTGCGGAGCTGGTACATTCGGTGGACAGTTCGGCAAAGGCAGTGGCTCTGACCGATGCCAATGTGAGCCTGAACTTCGGGGAGTGCCGCCGTCATGCGTCGTATGCGGTGGATGCGTTCAAATATTTGTCGGAGATGCCAGACGGGGCGTATGACCTCGTGGTGTTGGACCCTCCGGCATTTGCCAAGCACCGCGGAGCGATAAAGAATGCATTGCGCGGGTATCAGCGCCTGAATGCGCGTGCTATGGAGAAGATGCCCAAGGGTAGTGTGCTGTTTACGTTCTCATGCTCACAGGCCATCAGCAAAGACCAGTTCCGTCTGGCCGTGTTCTCTGCCGCCGCGCAAACCGGCCGACGTGTGCGCATATTGCATCAGATGACACAGCCGTCGGACCACCCGATAAACATATACCATCCGGAGGGTGAGTATCTGAAAGGATTAATATTGTATATAGAATAAGAATATGTCGATAGTAACTAAGACTATAGTGTGTGCGGCGCTCACACTTGGAACAACCACAAGCGTTATGGCTAACGAAAAATTCAATTATGTCACCGACCGATTCGCCGATATAGAGGTGCTCAGATACAAGGTGCCCGGTTTCGAGGAATTGTCGCTGAACCAGAAAAAACTGATATATTATCTAACCGAAGCTGCTATCTCAGGCAGGGATATATTATGGGACCAGAACAATAAGTATAATCTGGCATTGCGTACGCTTCTGGAGGATATTTACACCAACTACAAGGGTGATAAAGGTAGCGAGGATTTCAAGGCTTTTGAGAAGTATCTGAAGCAGGTGTGGTTCGGTAACGGTGTGCATCACCACTATTCGATGGATAAGTTCACGCCCGGTTTCAGTCAGGAGTTTTTCGATGCCCAGGTTAGAGCGTTGCCCGCGGAAAAGCATCCGGCAGAGATGGAAGAGGTGCTGCGCCGACTGATATTTGACCCGGCGTTCATGGCAAAGCGTGTGAACCAGGCAGAAGGCGCCGACCTGATATTGACATCTGCCAATAATCTCTACGATGGTGTGAGTCAGGCTGAGGTGGAGGGTTACTACAATGCCATAAAGGATACAACTGACCTTACGCCGGTGTCGTACGGGCTTAATACCCGTGTGACCAAGGTGGATGGCAAGATTGTGGAGCAGCCGTACCGTGTGGGCGGATTGTACTCGCGTGCCATAGAGCGGATAGTTAAGAATCTCGGCGAGGCTTCGAAGTATGCTGAGAATGATAAACAGCGTGCCGTAATAAACAAGCTGATAGAGTATTATACGACCGGTGACCTGAAGGCGTTTGACGACTATTCGATACTGTGGGTGGATGATACGGACTCGCAGGTGGATTTCATAAACGGATTTATAGAGAGTTATGGCGACCCGCTGGGTATGACCGGAGCGTGGGAATCGATAGTCAATTTCAAGAATCTCGCGGCATCGCACCGTACGGAGGTGATAAGTGACAGCGCGCAGTGGTTTGAAAGCCATTCGCCGGTAGATCCACGTTTCCGCAAGGATAAGGTGAAGGGTGTGACTGCCAAGGTGATTACCGCAGCGATTCTTGCCGGTGACGCATATCCGGCTACACCGATAGGTATAAACCTGCCTAATGCCAACTGGATCCGTGCGGCACATGGCTCCAAGTCGGTAACTATCGAGAATATCACCCAGGCTTACGATGAGGCTGCCCATGGCAATGGCTTCAATGAAGAGTTTGTGCCGGATGCGGCGATGCGTGAACTTATGGACAAGTATCTGTTTGTTACCGACAATCTGCATACGGATCTGCATGAATGTCTCGGCCATGCGTCGGGCCGTCTGCTTCCTGGTGTTGACCCTGACGCATTGAAGGCTCATGGTTCGACATTGGAGGAAGCGCGTGCCGATTTGTTCGCGCTGTATTATCTTGCCGACCCGAAGTTGATAGAACTTGGATTGCTTGACAATGAGGATGCTTACAAGGCTCAGTATTACAAGTATATACTGAATGGTCTGATGACGCAGCTCATGCGTATAGAGCCAGGCAAGGATGTGGAAGAAGCCCATATGCGCAACCGTAAGCTTATCTCCGAATGGGCACTTGAGAAGGGTGCCGCCGACCGTGTGATAGAGTACGAGGTGAAGGATGGCAAGACTTATATAAAAATCAATGACTATCCGCGCTTGCGTGAACTCTTCGGCGAATTGCTCGGAGAGATACAGCGTATAAAGAGTGAGGGTGATTATGAAGCCGGACGTGATTTGGTGGAAAATTATGCGGTGAAGGTGGACCCGAAGCTTCATAAGGAGGTATTGGACCGTTATGCGCATCTCGATATAGCTCCGTACAAGGGATTTGTGAATCCGGTGTACAAGCCGGTGTATGACGCCAATGGCGAAATAGTGGATATCACGGTGGACTATACGGAGGATTATGTGCCGCAGATGTTGCGCTATTCGCGTGATTATTCTCCGTTGACAAAGTAATTTTGTTCTATGCAGGAGGAGTTTGCTTCGACTCTGTTGGAGAGTGCAGTGACGGAATTGTCCCGATTGCCGGGCGTGGGGCGGAAGACTGCCCTGCGTCTCGCATTGCACTTGTTGCGCCGAGATGAATCGGAGGGCGTGGCATTGGGCGAGGCTATAATCAATCTGAGGAAAAATATACGGTATTGCTCGGTGTGCCACAACATTTCTGAAACAGAGGTGTGCCCGATTTGCGGGTCGGAGCATCGTGACCATCATACGGTGTGTGTGGTGGAGAGTGTCAACGATGTGATGAGTATAGAGCGTACCCGTCAGTTTGCAGGGGTGTATCATGTGCTCGGCGGGGTGATTTCGCCGATGGATGGTATAGGCCCCGATAATCTGGAGATAGATTCGCTGGTGGAGCGTGTGTCGGCGGGCGATGTCAAGGAGGTGATTCTTGCATTGGGCGCGACGATGGAGGGCGATACCACGAACTTTTACATATTCCGTAAGCTCGCTCCATTCGGTGAAGTGAAGATTACTCAGCTCGCACGTGGTGTGGCTGTGGGTAATGACCTTGAATATACGGATGAGATAACGCTGGGGCGTTCACTGTTACAGCGCACGTTGTTTACTGATTCTTTCGGCTCATGATCAGCGATGGTGTGATATTGTTGCGCGCTCCGGAACCGGCAGATATAGATGCTTTGTTCCGCTGGGAGAATGACCGTGACGGATGGCGTTATGCCGTGGTGCGTGCTCCGATGTCGCGTCAGGCATTGTGGGAGTATGTGCACAACTATAATCCCGATGTGCTGGCGGCTGGGGAGTTGCGTATGGTCATAGTCGATGCCGGTAGCGGCGAATCGGTGGGTGCTGTGGATCTGTATGATGTGGATGCATTGAACCGCCGTGGTGGTGTGGGTATAGTCGTAGACACGCAGTTGCGTGGTCGTGGCTATGGTTGCCGTGCCGTGAATCTTGTGGCTGATTATGCTCGTATGGAGCTTGGATTGCATCAGTTGTGGGCTGTTGTAGGCCGTGATAATGCAGCTTCGCGTAGCATGTTTGAGCATTGCGGTTTCAAAATAGGCGGGTGTATGCAGTCTTGGATAAGGATGGGTGAGAGTTATATGGATGCCTATTTTTATCAGCGTTTGTTAGTGACCTGAATATAAAACTGCATAAAATAATAAAGCCTGTCATGGTCGTAGGACTGATGGCAGGCTTTTTGTATTTGTCGGCGCTTGTGTGTCAGAATTTCGCTACGGTGGCGCGTATGGCGGTGAGCCGTTCGAGGAGCGTGGGCAATTGGTGCAGAGGGAGCATATTGGCCCCGTCGCTCTTGGCTTGTGACGGATTGGGGTGAGTTTCGATGAAAAGTCCGTCGACACCGACTGCCACACCGGCGCATGCTATGGTTTCGATTAGTTCAGGTTGGCCTCCGGTGACGCCCTTGGGTTGGTTGGGCTGTTGTAAAGAATGTGTCGCGTCAAGGATTACTGGGCATCCGAATTGTTGCATTTCGGGTATGCCGCGGTAGTCCACTATAAGGTCGTGGTAGCCGAAGCTGACGCCACGTTCAGTAACTGCCACACGGTTATTGCCTGCGTCGCGCACTTTCTGTACAGCGAATTGCATGGCTTCAGGTGAGAGGAATTGTCCTTTCTTGATGTTGACGGTCTTGCCGGTGCGGGCTGCTGCTATGAGGAGGTCGGTCTGGCGGCATAGGAATGCCGGTATCTGAAGCACATCCACAAATTCGGCAGCCATCTGGGCTTCTTCGGGGGAGTGTATGTCGGTCACGACAGGGCATCCGAATGTTTCGCGGACTTTGCGTAGGACTTGCAGGGCTTCCATGTCGCCGATTCCGGTGAAAGAGTCTATTCTCGAGCGGTTGGCTTTACGGTATGAGCCTTTGAATACATAGGGTATGGATAGGCGTGATGTGACTTCCATGATGTTTTCGGCAATGTCGAGAGCCATTTTCTCACCTTCAATTACGCATGGTCCTGCGAGCAGAAAGAAATTGTCGGTAGCGGAGAGTGGTTTTATAAAATCGGTGTCCATAGGGGATGTTTTATACGTGAAAAGGGATTGTTAGCTTAATTGGTCTATAATGTGGAATGTGTCGCAAGCCACAATTGCGGCTGTCTCTGTGCGCAACCGGTTGTCGCCAAGAGTCACGGGCTTCCATCCGGTGGATAGCGCATGTGTGATCTCCTCGGGGGAGAAGTCGCCTTCGGGACCTATCATGATGGCTGCCGATGTGTGAGGGCTGTATTCGCGTGCGAGCGACAAACGTGGTATGGACGGGTCGCAATATGCCATGAATTTCTGACAGTCAGTGGTATGGTCGATAAAGCGGTCCACCGGCATCATAGGGGTGATTTCAGGCAAAACGCTTTTAAGTGACTGCTTCATGGCTGCCACGGCTATTTTCTCCAGACGTTCGGTCTTTATCTCGCGACGTTCGGAACGCCGGCACAGTAAGGGAACTATACGGTTCACTCCTATTTCAGTGAGCTTCTCGACCATCCATTCCATGCGGTCCATGTGCTTTGTCGGAGCTACGGCTACTGTGATATGCTGAGTCCATGGCAGGGGTTCGTCCTCCTTGCGGATAATCTCGACAGCGGCGTGCTTGGGATGAGCATCGACGAGGACACAGTGAAACGAATTGCCGCGTCCGTCGATTATCTCCAGTTCGTCGCCGGCGTTCATCCGCAGCACCTTGACGCAGTGCTGTGAGTCGCTTTGCGGCAGGGTGAGGGTGGTTTCGATGTCGGGGGCGTAGAATCGAATCATCAGTGTTTATTCGTTTACAAGTCCTGAGGGATTATTGGCGTCTACAATTTGACTCTCCTTTGCCTTATTTATATTCTTGGGGTCTTTGAACACAATCCAGAACATGATTGCTACCACAAGGGCGAATGAGGCAAATATGAGCCATGTTGTCTTCCAGTCACCAACAAGATATCCATCAATCCATTGGCAGTGCATGTCGACGACAGCTCCGGCAGCAAGTGTGCCGATGGTAGCTCCGAGTCCGTTTGTCATCAACATGAAGAGCCCTTGTGCTGAAGCTTTCGTGGAGGGGTCGCACTCTTGGTCGACATAGAGACCACCTGATACGTTGAAGAAGTCAAACGCCACTCCGTAAACTATGCAGGAGAGGAACAGAAGTATCACGCCCGGGTAATCGGGAGTACCTATACCGAAGAAACCGAAACGGAACACCCATGCAACCATCGCCATCATCATTACAACTTTAATTCCGTATCTTTTTAAGAAGAATGGGATAAGCAGGATACATAGCGCCTCGCTGATCTGTGATATTGAAACAAGCATTGTTGCGTTGTTGGCAGCAAAACTGGCAGCATATTCAGGTATGCTTTTGAAGCTGGTAAGGAATGGCGATGCAAATCCGTTGGTCACCTGCAGTGACATGCCAAGGAGCATGGAGAAGATGAAGAAAAGAGCCATTTTACGCTGTTTGAACAGCTTGAAGGCACTGAGCCCGAGTTGTTCAGTGAGTGTCTGTTTGGGTTTTTCAACAATCTTACACTGTGGCAATGTCAGACAGTATAGGAAAAGGATTATACTTAGCAGCCCTGAAACAAAGAACTGCATGTATGTGTATTGGAACTTGAATTCGTCGGGTCCGAATGTGAAGCCAAGTTTGCCGTCATGCAGTGTTGTGCAGTTGACTATCCACATCGTTACAATGAAACCTACTGTGCCGAGTACGCGTATCGGTGGGAAATCCTTTACGGTATCGAGTCTGTTGTCCTTGAGTATGGTAAATGCAGTTGTGTTAGACAGGGCGAGTGTAGGCATGTAGAATGCCACACTTATAGTATATATTGTCATGAACAGAGCCTTGTCGGGTATCTCGGTTGTCATTCCGATATAGAATAGTCCTATCATTGCCGCTCCCGCAATAAGATGGCATAACCCGAGTAGACGCTGAGGTTGGATAAATTTATCCGCAACTATTCCCATTAGTGTAGGCATGAATATGGACACTATTCCCTGTATGGCGTAGAACCAGGCAATCTCAGCCCCCATCCCCGCTTTTCCGAGATAGTTACTCATGCATGTAAGATAAGCTCCCCAGACGGCGAACTCCAGAAAGTTCATCACTGAAAGTTTTACTTTGATAGGTGACATATCAGTATAGTTTTTTAGGTATTATTTTTTTTACGTTTCAATATTTCGCTCACTTTTGCGGCATCCTCGTAGTTTTCGGTTTCTATGAGTTTGGCAAGTGTGCGCTCGAGTTCCTCTATGGTGTAGTTTTCCAACTTTGGTTCCTCGGAGATGTTTTCTTCCTGTTCATCCATCTCGGCTTGCATATCGTCGTCGGCGGATTCATCATCCTGTAATTCGAGTAGGAATCCGGTTTCGTCGAGAATATCGCGTGTGGTGAATATAGGTGCGCCGGTGCGCATGGCTATAGCTATGGCATCGGATGTGCGGGAGTCAATGACTACCGTGCGGTCGCCATCCGTGAATGTCAATTCGGATGAGAAGATACCGTCTTCAAATTTGTAGATGAATACTTCTTTCAGTTTGACCCCGAAAGCGTGGGCAAAGCTGACGAATAGGTCGTGGGTCATAGGGCGCGGCGGGGTAATGCTTTCCATTCTCAGGGCTATTGATTGCGCTTCGGCAGCACCGATAACGACAGGTATTCTATAAGGCCCTCCCACTTGTGCCAAAATCAGTGCATAGGCACCGGATTGAATCTGCGAATATGAGATACCCAATACTTTAAGTCTTATGCGGTCGGTCATTGGTGGAGAATCATTTGGTTAAATCGTAATGTCGTTGCGCCCGGTTATGATGCCGCTTCCGTAACATATCCGGCTATCACGGTCGTAGACCACGGCGAATTGTCCCGGAGCTATGCCTTGTACTTTACGCTCGCTTTCTATGATGTATTCCCGGTTGCCCAGATGAGTGAGTTTCCCTTTGAGGAATTCAGGCATGTGGCGGTTTTTAAACGAGATATCCACCGATTGGCATTCGTGTTTCCACGGGTCGAGTGTAATCCAGTGCATTTCATCGAGGTGGAGCGTATTGCCGTATTGTTTTTCAGTATCGTATCCGTTGGATACGTATATCACATTGTCGTGCACGTTCTTTTTTACCACGTACCATGGTCCTCCGCTAAGTCCAAGTCCCTTGCGCTGTCCGATGGTGTGGAACCAATATCCACGGTGCTCGCCAAGTTTACGACCGGTCTCTATCTCCACTATGGCTCCCGGGCGTTCGCCGAGATGGCGACGTATGAAGTCGTTGTAATTAATCTTGCCTAAGAAGCATATACCTTGACTATCGCGTCGATAGGCATTAGGCATAGCGGTGTCAATGGCTATCTCCCTCACGCGGGATTTGGGCATGTCTCCAATCGGGAAGATGAGGTGCTCAAGTTGGGAATATTCTATGCGTGCAAGAAAATCAGTTTGGTCTTTTACCGCATCGACAGCCGTACCTAAGAAGCACTTTCCGTCGATGTCGAGTGTGGTGGCGTAATGTCCGGTGGCCGTTTTATCGAATTCATGTCCCCAGCGACGCTCGAAATATCCGAACTTAATCATCTTGTTGCACATGATGTCGGGGTTGGGGGTCAATCCTTCCTTTACGGTGCGCAGGGCATATTCCATTACGTTTTCCCAATATTCCTGATGTAGCGATACCACATCAAACGGCAGGTGATAACGTGCGGCAATGAACCGGCACATTTCAATGTCCTCCTCGGCTGAACAATCGCCCTCGTCAGTGTCCAGACCTATGCGTATGTAAAATAAATGCAGGTCGTGACCTTGTTCAAGTAACCGGTGTACGGCAACTGCGCTGTCGACACCTCCTGAGATTAGTACTGCAACTTTCATGAATCGATGTTGTGGATGCTGATAGTAAATTACACTTCTTCGAGTTCTTCCTTTTCATCACGTCCCTGACTGTCGATGATGAACAGTGAAATCAGATAGTCAAGTGATATTTTCCCTGGTCCGGCAAGCAGTATGTAGAGGTATATGCCTATGAACATGATAGGAAGGTAACCGGGCTGCGTGCTGTCGATTCCATAGATGGATGTGTGTGGCAGCAGGTCGTGCAGGATATAGTATTCCGCGGCTATCATGGTGCATATAGGTGGTATAGTGGCGAATCGAGTGAGGAATCCCATCATTATGAACAGCGAGCATACGAGCTCGATGATAATCATAAGAGTAAGGCAAGTTGCCGATGACCATCCGAACATAGTGGGGAAGTCAAGGCTTAATTCGGAATATCCAATGAGATGGCGTATGCCGAACTGCATGAACATCACACCTACGAACAGGCGCATGAATAATCTTGCCATGTTGCTGTATGAGAATCCGGTGAAGCGCAGATACGTGCGGGTGAGGATATGTGAGAATCTGTTCATAAAATGGGATTTATGGGGTTATTGAGGTGATGAGGTGGCTATTCGTTGGCTGCAGCGTTTGTTTCCGATTTCCTGGCACGTGGGGCGTTGAGCAGTGACATCACACGCAGCACAATGTCGATATCGCCATTCTTCAGCACTATCTTACCGTTATTGTCGATGATGTAGAAGGATGGTGTGTGCCGTATATCGTAAATGTCGTCGACATCCTCAGAAGCACCTATGCGCCATGATGCGGGATAGGATGATGCTTTAAGTTGCCATTCGTCGGTGACTCCGCCGGGTGTTATGCTCACCACTTTTACGCGTCCGCTTTCTATGAGACGGTTAGTCTTTATGTCGGCATCAAGGCGCAGTTTTGCCATGTTGCAATCGGAGCAATCCGGGTCGTTGAAGTAAAGAATCGTAGCCACGCATGTGGTATCGGGTACGAAATGCTGTGTAACTCCCATTATGTCGGTGTAGTCAAACTCCGGGGCTATCATGCCTATCTGTGACTGGCTCAGAATTTTTGCCTGATGCTGGTAACGGAGTTTCGCATTTTTATCCACCTTTTTATTGTCGGCTATGGCTTGGGCAAATCTCAGATACAGTTCATCACTTTGAAACTCAGCGGTATCACTGTAGAGCATCGATTCTGCCTGTTCGCCAATGAACAATACATCGGCAGGCTGTTTGGCTATCTTTGCCATGAACTTGTCTACAGAAGCATAGACCACATCTGCCGATGCATAAGGCATAAATGTCAGGTAAGTGTGGAATGACTCCGCCATTTTGTCACGTGCCGAGAATGCTTTCTTCAAATCGCAGAAGTCCCAATAGTGCTGTACCATATAATCTGTACGCTGCTGCAATGTGGAGAGACTGTCAGGAATGATAGGCAATTGGAAGTAAGGCTTGTCTTGTGCCGCTGCGCAAAGACCGAGCAGAAATGTAACTATAATTATGAATTGTTTCATTTTATTGTTGAGTCAAATGGTGTTATTAATATGTTAAAAACATGTATTGGCACACGTTTTGCAATTACAAAAGTAACATTTTATAATTAAATACGGTAAAAGTGGGAAGGAAAATTGCGGTGTGTCTTACTGTAAAATTATTGTGTGCCAAAGACACAACTATAACGGTATTATGATTGTTAAATGAGATATAACACGATAAAACTATTTATTTCTATATAATATGAATTTCAATAATTTCACTATTAAGTCGCAAGAGGCTATCCAAAAGGCATTTGAGATAACCAAGGGCAATGGCAACCAGGCTATAGAACCGGTGCATCTGCTGAAAGGTGTGATTACCGAAGGTGAGGCATTGGTGAAGTTTATCTTCGCTAAAGTTGGTGCCAATATACAGCAGCTTAATGCTCAAGTGGATAAAGAGATATCGTCACTGCCCAAGGTGTCCGGCGGCAGTGAGCCTTATTTGAGCAGGTATTCCAATGATGTGTTGCAACGTTCGCTTGATGTAGCAAAAAAACAGGGTGATGAATACGTGACCTTGGAGGCACTGCTCCTTGCGTTGTTTGAAATCAATTCTCCGGCGTCAACCATTATGAAAGATGCCGGTCTTGGCGAAAAAGAGCTGAAGAGTGCCATTGATGAACTCAGGAAAGGAAAGAAAGCCACCGACCAGAGTGCAGAGGACACATACAATGCTTTGAGCAAATATGCGATAAACTTAAATGAGCGAGCACGTTCAGGAAAACTCGATCCTGTGATAGGCCGTGACGAGGAAATCCGCAGGGTGCTCCAGATTCTAAGCCGCAGGACCAAGAATAATCCTATGCTGATAGGCGAACCGGGTACCGGTAAAACAGCGATAGCCGAGGGGCTGGCTCAGCGTATAGTACGTGGCGATGTTCCGGAGAACTTGCGTAGCAAACAAATCTTCTCGCTTGATATGGGTGCGCTTGTGGCGGGTGCCAAATACAAGGGTGAGTTCGAGGAACGTCTGAAAGCTATAGTCAACGAGGTGACGCAGAGTGATGGCGAGATAATCCTGTTTATAGACGAGATACATACCCTGGTAGGAGCCGGAAAGGGTGAGGGTGCCATGGATGCCGCCAATATATTGAAGCCGGCATTGGCCCGCGGTGAGTTGCGCAGCATAGGCGCTACCACTCTCGACGAATACCAAAAATATTTTGAAAAAGACAAGGCACTTGAACGCCGATTCCAGAAAGTGATGGTAAACGAACCTGACGAACTCAGTGCCATAGCTATATTGCGCGGGCTGAAGGAGCGTTACGAGAACCACCATAAGGTGCGTATCCGTGACGAGGCGATTATAGCCGCCGTCCAGCTTTCCGAGCGATATATCACAGATCGATTCCTTCCGGATAAGGCTATAGACCTCGTGGATGAAGCCGCGTCGAAACTGCGCCTGGAGATAGATTCCGTGCCGCAGGCACTTGATGAGATCACGCGTATGATAGCCCAGAAGGAGATTGAACGTGAGGCTATAAAGCGTGAGGGTGATACCGAGAAAGTGAAGGAGATAGAGAAAGACCTTGCCCAGATGCGTGAAGATGAAAAAGAATATACCGCAAAATGGCGGGCTGAAAAAGACTTGATAAACCGCATACAGCAGAACAAGATAGATATCGAACAACTCAATTTCGACGCAGAACGTGCCGAACGCGAGGGCGATTATGCCAAGGTTGCCGAGATACGCTACTCGAAGGTTCAGCAAAAAGAACGTGAAAATGCTGAAATTCAGGAGCAACTGAAGATGATGCAGGGCGAAAAAGCCTTGATAAAAGAGGAGGTCGATGCTGAGGATATAGCTGATGTGGTATCGCGCTGGACCGGTATTCCCGTGAATAAAATGGTGCAGAGCGAAAAGGAAAAATTGCTGCATCTCGAATCGGAGCTTCACAACCGAGTTGTGGGTCAGGAAGAGGCTATAAGCGCCATAGCCGATGCCGTGCGCAGAAGCCGCGCCGGACTTAATGACCCCCGTAGGCCCATAGGCTCGTTCATATTCCTCGGTACCACCGGTGTAGGCAAGACCGAACTTGCCAAGGCACTTGCCGAATATCTGTTCGATGACGAAAATATGATGACACGAATAGATATGAGCGAGTATCAGGAGAAACATGCCGTGAGCCGACTGGTAGGAGCGCCTCCCGGATATGTGGGCTATGACGAAGGCGGTCAGTTGACAGAGGCCGTGCGCCGCAAACCGTATTCGGTAGTACTGTTTGATGAGATAGAAAAAGCTCATCCCGATGTGTTCAATATCCTGCTTCAGGTACTTGACGACGGACGTCTGACTGATAACAAGGGACGTCTGGTCAACTTCAAGAACACGATTATAATCATGACATCCAATATGGGTTCATCGGTAATCCGTGACAATTTTGCGAAAATGACCGATGAAAACCGTGAGGAGACAATAGAAAAGACCAAGGTTGAGGTGCTGGATATGCTCAAGCAGACTATAAGACCTGAATTCCTGAACCGAATCGATGAGACTATAATGTTCACTCCATTGAATGAAAAAGAGATAGAGGAAATCGTAGGTTTGCAGATACGCAGCATACAGAAGATGCTGTCGGCAAATGGCGTTACGCTTGAGGTGACCCCCGCCGCGCTTAAATATCTTGCCGAAGAGGGATATGATCCCGAGTTCGGTGCGCGTCCGGTCAAGAGAGCTATCCACAGACTGGTGCTCAACCGGTTGTCGAAAGATATTCTTTCACAAAAGGTCGATAAGGAACGACCTATAGTGATAGATGTCAATGACCAGGAACTTGTGTTCAGAAACTAAATACACACAATAAATTTTTAAACAACTAAAAGAAAGGATTGACTTATGAAAAAATTATGGTTTTTATTACTGGCTTTGCCGCTCATTGGTATGATGACCTCGTGCGATGATGATGACAAACTGCCTAAAGTGGATATATCACTGGAGTATAATAACGCCACCGTAGTGGATGGTTCGGTATATGTGGTGAAACCTGATACTCTCGAAGTGGCATCAGTGAAGGTAACCGCTGTACGTGAAGGTAATAAGGTTACTAACGGACCGGTCAGCTATTGGCTCAACGGTGCACCGATAGCAGTAAATCCCTATGCTCCTTTCGGCGTAAAGATACCGACTGATAAACTTGCCGCAGGCGGTTACACACTCACCATGGAGATGACTGTAGCCGAGGAGGGTTGTCAACTTGCCACGGCTGTATCTCAGGTGAAGGTTTATCTGGTTGAAAATGCATCGGATATTCCTGAGTCGTCGGGCGGTGTGACTTCGCAAATGGATCTTGTATATACGTTGAAATAGGATTATTTCCGTAAATACCGTAAAGTTCGGGAGTGCTCCGGCTGGAGTGCTCCCGAATTATATCCGGTCATATCCACCGGTGGTGTTTGCGGTAGAAATGAATGAGGGCGGCTATATGTTTACGCCCGAGAGCGGAGAGGGGATTGGCTGCTGTGGACCGTTGCCAATGGTGGATGATATGGACCGATGGTAAATAGACAACACGGTAGCCTGCCTGTCGCATACGGATGCATAGGTCGGCATCTTCAGGTCCGAAAAATATAGATTCGTCAAGCAAGCCTGTTTTGTTTAAGGCTTCCCGGGAAATCATCTGGCATGCACCGATTACATAGTCGGGTTCGATGGGTCCGTCAGGTATATCGCGGGCGGATGAGCGTGAACGGTCAAGCAGGTTCAGAGCTTTTTCCATGATTCCGGGATAGCGTTTGAAACTGGACTGTGTTTTGCCGGAGGTGTCGCACAGTCGGGGTGCGCAGATTCCTATGTCAGGCGCATTGTCGAGTGTCGCTTCCAGGGTATGAATTGCCTTGGCGTTGACTATGGTATCGTTGTCGAGCAGCAGGATATGACGTCCGCGTGATGCTTTGATGCCTGTGTTTCTGCCGTAGGCTATTCCCCGGTTCTGAGGAAGGCGTATGGTGATGACGTCAGGAAATGATTCACAAATCATATCTATGGTGCGGTCAGTTGAACCATTGTCTACCACTATTATTTCCGTATCGGAGTCATTTGCCAGACAGTCGGTGACGGAGCGCAGGCATTGCCGGGTGTAGTGATATTGGTTATGCGTGAGTATGATTACTGATAGTCGCATCAAAAGGATTGGGAGACTAATTGAATAATTTTATTTTCAGCGACTTCAGCGCACTTGTGAATTCCGACCAAGATTTGAAGCGGCATATATGTCTGATAATAAACCGGGGGGAGAGGAAGAAGCGCAGATTGTTCATGAACAGCAGGTGTTCCATCTCCTTGGCGGATATGGACGGGAGGTTGAGTATGGAGTGGCGCTGCACGTCGGTAGGAACATAGTCGGGGGTGGCGAGCCATCCGTTGTCGACACACTGTTTGTAATACTCCGTTCCAGGGAATGGTGACACGATGTTGAACATCACTTGATCGACACCGAGTTTCTTTGCTTCTTTCAGTGTCTTTTTTACTGTTTGCTTAGTTTCGAGAGGAGAACTTCCTATGAGGATGTTGAGTTTTACCGGAACCTTGTTCTTTTTCAGTTCGCTGATGGCGCGGTATATGTCGGCTACGGTTATGCCTTTCTTCACGTACTCCAATATGGCGTCGTCGAAGGACTCCACACCTAAATCCACGTACCGGCATCCGCTCTCACCAAGCATACGTGCTATCTCGGGTGTTATGGCATCGACGCGGGCCTCGCATCCCCATACCATACCGTATTGACGCATTATGTCGCAGATGGCACGTGTGCGTTCGGCATTCCATATAAAATTGTCGTCCATGAATCCGATGGCTTTGTAGCCTTGTTCGTGTAGCATAGCCACTTCCTTTTCGATGCTTGCTATGGTGCGGAATCCGATGGCCGGTTTGTGTCCTGTGGCTCTGCGAGATTCGATTTCGCGTGCAAAAGAGAGTGATGACGGCACGCAATATATGCAGTGGAACGGACAGTTGCGCGAGGTGAACATCGTGGTGTACGGCCCTGTCTTCAGCTTGGGATTATGGAACGTGTGGTCGGCTACGAGATGGCGTGCGGGAAAGGGGAGGGAGTCAAGGTCGTTGATTAATTTCCGTGGCTTGTTTGTCACGACATTGCCGTCGGTCCCACGATAGCTTATGCCGTCGATACCTCTCCAGTCGGTGCGGTTGTACAAGTGGTCAATTAGCTCGGCGCATGTAGCTTCCGGTTCACCGCGCACTATTATGATATCGTTGTGTTTTAGATATTTATGTGTAAAGTATGTGGGACCGGGGCCGAGAAGTATTACTGGTGTGTGGGGATGTGCCTGCCGTATGCATCCGATGGCATTCATATCGGTGTCGAATGACAGATTTACCCCCCAGATTATGTAAATGTCGCTGTCATCGCCGTTGATAAATTCAATGAATTGCTCCGTAGTGGCTCCGTTGTAAACGAAATCGCGATATTTGACATCATAGCGTGAGTCCTGTTCAAGTACCGCCGCCATGGTGAGTTCGTAGATGTTGGGCGCGAGCACCACCACGCGAGTACATCCGGCGCTACGTTCGGCAGGACGTTCGTCGTCGAACGATGGTGGGACTAAAAACGTAATCTTCATCGGTTGAATGCCGCAATCGCAGGCGGTTTATTGTTTCTTGAGTTCGAATCCGGCGCAAAGCCCGTCGTAGCTGTTAAGTAGGGCGGATGCGCTTTTAAGAGTGCTGTTGTTGGTGAATGTACTTACTTTCTCCACCAAAGTGATGAGCTTTGAGACGTCGAATGTGATACTCATATTGCCTGCCGCGTTTTTGGTCACGTAAGTATTCATCTTGCCAACTTTTATTTTGCCTGCGACTTTGAAGTTGAATATGAAATTGGCATCTGAGGAATTGTCGGACACATTTTCTATGGTACCTTTAAGAGTGATGCCACGTACTTTCATGCTGAAAGTGCTGTCTTCGGCAATGGTCAGTGTCATTTTGTCGAATCCCGCAGTCTTGTATATGGGCGCGAGCTTCCCGGTAATTGTTGCGGATGCGGCAGCGCCGCCGGCTTTCTTCAAGAGGTTGTCGCTTTTGAATGATACTGCCGGAGCGGAGTAACTCCAGTTACCTACCATGGATTTCAGCTCTATCTTGTCGGTAGACAGCAGGTTGCCGAGGATGGAACCGAGACCGCTTGATGTAGAGGTGCTGTCCTTGGAACCAATCTTTTTCAACGCGTCTTTTATGTCGAATGCGTGGGCGGGAATTGCGGCTAATATCATAACCGCTATTAAGGAAAATATGCCTTTTTTCATGTTGATTTGTTTATGAGTTTGAGCAAAGGGTTTATGTGCTATATGTCACAAAGGTAAGGTATTTTTACTAAATAGTCAATGAAGATATACGAGCGTTGCCATGTTAACGAATTTTAATGTCGGTTCCGTGCGCCATTCGGTGAAAAAGGATTATCTTTACACAATAATTATTAAAATTGTCAATAGTAGGTGCCTGTTGTCAGGTGCTGATAAGATAAGAACCGATTGTGAAAAAGTATGGAGTACTGATTGCTGTTTGTGCCGTGAGCATTTTGTTGGCATCGTTTATGGCATCGTGTAGCGAAGATACCAGCGAGCAGCGTATAGGCTCGGCATTGCTCCAACCGTCGGCCAATGTCGATGTCTCGGTGGCTACGGTGAACGGTGTTTCCAATACGGTGGTGGAGAATGTGCCTGAAGCATCGGAAATGGGATTCCGTTTGTCGGCTGCTGATGGCAAATATTCCAAGACGTGGGATTGCATAGCAAATTATCCGTTGCAAGAGCCATTGCGCCCGGGTACTTATCTTGCAGAAGTATTCTATGGGTCGGAATATCAGGAGGGTTTCGATACTCCGTATTTTTATGGAGCGGAGCGGGTGTCGCTTTCAAGCGGCGAAAAGCTTAATCTGAATGTTACCGCCCGTCTTGCCAATACCGTGATGTCGGTGAAATATGCACAGTCGGTAAGGGATTATTTCCGGTCGGCTTCGGCAGTGCTTCATGCATCGGGTGGCGCATACATATCTTATCCGCAGGATGAGACACGGTGTCTGTATCTGCGGCCGGGTATGGTGGATCTGAATTTTGATGTCACTACGGAAGATGGTCAGTCGGCGTATTTTGAAGCGGTATCTATTCCCGATGCGCTCGCCGGACGCTTGTATGAGGCGTCGGTAGAGGTGGTCGGGACTGAAACGGAAACACCTGAGCTGGTGGTGTCGTTTGATGACAAATCAGTAACTGATGATGTGAGAATAGCATTGTCGCAAGGCTTTTTTGCGTCGGCGGCTCCTGAACTTTCAGCTGTTGGGTTCAGTGCCGATGTTCCATTGCAGGTGGTGGAGGGTACGGTTCCCGAAAGCAAGGTCGCCGTACAAGTTGCCGGTAATGGTATAAAGGAGCTTACGCTGACTGTGCGTTCAGCGACGCTGGCTTCGGCTGGAGTGCCTGTGGAAGTAAATCTGCTTGCACTCGAACCGGAGGTGTCGGCGTTATTTGAGTCATTGGGCTTGAAATTGAGCAGAAACGATATCGGGTTGGTGACGGAAGTGGATTTTACTGATTTATTGGGTCGCCTGCGGTATTCGGCAGGTGATGTGACAGATGTGTTTACATTGGAGGCCAAGAGTGGGAACGGGCGATTGTCAAGTCCGATTTCTCTTGACGTGCGTGTGCTTCCGGTGGAAATGACGGTAATCGGTGTGTCGGATGTGATAATTGGAGTCAATCAGGCTCATTTGTCACTGTTGGTGTCTGAGGGAAATCCTGAGGAGAATATACGCATTGAAGCTCTTGCTGCCGATGGCCGGTGGGTAGAAACCGAGATATTGGATATTTCGGAGCGTGACGGGCATGAATATTCGGTTTATTTCAAAGTGCCGGATGATGCTGCCGCTACGGTGGATGTGCGTGTGTTGTACTGCGGTGAGGAAAAGGCGAGGATGACATTGAAGAAAGTGTCGCCACGGTTTACCATAGATGTCGATGCATTTGCTTACAGGGCAGTGGTGAAGATAGTACCCGAAGATAAGGATATGCTTGAACTAATAACGTCGCTTGCTGATGTGTATGTGAACGGTGACAAAAAATTGTCGGTGGCGCGTGATGACGCAAACGGATTGATAGAGGTTCTGGAATTGTCGGCAGGAAAATCGTATGATTTTGCCGCGACGATGTTTTCTGCGCCCGGTGCATCGGATTTTACGCCGACCGTTACGGTAAGCACCGAACGGGCATCGGTTATACCCAACGGTGGTTTTGAAGAGGTGAAGGATGCGGTCCATTATAAGAATCTGCGCAGCGGCGGACGGTATTCGCAGAATATAGTGGATATTTTCAACCAGCAGAACTATGCTTCATACGACCAATCGGCACCAAAGAATTGGGCTAACACAAATGCCAAGACATTCTGTATGAAGGCAAATAATCACAATACGTGGTATATGCAGCCGTCGGTGTATTCGGTATATGATTGTGTCGAGGGGTCGTTTGCCGTGAAGATTCAGGGTACGGCATGGGATACTGACGGGGAGACTATCCCCGATTATCGCCAGGAATCCACGCCGTATGTGAATTACAGCCGCAATATTCCCTCGATAGCTCATAAGGCAGCCGGTAAATTGTTTTTAGGTTCTTACGGATTCGATGCGTCGACCGGAGAGGAAACATACGAAGAAGGTATCAGCTTCCGTTCACGTCCGGCTGCACTGAACGGGTACTATAAGTATGTGCCGCCTGTAAATGGGCAGAATGAGCGCGGTCTTGCTTCGGTGGAGGTGCTCGGAGAGGTGAACGGTGCGGAGATTGTAATAGCCCGTGCCAAGGCCGAATTGTCGGCAGCAATGACTTATACGGCATTCAGTGTGCCGCTTGTGTATAATGATTTCGGAGTGAAAGCTACCCGTATAAAGGTTATGTTGGCATCGTCGACCGCGGTAGGTTCGATAGCTGAGGAAACCGCCCGGGTGATAACATATACCGATGCCCCTACCGCAACATCGCTTGGCGGTGCGCTATGGGTGGATGGCTTGATATTTTCATATTGATAATAAACAGTTTAGTCACATATAAAAGAGAAGTATGATGAAATTTGTACGTGTTGTCGGGATGATGCTTATTGCCATGTTTATGGCGGCTCCCGTGGCGCACGCTCAAGAGCATTTCAAACGCGACTTGGAACAGGTGTCGTTTATACCAAAAGGACAATGGATAACAGGTGTAAGCGTGGGTTATTCGCAGAGCAACCAGAATAATTATCAGTTTTTTGTGTTCGAGAAATTGTCGGGCGATACCTATTCGTTCAAGGTTACCCCGATGGCAATGTACACGTTCAAGGACAATATGGCCGCCGGCTTGAAATTCGGATACGAAAGGAGTAAGACCAATCTTGGGGACGGGGAATTTATCCTTGACTCCAATACGACATTCGGAGCCGATAATCTGTATTCGATAAGGTCGAATTTCTATGCTACCGCGGCTTTCAGAAACTATATATCGTTGGGCAACAGCAGCCGTTTCGGATTGTATAATGAGGTGCAGCTCGAACTTGGCGGCGGTCAGGCTAAATTCTCCAACTATACAGGAGACGGTGACAATCGCCATCTGGAAGGGACATACGAACGTAATTTCACAATGAACGTGGGGCTTACCCCGGGCTTTGTGATGTTCCTCAACAATTATTCGGCGATAGAGGTGAGCATAGGTGTGCTCGGGTTCGGATATACCCACACGCGTTCGGTAACGAATCAGGTGCAGGTAGCGCATCGTAACAGCAAGCATGCCAATTTTAAAATCAATCTGTTTTCCGTGCAGTTCGGAATGGCATTTTATCTTTAATGTGAATGAATATGAAACGTATAGCGATATTGATATTTGCGATTGCGGCCGCTGTAGTGTCGGTATGTGCCGCCGAGCCGGCTGACAGTGTCAAGTCCCGCATAGTGAAGGGGCGTCCGCATCATCCTGAAATGGACGAAAAAGTAATTGTAGGCACCGATACGATGAATCTGGTTATTCCCGAACGTAATTTCGGACGATATGACCGTGGATTGTTCAACTATCTTTTTATTCCCAAGAAGCAATGGTCGTTTGGCTTGATGGCTTCGTATGGCGAGTTTGATGCCAAGGATGTGGAGATTCTTCAGGCGTTGAAGGATTTTGATTTTGACGGCAAGCAGTATGCCATCCGTCCTACGGTAGCATATTTCTTCCGTAATAACCAGTGTGTGGGACTTAAATTTGACTACACACGTCAGGAAGCTGACCTCGGACATCTGTCGGTGAATATGGGCGAGGATTTGAGTTTCGATATCCATGATATAAGTTACTACTCGTCGAAGTATTCGCTCGGTGTATTTTACCGCAATTATGTGGGTTTGGGACGAGCCAAGCGTTTTGCCATATTCAATGAAGCATGTCTGTCGTTCGGCAGTGGCTCGTCGAGGTTCAAGCGTCCTTTTGACGGTGAAATCCGTGATACGCGCACTGACCTTACCGAGGTGGCTCTGAATTTCAGCCCCGGTTTGTGTATGTTCATAATGGACTATATCAGTTTCAATGTGTCGTTTGGTGTGTTCGGTGTGCATCTGCGCAATGAGAAGCAGATAACCGATGGAGTGGAAGAGGGTTCGCGCTTCAGCAGCGGTGCCAATTTCAGATTCAATTTGTTCAACATTAATTTTGGAATAGGTGTTCACATTTAATAATAAGAAAGTATTGCGCATGGCGGCTGTGATGCTCGCCGTGTCGTTGGGGGCATGTGTGTCCAATGATTTGCCATATCCCTGGGTGCAACCCAATGTATCGACATTCGAGGTTAAATCTACAGATGCCGACGGGCATGAGCTGCTTGCGGCTCCTGTGGATATCGATTCGGCTGCACGTACGGTGACTATCTATCTTACGGAATGGGCCAATATAAAGAGTGTGGAGGTTACGGAATGGAAGTTGTCGGATGAATCCGAATGCCTGAATCCCGAGATATTTGAAACTCCGCTTAACTTAACGCATCCTGTGGAAGTGATGTTCGAGTTATATAATCGTGAGTACACCTGGTCCATCGTTGCCGTGCAGAATATAGAACGGTATTTTACGGTAGGTTCGCAGATAGGCAGCGCGGTAATAGATGTGGATAATCACAGTGTTACTGCCGTGGTGCCTATGGCGCAGCCGTTGGATAATATCGCGGTGCGTACGCTCAAACTTGCCGGACCGCTTGCGGTGATGTCGCCGGATATTGTCGGTAGCCATGTTGATTTTACCAATCCGGTTAAAATAGTGGTGACCGAATTCGGCGAAGAGACCGAGTGGACTTTGAGTATTACACAGACTGATGTGAGTGTAGACCTTGAGCGTGTCGATGCCTGGACTAATGTGGCGTGGCTTTATGGTGCGGCTGAAGTGGGTAAGGCAAATGGTTTTGAGTACCGTTTGGCATCGGCTGATGACTGGACAGTAGTGCCTCAGGAATGGATTACCCATGATGGCGGTAGCTTTACCGGTAGATTGGTAGGATTGCAGCCGGAAGCAGAGTATGTTGCCCGCGCTGTGAGCGATGACGAGCATAGTGCCGAGATAGAATTTACTACCGGCTCGATAGTGCAGTTGCCGAATTCCAATTTCCAAAATTGGTGGTTGGACGGTAAGGTTTGGAACCCGTGGGGTGCAAACGATACTCCTTACTGGGGTACCGGCAACAAGGGGGCTACCACATTGGGGCAAAGCAATACCACACCGCTTGACGACCCAACGTCGCAGACTTCGTATGGCGGCGCTCAATTGTTGACTAAATTTGTCGGTGTCGGCGTTTTTGGCAAGCTTGCGGCAGGAAATCTATTTGCCGGTGATTTTGTGGCGGTGGATGGTACGAACGGTATTCTTGCGTTCGGACGCGAATTTACTGAACGCCCCACGAAGTTGCGCGCGCGGTTGAAATATTCCAACGTAGCTATTACGCATACAAGTACCTCCAACCCCAATTTCAGTTATATGAAGGGCGAGCCTGATACTTGTATAGTGTGGTGTGCATTGGGTGATTGGAACGAGCAGTTTGAGATACGAACCAAGCCATCCGTGCGTAAATTGTTCAGTCCTACAGATCCGGGGGTGATAGCTTACGGACAATTCCAGTCGGGTGAACCGATTGATGATTTTATAGATGTGACTATAGATTTGGATTATGTGGCTACCAACCGCGTGCCCAAATATATATTGGTTACGGCATCGGCCAGCAAATATGGTGATTACTTCACCGGTGGCAACGGTTCGTTGCTGACAATAGAAAGTTACGAGTTGCTTTACGACTATTAAAACCTCTTGGTTTTGAAAATATCATCCGAGGGCGGACAATCAAGTGTTGAGATTGTTCGCCCTCGGTGATGTTTTAGAGGTAAGGGGATGGGTATGTCGGAGGAGGTATGTTGGCTGTTGTTTTATAAACGACCGTTGTCGGCGTATGAATAGTATCCCCCGTTGGGTATTATAATAAGGTGGTCTATGACGTTGATGTCCATGAGCGAGCCGGCATCCTTGAGCTTGCGGGTGAGGGCATCGTCCTGAGGGGACGGGTTCAGATTTCCGGACGGATGGTTATGTACCAATATGATGGATGATGCAAGGTGCTCGATGGCGCGTTTGAATACTAATTTTGGTTCCACTACGGTAGCTGCAGTGCCGCCGCGACTTATGCATTCGCGGGCTATGACGCGGTTGGACCGCGACAGGAGCATTACCCAGAATTCTTCGGTAGGGAGATTTTCCACGTGGTTGCGAATATCCTCATAGGCATCCACCGCACATTTAATCTGCGGTTTCACGTCACTTTTTATGTCTTTGCGGCGTCCTCCGAGTTCGAGTGCTGCTGCAATGGTGATAGCCTTGGCAGGTCCTATGCCTTGAAAGCGGGTGCACATGCTGCGTATGCTCATCTGTGCCATGTCGCTCAGTGACTTACCGCAGGCATCGTACACTTCGCGGCTTAGTTCTATTACGGATTTCCCTTGGATACCGCCACCTAACAGGATGGCAATCAGTTCGGTGTCGGATAGCGAGCGGATGCCGTGTCGCAGCGCCTTCTCACGTGGCTTGTCATCGTCACTCAGGTCGGCTATGCGAGTGTGATGAGGGGTGTAGTGGTCGTTTGGTTCCATGGCTACGTATTATTTGCCTTTTCGTATGGCTATCTCTTCATCTATATTGCGTCCCCTGCCAAGCACTATTTTGGTTATGAATGCCTTGATAAAACCACATCCGTAGCCTGTAATCTGGACGATGGATGCCGGTACAGTGCGTAACGCTATACCAAACGAGCGTGTCGATATAAGTGCCGATATGAACAGTGCCACTATGTATACACCTATGGGCAGCAACCACCACGGAGATACAAACAATCCCAACAGGACCAATATGCACCCTATGACTACGGCAAGTGCAGGGAGGGTGTGAACAAGTTTCAATGAGTCGGGGTAGAGAAGTTTAAGGGTGATGCGCGACATGCCGAAAACATAGACTTGCCGCCAGAACTTTCGGAAGTCAATGCGGCGTTTATGGTACACGTATGCCGGACGGATAAGTCCTATGCTGAATCCTCCCTGACGCACACGTGTGCTCATGTCAATATCTTCGGAAAACATTTCGCGGAATCCGCCCACGGTTTCATACACCTTGCGTGAGTAGCCCATGTTGAATGAGCGCGGAACGAATTTTTCCATCTGTACCTTTCCACCTCTTATTCCTCCCGTGGTGAGGAACGATGTCATGGCGAAACTGATTGCCTTCTGAGTGGGGGTGAATGATTGGTGAGCGGCATCGGGTCCACCGAAGCAGTCTACCGGATTTTCAGAAAGGCAGCTGTTGAGTGTGGCGAAATAATCCGGAGGAATAACGCAATCGCTGTCGAAGAATACGAAGTATGTGCCATTGGCACGTTCCAGACCGTAGTTGCGTGCTATGGAACGGCCTTCATTGTCCTTGTAATAATATCTTACATTAAGATTCCCGGAGTATTTTTCAACTGCCGGCAGGCATGGTTGTGTCGACCCGTCCTCAATCAATATTACCTCAAAGTTGGTAAATGTTTGCGCAACGAGACTTTTGAGCAGGTCGTCGACCTCGTCTATTCGGTTGTAAACCGGTACTATTACGGAGTATTTTGGCGTCGGTTCCATAATCTTGGTAGTTTTTGTAAGAAGTATCAGTCCATTCGCGATTCATAGTCATCGAATGTGTAGCGTCTCAGGTATTCGCATTCACCATCCTTGTCGCTTAATACTATCGAGGGGTGCTGTATGCCGTTGAACATATTGGTCTTTACCGTCGTATAATGGTTCATGTCCTCGAAGCGAAGGCGGTCGCCTTCGGTGAGGGGATGTGCAAAATGCCAATCGCCAACAAAATCACCGCTTAGACAGGAGTTACCCCCCATGCGGTATGTATAAGTACCTTCTGTGGCATCGACACTTTCGGTTATGGAGGGCTGATATGGCATTTCAAGACAGTCGGGCATGTGGCATGCAAAGGAAGCATCGATGATGGCTGTACTTATGCCTTGGTTCTCAACAACATCGACCACCGATGTGATGAGGTCGCCGGTGCGCCATGTGAATGCGCTGCCGGGTTCAAGTATGATGCTTATGTGCGGATGGCGTTGCTTGAATGCCGTCAATATCTCGACAAGGGCATCCACGTCATAGCCGTGACGTGTCATGAGATGTCCGCCCCCCATGTTGACCCATTTTATCTGTGGCAGATATTTGCCGAACTGTGTCTCAAAGGCTTCAAGCACATGACGGAGGTCGTCGGCCGATGATTCGCATAATGCGTGGAAATGTAGTCCATCGATACCGTCGGGTAACCGTTCTCCAAGTATGTCGGCGGTAACTCCGAAGCGGGAACCGGGCAGGGCGGGATTGTAAATGTCGGTCTCGATTACTGAACATTGCGGATTGACACGCAGTCCGGCTGATACTCCGGCTTTGAGTGTGACATCCTTGAACCGCTCGAATTGCTTGAGCGAATTGAATGTGATATGTGACGAGCCATTGAGGAAATCGTGTATGGTGGATTCGGTATAGGCAGGGCAATAGCTGTGGGCTTTGGTGCCAAGGTGCTTGTTGCCGAGCATCAGTTCATTGAGTGATGATGCGGTGAATTTGAATCCGTATTCCCTGATGATGTGGAATGTGCGCCAAAGGGCATTTGCCTTGAATGCCATTATTATCTCCACGCCCGCACGCCGGCGGACGCTGTCTATAAGTTCAAGATTCTTGCGAAGCTTATTTTCGTAAACGATATAAAATGGGGTAGGGATGTCCTGTTCTTTCATAGGTGTGACTCTATTGTATGATGGAGAATCGTGCGAATTTAAGTAGCAATACGCGTTCGCCGGTATTATCGAAATCTACCGTTATACGGGTATCGGGTTGGGTGGTATCAATATCGGTTACAGTTCCTCGCCCGAAACGTGTGTGCTCGATTACGGTGCCTACTTCCAGCTCCCCGGCTTTGTGTATGGCAGCTCCCGGAACATTGGTGTCCTTTGCGGGTTGATTGGGCGCCGGTGCAGGTGCGGAGGTGGATGTTGCAGAGGAACGGCGTGGAGCCGAAGCCGGAGTGTGATATGAGGATCTGTATGATGCAAATGACGGCTTGGGGGTGGACAATACGGTACCCGACGACAATTGCAGATACGCAGGGTCGATATCGCGAATGAAACGTGATGGCGAGCACATGGTGGTCATGCCATTACGGTAACGTGAGGATGCGTAACTGAGCATACAGAATTTACGTGCCCGCGTGATGGCGACATACAGCAGACGGCGTTCCTCCTCAATCTCGCTCAGTGAGCCGTTGCTCATTGCGGAAGGGAAAAGGTCCTCCTCTACGCCCACGATGAATACATTGTTGAACTCCAATCCCTTTGCAGCGTGAGCGGTCATAAGTGTGACGCGTTCCTGGGCATCGTCGCCCTCTTCCAAATCCTGGTCGGTGGCAAGAGATACCTCTCCGAGAAATGATGTGAGCGACAGGTCGTCGTTGCCTTCTTCAGTGCGGTTCAACACAAATTCCCTTACACCCGACATCAGTTCGTTGATATTTTCCTGTTTTGAGAGATTTTCGGGTGTATTGTCGGTAAGTAGTACTGCAAGGATACGGGTATCGGCAATGATACGTGCGGCGACCTCCTCGGCTGTGGCTCCTTGCCTGTTCATGTCTATGAACCGCTGAATCATGTCGCTGAAGGCGGTTAGTTTCTTTGCCGTACCGGAATTTACCCCCGGGGTGTATGTGTCGAGATTCGTAATTATATCCCAGATGCTCACCTTATTGTCGATGGCGCATCGCCAAAGCTTGTTGACCGTGGTCTCGCCGATGCCACGTGCTGGATAGTTAATGATGCGCTTCAGTGCCTCATCATCGTAGGGATTGACCGCCAATCGGAAATAGGCTATTGCATCCTTGACCTCTTTACGTTGATAGAACGACAGCCCTCCGTAGATTCGGTAAGGGATGTTGCGTTTCCGCAGAGATTCCTCCAGTACACGGCTTTGGGCATTGGTGCGATAAAGTATGGCAAAATCCTCAAAACTGTCGTGTGACCGCATCTTTACCTGCGATATGCGGTTGGCAACCAGATAACCTTCCTCAAAGTCGCTGTAGGATTGTACCACTTCTATTCGTTGTCCAGGTTCGTTTTTTGAGAAAACGTTCTTTTTTATCTGCTGCGTATTTTTATCAATCAGAGAATTGGCGGCATTGATTATATTCTGTGTAGAGCGGTAGTTCTGCTCCAGCTTGAATATCTGCAAGTTCGGGTATCCGCGTTTCAGATTGAGGATATTGCTGATATTGGCACCACGGAAAGAATAGATGCTTTGGGCGTCGTCGCCGACAACACATAAGTTTTGATTTTCGCGGCATAGTTGTGATACAATAACATGCTGTGCGAAATTGGTGTCCTGATACTCGTCGACGAGTACATACCGGAAAAACTCCTGATAGTGATGCAGCAGGTCGGGATTGTCGCGCAGCAGCACGTTCATGTAGTATAGCAAATCATCGAAGTCCATGGCTCCGGATGAAAAGCAGCGGTCGCGGTATGTGCGGTATATGGAATAAATCAATGGTCGGCGGCTTTGTTTATCAGCGTCCATCACATCTTTGAGCGTCGCATACTTTTCCGGCGATATGAGTGCGTTTTTCGCCGCTGAGATAGCTGATAGCACAGCCGATGGTTTGTAAATCTTATCGTCAAGATCCATGTCTTTTATTATGGATTTGACAAGCGACTTGCTATCGGCGGTATCGTAGATGGTAAAGTTGGATTTGTAGCCTATGCGTTCGGCGTTCTGGCGTAGCAGACGTGCGAATATGGAGTGGAATGTCCCCATCCATAGACGGGATGCCGTTTTCGGTCCTACGAGCTGTTCGATACGTTCCCGCATCTCCCGCGCCGCCTTGTTGGTGAATGTAAGCGCGAGTATTCGCCACGGCTCATAACCATGGGTGAGCAGATGTACGATTTTATATGTGAGCACGCGAGTCTTGCCTGAGCCGGCTCCGGCTATCACCAAAGCCGGACCGTCGGTATAGGTCACGGCATCGCGTTGCTGCGGATTCAGTTTGTCTAAATATTCATCCAAAGTGTATTGGGTGTTATGGAAATATAAAAAATCAGGATGCGTGTACCTGTGCGGTAACGCACTCCAAAGTTACTAAATAGTACGGTATTTTCCTAACACCGCATGGGTGACGCTATGGATTGAGATGGTCGAACAGTGACTTATAAGCTGATGCTGTACCGATGCATGTGATTATGTCATCGGTCTGTACACGTAGGTCATCGGAGGTATAATCCTCCAGTAATTTGTAGTGTTGCCGTGAGATACCAAGTATATTTTTGGACTGCGTCCTGCGAGATACGGCAATCAGGCGTAGTGAGTAATCTTTCTCCATGTCGAGCGATGCGTAGCGCATACCTACGAAAAAGTCCGGGATGCGGAACTTGAGTACATAGTAGTCATCGTCAATTTTCAGAGATTCGATGGTTCCGCCCACACCCATTTCATTGACGAGGTCGGATGCGGCACGTTGCTCAGGTGTGATTATGCGGTCGATATTGAAACCTTCGAGTATAGATTCATGCAGCTTATCTATGGCGCGGGCGTAGATGTGCGGCACTTCAAGTTTCTTCAGTATGGCGACGGTGCGAATGCTGGCACCGAAGTTCTCACCAATGGCTACAATCACTAAATCGACGTTTTTCAACGGTAGGACCGCAAGGGATGTCTCGTCGGTGGAATCGATGATGTAGGCGGTCGATATCAGGTCCTTTATGGATTCGACCAATGACGGGTCTTTGTCAGCTCCTATTACTTCGTGTCCCATATTGGCGAGGTCAATGGCGAGGTTGGAGCCGTATATGCCGAGTCCGATTATAAGATAGCGCATGGTGGATAAACTTGTTTAATGTGTGGGGGAATATGTCAGTTGATAATAATATTGTCGGAGGGATAGGAGCATCCGGCTGCATGACGCCGGCGGGCAATGCCTGTGAGCAGCGATATTATGCCGACGCGACCAAGGAACATGGCTACGCAAAGCAATATTTCTGACGCCGGGGATAGTTGGGAGGTGATACCGAGCGATGAGCCTACAGTGAAGAGTGCCGAACAGGATTCAAACAGCAGGTCGCGGGCTGGAAGGTGCGGCTCCAGCCATAATAATATCAGAGATACTATAAGATAAGATATAATGGATATGGCAACTACGGCGTTGGCTCTACGAATGGAGCCTAAGGATATGGTGCGTTTATAGGCGGTGACACTGGGTGCACCGGTGACTATGGCACGCAGATTGAGCCATATCGCGGCGAAGGTGTTGACTTTTATACCACCGCCGGTAGACTGCGAGGCTCCTCCTACCCACATAAGAAACAATACCAATACCAATGTGACGTTGAGGAATCGTGCGGGATTCACGGATGAGAATCCTGCGCTTCGGGGTGTGGCGGAATTGAATACGGATTGTGTAATCCGTTCACCGAGAGTCATACCGGCAAGAGTGTTGTCGTATTCCAGAATGAAAAACAACACGGCTCCTACCAAGAAAAGCATGGTGAATGTGAATAGTACAATTTTTGTATTCATATTGTAGATATGCACCGGGCGTATCTCTGTGTTGCGTCGACGTAGTTTGCGCCATATATCGCGAATATACTGATGCAAGGCATCCTTGTAGTTGACCAATATGGGAAAACCTATGCTGCCGGCTATTATTAACGCACTCATAATCCAGTAGATGGAGAGGTTGCCGTGTAGAAGCAATGGATTGGACATACCCCCGGGTATATTCGAGAATCCGGCGTTGCAGAATGCCGAGAGTGAGTGAAATAAGGAAAACAGTATTTCCTTATCGAGCGGGAGCGACATCGTGTCGTGGATGGAGAGGAATATGAATACGGCCCCAAGCAGTTCGACTGCGAGGGTGAACGACAATATGTAGAGCAGGGTGGGTATGAGGGCATTCATACTTTTGGAGTAAATCATGTCCTTGAGCATGAGTTGGCTGTAAATAGATGTGCTGCCGCTGAAGAAGAGTGCGAAAAAGCTGGTGAATGTCATTACACCCAATGCCCCTATCTGAATGAGAAAAGCGAGAATGAGCAGTCCGAGCGGTGTGAACGTCACGGAGACATCGATAGGCGTGAGTCCGGTTATACATACAGCACTTGTACTGACAAAAAGGGCGTCGATATAGTCAATGCCCCCGTAGGTGCATTTGGGCAGCATGAGCAGGAATGAACCTATAATAATGAACGCAAAGAAACTTCCGGAGAGCAGTAGCGAGGGGTTGGTGCGCTTTCCGACCATGCGTAGCATGGCGTAGGATAAGGTGAGTATCGCATAGGCTGCGAGCGCGGAATAAAGGAGTATGTTGGAATACAGAATCTGTTCGAGCCAAGGCAGCCAGGGATTCTGTGGATGCGGGTAAATCCAAGGAAGGAGTGTGACGAGTATGGCTATGTCAACAATCCATTTGACGCTTCTGGTCTGTCGGACGGTATGTGCGAGGTTGAATATCAGATTGAATACCACATTGGTTATGAATATCCCCTGTGCCGCCCGAAGTATATGCCGTATGGTCAGGTATTCTGAATATGTGTGTTCGTAACCGGCATGGATTACCAGACATACCAGACTCACTATGGACGCTATGACCGACAATAACATAAGTACGGATGAAAACGCCTGTATGGAGCTGAGACTGCGATGAGTGAAACGTATGAAGCCCTTGTGCATAAGTTTGAGCTTATGCGTCCACCGTAGTAAAATGGATCTGTGGTTATTGGCGGTCATGGTATATTAACGCTCCGCACGTGGATATGGTTATGAAAGTTCCGAGAGTTCGAGCCACCTCATCTCTTTGTCATCAAGCAAAGCGGTGATTTCGGTATATCGCGCCGACTTCTCAGCGATGTCGGGGATGGCCTCGCCGGACGCAAACAATTGGTCGAGTTGCTGTTTTTCAGCAGTGAGAGTGTCGATTTCCTCGGTCAGTGATTCAAATTCCTTCCGTTCCTTAAATGACATTCGAGCCGGCCGTTCAGTGCGTTGGGGCTTTACGTTAGTATTTGCCGGGGTGTTTGCTTTCTGCTGTTCTTTCTCTATTTTTGCTTGTTCTGACGCCCATTGCCGGTAATCACTATAGTTGCCGGGGAAATCTTTTACAACGCCGTTGCCCTCGAATACGAAAAGATGGTCAACAATGCTGTCAAGGAAAAAACGGTCGTGAGATATGACTATCATACATCCTTTAAATTCGCGCAAGTATTCCTCAAGAATGCCAAGGGTCACTATGTCGAGGTCATTGGTCGGTTCGTCAAGAATCAGGAAATTCGGTTGACGCATGAGCACCGTTGCCAGATGCAACCGGCACCGCTCTCCGCCGCTGAGTGTATGGATGTATTTTTGTTGGTCGGCAGGAGAGAAGAGAAAGTGTGTGAGGAATTGCATAGGGGTGTACCTACGGTTCTCGCCTATAATTATGTCGTCGGCTATTTCCGATACGGCATCAATGACCTTTTTATTGTCATCGAATGATATGCCATCCTGACTGTAGTATCCGAATCGAACTGTGGTACCTATGTCCCAAGTCCCGCTGTCGGCTTGTACGAGTCCCTGGAGCATCTTGATGAATGTGGATTTTCCTGCGCCGTTGTGTCCTATGATTCCTAACTTTTCGTATCGTGCGAAAATATAGTTGAAATCGTCAAGAATCACTTTGTCTCCCCAACGTTTAGACACATGTTGGGCTTCGAAGATTTTTGAGCCGATGTACCCCGAGCCGATATTGTCTATGTTTATGTTCTTCTCAGAATAGTCGGCACGCGCACGTTCCTTTAAATCGTAGAATGAGTCAATACGGTATTTAGCTTTTCCGGCACGTGCCTGTGGCTGGCGCCGCATCCACTCCTGTTCCTTGCGAAGTGTGTTTTTGACTTTGGCGAGTTCAGCACTGAGTGCTTCGATGCGTTCACCGCGTTTACGCAGATAGTAGTCGTAGTTGCCTTCGTAGGTGTAAATTTCGCCACGGTCAATCTCGATAATCTTATTGCATACGCGATCCAGAAAATAACGGTCGTGTGTGACCATGAGCAGTGTCACATTCTGCCGTTTGAGATACGACTCGAGCCATTCGATAATTTCTATGTCGAGGTGGTTGGTCGGCTCGTCGAGTATTATAAGGTCGGGATTGTCGAGAATGGTACGTGCGATTGCCACACGTTTCTGTTGTCCACCGGAGAGTGTACGCATGGGGGCATGCATGTCGGTTATATGAAGCTGGTGGAGCAGTTGCTTGAGACGGTCATCATAGTCCCATGCTCCCTCGGCTTCCATGCGCTGCATGGCTTGGTTGATGGCATCGGATTCGCCGGAAGCAACCGCCTGTTCGTAGGCTTCGATTATATGGCATGTCTCAGTGTCGGAGTTTAGACAAGCTTCGAGTACTGTGGAGTCGGGATTGAATTCGGGTGTTTGTTGCACTATGCCGGTGCGAATGTCGGCACGGAAAGTCACGTTACCTCTGTCGGGGGCTTCTATGCCTGCAATGATACGGAGCAGAGTGGTTTTGCCTGTGCCGTTTTTGGCTATGAGTCCTATTTTGTCGCCTTGGTTGACACCGAATGTGACAGAATCGAAAAGTATTCGGTCGCCATAACTCTTGGTGAGGTCTTCAATTTGCAGATAGCTTGCCATAAGTGATGATGTGTTGTGGTTAACGGGCGAGAGAGAAGTTAAAGGATATGCCGTAGGCGGTGTTGGTGGTGGGATAGGCGGTGGATGATACCAAGGGGGTGTTGATCTGGTGCTCAAAGTACATGCCTATGGTCATACGCCGACTGAGTATATAATTGGCTGTGAGGTTGAATGAAATGGTACGTGAACCGGATGTGGCTTGGGTGAAGCTATTCTCGATGCGACGTATCAGTGCCTGATTCTGCATATAGGAGAAATCGGCGTTGACGGTAAGGTCATTGCTTATGCCTTGCTGTGAGCCGCGCATTTTCAACACGGTGTTGAATCCGATAATCTTATAACCGATGCCGGCGGTGATGCCGCGCTGCGATGCTTCCACCACCTGACCTGCCGAGGTGTTGAGGGTGAGTGTGCGTGATTCACGGAACTCTGCGTTTACGCTCATATTGTTCTGTAAGGTTACAGCCGCTCCGATAAGTGGTGCGAAGCGTTCCATGATTGCCACGGATGAAATATTGTAGGGCGATGATGGAATGGGCTGTCCGGTGAGCTCGTCGAGTGTGAATCCGAGTTTGCCATCAGCGCTTAACCAATTAAGATAGGATGAGTATGAACCGACGGTGTATGTACATTGGTAGGCATGGGAGAGTGTGAATGATTTGAAGAATCGGCGGAGGTTGCCGATGTTGACCAGTCCTTCGTAAGTGACACGCCAGTTGGGCAGTACTTTGGCAAACGATGGGAACGGGTCGAGGTATTGTTTGCGGGCGTCGGTACCGGTATAGGCAGCCATGAATGCCGGTATAAGCACGTCGCTGCTGGTGCGGCTCACGGTTCCTACCTCCGGATCGAAGGGATTGCCGGCGTGTATGTTGTCGGCCATGAAACCGGTGGTGGGATAGTTGAGTCCGCGGTACTGCTGTTCGATACGGTTGGCTACGATGGGTATGTTTTCAATGAACTTATTGAATGTCTCGCTTTCGTAGCCGTTGGATGCACTGGAGCCGCGCAATGCGGTGGCTATGGCGCAGTGGGTCTTGGTGTAACTTCCTGCAAGGGTGGTGGGCATGTCGTCGTACATGAACTGGACTTGCCGGGTACGGTTGTCGGTACGGTTGCCTGTGAGTTGGATTTTCAAGCCGCGTATGGGTTCGAGAACTATTTCGAGGTTGAGTTCATTGGTGTGGGAATATATAGCCGGAGATGTCTGTCCGTCGGTGGTCATGAGCCATCCGCGTTCCTTGGCTTTGTCTATGTAGCTTTCATCGGTGAATCCGAAAGCGAAGTCCAGACCAGGAGCCAGAGGACCGTAGCTGCCTGATTGTCCGAAGGCGTTGCCGATATTGGGCGAGAATAATGGCAGGGACATGGAGCGAGTGTCGCGCCATCTCAGTGTGGCGCTGCGGGTGCTCATGGCAAAACGTGCGGCGTATTCGCCCACTTCGTCCCAGAAGCTGTTCTTCTCTTTGAGTATCTCGACAATGGTGAACTTCACATTGTCGGTACCATGTGTTAGAATCTCCACGTTGTTGGCATCTATGACACGTGATTTGATGTTGACCGGAGTCTTGTCATTGACTTTTGTGGCGGTGATTTTGACTTTACGGTTGCGGAGATTATGCTTGATGATTATGGATGTGTCGGGTTTGAGGGCGAATGTGCGTTCAAACCGTTTAGCTTTAGGAAGTGCAGGTTTTCGGTTGCGTGCGTTACGTGAATTTGTGGTGTTGCGTTTTGCCGAAGCGAAGCGTGTGTTCACTTTCTTCAGGTAGGGATGTTTGTTGTACAGGCCCTCGAAATTGATGCGTCCGTCGACATTCCATGCAGCCTGATTGCTGATGGTGTTGCCTAAATTGACATCCTCCACTGTGGCGCCGCGGTCCCAACGGTAAGTGGCGTTGTAGGATGCGGATGCAGAGAGGAAGTCAAGTATGGGTATGCGATTGAATGGAGCGCGATAGCTGCCCACGAATGTCTGGTTGTACGCCCAAGGTGTCCCTAAATGGAGTATGCTTTGCCATACGGTATCACGCCATTCGCGGTATTTGTCAGGGAACAATTTGCGGTTTACGGCACCAATGGGTTCCTCGATTCGTGCCGATGTATTGGAGTTGAAAGATAGATTGAGAGATTTGGTGATGTTCCATGTTATGGCGAGCTGACGGTCCCATAGGAAGTTCTTGCTTACGGATACGGGCAGTTTGAAGTTGACATCGGTTTCGCTACGTGTCTGTTGCTCGTAGTAGTAGCGGGACATGGTGGTGAGGAAGGATATGGAGTTGGGCAGCCAGTTGAGTTCCCAGTCTTTGAAGAACCGGATGTTTTTCTTGTTGGATTTTATCAGTTTCTCAAATGGCTTGAACGGCTTAATATAGGGGGTATAGCTGTATTGGAAGCTGCCGCGGTAGTCATTGAGGTTCTCGTATTCTGTGGTTGGGTCGGATTTCGCTGTTTTATTAAATGAGAAATTGACAGTGAAGTTGGCGGGGTCCCAGGGCATGGGGTTCTTGCTGCGTACGTCGAAGTTCAATCCCGATATACTGAAACTCTGCTGTGTGGAGCGTTCGATGGCAAATGCCTCGATGGAGTCTTTTTCCTGTTTGTTGGCTGCGTCATCAAGAGCGTCCTTCAACAGGACATCCTGGTCAAGGGGATTGTATTTCGGTGTGGTCTTTTCTTTAGTGATAGAGTAGAATATGGGTGCGCGCAATTTGACTTTCTCCGGCAGGAAGCGTCCTAAATCTGCCTGTACCGCAAATGTGTAGCGTGAGTAGTCGTCCATGCGCCTTTCGTTCAGGCTTTGGTCGACTCCGCCAAATCCGGCACTCTCGAGGTGTGCACCGAAATTGAAAGTGGCTATATCGGAAAGCGACAATGATGCCGACGCTTCGGTTGCCCATCCGCCTGCTGATTCGAAGTCGGTAACTTTAAGTTCGTTGACCCATACGATACCATCCTTTATGGTGGAAGAATTGTTGCGTACGCCTATGAGCATCACGCGGACATCGCTCAGCGAGGGATTGCCCATCACGGCAATACGGTTGTTTTCATTCTCGGGGTCGCGTCCAGTGTAGAGTATGCCGAAGCCTACACCCTCTTCTTCGTCGCGTTTGGCGCGGTTGCGTTCCTTTTTCAACTCGACGAGCGACTGGAGCTTGAAATTGAGGTAGTTTGATTCCGGCCAAACGATGTAACGGTCGGATGATGAATCGCTATATTTGCCGTGAGGGGTCAGCTTCAGAGGTATCTCGTATTCGTAGAAGTTGTTCTTTACGTCCGAACCTAAACGTACGAACACCGATAGTTCGCCGTTCTGAAGACGTGTCACATCGTCAATGAGCGATTCTGCGTGTACCCACATCTGCAAGCGTTTGTAGTTGCGCAGGTCGTGCGAGGTGTTGCGGTACACGGCACGTGCGTCACCGGCGTTAAGTCCAGTTACTTTCAGAGACATGGACTGTTCGTTTAGCTGGACTATCTGTGACTGCTCGGAATCAGAGATGCGCGATACTCCGGGAGGTAGCACATAGTTTACGGGGGTGCGTCCGGAGTTTTCTTCGATATTCACCACGGAGATGTCGAGCTGTCCGTCGGCAGGAGCGTCACCTCGGTTGTTGAGGTTGAATTCGTAGGGGCGCCATTCGCCGCGTACAAGTTCGAGTGAAGCGAAGCGGAGGTGCGTGGTTTGCTTGAAGCCTGTCATGAACATACGTGCGAAGCGTATGGTTGAAAAACCATTGATGGAGCCTACCACCTTTTCGTAGTCATTCAAAGGTATCTTGAATTGGTACCATTCCACTTCAAGCTGATTGCCGTCGCGTGTCGGCACTATGGTCACTTGTTTATCTGTGATGTAGTTTTTTCCCACCACAAGATCCTCGGGACGTATGGATACCTTGTACTGATAGTAGCGTTCGTATTCGTTCAGTGTGTTGTCCTGATTGATGTCCTCCACGTCGGGGAGTGAACGTGACGATTGGTACAAAGGTTCGTCAGCATCTTCGGGAGACAGGGAGTTGCCTTCCACACCGTTGTAGCGTTTGTAGCGTTCGAGGATGGACAGCCGCTGATTGTCGTAATCGTAGCCGCGATAGAAATGGTAGTTGTCGCCGGCAGGGTCGTTGAATGGTGAGAACTGGTCGTCTTGCATACGTTCGACGGTGGCGGGTGACAATCGTAGTCGCAGTTGGTTCAGGTATTCACTGTAGGAGCTGAATGAGAACTCGTCGTCATTGCGCAATCCATCGAGACCTACGTCCTGATTACGTCGGGCGGAGTTGTTGTTGTCGAATGCGTATGTGAGGGAGTTTTCGGTGCTTACGCGTCCCCATACGGTAGTGGTGGTATGTTCGTCGGAACCATTGTATGGGAGACCGTTTTCGTATGATTTCAATCCGTCCTTGAGTATGTCTTCCGACATCTCACCGAAGTTGAAGTAAAGGTCGCCACCGTCGTAATTGGGGTTCTCGGGGTCAAGGAACGGGTTGAGTAGCCAGAACTGGACGTACTCTATGTTGCTTTGCTCGAAGTTGGTGTTGTCGAGACGTCGCATGATACCGCCCCAACGTTTCTCCGGGTTAGTGAGCCGTCCTTCTTCGTCAATGTTGACGGCATCGAGGTTGTAGGGGCCTCGTTCGTTGGGGTAGAAGGAGAGGTTGAGTGTCTGTATGGTCGAAGATTCGCCGTAGGTGAGCTGTCGGTCGGGGTATATCTCGCGAGACGTGATTTCGCGCACGTACGGATTGGATAGCTGCTTGAGGTCGCTTCGTATGTAGCCCGGGGCGAGAGTGGAGTTGCGCGAGGTGAACATACGGTCGATGTAGTACCAGTTGAGGAGTGCGCGGTTTTTGCCATAATCCACATTATTGCTCAGTGCCGCTTCAGGGAATAATGCTCCGGAGCCGTTGTCGTAGGGTGTGGAAGCGAGGAACCATGCGTATGGTGAACGAAGGTCAATGCCGGTCTGCGCCGATTCGAAGTCGTCGATAAATGAGCTGCCGGCGTTGGAGCCGCTTTTCTGCTGGTGGGGTACGAGGTGGGCAAATTCGCCTTGGAGCGATAGCTGGGATGGTGCAGTGGCGTTGACCGTGGGAATCTTGTTGATGAGGTTGGTAAGCCACATGAAATCGGTATTGTAGGCGAAGTTCAGTCCCCACATGGTGTTGTTGACCACTTCGTCGCCGATATTGACCTTCTCGGTGAGTGCTTTTTCGCCGTAATGAAGCAATGTACCGCCGATGGTTAGGTTTTTGTTGAATTTGTAGCTTAGGTCGAGTCCGAGCAGTGTCTTGCGCTGTGTGGAGAACATGGACTGGTTCTCGAGTGTGACGTTGATGCTCTGACCTGAGTCGATGATGCTCTGGTTGGTGATGGTCACGATACCCATGGAATAGTCCACGGTGTAATCGCTGTTTTCGGTGAGGGTGACGCCGCCGGCGGTTACCACGACGGAACCGCGTGGAACGTTCATGGCGTTGAGCCGTATCTGAGAACCTGCCGATGCCTGATATTCGCCGGTAAGTACGAATTTGTTTTTGTCGGCAAACTGGCGCGCAACCACCAATGTGGAGTCGTAAAGTTCTTGGTAAATGTAGTTTTGGGCAATTGCCGGATTGCCTATCTGTGCGGCGAGGTGGCTACCGAACGGCTCCACTACGGGGAATATGACTTTGCCGCTGGAGGATAGTATGGTGTAGCCTTCGAGGTAGTCAAAGAATCCGTCGGAATTTGATGCCTGATTTGAGTCCAGACGGTCGAGATTCATGACCTGAAGCAATGGCTTGTCGGAAATCCCCGGTACAGGCAGGTAATTTATCTGTGTGCCGGTGGTGTCGGAGAGGTATTTGATTTGCAGTTTGAAGTTGGAGCTTTGCAACTGGTAGGCACCGAGCGAGTAGACGTTTTTCATCATGAGGTCCCACATGGGTAGCCGGGGTGATACGGTGGTGCCTTTCAGCATCTTGATGAAAAGACATCGGTCGGTGGTGGTGATGTCGGATGAGAATTCACCGACCTGGTACACGCGACCGTTGTATGTGTATTCGTATGCTATACCGAGTACATCATCGGAATTCATCTGGCTTTTGAATGAGATGTAGCCGAGTGATGCGTTGAGGGTGTACTCGCTTTCACCGAGCAATCGTGCGCTCTCCACCTTCTCGTAGTCATGTCCACCCTCGATTCCGAAAGCCGATAGTGGTGCGAGTGCCTGAGTTACGGTGTTGATGTTTCGGGCGTCGGGGTATTCGTTTTTTATGGTGGTAAGTAGGTTATTGGACGCGTTGGCGGGATTGTTGAGCGCAGGGTCGCCTTGCCAATAATTGTTGGCAAGGACTTTGTTCTCACCCAAGTCCATGAATGCTACCACATTGCGGCTTTGGTTGAAGTTGCCGGTCTTGTTCGTCACCCATACCTCAACGCGTGTAATCTGCACTCCGGAAGCTACATAAGGCAGTTTGGAAGCAAAACGGTCGTAGTTGTCGCGGAAGAAATGAGCGAGGAAGAAGTGTCGGTTTTGGTCGTATTCGTCGGCGTTGATGGTGAATGGGGTGGTCTGTACACCACCTTTTGTGCTCACGGAGCGCGATTCGGAATTCTGTTGCGATACAAGAGCTGTGGCGGTGAGTTTGCCGAATTGGAGTTTAGCCTTGATACCGAACAGCGCGGTGCTCCCTCGTATGAGCTGTGACCCGGTGGTCATGCTCACGTTACCGGCTTCGATGCTTTTTACGATGTCGTCCTCCTTGCCTTCGTATTGCAGCTTGATGTTCTTTGAGTCGAAGTCGAAAGTCGCATCGGTGTTGTAGGTCATGTTGAACTTCAGTCGGTCGCCTACCGATGCGGCTACGGTTGCCTGTATCTTTTGGTTGAAGTCGAAGTATGTTTTGCGCCGGGCGGTAAGTGACAGTGCCGGATTGTCGGTTTTGTTGGATTTTATGCCCATGTCTATCTGTACGGAGCCTTGCGTTTTCAGGCTCACGCCTCCTGGGCCGAATATCTTTTCCAATGGACCGAGGGCGAAGTTCATGTCGAGTATGTCGAACGGCTTTTTGTCGGGTTTGGTCAACTGTTCGGCATTGCGCTGATGATAGTACTGCTGCATGGATTTGCGTAGTTGCCAGTCGTTGTATTGGCGCTCGTTGAGCATGAACGGTGTGGCTATATCCATGTCGCCGACCTTGGTGCGTATGATGTAGCATCCGGTTTCGGGGTCGTATTCGGTGACGGTGCGTATATTGGACGGAGTGGCGAGATCGGCAGAGAATTCACGTCCCATAAGCTCTTCGTAGGATTGCGGCACGGTTTGCTGAACGGGCGAAGGCAGCATTACGGAGTCAAGACGCGACAAAGGTGGTGGGGCTACGGCGGCAGGTGCCGGTGGCGGTAGTTCCGATTTGTAATACTGCGGGCGCGCCACCAGTCCGTAAAGCGACAATATGACAATGCCTACCCACACCGCCGACCACAGGCGCAGGTTGCGAACACGTATGTCAGTATGTTTGTTATGTCGGTTTCCCACTGCAAAAAATAATCGCGCCTATCACCATCCATCGGGGAATCGGCGCGACATTCGGCGTTGGTTACATCATAGCCAAAGCTTTCTTGATGGCGACTTCCACTTTTACCGTGGGGTCGGTGTCGAATATCTTTTTCAACGCTTTCTGCGACTGAGGTCGTGCAAATCCGAGCATGAGCAGTGCGGCAAGCGCTTCGTCGTAAACTTCCGATGTTACAACAGGCTGATTTATTAACGAATCGCCGGTAGGTTTTATTTTATCACGAAGGTCAACAATGATGCGTTGGGCTGTTTTTGTTCCTATTCCTTTTACATTTTTCAGTTTCGTGTGGTCGCCACTGATAATCACCATCTCCAGCTCGGGTGCGGGAATGGATGAGAGGATCATGCGAGCCGTGTTGGCTCCTACACCTGAAACTCCTATCAAAGAGCGAAATAGCGAGCGTTCTTGCTCGTTGATAAATCCGAAAAGCAGGTGTGCGTCTTCGCGGATGGCTTCATGGACCAGCAGCTTGGCTTCTTTGGTTCCCTCCAAGGCTGTGTATGCCGGGAGTGTGATGCAGAGCATATAGCCTATTCCGCCGCATTCGATTACGGCGTATGTGGGTGTGAGTTCAGTTACGGTACCGCGTATGTATTCAATCATGGAGTATATTTTTATGTGTTCGTAACACAAAGATACGATATTTTGTGTAGTGTGTCAATGCTTGTTCACGGCAAGGGTATCAATCCAGTTATGCATTATGCGTGTGGCTGTGAGGTGCCATGTGTCGACAGGCGGATTACCGGGGTTGTCGTCGGGGTAGTAGTTGCGGGGTATGGATGGTTGCATCCCTTTAAAGAGGTCGCGGCGGTACTCACTGTCGAGGGTCAGGGGGGCGTATTCACCGTGCCCTGTGATGTAGTATTCCGGATATGTTTCGTGGGCTGCCATGTAGATTCCTGCATCGGTGCTTTCGGCGATGATGCGGAGCTGCGGGTCGGCTGTGAGATGCCGGCGGTTCCATGATGCAAATCGGCTGTGTGGTATGGTGAATCCATCGTCAATGCCATGCATCAGAGGGTCGGTGGCAGAAAGGATGCGGTGGTGATATACACCCGATATTTTGGTGGGTAGTATTTCCATGGGTATTCCGTGATGGAAATACAGCCCGGCGAATGCTGCCCAACAGATATAGAGCGTGGGTGTGCGGTGTTGACGCAGATAGCTGAATATGCCGGTTATTTCATGCCAATAATCCACATTCTCGAATTTGACAAATTCGAGCGGGGCACCGGTTATGATTACGCCGTGTATGGGACCTGACTGAATAGTTTCGTGGAATGTGCGGTAGAACCGTGCCATGTGTTCGGCAGGAGTGTGGCGGCAGGAGTGTGATGCGGTGTTGACGAGCAGCAGTTCTATCGGGTATGCTGATTGAGCCATCAACCGCATGAAGTCCAGTTCAGTGTCGGGTTTTACCGGCATTAAATTGACGAGGGCTATGCGCAGGCACCGGTCGGAATGGTGTCCGTGCGGTTTGATGACAAGACCTTCCTCCATGAGCGTCCGGGCGGCGGGCAGTTGCGTGTCAATTATCAGTGGCATCGGTGGGAGATTGGTTGAAGGCTTGCCAGAGGGGGTCGGAGGGGAGGGGGGCGGTGATGTGTATGGGTTGGTGGCTTACCGGGTGCTCGAATTCTATACTGTGTGCCTGGAGCGATATGCTGCCGTCGGGGTTGGAGCGGCGGTCGCCGTATTTCAGGTCACCGCGTATGGGGCATCCGATGGATGATAATTGTACGCGAATCTGATGTTTGCGTCCTGTCTCAAGATTGACCTCAAGCAGATGGTAACGGTCGGAGTGTCCTATGACACGATAGCTCAGTGCGGCTTCTTTGGCACCTGTTTTCGGTGTGGTGGAAGCGTAGGATTTGTTGTTTCGTTCGACTGTGGAGATATAGTGAACGAGTCGGTCGGCAGGCTTTGCCGGAGCATTGCGTGTTATTGCCCAATAGGTTTTGCGGATGTTGCCGTTGCGGAACATCTCATTGAGCCGGGTCAGTGCTTTGGATGTCTTGGCAAAGATGACCAGCCCCCACACCGGGCGGTCAAGACGGTGTACCACGCCGCAGAATACGTTGCCGGGTTTGGCGTATTTTTCCTTGATGTATCGGCGTACGGTCTCTACCAGCGGTTCATCGCCGGTCTTGTCGCCCTGTACTATCTCTCCAGGTTGCTTGTTGACAATAATAATATGATTGTCCTCGTAGATTACGTCCATGCTGCAAAATTAGCGAAAATCCGCCGAAGTTTCGTAATCGAGAAAAAGTCTTTGCGGTTGTCAGTTATTTGTCGGGATGTTTTTTTCGTGCTTCCAGACGTAACGTTGTCATACGTTCGGAAAAACCACCTTCTGATGTGAATTTTGTTTCTAAGGTTTTTAGTTGTTTATACAATAAGTAATCAGCTTGGTTGATTAATATAATAGTCATATTGGCGATTGTTTCGGCACTACGGGTACTTGCTAATTTCATGAAGAACCCAGCGTCGTTATGTTCGCGTCCTAAACGTCTCATTGTATTATGTTCAATACTGTCGTTTTCCCATAATCTGGCATTCCTTACTTTAAGGAAATCTTCGTAGTCTTCAACGAGTTCTCTTAGGCTTGCTTTTGCCACGTTTATGAGTTTTATTTCCGTTTTTGCAGAAGTGGATGATGCTGCACTGCCTTCGATTATGTTTTGTTTTCCGGAACGTGCAGCTTGAATCATTTGGTCTACAGTACGGTCGCGCTTGTCCAGGAATCTATGGCAGAAATAATACGTAAGTTGGTAGATTGTGTCAGCTTTTTGGTAACTGATTAGTTTTTTGTAGTTGCCTACGCGTGGTATTAATTCAGACATGGTCGTGGGAGATTAAGGACTTTAAAGACGTTAAGGACGTTAAGGTCTTGGCGGATTCTGATAATGAGTATTTTGCCGGGGCTGATGTTTGATACAAAGATACGGATAATTGGTAAGTATGGGTGGGTTTTGGTTGAAAAAAATATGAGGGAGGGGTATTGTTGATGTCTTGTAAAAGAAGAAGGTCATTAAGGGGGTGCCTTAATGACCTTGGTATGGGGATGGATGTGTGGTGCGGGGGTTATTTGCGGATGAGGATTTTTGTTACCTCGGTGCCTTGGCGGCGGATGTAGATGCCGGGAGTGAGATTGTCGGCAGCTATGCGCACGCCTTGCAGGTTGTAGTATTCAACGGGAGCGTCGGTGTTGTCGGCTTCAATGCCGCCGATACCTGCGTATGAGAAGTTGCCGTTGAAATCCACACCGATAGGCACGTCCTGATAACCGCCTTCATCAAGGGGCATGTGCCAAATAACATCGATGTGCATTATGGCTTTTCCTTCGGCATCAACGGTTCCGGTTAGGTTGATGTCTGCGTCAATTGAGTCATCGGCAAGCATGAAATTCTTAACGGTTCCTGTGTATTCGGTAGAGGTGCCATTGAGTGTTGCAGAAACGTTTTCAACAACAATGTCGCCAAGTGGTACTTCCCATCCTAATACATCCTCAGGTAAAGTGAAATTAGGCAAAACGAATGTACATGATTCAGCTCCGGTAGGTATGATGTGGATATTGCTTTCAATTGATTCGGCGACAGTGGAGTTGTTCATCGCTATTGAAAGAGAACCGCCGTAAACGTTACCGCCATAAACGGGTGAGTCGTCTCCGGTAGTGTTTTCCTTGAACTGTATGGTGTAGATATGTTGCGACTCTCCGTCTATGTCATTGCCACCTGCATTAGAGTTGGTAACAGTTATTTTTGCTATGGCATTATCTTGGTCAAGTTCGAGCTTTGCTGTTGATGACTTGCTGTTGCCTAATGTGGCGAATGAGAATGCGCTTTCGGCTGGCATTGTCGATTCAACGCTATAATCGTATTTGTCGGATGCGAAATTGTCAATGGGTGTGCCGTTTATGGATACGCTTTCCAATCGCGAATAATATAGTAGTGAAACGTTGTAGGCATACAGGGTGGTGTTTTCTTTCATGTTGCCACGAGTCCAATAATCGCCGGCGCTTATTATAACGTTGATTTTCTCCGGAGTGTCCGTGCTTTTGTATTCCAAAGGTACTACAACAGTTTGGTTGTTGCTTCCGGTGGTGGTGAAAGAGTAATCAGCACTGGCAATCAATGAACCTGTGGAGCCACTTTCTGTAGATGTGGTACCCATGATGGCGCGGTCAACGTCATCTCTTTCAGATGTGGGGCTTCCTTTTTTGCCAATTTTTGATTTAAAAGTGCCTTTCCAGCTGTACACTATAATATGTGATGCTTCATCATTGCTATCAGTACGTTTTACTTCTGCTTTAATAGCATCCGGGCGATATTTGAAATCCATACCTCCGTATGTCCCGCCGTCACAATTATTTACGTTTGATTCGGCATATACCCAAGGAGTGCCGAGTGATATGTATGCGGGCGCAGTTGAACCAATTTGTTTTCCGAGAAATGTGATGCCAACAAACTTATTTTCAAGGCGAACGCCATTATCGTTTGTGATTAAAGTTTCTTGTTTGTTGATACCCATAACGGTTTGGTTGACGCTTGATCCAAACCAATCAGATGGTTCATTGCCGGGACGTTGCATCATTGTGCCCATGGCATCGGAAGAGCCACAGGAACTTTCCCATTGGGAAAAGTCGGCGTTGGGGAGTTGCTGGGCGGAGAGGGTTAGGGAGGTTGCCGCAGCGAGAGTTAATAATGTGGTGTAGATTTTTTTCATAACAAAATGTATTTTTTATTGCAATTAGACAATACTACTGCATTTAAGCAAAATTACCGCGCAAAGGTACGGACTTTTTTGTCCAAAACCACTATTTGGTTATTATTTTAATAATTGTGTAATGAAAAATTAACAGAACGGCGATTGCCGTGCATTAAAGAATAGGTCTAATTTGCCGAATTTGGCTTGTCGGGTGTTGCGTTGTCGGGGGACGTTTTGTGAAGCCGAGGTAGGGGCTGTTGGGCTGAGTGCGCGGTCAGCGGCGGAGTGAGTGGAGCGCGTCGAGAAGACCTTGGAGGGTGGCGCGCATCTGCTTCAGGCGTGCCACCGTGCGGTGGCGTAGCTCAATGCCTTGGGGGTTGGCACGTATCTGCTCCTGCGCGGCATCGAGTTTCAAGCCGCGCTCCTTGACAAGGTAGTGTATCATGGCTATCTTGTCGATGTCGGCAGGGGTGTAGAACCGTGTGCCATGGTTGTTGCGCTTGGGCTTGATTACCGTGAAGCTTTTTTCCCAGAATCGGAGTGTGGATGCGGGTATATTGAGCAGTGTTGCCACTTCCGATATCTTGTAGTATTTTTTGTCCAGCGAGTCCATGTCGAGGTAGGGTGCCTGTGGTTATTCTATATAATTAATGTGTGGAGTTGCAAAAATACAAAATTAGCGGTAATTTTGCACATTAAAATAGAAAGATAAGTTTATCACGATAATAAATCATTAAAGAACAATAATAGTACAATGCTTACAGCTAGGGAAATACGTGAGTCGTTCAAGGATTTTTTCCGCGACAAAGGCCACCGTATAGTGCCTTCGGCACCGATGGTGATCAAGGATGACCCCACATTGATGTTTACCAATGCGGGAATGAATCAGTTTAAGGATATAATATTAGGTAACGCCGCCGCGAAGTATACGCGCGTTGCCGATTCGCAGAAGTGTCTGCGCGTGAGCGGTAAGCACAATGACCTCGAAGAGGTGGGCATGGATACTTACCACCATACGATGTTTGAGATGCTCGGTAACTGGAGCTTCGGTGACTATTTCAAGAAGGAAGCCATAGACTGGGCGTGGGAATATCTGGTGGATGTACTGAAACTCGACCCGAAACGGTTGTATGCTACCGTATTCGAGGGATCGCCCGAAGAGGGATTGACCCGCGATGACGAAGCAGCCGGATACTGGGAACGCCATCTCCCTGCCGACCATATAATCAATGGTAACAAGCATGACAATTTCTGGGAGATGGGCGATACAGGTCCCTGCGGTCCCTGCTCGGAGATACATATAGACCTGCGTAGCGACGCTGAACGTGCCGCCAAGCCCGGTCGCGAACTAGTGAACCATGACCATCCGCAGGTGATAGAGATATGGAACCTGGTGTTCATGCAGTATAACCGTAAAGCCGACGGCTCACTCGAACCGCTGCCTGCAAAGGTTATAGATACCGGTATGGGATTCGAGCGTCTGTGCATGGCTCTGCAGGGCAAAACCTCCAACTATGATACCGACGTGTTCACTCCGCTCATCGGTAAGATAGCATCGCTCTCCGGCAAGAAGTATGGAGATGACGCCAAGGTGGATATAGCCATGCGCGTGATTGCCGACCATGTGCGTACCATAGCTTTCTCGATAGCCGATTCGCAGCTCCCGAGCAATGCCAAGGCAGGTTATGTGATACGCCGTATACTTCGCCGTGCGGTGCGCTATGCCTATACGTTCCTGGAACAGAAGCAGGCGTTTATGTACAAGCTCATAGATACCCTGATAGAGAGTATGGGCGAGGCTTATCCCGAATTGCCTGCCCAGCGTGAGCTTATCATGAAGGTTATCAAAGAGGAGGAGGATTCGTTCCTGCGTACTCTTGAGAATGGTATAAAGATGCTCGATGGCGCGATAGCTGCTGCCAAGGCAGCCGGTAAGTCGGAGATTTCCGGAAAAGAGGCCTTTGTGCTTTACGATACTTACGGTTTCCCGCTCGATCTGACGGAGCTGATACTGAAAGAAAACGGCATGACGCTCGACCAAGCCGGATTCGATGTGGAGATGCAGGCGCAGAAGACACGTGCCCGCAATGCCGCCGCTGTGGAGACCGATGACTGGACTGTGGTGAATGAAGGCGAGCCTGAGTTTGTGGGCTATGACTGTACTGAAGCCAATACCGAAATATTGCGTTACCGAAAGGTTAAGCAGAAGAAGGGTGAGTATTATCAGATAGTGTTGGCTCAATCTCCGTTCTATGCCGAGATGGGTGGACAGGTCGGTGACCGTGGTACCCTTACTTCAGTCGATGGTGAAGAGGTGGAGGTGTACGATACAAAGCGTGAGAACGGTATGGCTGTGCATCTTGTAAAGAAGATGCCTTCGAATCCGTCGGGATGCTTTGTTGCCAAGATTGATGAAAAGGCACGTCGCGCTACTTCTTGCAACCATACCGCCACTCACTTGCTGCATGAAGCTCTGCGTGAGGTGCTGGGCACACATGTGGAGCAGAAAGGCTCGTATGTATCGCCTGAATTGCTCCGCTTCGATTTCTCCCATTTCCAGAAACTCACTCCGGAGGAGATACGCCTGGTGGAACATAAAGCCAATGCCAAGGTGCGCGATGCCATATCCCGCGACGAACGCAGGAATGTGCCTATAGCCGAAGCTCAGGCGATGGGTGCCATGGCGCTGTTTGGCGAGAAATATGGTGAAGAGGTGCGTGTGATCAAGTATGGTGACTCTGTGGAGCTGTGCGGTGGCACACACGTAGACAATACCGGTAACATAGGTATGATACGCATAGTCTCGGAAAGCAGTATTGCTGCCGGCATACGCCGTATAGAGGCTATAACGGGTGAGGCCGTGGAGAATGCCATGGATGAGTTGGCACGGACCATGCGTGAAATGGCGGGAATGCTCAACAATGCCCCGGATGTGGTGGCTGCATTGCGCCGCTCGATAGCTGAAAATGCCGATTTGCACAAAGAGGTGGAGGAGTACTTCAAGGAGCGTGTGAACAACCTCACACAGCAGTTGCTTGAAAAGGCTACTCAGACTGCCGGTGTGAAGTTGGTTACATTAGGCGGCGTGCGTATGCCGGATGTGGTGAAGAACGTGGCTTTTGGCGTGCGTGCCGCGTCGCCTGAAGCAACAGCTTTCGTTGCCGCTACGGTGGATATGTCGGGCAAACCGTTGCTTACCGTGATGGTGACCGATGATTTGGTAAAAGCCGGATTCAATGCTTCACAGATGGTTCGCGAAGCTGCCAAGAAGATTCAAGGTGGCGGCGGCGGCCAGCCGGGATTTGCCCAAGCCGGTGGTAAGAATAAGGATGGCATATCCGAAGCGTTCGAGGCATTGGTAACTATGGTGAAGGGTCACTGATAGACAAGGATACATATCCTATATATACACGCATCGCCCGGGAAGATTTCCGGGCGATGTTTTTTTAATGCTGTATTTGTAGTGTGGATTTGTAATTAGTTCTGTCCACGGGCAATGTGAATGGTGGGGTAGGTATATAAAAGAAAAGAGTCGATTCTGAGAATCGGCTCCATCAATTTCTTTTAGCGGTTGTGACGCTAACTACTTATGCCTTTACAGAGTCAGTAGCGGTAGTGTCAGCAGCTACAGTGTCAGCAACAACTGAATCAGTAACAACTTCAACAACTTCTTCTACAACGGCAGCAGAATCAACTTCAGTAGCTTCAGTCTTAGCAGCATTGTTGCAAGAGAAGAGTGATGCGCCGAATACAACAGCAAGTAATAAAACTAACTTTTTCATTTTCTTTTTGATTAAATAATAAAACAATTTTTTTGCTTCAAAAACGTCACAAAGGTAATACCTTTTTTTGATTCGCCAAATAAAATTTAGTAATTTTTTTAGGCGTGTTTAATTAATAGTGAAAAAATACAAAAATATGTATTTACTGTCTATTTTTATTTAACGTTTGGGGCGTGAAAGCTCCTGATTGCGCACAATTTTATTTGCCATCACTACCGCTTTGGTTATGTGGTCGCAAATGTGGTCGGCACCAACCAATTGCTCTATGTTGGCGTTTTCGAGTACGCGATGCACATTCTCGTTCACGCCCGACAGTACCACGTGGATGCCTTCGGCCTGTGATGACTTGATGAGTATTTCCAGGTTATGTACGCCGGTAGCGTCGATAAACGGAACCTTGCGCATGCGCAGGATACGTACTATAGGCTTACGTGACATGGATGAGCGCATGAGTTCGTCGAACTTAGTGGCTACGCCAAAGAAGAACGGACCGTCGATTTCGTATACTTCCACACCCTTTGCCACATCAAGCACCTCGTGGGTGGAGGCTTCAGTGCCTTCGGCAACATCGAGTTGCTCGCTGTAGACGCGTATCTGCGTGTTTTCCATAACGCGGCGCAGGAATAGGATAATGGCGAGCATCAGACCTATCTCTATGGCTATGGTGAGATCGAATATCACCGTGAGCAGGAATGTAACGGTGAGTACGGTCACGTCGCTCTTGGGGTTCTTGAATATGGCTCTTACCGTGCGCCATCCGCTCATGTTGTAGCTAACCACGATAAGCACGGCTGCAAGACATGCCATGGGTACAAGATTGATGAGCGGCATGAGGAAGAGGAATATCAGCAGCAGTACCACTGCGTGAATCACACCTGCCACCGGAGTGCGTCCGCCGTTGGTGATGTTGGTCATGGTACGGGCAATGGCTCCGGTTACCGGTATGCCGCCAAAGAATGGAACCACGATGTTTGCCACGCCCTGTCCTATGAGTTCGGTGTTGGAATTGGTGCGCGATCCTGTGATACCGTCGGCAACGGTCGCTGATAGCAATGACTCGATGGCTCCGAGGATGGCTATGGTGAATGCCGATGGCAAGAGATCGTTGATGGTGTCCATTGACAGTTCAAAGCCGTGGGGGAGTGGTATGTCGGTGGGCAGTGAGCCGAATCGGTCGCCGATGGTGGTGATGTGGATATCGGGCATGAAGTGATGGAGCATCCATACGCCGAATGTCACTATTATTATGGAGAACAATGCTCCGGGCAGGCGTTTCGATATCTTGGGTGTCAGGATGATGATGAGCAGTGACACGAGACCGACGCATGTGGTAGGCAGGTCGATATGTGACAGGTTGGTAAAGTAAACGCCCCACTTGGGAATGAATGATGCGGGTATATCGGATAATCCGAGCCCAAGGAAATCATTGATCTGAGTGGAGAAGATGGTGAGTGCGATACCTGCGGTGAATCCGACTACTATAGGATAGGGGATGAACTTGATGACGGTACCGAGATGGAACAGACCGAGCAAAACAAGGATAAGCCCCGCCATTATGGTGGCTATGGCAAGCCCCTGCAGACCGTAGTTGGCTATGATGCCGTAGACTATTACTATGAAAGCTCCTGTGGGACCGCCTATCTGGACGGAGCAACCTCCAAGTGCCGAAACGAGGAAGCCGCCTATGATAGCTGTGATGAGACCGACTGTAGGGCTGACGCCACTGGCTATACCGAAAGCTATAGCCAAAGGCAAAGCTACGATGCCGACTACTATACCGGCAATCAAGTCGGATTTGAAACGTGATAAAGAATAATTTGAGATTGCCGAAAACAGCTTCGGCTTAAAATCAATAGGACCTGAAAAATTCATACCCTTATATTATAATTTGTAAAAAATGATACAAACCTTGCACTCTCATTTTTTTGAGAGTGCAAAGTTAACAAAATTTTACGAATTAGTATCCCTTGCGGTATTTTTCGTGGTCGATGTCTTCGAGTATGCTCAGGTATGATGCATAGCGGGAGGCGGCGATAAGATTGTCGTCGATGGCTTGACGCACGGCACATCCGGGTTCGTGGGTGTGTGTGCAGTTGCCATAGCGGCATTCCTTGGAAGCTCGGAATATTTCAGGAAAGAAGTGTGCCACCTCGTATTTGTCGTAGTCGATGGTGCCGAATCCTTTCACTCCGGGAGTGTCTATGATATATCCTCCGCCGGGCAACGGAAACATTTCGGAAAATGTGGTGGTGTGCATTCCTGTCTGATGCGTCTCTGATATTTCGGCTGTGCGCAGGTCGAGTCCCGGAATGATATGATTGATGAGCGTGGATTTACCTACGCCGGAGTTGCCGGACAGCAGAGTTATTTTTCCGGTTAGCGCCGATTGTAATTCTTCAATACCTTCGCCCGATTTGGCGGATGTGTGAATAACCTTGTAACCGATGGATGTGTATAGATATGTGACGGCATCGAGCAGTTCGCGGTCGTCGGGTTCGGTAAGCAGGTCTACTTTGTTGATTACGATTACTGCCGGTATGCGATAGGCTTCAGCAGTGGACAGGAAGCGGTCGATGAACGTGGTGGATGTTGCCGGATGCGCGAGTGTGACTATGAGGAATGCCTGGTCGAGGTTGGCGGCTATGATGTGGGCTTCTTTAGAAAGGTTGCTCGCACGCCTTATTATATAGTTTTTGCGTTGGTGTATGTCGGTGATGTATGCGGTGCCATCGGGGGTGGGGGTGATTACCACATGGTCGCCAACTGCCACGGGATTGGTGGTGCGTATGCCTTTCAGGCGGAAGCGCCCTTTGATTTTGCAGTTCACTTCCGTGCCGTCGTCGGTTTTCACCACGTAAAGGCTTCCGGTATTTCTGATGACAAGTCCGTCCATAGGCTGCTCAGGTATCTGTTTCATATATCACTAACACAAAGGTAGTGATTTTTGCTCATTGACAGAAAATAAAAAAGCGAAGTCGAACCCTGTTGGTTCAGCTTCGCCGTGTATGGTATGTTACGCAAATGGTTATTTAACCAAAGCAACGAGTATTTCCTTGCCGTCGCCACTTTCTTCGAAAGTGATTTTGTTTTCGCGGGCAAGCCATCCGAGTGCGGCGTAAAGTTCTTTGTCTTTAAGTTTGGTCATTTTCTTTATCTGCTTGTTGTCAAGTACGTCCGCTTCATTGAGGGCATTCCAAACGAGACCTGCCCAAGCGCCGATAGTGTCTGTGTTCATTGTGTTTAAAATATTAAGTTTGTTAGACAAATTGTTTAGTGTATTTATGTGTTTGTGCTGCAAATTTACGAAATTATTTGCAATAATCATGTTTTATCCTATAACAAAGGTACGTATAATAAGGTTTTATAATGCTTTTTATGTTTTTCGGAGTGTGGGTTGAGGTTATTTCAATATGGCTTTTACGCGGTCGGAAGGCACGCCGAATTTGATGGCTTTCTCGCCATCGGCTTGCGCGTCGGCTTGACGGTAACGCATCTTGTTGAGCATGGCACGGTAGAGGTATAACTCTCCGTCGGTGGGGTCGAGTTCGAGACCTCGGGCTATGTCGTCGGCGGCTTCCGGTAGCTGTGATGTCATGAGGTGGCACAGTGCCCGGCTGCCGTAGTAGGATGATTCGGGAGAGAGTTCGATGAGTTTGCTTAGTGGAGTTATGGCTTCGGAATATTTTCCGATGTGTGTGAGCCGTGTTGCCTGAGCGAGATATGTGAGCCTGTGTGCCGGGTCGATACGTTGCATTGTGGATATTTCTTGCTCCACTGCGGTTAAGTTGTTGGTACCCAATGTAATCATGGCTTTATAAAAGCGGGGTTCAATGAGGGTGGAATCCAATGAGATGATAGTCTGATAGTCGGCTTCGGCTTCGGAAATGCGTCCGAGTGCGGTTAGTATCTTGGCTCTGTTCTGTAGTACGGTAACGGATGATGGAGCCATTATGTGGGCTGAATTGAGGGTGCCGAGGGCTTCGGCATCGCGTCCGTCGTAGTATTGTACCATACCGAGATTTGACATCAGCAATACGTTGGATGGATTGCCCGGTTCTATGCTCATGGCGTGTTTGAGATGTTTCTCGGCTTCTTCCCATTTGCCATCTTTTATGGCTTTGTCGGCTTGTCCCATGAGGGAAAAGTATTCGTCGGAAGGGTTGGCTGCGCCAATGCTGAAAATGGTGAAAACGGATAATATTATGGTTGTGAAAATGTGTCGCATGGCACAAATTTAGCAATGGTTAATGAGTGAACCAAGTACGGTTGTGTTTGTTATAGAATTGTAACATTCATTAAATATTTCGGGATTATGAAGCGCAATACTTTAACTTCTTTAGCACTGTTTGTAGTGATAATAATGATGGGTGCGTGCGGCAATAATGCATGGGATGAGTTGCCCCGTAGTATAAGTTCGTTTGTTTCGGAATACTTCCCATACGGAGAGGTGCAGAGCTATACGGAAATTAACAATGGCTCGGTGGTGAAAATCAAGAATGGAGCCACGCTGACGTTTGACCGTAATTATGAATGGATCGATGTCAATGGCAATGGTACTGTGCTGCCGCAGAATTTCCTGTTCGATAAGTTGCCGTCGACGCTGTATGACTATATAGAATCGATGGAAAGTGTAAACGGTGTGTTCAGAGTGAGCCGTTCGGCTAATATAATCAATGTGGAATTTCTGAATTCGGCAATTACGTACGATGATGACACCGGCACTATCACTTACCCGTCGGCATCTTAGATAGCCTGATAGAGGATTTAAGCAACGGAAAATTCAGAGTCAGGATGGCGTTTTGTTCGATGGTGGCATTGCACTCATCTGATGCCGGACGGAATGTTGCGTCAAACCATGTGAGGTCGTAGTGATTTTCAAATATGGTAGGTGTGAGGTGGCCTTTTTTCATGCCGGCGTGCCATAGAGGTGAGTTTGTCTGTGCTCCGTCAATGAATAGAATATCGTATCCGTCGCCGCTTTTAATAATCGCTACGGTATATTTGCCCCCAAGTCGGCAGTAACGTTCGTCATTGTCGCGGTCGAGATATTTCCAGAAACCTTCGATGCCGTTATGGGATGCCGATGACAGGTAATCGTCTATATCATGTAAGGTCCAATGAGTGGTGAGGGAAGCTGCAAGGTCCGGTTCATGTTCTGTGACCAATAGGGAAATATCGGCGCAGCCGCATGTGGTGACTCCCGAATAACCGAGGGTGGGATTGACGGTCGATGTGAATTGGTGGATGAGATGCAATGATTTGTTGCCCGCCAATAATTTTACGGAATTGTTTGCTGCGTTGAGTTCCACCGCTATGGTATTGTCCTTTTTGCCGTATGCGATATTGGATTTAATTTTCCATTGCCCTATCTCAACTATACTGTCGGGGGTGTGATGTGTGGCTTTCAGGAGTACGTAAGGGGCTTCAATGAAATGGTTGTATGCGTCGTTACCGCATTGGAGCACGGCCGAATAGTAATCGTTGGCTGACTCGGCTCCCCATATCACTCCGAGATATTCCGGCGACAGCCCTTGGCATTCGGTGACATTGACACGCCCGCGCATCTCTATGGCTTTGTATTTGGCTTCGGTATCGCTGCCGTTGAGCAGTATCGTGGTGTCGCATATCTGACGTATGTGGTCATGATATGTGCGTTCGGGTATGTCGGTCGCTGCGGCATTGGGAGAGCACGCGAAAACCATAATCAGGCATAATGGTACGGCGATGTTTTTCATGGCGTATGGATATGGGTGAATCATGGGCGGTTCATGAGTTGCATTACCGCATCGACAAATTCATCGCGTGGCATATCCCAGTCAAGCCAGTGAATAGGGAATCCGCGACGTTCCATTCCGCGGAACCATGTCATCTGGCGTTTGGCAAATTGATGTATTGCCGTTTCAAGTTGCTCAACCATTTCCTGCCGTGTTAGCTGCCCGGTGAGATATCGTGTTATGAATTTGTATTCGAGTCCGTAATATATAAGGTCTTCAGCAGAGATACCTGAATCGAGCAAACCTTTTACTTCGTCAATCATGCCGTCGTCGAGACGTTGAGCCAACCGGGCGGTGATACGGGCACGTCGACTGTCGCGGTCTATGCTTACCCCTATTGTCACGGCATCGGTGAGCGGATGCGGTGTTGCCTGAGCAGCGGCATCGGGGTGCTCATGGTAGTATTGCGCAATCTCTATGGCACGTATGGCGCGTTTGCAGGAATCGACGTCGGTGGTATTGTGAAGGGTCTTCATCGATGCAAGCATATCGGTAAGTTCCGGGAGCGATATGTGGGCAAGCCGGGCACGCAGTTCCTTATTTTCCGGCACCGGAGGGAGCGCAAGTCCTTTCAGAACTGACTCTACGTATAGTCCCGTACCACCGCATAATATAGGTTGGCGTCCGCGGGACTCAATCTCCGTTCGGGCAATCTGCTCGTCACGCAGGTACTCAAAGAGATTGTATTTGTATCCGGCGTCGCAGATGTCAATCATGTGATATGGCACATTGCCATACTCGTGCAGGTCCTTACCGGTACCCAGATTCATTCCACGGTATATCTGCCGGGAGTCGGCACTGATGATTTCCCCGTCTGTGGCACGGGCTATATCAATGGCTCTCGATGTTTTGCCTGATGCGGTGGGGCCTGTGATAACGAGTAGACTCATCTGTACGGTTTATGATAGTTCTAAATGATTTAGTCACCTATTCCATTGACGTATTTGCGCCAGAAGCGGCGTAGGTTAAATAGCGGTACATCCTCGTTGTTGGATGATATGTACAACCATTGCGGATCGTTGTAATCCACGTCCCAATCTTTGATATCGCGTACACGGAATGTGGGCTTGTAATGCTTTATTTTGTATCGGCGCTTACCATCGCGGGTATATGTTTTCCATGCCATGGCTATTGCGTAAAGCCGTGTTATCTCAGCACTGAACAAAGGATTGCATTTGCCTGTATTGATTATTTTCTGTATTTCAAGCAGTGAGTACCATCGGCAGTCGGGGTTAGCGGCAGAGAATTTGTTTTTCTCCTCATCGTTAAGAAAGCACAGGTAGTGGAATATGTTGCAGTCGGCATTTCCACTGATGTTCTTATACATGAGCCGTACGTCGGCATTCTTGATGTGTGAAAGGTCACCGAAGAATAGTGTAGCATCGTATTGGCTCAATGTCTCGCGTTTGTGTATTGATGTATGGATAGGGATGTCGAGTCGGGTGTCGTTCTGAATCAAAATCATTTTGTCGGAGTCTGTTTCGGGCAATCTAAGGCAGATGTAGTTGTCCCATATCATGATATATCGAATCAGCGTGTATGAGCCGAGACGTTCGGCACTTCCCTCGACATTCTGGCGGTAATATCCCCAAATACCCAAGTATCTTAACCCTAAGTAGCCGGCAGCAGCAAGCCAAATCAATGCCGGACCCCAGAAAAATACGAATCGGTCAGGTGTATTGAGATTGGTGTTTACGTACATCAGGGCATAATATCCCCATCCGATTGCGGAGCGGATAGTGGCTATCAATAGCATGAATCTGACCTGATATTGTCCTTCCTGAGTGAAAATCTTACCGAGAAATCCCCGTTCGGCAGGCGTTCCGTGGCGCATTTTGCAGTCCCGGCAGAAACTTAGGTTGCGTTTGTTGAAGGTTGCCCACAAGCACAGGAGCATGGTGACGGGACCAACAATCAATTGGCAGATGAATGGTATTTCGGCATTGATTGTTGCAGGGTCAAATACGTAATGGATAATCCATCGGGAATATAGACCATTGAGTATCAGCATTACTACCGCGCTCCAGAATAGTACACGCGATATGATGAACGGAAACAGATAACATATAGGCAGACGGGCTTCGCGGTTGCGTCGTATTAGTGCAAACAGGATAAGCTGCATGCCAAATGCTACGAACGGAAGGTACAATGGTTTGATCCAAAGTGACAGTATGACCAATAGGGTCACTGTGCCACTTCCCAAGACCCAATTGAGCCACAGTAGGAATATGCCTTTGCCGTTATCAAGCCTGCGTTGTTTCATGCGTTATGATGTCTTCTGCTTATTTCATGTTTCGTCCAAGGTAATCAAGCATGCGCGCGAATACCACTTCACGTGAGTTGCATCCGTTGATGGAGTGATTCATGTTGGGGAACAACAGCATATCGCACCATTTTCCATGTGACTCGGTTTCTGATACATATTGTATGGTATTGAACAGGTGTACGTTGTCATCGGCTGTGCCGCTCATGATAAGAAGAGGACACCGGCGGTCGGCAATATGCTGCATAGCCGATGATTGGTCGTAACCTTCCTCATTCTCCTGCGGCGTGAGCATGTAACGTTCGGCGTAGACGGTATCGTAGTAGCGCCAGTCTGTTACCGGGGCTACAGCTATAGCTGCCGCATAAGGAGCATTGGGTTGAGATGCTGCCATAATGGCTTCATAACCACCATAGCTCCATCCGTATATAGCTATGCGTGCAGCATCGACGTAAGGCAACTTAGCCGCATATTCGGCTGCCGCAATCTGGTCTATGGATTCATATTTGCCAAGGCATTTGTAGACGACATCACTGAATGCGCGGCCGCGTCCACCGGTACCGCGTCCGTCGACGCATATTACTATATATCCTACCTTGGCAAAGTAGTTTTCCCAGCCAATGCTCCATTTGTTGAGTACTTCCTGAGAGCCCGGACCGCTGTATTGGTACATAACTACCGGATACTTCTTGGAGGAATTGAAGCTTGACGGTTTGATGATATATCCGTTGAGGGTATTGCCATGAGATTGCATGGTGAAGAATTCACGCACAGGGGCGTCCGCCCATTTCGATCTGTAGGATGAGTTGTTTTCAAGCACACGCACTTCCTTACCGTTAGGTGCAGAGTGTAGGGTGTATGTCGGAGCCGTGGTGGCAGAGCTGTAATTCATCACGAAGAAGTCCATGCCGGGGCTAAAGGATGCTGTGGCATAACCTTGTTCGGGCGACATGCATGTGATTTTGTTTTTGCCGTCAATGCGGTAAATGGCGCGGTTTATAGCTCCGGTTGCCGTAGAACGGTAGTAGTGGCACTGGTTGCGTGTGTCGAATCCATAGTATTGGTCTACATCATATTCTCCTGATGTAATCTGGCGTTGCATGGAGCCGGCATAAGAATATTGGTATAGATGCTGGTAACCCGAACGGCATGATGATACCACGAAGAAATCGGGGAAATACCGTATATCCTCGTAGGTAGCGGGGTTGAGCCAAGCATCCCATTGCTCGACTAATACCGACTTTACTATGGTGGTACGTGGGTTCACACTATAAAGTTCCATGCGGTCCTGCGCACGATTGAGTGCGGCTACCATAAGTCGGTCGGGTGAGTGACCGAATTCAATACGTGGGATGTATTCTATCTTCGAGTCCGGGAGTGAGAGTTCTTTGGTCTTGCGTGTCTCTACATCGTAGGAATGAAGCGAGACTTTTGAATTTTTCTGACCTGCTACCGGGTATTTGTATGTGAATGCCCCGGGATATAAGGCGTATTGGTGCATAGGGTCGCATGAACCCTCATAGAGTGGAAAACTGAATGTAGGCACATCCGATTCGTTATATTTCAGGAAGCAAAGAGTGAGGTTGTCCGGCGACCATGTCATGGAGCATGAAGTGGAAAACTCTTCTTCATAGGTCCAGTCAGGTACTCCGTTGATTATAGAATTGCGTGCTCCGTCGTTGGTTACCGGGAGTTCTGTTCCGTAGTCGAGTTTTTTTAATATCACATTGTTGTCCGCCACAAAAGCCACCATTCGTCCATCGGGCGAAAATACAGGTGATTGTTGGCGTTTATGCTCGTTGGATAACGGCTTGAGAAGACGGGAGCGCAGTTCATAGACATAATATTCGGCGGTAAACGAACGGCGGTAAACCATTTCTTTTGACTTGTACACCAAAATCTTTGAGCCTTCGGGGCTGGGAATGAATCCATCCATATTGCTTATGGTTGTTTCCCGAGTATGTCCAAGATCAAGTACTGTTTCCAACTCCTTACCCGACTTAATATCGTATTTCACGATACGGCGATGGTCGCTCGACAGTTGGAGATAAGCTGTTCCGTCGGCGGTGTAGCAGAAGTGGCTTACTGATGCGGGCAGGCGTTCAGAACCGACGTATTCCTTTATTCCCGGATAATCGTTGACGGATGCAGCCGTGGCTGTTGCAGGCAACAATGAAGCGGTTGAGACTATGAGGGTGACTATGCTGTATATATGCTTTATGTTCATGATTCGAATTTTGTAGAGGTAAGTTATTCAGGTCAATGTGTTACCAAAGTGACAATTGCTTGTCGTCGTCGCGATTGGTCTTGCGTACTACCGGTTCCTTATATCCGAAGTCCTCTTCTACTGAAGGGTCTTTTTTCAGAGGCACCGGGTCGGGCGCCACAAACCAATCTGTGCTATCCATCAGTTCATCGATTGCCGATATCCTTACGGTGGTGGGCTCACTTACGTTTTCCTTCGTGTCAACCGCTTCCGGTTGTTTCTTGGCTTCGTATGTGGTCTCACCGTTATCTTCAACGATGGATGCTTTATGTTTGTTTGTTGCACGGCGTGATTTCTCCGTTTTCTTCTCCTCGGCAGCGTTGATAAGCTCTTTGAGACGTTCGATTTCCTGCTTGAGCTCGGATTCGGAAGTAGCTTGCGCATAGAGATTTGTCTCGATGGTCTTGCGCAACGATGCGGCTTCATCAGTCAATTTTTCTATAGCGCTGTCTCGTGCTGCAAGTTCTTCCTCAATTTTATTGATGTGGGTTGCCGTACGTTTTGCCGCAGATTGAAGCTCGGCTATCTTGGCGTCTTTCTTTTTCTTTATGTTCTCAAACTGCTTTATCTGTTCTTCTATTTCAGCTATTGCAGCCTGATGTTCTTCGCTTAATGCAGGGTCGGCTTCCGGACGTTCAGCCAAAGATTTCTGCAATTCATCTATTGTTGCTTTATCCTGTTCTATCCGGGTGTTGAGTGTGGTGATTCTGTCCTGTAGCGATACGTTTTCCTCGGCAAGGCGTTGCAATTCAGCTTCTGTGTCGCCGTTACCGCTGTTGCGTACTCCCGCCACACGCAGTTTGTTGAGCATACTGCGATTCTCAAGTTGGTATTGTTCGCGTTCAGCCTGTAGCGTGTTCACTTGGTTTTCCAAATCGTGGATGCGCTCGTTCATGGCGCGTTTCTGACGTGCCGCACTAAGCTGTGCGCTTTGGAATTCCTCGCGTTGCTGCTGCAATGAGTGGTATTGGCTTTTCAGTTTGTCGAGATCCGATGACATACGTTTCTTCTCGGCTTCCCATAATTGCTCTCCGCGTCGCCGAGCCGCTGCGGTTTCTTCGTCAAACCGTTGGCGTACTGATTTGTCTATATTTTCGATTATGTATTTGCGTTGCGCATCGGTGTCAAGGCATTGTTTTACAAATTCTGGCTGAGTTGCATTAAACAGCTCTATCACGGCATCGAATATTTTGCCCGGAAGGGCTGCGATAGCTTCGGTGTCGGTGTGTTCCGGAACTGCTGTCGTAGTATCGATGCTGATTTCTTGCTTAGGAGTCTGCTCCGAATTTATAGAAGCCGTATCAGTTATATCTGTGTCAGATTCCATGGCGTCGAGTTCTTCATCGTACTCGTCGGGAAATCCTAATGCTTTTTTGAATGATGACAGTAATGACATGTCGGTTTATTTTTCAATTATGTCGGTTTGTACTATTGACTGTTCAGTAGAATACCCAGGTTTCGCTACCACACCCTGGCCCTTTTTGCCATCAATACCTATGGCCAATGGCGCGGGAAGCCGCACTATTCTTACGGTATCAGATTCATATATGGCATCCAGCGAATTGAGATAATCCACATCGTAGAAACCCTGTTTGGCACCTGAGTCGATTGTGAAATATCCAACACCGAAGGATGTAAGGTTCTGGAAGAAATGTGTACCTTGACTCGGTTCGATGCGGTAGTTGCCTATAGCAGACTCCACAATTAGACGGGCGTTAGCTATCTGCGGCCATTTTACCGGTATGCCGAGCGATGGGTCGCTTGAACCCCAGCGTCCAGGGCCTATCAGTATATAGTAAGTGTCCTCCGAGGTGAGGTTACGGTTTATTTTTTCTATTTCACGTGCCGTAAATGGATTGTTGGATGACGAGAAATTTTCGGGTCTCACGTACACTATCGTCTGAACGTTGTCGATGGTACCATGTCCCAATGCCGTATTGGAGCGGAGTATGAGTTCGCTGTCGGGAAGCGCGAGCAGATGTTCGTCCACCAAGTCTTTGCGGTCAACTATAGGGCGTATCTGCAACCAATATATCTTGCCCTTGTTCTCAGCGCCATGCTCAATCATTCCGGCAAACTCAATCTCCACCGGGCGGCTCATCTCGCGTTGCCCGGTCGATAGCATGAAATCTATAGCAGGAGCAAGCGGATAGGCATTATGTTTCAATATGTTGTTGAATGTCACAACTCGCCGTCCGTCACCGAAATCATTGTCGCGGATAATGTTGTCACGGAAGTCGAATGTGGATACCATGTATTTCAGCTTGCCGGTAGCGGCGAGGTCCTGAATGGAACGTTTCACGATATTGAAGCCGTCGTCGACTCTGAACGTTTCCGGTGAGCTCATGTCGAGTGCATACATTCGTGTCTGCGTATCGCGCAGTGCAAGGGATAATTCTGAGGTTTGCAGCGCGCAGTCGGGGTGACGTGGCGAAAATCGCAGGCTCAGCCCGCCGTCGACTATATATTTACCCAAACCTACGGCTACTTCAGCGACCCCGTCCTCGGCTTCCTCGCGGCCTATGGGATAATAGTTTAATGAGCGTCCTACTCCTGAGAATGACGGGAAATACAGTCCGTTTGTTTCTTCTCCTACTACTTCCTGTATTATCACCGCCATCTTTTCTTGGTCGATGACGTTGCTGGTAGCTGTCATATATGCCTTGCTATCGGCATAGAACACCGATGCATATACTCCTTTTATGGCGTCGCCCAATAATTCGAGCATACGGTACTTGTCCTCCACATGTGGTATCATATATGTGGAGTATATTCCGGCAAACGGTTGGTAATGGGAATCTTCAAGCAGACTCGAGCTTCGTATGGCGAGCGGCTTATCCACCACCTCAAATAGAGCAAAAAAGTCATCAACCAAACGTTGGGGGAGACGTGCCTTGAGAAAGTGTTCAAGAATGGTAGCATCGTCGGCATCGCTCAGTGCTATGGGATATAGGTTGTTGGTAGCCATGAACTCGTCGAAGATGTCGGTACATAGCACCACGGTGCGAGGAATGGTAATGGAGACTCCGTAGAAATTATCGCATATCGGATTGCGTTTTATTATCTGGTCCACAAAAGCCAGACCACGTCCTTTGCCTCCGAGCGAGCCTTGCCCTATGCGTGCAAAGTTGGAGTAATGGTCGAAGCGGTCTTTACGGAACACGGCTACTACGCCACGATTCTTCATCTTACGGTATTTGACAATAAGGTCGAAGAATAGCTGGCGCACGGCGGGAACTTCGTCGAGAGAATAGAAACGGTGTCCTTTTATGACTTCAGCTATCGGGAATAGTGCACGCGAATACAGCCAGCGGGATATGTCGTTGGACGATGCATGGTGCAGTAATGCCGATGCCGGGATGTCGAAAATGTGGTATTGTAAGTCTTTGAGCGATTTGAGCCGTATTTCATTGCCGGTTTCAGGGTCGGTCATCACGAAGTCGCCGAAGCTGAATTGTTCGGTGATGGCAGCACTCAAGTCAACCGGCAGTTTCTTGGAGTTCTTGTCAAGGAACACGCAATGCATGTCGGTGGCGGCTTCGCGATTCTCACTTTCCGACGATTCTATGATTATAGGCAGATACGGATTCTGTGTACGCAAGTACTGGGCAAAACGTAAACCGGCTTGCGGATCTTTGACACCCTCGCGCTTGAACGATACATCGCTGATTACACCTAACAGGTTATGTCCGTAGCGTTCGTATATCTCCATGGCTTCCTCATAGTCGCGGGCAAGCATCACTTTGGGGCGTCCGCGCATACGCAGCATCTGCTCATGCTCGTTGAGGGCTTCGGTAGATGATTCAAAGGATTGCTTTAACAGATTCTTGTAGATATGCGGCAACACTGATGAATAAAATCTCACAGAATCCTCAACCACAAGAATCATCTGTACACCTACTTCGTTTATATCCTTGTCGGCGTTGAGCTTATCTTCAAGCAGTTTTATGATGGCGAGAAGAAGGTCGACATTACCGAGCCAACTGAACACATAATCTATGCCCGAGAAGTCCTCGTTTGCCAATCGGCGTGACACCTCCTTGGAAAATGGAGTGAGAACTACGATGGGAAGGGTAGGGCGCAGTTCCTTAATCTTCTGCGCGCCTGTGAATGTATCGCTTATCTCCATTCCGGGCATCATGATTACGAGTCCGAAGTGCTTTTCGCGAATCTTTTCCAAGGCTTCCTCAACGGTCGATACCTGTGTTACGCGAGGAGGGGAGCTGAGGTTCAACGCTACATATTCGAAGTACAGTTGTTCTTCGATACGTCCGTCCTCTTCCATCATGAATGCATCATAAGGCGATGCTACAAGCAGCACATTGAAAATGCGCCTTTGCATCAAGTCCTGAAATGCCGTGTCCTTGAGATATAATTGGCTTAAAGCGTCCTCGTTCATGGAGTATATGCAATTAAGTAACAAAGATACTCAAATTATATATAACTCGACGCTCATATACCCAAAAATACAATATTTACTGCAATATATAATTTATAAATGGTGATTTCATATCGAATATGTTTTTTGTTGGTAGACATGTAACATGGGTAAAAAAGATACAACAGGGGCGTCACTTTTGATAAGGTGACGCCCCTGTTGTAGGGTATGTGGGATGAGTATTATTCTTGTTCTGTGATGTAGCGTTCGGCGTCAAGGGCTGCGCGGCATCCGCTTCCGGCTGCTGTGATTGCCTGACGGTAGTGTGGGTCGGCTACGTCACCGGCTGCAAATACGCCCGGAATATTGGTGGCAGTGGAGTGACCATCGGTTTTGATGTAACCGGTTTCGTCGAGTTCGATATATTTGCTGAATACGTCGGTGTTCGGTTTATGTCCTATAGCCAGGAAGAATCCATCTAATGCCAAATCGAAATGCTGCTCATTGTCGGTGCCTTTGTTTTCCACAAGATGTGCTCCTTCGAGGTATTCTTCTCCATAAAGTCCTGCGGTATTGGTGTTGAACAGTACTTTGATATTGGGTTTCTCAAGAACACGACGTTGCATCACTTTGGATGCGCGGAGGTGATCTTTACGGACTATCAGGAATACGTCGGCTGCAATATTGCTCAAGTACAATGCTTCCTCGCATGCCGTGTCGCCACCGCCTACTACCGCCACTCGTTTTTTGCGATAAAAGAATCCGTCGCAGGTGGCACATGCCGATACCCCTAAGCCCATATATTTCTGTTCATCGGGAAGACCGAGAAATTTTGCTGTCGCGCCTGTGGATATAATCACGGTGTCGGCAAGTATTTTCAAGCCGTCGGATGTCACAGCCTGAAGGGGATGTGTGGTGAAATCCACTTCGGTAATCATACCGGGTCGAACGTCGGCTCCGAAACGTATGGCTTGCCGACGTATATCTTCCATAAGTTCGGTTCCGGTAGTTCCTTCGGGATAACCGGGAAAATTCTCCACTTCTGTAGTTATGGTCAACTGTCCGCCGGGTTGGTGTCCTTCAAACAGCACCGGGTTGAGGTTGGCGCGTGAGGTATATAATGCGGCGGTATATCCGGCAGGACCGGAACCTATAATAAGGCATTTGGTTTTTAATTCTTCGCTCATATCTATTTTGGTTATTTTGTTTTTGAGGATTATGCTAATGAAGTATTTTAACGCAAGTCCACAATCTGTGCCTTGGGATATTGTCTGCTGTTGAACCGGAATGTACCTGCCGGGAGTGCTTTACCGATGGTGAGATTTGATACGGTGATAGTAGCGGTACGTCCGTCGGCCATTGTGATTGAAATATCCGTAGGCATGAGTGTCGACGCATTTAGCGTGATTGTGGCAGTGCGGATATCGGCATTTTTCTGTTTTGCCGTTAATAAAATCTTTTTTTGTTGAGCCGGAGCTTTAAGAGTTTTGGCGGTATAGGAGTTGCGAAATTTATTTATGATTATGAACGGATTGATTTGCTGAAGTTCCTCAGCAGTAGGTTCCGATACGCTTACTTCCTGCTGTGCCGGCATGTAGGTCCATTGTGTTGTGCCGTCGTACCAGGTGGAGATTTCAGGTGAAGTCATTACGAATTTGTCGCCGGAGAAGGTGACGCTGCCACTGGTTCGGTTATTTCCGGCAATCAAGGCGTAATTTGCCTTTATGGATTTGGCGTTGCGGAAACGTGTTGCCGCCGCTTCAAGCGTCTGGGATGCATTGTCGGCACTCCATGCAATCATGGGTATCAATAGTATTATTGATAATAATATTGTGTAAATTCGTCGTGTCATATCGTTATTCATAACATCTGTGTAAGTAAAAAAGTTGGTGCTATGGCTACGGATTAAGCTTCAAGCATCCGTTCAAATGCGTACATATCCATGAGTACGGCTCGGGGTTTTCCTCCCTGGGCTGCACCTACCACGCCTGCCTGTTCGAGCTGGTCCATGATTTTCCCGGCTCGTGGATAGCCTATGGTGTATTTACGTTGCAGGTATGAAGTGGATCCTGTGCCTGATTCTATGATGGCACGGCCGGCCTCGGCAAACAGCGGGTCGCGGTCGGCTATTCCGCCGCGCATACCCGTTGCCCCACCTCCCTCGGTTGGTGCGATATAGTCGGGTAATTCATACGCGCAGGGGTAACCCATCTGTTCGGATATGGATTCGCAGATAGCTTCTACCTCGTCGGTGTCGATAAATGCACATTGTACACGCTCTATGATACCGTCACGGGATATAAGCATGTCGCCACGACCAATCAGTTGGTCGGCTCCGGGGCGGTCGAGGATGGTACGTGAGTCGTTCATCTGTGTCACACGGAATGCCATACGTCCCGGGAAGTTTGCCTTGATTACACCGGTTATGACATTGACACTCGGGCGCTGTGTGGCAAGAATCATGTGTATGCCCACGGCTCGGGCCTTGGCTGCGATACGAGAGATGGGTGTCTCCACCTCTTTACCGGCAGTGATGATAAGGTCGGCAAACTCATCGATAATAACCACTATGTACGGGAGGTAACGGTGTCCTTTTTCGGGGTTAAGACGACGGGATATGAACTTTTCATTGTATTCTTTGATTCCGCGCATACCTGCCTTGGAAAGCAATTCATAGCGGCTATCCATCTCTACGCAGAGAGAATTGAGCGTTGCCACGACTTTAGTGGGATCAGTGATTATAGCGCTATCCTCTTCAGGGAGTTTGGCAAGATAATGGCGTTCAAGACATTTGTATAGACTGAATTCCACCATTTTGGGGTCAACGAGTACAAATTTCAGCTCTGCTGGGTGCTTTTTGTAAAGCAGTGACGCTATGATGGTATTGAGCCCGACAGATTTTCCCATACCTGTAGCTCCGGCTACAAGTAGGTGGGGCATCTTGGCGAGGTCGGTGACATATACCTCATTGGATATAGTGGTACCCATAGCCATAGGTAGGGCTGCCTTGGATTCCTGATATGTCTTGGACGATAATATGGAACGTATGCTTACGGTCTGTGGATTTTTGTTTGGCACTTCCATACCGATGGTGCCTTTTCCGGGCATAGGTGCGATGATACGTATGCCTATGGCGGCAAGGCTTAGGGTCATGTCATCGCCGAGACGTTTGATTTTGGCTATGCGAACACCTTCGGCTGGCACTATCTCGTAAAGTGTGATTGTGGGTCCTACTGTGGCTTTGATGCTTGAAATCTCTATGCCGTAGGCTTGAAGGGTGCGTATTATACGGTTTTTGTTTTCCTCTTGTTCCTCTTCGTCAATGCTGTTACCGGCGGACTCTCGCACTTTCAGCAATTCTATGGATGGGAAGCGGTAGCGGCTTAGCTCGGCGGTGGGGTCGTATGAGTCATTGGCAATATCATCGGCTTCTTCAATAATATTCGCGTCGACAGTCATTGGGGGTTCTTCGAGAGAATCCTCCAATGTTTCGTTGCAATCGGAATTGTCGTTGGCATCATCGGTCGTGGAGTTGTCAATGGCTGAAGGCACATCCTGCATGACGGGAGCGGCAGGCATATATCGGGAATGGTACTCCATGTCTATCTCTTCACTATCGGTATCCTGTTCGGTCGGGGTGACAGAAATTTTGCTCGCATCCGTGGGTGTGGAGCTTTCTTCATTTTGATTGGTGACATCGTTTTGATACAATTCGGTGTCTATATCTGTTAGTCCGGGTGTGGGTACAAAAAGATGTTCAGGAGTGTTTGGCTCGGATGATGGTCCATTGCCGACAGGGTCGGACGACGGATTTTCTTCAGGTTTAGTCTGTTCTTTTTGCGATGCTTCGCGACGTGCTTGTTCTTCAGCTTCTGCCGCGAGTATCGCTGCTTTATGACGTTCGGCAAGTCGTGCTTTGTAAGCTTTCACATGACGTGCTATTGCGTTATATACTTTGCTGATGTAGGTGAGGAATATAAGTATCACTGCCGAGAGCAGCAATATGCTCACTCCTATTGCCGCCCAGATACCTGCATTAGATATAAGCAGATGGTTGAGGTAGTAGCCGTGTTCACCGCCCCAGTAGATGGTTGATGCGCTATTGTAGGTGAGTAGCCCAAGTATCGCAGATACGGCGATAGCCGATACTAATGACTTGAATGTCAGTTGCCAAAAATTAAATCTATGGAACTTTACAAGTGTGGAACCTATGGCTCCGATATAGAATATCACTATGAATGCTCCCAATCCAAGCCACTTGTGGGTGATGGAGTGGGACAGGTACGCTCCGAACCATCCGCCGGTATTTGTAGCTGATGTCGCGCTTGTGGCAATCTGTTCGATGGTACGGTTCTGAATGAGACTTTGATCCTCGCTGCCGTGTGATAATGATGATATTGTGACAATCAACATATATAAGGCGATGAGTATCATCAATATGCCGAAGAACATCCGGAGTCGTCCATCGCTGAAGAAATTACGGAATGCGACTTGGGTCTCTGATGGCGAATCGCTTTTTACGCGGTGTGCGACTTTGGGTTCCTGCTGTGATTGCTGAGTGGCGTCTTTCTGTTTAGGTTGCCGCTCGTGTGTCTCATGAGGTTCGGTAAGTTCAGTGTCGGGGTCGGATGCCGGTCTTTGCTGCGCATTGCCGCGCAACAATGAGGTATCGTAGTTGTCGGGAGATAGTTCGAATGAATCCATTGATAGCTGTATGTTGGAAGAGAGTTAAGAGGTCTGTTTGGGGAAATTATAGCGCGTGAAGCAGTGCAATGTTGCGCATGGGATCGGGAGCGGAGAATACGTAGTTGCCTGCAACAAGAATATCGGCACCGGCATCAACTGCTTCCTTGCCGGTCTCAAGATTTATTCCCCCGTCAATTTCAATCAGTGCCGATGCCTGATGCTCGGAAATCATCTGCCTGAGACGCTTCACTTTCTTCAAAGCCCCCGGTATAAATTTTTGTGCTGCGAATCCCGGGTTGACTGACATGATAAGCACCATGTCCACATCGTCGATTATGTCCTCGAGCATCTCTACCGGAGTGGCAGGATTAAGCGTAACGCCAGCTTTCATACCTGCTTGTTTTATCTGTTGCACTACACGGTGAAGGTGCGTGCATGCTTCGAAGTGCACATTCATTATATCGGCGCCGGTGTCGCGTACCTGCGATACATATCGCCCCGGATCCATAATCATCAGGTGTACATCGAGCGGTTTTTCGGCATATTTCTGTATGAACTTCATTACCGGGAACCCGAATGATATGTTTGGAACGAACATGCCATCCATGACATCAATGTGTAGCATGGATGCTTCGGAGCGGTTGAGCATTTCAATGTCGCGTTGCAGATTGCCGAAATCGGCGGACAGGAGTGAAGGTGATACTAATGCCATGATATCGGGGATATGTGTTTCGTATGTTACTGTTTTGTGCGTTTGAATGCGTGGCAAGCTATGTAAACGATACAAGCCACGCCTATCGCCAACCCTATATAAGTGAGATAAGTATTGTATTTTTCAACGCTGGCAAACAATTCTTCACGGCTCACCATAGTGCCGAGCCAGTAGCCTAATGCAGCGAGTACAGCGTTCCATAGCCCGGCACCAAGTCCGGTGAAGATTACAAATTTGCCGAGGTTCATGCGTGATATACCCGCAGGTATTGATATCAATTGTCTTACGGCAGGTATGAGACGTCCTATGAATGTCGATGCGGCTCCGTGTTCGTCGAAATACCTTTCGGCTTTGTCTACTTTCTCACGGGTTATCAGGCACGCATGTCCGAATCGGGAGTCGGCAAAGCGGTACACTATGGGGCGTCCAATCCATAATGACAGAAAATAGTTGACCAATGCTCCTGCTATGGCTCCTGCTGTGGCAAGTATGAGCACTATCCATACGTCCACTTCATGAGATGTGCATGCAAGGTAAGCGGCAGGCGGTACAATCACTTCCGACGGGAAGGGTATGAATGAACTTTCCACAACCATTAGACAGAATACAAGCAGATATATTGTGGAACTGTCTGCGTTGAGGAAATAATTGACTATTGCTGCGGGATCAAAGAATATTCCGGCGGTTATTATAGATTCCAACATGGGTGATTTTGCTTTTATCAAGCAAAGTTACCCATTATTTCACAATATTCCTACAGCTCGAAACATTTCAGCATAATATTGCGCTTTTTTGTCTATGGCAAGTGGATAGGCGCGTGAAGTAGAGGGCATACGCCATATCCTCAATCCGGTAGCGGAGTTGACAGATGTTCCCATTTTAGGGGCGTCGGTATCGGTAAGTTCGGCTATGACTTGCGATGCTTTCTCTCCTGTTGTGGCTACGTCGCGGCACAATGGCATCCGTTGGAGCAATGCTTGCAGGTTGACCGGTGTCACTATGTCGAGAAACTTGTCGGATGCGTTGTCTTTCAGTCTCCGCACTTCCGCGCCGGTATCGTTTAAGGCTATCCCTTTTTCGGTCAGGAATTGTTTGATATCGCTGATTTTAAATGTGCGGCTTTGTGCATCCCAAAAATAATCTTTATCGGAATAGAAAATCAGTCCCATTATGCGCCAGAAATCGTTTATGCGGTTGGGGTAATAGAAATCCATGCACCAACGGTTGGGCTTGGGCGGGAAAGTGCCCATGATAAGTATCTTGGCACCATCGGGTATGAATGGTTCCCAGGGGTGTTGCTCAAGGGGTAATTCGTTGTTCTGTTCCATGTATTTATAACAAGTCAGGCGGTCGGAAAGATTTGGTTCCGACCGCCTGAGGTTTCTATCCTCCGTTAGTGTGGAGGTGATGTTTGGGTTTGTTTATGCTTTCACGCGGCTGATGTAAGAACCGTCGCGGGTGTCTACTTCAATAGAGTCGCCTTCGTTAACGAACAACGGTACACGGATTTCGGCACCGGTTTCCAAAGTGGCGGGTTTGAGGGTGTTGGTGGCGGTATCACCTTTTATACCGGGTTCGGTATATGTTATTTTCAAGATGGTCTTGATAGGCATTTCAGCATAGAGCACGGTTTCTGTCGATGCGTCGGTAACCACTTCCACGGTGTCGCCTTCTTTCATGAATGCTGCACCGGTAACGAGTTCCTTGTTGATTGGAATCTGCTCGAATGTCTCATTGTTCATGAATATATCGTCATCACCGTCGGTGTAAAGATACTGGAATGGACGGCGTTCCACACGCACGTCTTCGAGTTTTTCACCGATATTGAAGCGACGTTCAAGTACGCGGCCGTCAACCACGTCTTTAAGTTTTGTGCGCATGAAAGTATTGCCTTTGCCGGGCTTTACGTGGAGGAATTCCACGCAGAAATAAAGACGGCCGTCCATGCGGATGCAAGTGCCGTTTTTGATGTCTTGAGCGTTAATCATAAGAATGTTACTGATAATTTGCCCACAAAATTACAAAAAATAATTTTATTCCGCTACTACGGTTTGGGAAAAATGCTCGGATTTTGGTCACAATCGGTAAGTTGCGGTAGCTGGAAGTGGCGATTTTTCAATATTGCTCCAATATCATTGATACATACCTGTTAAAAAGGAAGCAGGGCAATACAATTGTTGTATTGTCCCTGCTTGATTAGTTGATGTTGATGATGTGTCGCTTAGCCCGGAATGATTGCTTCGCTGGGGCATACTTCAGCACAAGAACCGCACTCGATGCAAGTGTCGGGATCGATGTGATAGATATCGCCTTCAGAAATAGCTTCTACGGGGCAAACGGGAAGACAAGTTCCACAAGCAACGCATTTGTCAGTGATTACGTAAGCCATGATAATTTTTAATTTAGATAATATTACGAATGAACTATTTTCAGCTACAAAAGTAAGAGTTTTTTTAGAAACAATGCTTTTTTGCCGATTAATTTTTTTAGAAAAACTATTCTATGGTGTTTTCTCCGGGATTAACCAACTCCATGCCGCGGGTAATGGCTTCGCGGTTCACGGGCAACAGATGATGGTGGCGTTCCGGAAGAGCCTTCTTCAGACCTGCCATGACGGAATCTATTGTTACGATAGGATTTATCTTGAGCAGTGCGCCTAGAATAATCATATTGTAGCTTTTGGCACTTTTCAGCTCAATAGTCGCATCCATGGCATCTACCGGATAGATATTTATATCGGTGCGTGTGGGCAGGTGATGTATGCCGTATGGGTCGTAAATCAGAGTGCCGCCCGGCTTGACCTTGGATTCGAACTTGTCAAGACTTTGCTGATTCAGAACCACAGCGGTGTCAAAACTGTCTAATACGGGTGAGCTTATGGGGTTGTCACTGAGTATCACGGTTACATTTGCCGTACCTCCGCGCTGTTCGGGACCGTATGCCGGCATCCATGTTACTTCAAGGTCTGCTATCAGTCCGGCGTAAGCGAGAATCTTTCCCATCGACAGTACACCCTGTCCTCCGAATCCGGCTATTATGATTTCCTGTTTCATTCCTTTATAATGTTTTTAATGTCGCCCAAAGGGTATTGCGGGAACATGTTTTCCACCATCCATTCATTAGCCTTGGCGGGGGACATTTTCCAACCGCTATTGCATGTGCTCACGATTTCCACTACCGATGTGCCTCGTCCTGCCATGGAGTTTTCAAAGGCTTGACGTATGGCACTTTTTGCTTTTCTCACGGCGGCAGGTGTGTGCACCGCCTGACGGGTCACGTAGCATGTGCCGTCGAGTTGTGCCAGAAGATTGCTTATTTTCAGTGGATAGCCGTTCAGGTCCACGCGGCGGCCGTAAGGAGTGGTGGCTGTCTTTTGACCTTCAAGCGTGGTAGGAGCCATCTGTCCGCCGGTCATGCCGTAGATAGCGTTGTTGATGAATATTATTGCGATGTTCTCGGCGCGGTTGGCGGCATGTATGGTCTCGGCAGTACCTATGGCAGCTAAGTCACCGTCGCCCTGATATGTGAATACCAATCGGTCAGGGTTAAGTCGTTTTGCTCCGGTAGCTACTGCCGGAGCGCGACCATGGGCTGCTTCGATCCAGTCAATGTCTATATATGAGTAGGCGAATACCGCGCATCCCACAGGTGCCACACCAATGGATTTATGTTCCATACCCATCTCTTTGAGTACTTCTGAAACTAACTTGTGCACCACTCCATGGGAGCAACCCGGGCAATAGTGCATCGGGGTATCGTTGAGAAGCTCGGGTTTGCTGTAAACCTTGTTTTCGCTTCGTTTTATATCTTCAGGTTTCATAAATTTCGATAAATGAGGTTGTGAGGACGGGATTATTGCGCGGCATCCGGAAAATGCTTGAGCAGTGCGTCAAGTGCTTCCTGTGGGTTGGGGACTATACCGCCCATACGTCCGTAGTGATATACCGGTATGTTGCCATTTACGGCAAGCCGTACATCCTCTACCATCTGTCCGGCATTTAGTTCCACAACCATCATGCCTTTCACGCGCTGTGAGTAGTCGGCGATGGCTTTTGTGGGGAAGGGCCACAGTGTAATGGGGCGTATCAAGCCTACTTTCATACCTGCCGCCCGGGCATCTTCTATAGCTTTGAGACAGATACGGGCTATTGAGCCGAAAGCCACAAATATGTAATCGGCATCATCGGTGTAATATTCCTGATAGCGTACCTCGTTTTCCTCGATGGTGCGGTAGGTTTGCTGGTAGCGTATATTGTTGAGCTCCATCTTGGCACTGTCGAGTTCGAGAGTGGTGAGCACATTGGGCTTTCTCGTTGCCGGACGTCCGGTTACAGCCCATGGGCATTGTTCTGCTATCTCGCGGTCAGTACGTCGAGGACGAGGTTCGGGCAATACTACTTTCTCCATCATCTGTCCTACAATACCGTCGGCGAGAATCATGGCTGGAGTGCGGTATTTGAATGCGAGGTCAAAACCGAGACCTACGAAATCCGCCATCTCCTGCACGGTGGATGGTGCGAGGACTATGAAATGATAGTCGCCGTGTCCGCCTCCTTTGGTCGCTTGGAAATAGTCGCTTTGCGAGGGTTGTATGGTGCCAAGGCCGGGGCCGCCGCGCATTACGTTGACCACCAGAGCCGGAAGCTCGCCGGCGGCTATATACGACATGCCTTCTTGCATTAGACTCACGCCGGGGCTCGACGATGAGGTCATTACGGCTTTGCCGGTCGATGCTCCTCCATATACCATGTTTATGGCTGCCACTTCACTTTCGGCTTGCAGCACTACCATTCCGGTGGTTTCCCACGGCATTAGTTCTTCGAGAGTCTCAAGGACTTCGCTCTGAGGGGTGATGGGGTATCCGAAGTAACCGTCCACGCCATAGCGTATGGCGGCATGGGCTATCGCCTCGTTACCTTTCATCAGTTTTATCTCTTCTTTCATGATTCGTGGTTATTTTTCGATTACTCGGTACACTTCGATGCAGGCATCGGGGCATACGAGGGCGCATGATGCGCATCCTATACATTTGTCGGGCTGCGCCGTGTAGGCGAAATGGTAGCCTCTGTTGTTCACCTCTTTGGGCTGAAGTCCGAGTACATCGGTAGGACATGCCACAACGCATAGATTGCAACCTTTGCAGCGTTCCTGGTTTATCTCTACGGCCCCAATGATTTTAGCCATGATAATTCTTACAATTTAATGTTACCAAAGTTTGCTGATTATTAGCTATCGCAAATTTAGTGAAAGTTTTTTCAGTTACATATATTTTAACAAATACTTAACCTATGGCACAAATTATATTAAAATGTGCCATGACCGGTGTGGTGCCCATTAAGGTTTGAGCGGGGAAATACGTATTTTTTTACCTTTCAGTTTCTGTGACTTTATGGCGTTGAGGATATCGGTGACTTTGGTACGTGGCACAGCCACCAGAGCGTTGTGGTCATTGAGCGATATCCTGCCTATCTCCCCGGCATTCAATCCTGAATGCGCTATGAGGAAGCCAACGATGTCGCCGCGCGATATTTTTTCTTTCTTGCCTGCGTCGATATAGAGGGTCGAGAACGACGATTGCATCGGTGCTTGCGGCGTGTGGGGTGGCTGATATTCACGGTCCCATGTAATGTAGGGGGGCACGTTGTCGTTGTCGGACGTTATGACATATATTTCCCCCTCGGCGTCAACTCGTGCGGTACGTCCGTTGCGGTGTGTCCATGTCTGTTCGTTTATGGGGAGATGATAGTGTACCACATGGTCCACCTGTTCTATGTCAAGACCGCGCGACGCAAGGTCAGTGGCGACGAGTACAGGTACCGATCCGTTGGCAAGCAATTCTATGGCATTGCCGCGTTGGTTCTGGTCAAGAGCTCCATGATAAAGCGCGGCATCAATATTTTCTTCTTTCAGACGTTTGTACACCCTCTCCGCACTCTCGCGGTGGTTCACGAATACGATGGTGCGCGATGCAGGGGAGAATGTGCGCAGAAGGTCTGTTAGTGTATCGAGTTTGTCCGGTTGGAAACTATCCACATGAATCACATCCATGCGTGAACGGGGATTGGCAGTGTCAACGGCTTCGATAAGCTCGTATTTGGTCAGTCCGAGATAGGGGGGCAGTTGGTCGAGTTTTGTGGCAGATGTAAGGATGATGCTTTCCGGCGCTCCTATTCGTGATACTATACGTTTCATTTCTCCCTCGAATCCCAGTTCAAGAGACTTGTCGTATTCGTCAAGCACCAATGTTGAGGGGTTATGTATAGTGATATTGCCGCGTTGCAGATGGTCGAGCAAACGTCCGGGAGTTGCTATGATGATGTCGGGGCACGGTGTGAGCGAATTCTTTTCGTCGAGCATATTATGCCCGCCATAAAGTGCCACGGTCTTGAATCCGGTGGCTATGGGGCGTACCACTCCGGCTATTTGAGTGACGAGTTCCCGTGACGGGGCTATGACTACGCATTGTACTTTTTCATGCGCTTTTTTTATCTTCGATAGCATTCGTGTGGCAAATGCTAAGGTTTTTCCGGAGCCGGTAGCGGAGATAAGTATGATGTTGCCCTTAGGAGCTTCGAGTGTTTGCTTCTGCAGGGCATTTAGACTGTCTATCCCTAATTTCGTACGGATATTGTCAAGAATTATGTTTTTGTCCATTTTATTCGATTATTAACGCAAAGATAATATAATCTCATAATGATACTACGCCTTATCGGATATTTATGTTTAAAAAAACGGCAAGGAGATGTGCCGTGTGGCGCATCTCCTTGCTCTATGGTTAAGTCCGATATGTATATCAGCGGTCGAGTTTCATAATGGACCCACCTTGGCGGCGGCTGAGCGGCGACTGCATTTCGTCGCTGCTGCGCAGTGTGCGTACCCGCTGTCCCGACAGGGTGGTGGCTTTTGAGCCGGTCGAGGGTTTTACCCCGCTGTTTGCCCAGTTGATAGCCATATTCGAGAGAATGTCGTCGGAGGTTCCGAAATCGCCCGGATAGATTGTCGAGTCATCGACCACGAGTTCCGGTGTGAATCCTTCAGAGTAGCTGCGGAATCCTTTTGCGTTCTCGCAATAGAAAGTAATCGGATAGAATGTGAAGGAATATCCGCCGAATTTTCCTAACACGCCCTCCATACCTACGTTCTTACCGTTGGTAGTGGTACCGATAAGGTTCACATCTATATCCACGCCGCGAAGACCGTTGATGACAAGCTCACTTGCCGATGCGGTGTATTGTGATACTATCACGTACACCTTTTTCAGATTAAGTGAGTTGGTGGCTGCTTCGGTTATGCGGGTGTAGTCGCCCATTTCCGGATTCGCCGCTTCGCCGAATTTGTATTCGCCTACTTCACCGGCTGCCGTACGTTGAGCATTGTATACGGTGCGCACATATACCTGTCCTTTGTGTGCCGAGCCGGCTATGAGCGTCCCCATTACGGTACTTGCCAATACTTCGCCACCGGGGTTGTAACGGAGGTCAAGAATCAGCTCGCTTACGTTCTGTGCCTTGAACTGCTTGAAGATATCTATCAGCTGCTCGTCGTAATCTGTGCTGAAGCCCATATATAACAGATAGCCTACTTTCTTGCCCGATGTTGTCTCAAGCACTTTGTTGCTGTAGATGGCGGGGTCTGTGTATGTCGATGAGCCTACGTACACCGAGCCTTTGGAGGTAACGGTGGCTACCTTATTGTTGAACTTGACGTCATTGAGACTTACGGTTACATTACCTTGCAGGAGTGCCTGTCCGAGTGATTGGTAGTTAAGTTCGGTCACGGCAACTCCGTTCACTTTATCTATGAAGTCGCCACGTTTCAGTCCGGCTTCCGCGGCTGCTGAACCGGGAGTCACCCAGAAGATGGCAAATCCTACAGGGTCGTTGTCATTTTCACCGAGTATAGTGGCGGTGAGGTATAGTCCGGAGTCGGTGTTCTTGCTTCCTACGGCACGGGAGATAGGTGCGTTGCTCGATACGTAGGAGTAGAATGCCTGACGTTCGCCATCACGCCAATATCCGTCATCGTGGTTCACATCATCAAATTCCGCAATGCCATTGAGCATTGAAGAGAGGAATTTCTGATAGTCGAGACTGTAGTCCAGAGTCAGTTCCGGTATCGGTTCATTCCACAGATATTTTTCTTTCATGAAATCAAACATCCATTCATTGACACTCCGGTAACGGCCGTCGCCCTTTTCAAGGAATCCTTCTCCTTGGCGCACTGTGAGTCTGCAAGGTTCGGCAAACCCGTTGACGTTGACCGTCACTTCTGTTGAACGACCCATATAACCATCGTTGGGCTCTACTTTGAGTCGCAATGATGATTTTCCCGCCACACCCTTTTCAGTGAGTACGGTACACCAAGTTTCAGCGCTGGTAGCGGTCCACGATGCGGCTGCGTCAAATTCATAAATCAACATGTCACCGGCAAGGTCCACATCATTGATGTCGCTCCATTGGGCATTGGAGGTGCCGTTGCCCGGCTGGGAGGGGTCATCGTCGTTACACGATGTCATCAGCATGGATGCCGCCGAGATGCACACCGTGAGTATGGTCGATTGTATTTTTCTTAAAGTCAGCATAAATATATCGATGTTAGAATGTTAGTTGTGTTGAATGCGTTGAGCCATTTCCTTGCGCTCGTTTTTGATAGATACGTTGCCTGTAGTCACGTGGGTTATCTTTGGCGCTTTGAGCGGCGCTTTGAAAACTTTGGCAATGTTGGCGTTGCTGTCATTTTGACGGGTCAGCACTATATCTGAGTAGCTGCGGAACAATACGGTGGAGAAGAACCATGCCGATGACGCTTCAACCATCGTGGGATAATAGTTCACGTTGATACTTGCCAGGTAATATGGCTTTATGGTTACGGTATTGCCATCTTCTGACACCTCAACAGGGAAATCCTGCAGGTTGTCGGCATCGCGTCCGGTGGAAGGACGTACGCCTATGCCCCACATATATGCATCCTTCGAGTTGCCGAAGTTGCCCATAGCCCAGTTGAGGTCGGTAGGCTTAGGCACGATAATGCCGTCCTCTGTAAATTCGATGAACCATTTCGGTCCGTATAGTTTATTGGCGTCTTCGGCTGATTTTCCTTCCGATACGAGCTGTTCGGGCGATTTGTATGGGAATTGGTCGGCAGGGCCGAATCCTAAGGCTACAAGTCGGTTCTTGGCGGAGTAGTCGGCTGTGGTGGCATCGTTGACACCGGTGGTAATTGTTACGGGGAATGTCACGGTGTTGCCGTTTACATCTGTAGTCGATGCCATATATTTGCCCGGCATGTTCTGACGGGTTTCGCCACCGATTTGCGGCAGTTCATCAGTGGTGAAGTTTATAGTTTCACAGGCACTGACGTATTCATCATTTCTTGCGTATATACCGAATACATATTCCGTGGAGGGCTGTAGGTCGTTGGTCTCGAATGTTACACCATCGTTTGTAAGCATTCCTGCCAATTGGTCATCCGATGCATACATGCCGTTGTTTTGTATGATTGCCGACAGGGATGCTCCGCCTAAGAGTGTGTTGTCAATGCTGCTCTTCAGGAAGAATCCGTAACGTACTTCCACGGCATTGGTCAACTTGACATTGAAAGCTGCCGATTTCCACGGTGCGGCGGTTTCGGGAGTGGTCTGGGTTATGTTGATGGTTGGTGCGGGACCGGTGGGTTCTCCGGTTACGAAATTAATTGTCATCACTTTCTCCCGGTTTTGGGCATCGAATCCCACTATGCCGAGTACGTAATCGGTATTGGGGATGAGTCCCGACGATACTATCTGTGTCGTTCCGTTGTACACGCGTTTCGGTGTGTTGGTCTCATCATCCCAGCGTCCTATAATAAGCGAGCGCACCTGTGCTTCACCTTCGTTTTTCGCGAAATCAAATTCCGAGCGCTTTTCTATGAGTGCGCGGTATGTTACAAATTCCGGGTCAGGAGTTATTACGGCTGTAGCTGAGGTAGAGGTGGTGGTTATCGCCACATCTATTTTGTACGGTGCCACATCGGCACGGCGGGTGTCGAACTCCACGCATTCAAAACGTGATTCATCTATATTGCCGTCGGCATTCACAGCACCTGCCATAATCAGATACGTGGAGCCTGAATATATATGTATGTCATCATTTAATCCGTTGACATCATATTTGTCAAGTGTTACATTCTGACTTTCCGTGATGGTCTTTCCGAATACCTTGAGGTAAGTGGGATATGTAACCTCTCCAAACATGGCAAGAATACTCTTGATACCTTCGTAGTCGGCTTTCTTAATAACCACATGTTTCAATTTCTCACAATCGGCAGGCATCTCCACATGATATGTGAAATCGGTGTATCCGACTTTGTCAAGGGTCACAATATTGGTAAACGGAATATCGGTGTTTACCTCCGTGGATACAACGTCACTGTACACGTAGGGATTGATTTTTCTCACGGCAGCATACACGGTGTATTCATTGCCACCTTCCACGTCGATTGCTTTAATGGTGGCTGCACCGTTTTCGAGTATCCCCGATTTACCATTGGCAAAGATTTCTTCAGCAGTAGGCGCCGGTTGACCTAAAGGCACTACTTGATAAGCATAATCCACACCGGTGGCAGACTGGATGGCGAAGTTTACGTATGTACGCTGGACTTCGCTCACGTTTACACTTAGCGACGGAGGCGTTGGGGTAAATGTCGAATTGTCGTCGTCGCTACAAGAGGTTAACGCATATCCGGCTACTGCAAGCGGCATGACTATGCGTGTAAGTACTTTGTGCATGATTGGTTTTAATAATATGGGTTAAAAAAATAAGTATCTCCTTCCAAGAGATACTCATTTTTAGTTAAAACACATATATATGATAGCCAATATCGACTGCAATAATAGACATAAGTGTTGCTAAAACACCACATTAATGGATGTAATAAGTACGGTGCGCAACAAGCAATTTGATAGACTTAATATTGAAACAGCAACGAATTATTTGCAAAACCAACAATTTAGCAACAAAATCTCACTTAATGTCGAAAATATGCTATATCTTTGCAAATAACAAAATCTCTTGGAAGGAGATACTCATGCACATGTGAATATTTAATTAAATTATATGATTCAACTCGGTAGCTTATCCGAATTTGCTTATTTTACGGAGCTGTGATTCGTTGATTATTTTAATTTGGCGTCCGTCTACCACTATCAGTTTTTCGTTGACAAACGCCGTAAGTGTACGTATGGCATTGGATGCGGTCATGTTTGACAGGTTGGCGAGGTCTTCACGTGACATGTACACGTGAAGTGTCACACCGTCATCTTCAAATCCGTAGTGTTCTATGAGCACCATCAATGCTTCTGCCAATCGTCCGCGGATATGCTTTTGTGTCAGATTTACGGTGCGGGTATCTGCGCTGCCGAGATTGCGCGACAATTCATGGATGAAAAACCAAGCCACATCACGGTTGCCGTCAATGAGTTCTTTGACCACACTCATCGGAAAAGCTCCAATAGTGCATTCCTCCATAGCGGCGGCTGTGTGCACGTATGGCTCACCGGCGAAATATGCGCGGTAGCCGAAATATTGTACGGGACTTATCAGGCGTAATATCTGCTGACGACCGCCTACGCCGTCTTTATATAATTTTGCTTTCCCTTTCATGAGACACCACAGGAATTCGGGTTCCTCATGTTCGGCGTAGATTATCTGATTCTTCTTAAAATGGTGCAGTGTGAAATTGTCGGTGATTTTTCTCTTTTCGTCCCCGCTGAGTATGGTCCACATCTCCGACAGATCCTCGCTCATCACTTTCTCCAATGCTGTCTTAATCATGTACTATTTTCTGTAACTATGTTTTATAGCATGTGCAAAGTTACAAATTAAAATCAAAATAGCAACAACTACGTGAACGTCTAAGCGTTCTGACATTTAAAATGAGATATAAAAATAACAATACGTACCTCCCGGTAGGGGGGTACGTATCGTGGGTATGAGATGTCGATATATTATTCGGTGAGGTTGGGTACTTCGCCATATTCGTTGGCTGTGGGTTGGCTTTCCTTGCATGCCCATACTATGAATATGATAGTTCCTACCAATGGGATGAGGTTGATGAGAAACCACCAGCCTGATTTACCTATGTCGTGCAGACGACGCACTGCAAGTCCGAGTGAGGGAAGCAAAACTGCTAATTGGAACAGCCATGATGCATATACTCCTACCTTTGCACCGAAAATCATAAGACCGTAGGTGAGTACAATATTTGCAGCAAAGCAGAAGAGACCAAACCACCAATATTCGGAACGTGATGCGCGGCCGGTGAAACCGCAGTAGTTTTCAAATGCACGTTTCACAGCGTCTGTGAATGTTACTTGATACTGATACATAGTGATGATGTTTTTAATGTGATTAGTTTATCGTATTGCAAAATTAATGGATGGGGTGCTCAATTGCAAATTTTTATATGCTCATTTTAATGAACTCATTTCAGTTTTTTATATTCGGTAAAAAGTTTAAATGAGTTCAATATGTGCGGTTGTAGAATTCAAGTATGCGTGTGCGTAGTATGGATTCATATTTTGCCTGCACCGCTTCCGATGCCGCGCGAATGTAATCAGTCTTGGCTTGGTCATATTCGGTGGCGTTTGCCTTGCCGTAGTTGTATTTCTCCTGCATGGCTTGCAGCGCGGCGTATGTGGCTTCGCGTGCCACTGCGCTTGATTGGCGTTTTTTGTTTGCCGCCACTGCTTGATAGTATGCCTGGTTTATGGATTTGTACAGGCGGGTACGGGTATCGTCGAGTTGGAGTTCGGCATTAAGGCGTTGTACTTTGGCTTTGCGCACGGAGTTGCGGGTGGTGAATGCGTCGAATATTGGTATGGAGAGTGTGAATCCGAGTGATTTATTGAAATTGTCGCGCATCTGACGGTGAAATGGGGGATTGGGCTCTCCATATAGTTTGTAATAACTGCTGCTTAATCCGGCATTGAATGACAGACGTGGCAGATATCCACTTTTGGCGAGTGTGATGTTTTTGTCGGCAGCGGTAAGCGCATGTTGTGACGCCAGTACGGAGTGATTGTGCTGCAAGGCGTTGTCATACACTTGTTCCGCTGATAGCAGTGGCATCTCGGAATCGGATACTGGCAGTATGTCGAATCCCTCCATATCGGGGAGTTGCAACAGTTGTGAGAGGTCGAGGAGTGCGAGGGTATGGTCGTTGTGGGCGTTGACCGCCGCCAGTTCGTCCTGGGCTACCTGTGACTGGGCTTGAATAAGGTCAAGTTCGGGAATTTTTCCTGCGTCGAGCAATATTTTCCTGCGTTGCAGTTCGGTTTGTGATAGTTTGAGTTGTTCCTGGGCGACATTATATATCTCGGCGCAATACAGAACCTGAAGGTATTGGGATATGACGTTGAGTGTTACGTCATCTTTCGCAGCTTCGTATTGTTCGGTGATGGCAAGGAGGTTGGCTCGTGAGTAATTGAGACGCCGTACTGCGGACAGTCCTTGGAATAAAGGTACGGAAACTCCCACGTTCCATCCGAATTGCGAGGTGTTGCGGTTGGCGTATGTGTTCTCGGAAGTCAGTCCACGTCCGAAATTGAATGATTGCGATACTCCGGCGTTGAGTTCCGGAAGGAAGCGGTCTTTGGCTTCGGTTACGTCAAGTTCAGCCGACATACGGTCGAGTGCGCGGGTACGCACATTGATATTGTGGCTTATTGCGTAGTTTATACAGCTGTCAAGACTCCATATCTGTGCCGATGTCTCTGTGGGTATGATGGCAGAGAGTGCTATTATGGCTGATATGTATAGTGGTTTGGCTTTCATTTTAGTGGCTGTTTATTATGGCGTTGAGTTATTTTTCTTTGATCTCGCTACCTCGCAGTCGGGCGTTCTTATCTATGCCTGATTTGATTTCTATGTTTATGCCGTCGCTCGTGCCGGTGGTTATGACAGTGCGTTTGAATGTCTGCTGCGGCAGTGTGTCAGTAAGGCAGTACACAAAGGTGGAGTCGCCTACAAACTCTACCACGCTTTCCGGTACGCGGAGCACGCTGTCGGCGTGTGCGAGTGCTACGGATGCGTTGGCGCTGTAGCCGGCGCGCAGGTTTACGGAGGGGTCTATGCTGATGGCTGCTTTTATTTCAAAGGTGTTGGCGCCGTTGGTCTCGGTTCCTTTGGGGGAGATGTATTCTATTACGGCGTTGGATGAGAAGTCGGGCAGGGCGCCTATGGAAATGGTCATGGGCATTCCCACGGTGAGTGAGCCTACTTCGGTCTCGTCTACGTTGCCTTTGAATATCAGATTGTTCATGTCGGCTATGGTGGCAACTGTGGTACCATCGTTGAATGTGTTGGCTTGGATTACGGAGGTTCCTACTTTCACCGGCACGTCAAGCACGAGTCCGGTTATGGTGGCGCGTACCTGTGTGTTGGCTTCGGAAGCGTTGTATTGCGATACCCCTTGTTTTACGATGTTGACTGCATCGCGTGCCGATGCAAGCTCCTCTTTGGCTTTGTTATAGGCGGCGAGGGTGGTTTCGTATTCTTCGCGGGATATTACGCGCTTATCATAAAGTGTAGTGTTGCGTTCATGTTTCAGACGTGCGTCTTCAAGGCTTATCTGAGCCACGTTCACGCGGTTCTCGGCGTTGGATAGTTGGGAAGCCTCGGGTATAACTTTTATTACGGCTATTACATCGCCGGCTTGGACCATGTCGCCCGGTTCCACGTTGATTTGTGTGATGATGCCGGAGATCTGCGGTTTAATCTGTATCTCGTCCCGTGGTTCTATTTTCCCGGTAAGCACTGTTGTGCGTTCGATATTGCCGGTATCGGGCGATACTATTTCATAGCGGGTCTCTTTCGGTTTGGAATTTAGGTAAAGGTACACGAATGTGCCTATGAACAGGGCTGCTACAAGAATCCATAACAGGATGCGGAAAAACTTTTTCATATCGTTAAGTGATTATTTAATTTCAATTAGTGAATGTGTGGTGGTATATCGCGTCTTATTTGTCGTTGATAGCTTCGATGGGTTTTATACGCATGGCTTTTATTGCCGGTATCAGTCCGGCTGCTGTGCCTAATATCAGAAATGTAATCATGATGGTGACGGCATGTCCGAACATAAGTTGGAAATGCGCTGACCCAAGTTTGGGGTCGAATGTGATTTTGTCGGCTATGGCAAGAACTATTGCCGCGAAACATATACCTCCCACTCCGGCTATTGCTGTCAGTACCATGCTTTCTGACAGTATTTGGGTTATTATGTCGCGAGGGGTGGCACCGATGGCACGGCGTATGCCTATCTCCTGTGTGCGCTCCTTTACGATGATCCACATGATATTGCCTATACCGATTATGCCTGCAAGCAGTGTGCCTGCTCCTACGAACAGCGCAAGGATGCTTATGCCGAGAAATAGGTTGTCCACCATCTTGAACTGTTCGGAAATATCCATGAACCATGCGGCATCGTTGTCCGATGGGTTGAGCGGATGGTTTGTGCGTACGGCTCTCCATACGAATGGCTCGATATCCTTAGGTGTATGTCCTTTCTGTGCCGTGTATATGAAGAAGTCCACTTTGTCACCTTTGTTGAATGCCCGGCGCATGGTGGTGGATGGTATTATCACGGAGTCGTCCATGCGGCCGCCTATGGATGCTTCCGATGTTTGTCCTACCACACCTATTACCAAAAAATATATATCGTTGACTGATACGTATTTTCCTACGGCTGACTCTTTGCCCATAAGTTCATCGGCTACGTTCTTGCCCAGAATGGCAACTTTGCGGGTCTGCGTTACGTCACTTTCATTGATAAGCCTGCCTTCATAGAGTACGGGGAGTTGCATCTTGAAGAAGTCTCCCTCTACACCCTGTATGCGTCCGCCGTTGCTTTTGGTTCCGTATTTCACGGAAGCCCCGCCGAAGTTCATGGTCGAGGATAGTTCTATGTAGGGGCATGTGCGGCGCACGTAAGCGATATCACCGTCGTTGAGCTGCCATGACATGCCTTTGTTGAATCCGCGGTAGGGCAGGGTGGTGCGTTGTGGAAAGCATGCGCCCATGTTGGTGGCGAATCCTTGGAAGTTGCGTTTGAGCATACCTTCCAGTCCCGATGCTCCGCCCCAAAGCATGGCAAGCATGGCTGTGCCCCAGAATATACCGAATGCGGTGAGGAATGTCCTTGTCTTGTTGCGTGACAGTGTGGCTCCTATCTCGCGCCAGTTTTCTATATCGAAGATTACAGATTTCATCTCGTGGGTGGTAATGTGGCTGGTTGTTGATTATTCGTCGCGCAATGCCTCGACCGGTTTTACTTTGGTGGCTTTTATTGCCGGGAATAGACCGGCAAACGCTCCGGCTATGATAAGCACTATTGTTACCTGGATAGCTATGGATAGGTTGACGGTGGGGTTTTTAAGAAAGTCCGTCCCCTCGGTAAGTTTTGCAACAGTTCCTGTTACTATGGTACCGCAGACGATTCCTATATATCCAAACAATGTGGTTATGGCGACACTCTCGGTGACTATCTGTATGAGGATGTTGCGCGGTTTTGCTCCGATGGCACGGCGTATGCCTATCTCGTGTGTGCGTTCGCGCACCGATACAAACATGATGTTGCTTACTCCCACTATACCGGATAACATGGTGAGCAGTCCTATAATCCATATAGCCACGTTGAGTATGTTGGTGGCCTCCATGTTGGTGAGGTAATTATTGAACCGGTTCCAGATGTGTACGGCTCCGGTGTCATCGGGGGCAAATTCGTGGTTGGCGGCAAGTGTGTGGCGCACGGCTTGTTCCACTTGTGTGCCCTCTTCGGTATTGTGCACATTTTTTATTCGTACCATCATCTCCGACAGGCGACCGTCGTTGCCGTTGAGCATCATTGCGGTAGTGAAGGGCACATAGCTCCCTTTCTCCCAATCGTGGTCATACACCCCGATTACCTGCCAGGCAAGTGACATGGCTTTGACATATTGACCTACGGCTTTTGATTCATCGCCAAACAGGATTTTTGCGTTGGCTCGTGACAGTACCACTACCTTGCGTCTATGGTCAAGGTCAGGTTGGTTGAGAAATCGTCCGTATGCCATCTTGAGTTTGGCATACCGCACCTCGTCGGGATAACGGCCATAGATGGGGTCGCTGACATAGTCGCGGTTGGTTGATATCTGGGCTGAGTCGAGAACCACTGATCCTTGTGCCGAACTGACATTGTCGGGGTTGTGGTGCTCTACGCTTTGCAGGTCGGTTTCTTCAAGTCTTATCGGGCGTCCCTCTTTGTAACCTTTATACGGTTTACCGGTCCATCCTCCCCAGATGCCTAAGGAGTTGGAGTTGTCGGCTGAGGCAAACGATGTGAAGTTGTTGTACACACCACGGCTCATACCGAGCAGTATTATGAGCATGAATATACCCCAGGCTACGGCAAATCCGGTAAGTGCCGTGCGCAGCTTATTGTTGCGCATGGTCTGTCCTATTTCGCGAATCAGATCAAACATTGTCGGGTGTGATTATGCCGTCGGATATACGGATTATGCGGTTGGTTTGCTGACCTACTCCCGGGTCGTGTGTGACTATGACTATGGTCATGCCATCGGCATTGAGTTGGCGGAACACCTCCATCACGTCTTTAGAGGTCTTGGAGTCAAGGGCACCGGTAGGCTCATCGGCAAGGATGAGTGATGGATTGGTAATCAGGGCGCGGGCTATGGCAACTCGTTGCTTCTGTCCACCCGACATTTCGCTCGGGAGGTGGTGTGCCCTGTCGGCAAGTCCCATGCGTTCCAATTGTTCCATGGCGAGCATATTGCGTTTTTTGCGTGAAATTCCCTGATAGAACAATGGCAGTGCCACATTCTCCACCGCATTCTTATAGTTGATGAGGTTGAATGACTGGAACACAAATCCAATCATGCGGTTGCGCAATTCTGCTGCACGGTTCTCGCTTAAATTCTTAATCTCCACGCCATCGAGAATGTATTGTCCCGAATCGTAGTTGTCGAGTATGCCTATTATATTGAGTAGGGTTGACTTTCCGGATCCTGATGCGCCCATTATGGAAACGAGTTCACCTCGGTCGATATTCAGATTTATGCCTTTGAGTACATGCAGCGGCACTGCTCCCGGATATGTTTTGTTTACATCTTTCAGTTCTATTATCATAGTGCGATGAATTGTGACGGGCTTCGTTTTTTATGTTTCTATAGGTTTGACGCAGTATCATCATGAAAAGTTGCAATAAGCAGTGTATTTTTTTTGTGCCGGGATTTAAGATAAGGTGAACCGCCCGCCTGAATATACTATAATTCGGTGATAGCCACGCATGTTGCTGTCACGACATAAAAATATTGGTGTAATCAATATTTTTAGACGCGAAAAAATACACAAAATATTTGGATTTTTGAACCTCCGTATATAACTTTGCGTTATACAAATGAAGCACGGATAAGGCTTCTGATATAAGAAACGAACATTGACATACCACATCAAAGTTGATTGGGAAACTCATCAATTACACGTGAAATACCGAGACAAGCTTAGTCGTCCAATGGCGGGCCCCATTCTCGAAAGAGGAGGCTTAATTAGCCCAGGCGGATTACAAAGGTCGGCGAGCGCTCAAATCCTGTCATCCGGAGTTTCATCGCATCCTTTGGTGTGGCTCACATAGCCGGCGGTGCCATTAATTTGGTGCCGCCGGTTTCTTTATGGCATATCTTTTATGGCATAATCGATAAATCGGTAGCAAGAATTGTTATTATATCAATAACTGGTATTATATTTATTGATATGCTCACCGTAAATTTAAAACGTGCTTACGACCCGCAACAGCCTGACGACGGCTACAGGGTGTTTGTGGATAAATTGTGGCCCCGTGGACTTAGCCATGCCACATTCCATTATGATGAATGGGATAAGCAATTTGCACCGTCGGACCTGTTGAGGGAGTGGTTTCATGCCGACCCGGATAATCGTTGGAACGAATTTGCCACGCGTTATGGAAAAGAACTTGATGATAATGCCGCGTTTGCTGATTTTAAGTCGCGTATGATGAAGTTTGGAACTGTGACATTGCTGTTCGGTTCACACGACCGTGTACATAATAATGCCGTAGTAATCCGCGATAGGTTACTTGATTGATGTTCCACGGTTGAAATGGTCGCTTCTTGCCGTTGTACCGTAATCGTTGCCGACCGGTCCCGATATTGACTGTCTACAAAAAAACAACAAGGCACGCCCATGGTTTATGTGGCGTGCCTTGTTATATGGAGATATTTATCCCGAGGTTACTTTTTCTTGGCAGTAGCCTTAGGTTTGGATTCTTTTTTGGTAGCAGTGGCTTTTGTTTTGCAAGCGGCTTTGGGCTTGCAAGCAGGTTTCTTTGAAGCTTTTTCCGCTACGGGTTCATCTGACGCGGATTCCTCCTGATTTGCTTTCTTCTCGCGAAGCAGGTGTTCCTCATTGAAGTGCTCTATGTTTTTGCGCATGGAGGTCACTTCTTTGTTGAGGGTTTCTATTTCGCGTTCTTGATTACGGATAGTGGTGAGAAGGGCGTTGAGCTCTTCGTTTTCAATTGACAGTGGATACTGTTCTTCCACGCGCACTATGAAGTCGGCAAGCACATTCATATAATTGGTAAATGCTTGGAACGGAGTTTCGTATGGGCTGAAGTTGGAATGAGCGGCACCGTCGGCGAAATGTTTTGTCGCCATATAGAACAGGTGGTCGGCAGCCTGAAGATAGTACCAGTCCTGTTTCAAACGGCGGTCATCGCACAGACGCACACGTTCCGATACGGAATAAAGTTTCTCGAATGCTTCGTTCTGGAGCTTATTGCCCAACCATGCTGAAGTGTCACGCGATTCGTCGGTCCAGGATATGGGGTGCATTATCGACAATTCTCCTACCGGTTTCAGTTTGGATATGGCGTCGGACGGAGTCCAGAATTCCACACCGCGTTCCTTGGCAAAGTAGGGTAGAGCTTCAAGGAATTGGAATATACCGGTGTCGCGGGTCTGGAATTCACCGAATGTCTCAAGATTCATGAACAGGTTGATTATCTGTTCCTCGGCGGGTGTCGATGCAATCCAGTCCATATATTTGTCGGCGGTCAATGGATATGCGTCCCATTCGGTATTGCTGAAGCGCTTTGCTATATCGTCGCTCAGTTTGGCATTACGCAGCAATATCTTTAGCTTGGGTGCCGATGCGGCGCTGTACACGTAGTTGGGCGATTTCCATCCTAAGATATGTTTGGCGCCTTCGGTGATTACACCCTTGTAGCCCATATTGAGAATCATAGGAGCCATTTCATCGCAGTACACAAGCTCGGTATTGCGGAGAACTTTGGGTTTCACACCGAAAAGTTCCTCAATTTTGTCGTTGTGCACCTTTACCTGATTGATAAATTCCTCAGGGTCTATGAGCGATGACAGTGAGTGGGCGTATGTCTCTGCAAGGAATTCCACACGGCCGGTAGCCGCGAGTTTCTTGAGCAGGTCTATGAATTCGGGTACATATTGTTCGCACTGTTCCAATGCCACGCCTGTGATGGAGAGTGCGCAACGGAAATTGGGGTATTGCTCCAACATGCGAAGCAGACTTTCGGCTGCCGGTATGTAGCTGTGTTGGGCTATGCGGGTTACGATATCATCGTTGGAGAAGTCATCGTAATAATAGTGGTCGTTACCTATATCGAAAAAGCGGTATCTTTTAAGGCGGAACGGTTGATGGATTTGAAAATAAAAACAGATTGCTTTCATGATGTTGAATATCTGGATAGAGGATTTTTAAATTTTATAAGATGCTTGCTATTGGTTACTGGCGGTCGGCTATCACCTTGCGGTATATGTCTATCACCTTGGCGCCGGCCTTGTCCCATGTAATACGGTTCACTTCATCAAGCCCGTCCTCGCGCAATTGGTTGTACATGGCAGGGTAGGTGATGATGGAGTGAATGGCATCGGCCATGGCGTCTATGTCCCAATAATCGGTTTTAATCACATTGTCGAGAATTTCAGCACATCCGCTCTGTTTGGATATGATGGACGGCACGCCCATCTGCATGGCTTCGAGCGGAGATATGCCGAATGGTTCGGATACCGACGGCATGATGTAGACATCGCTTGCCTTAAGCATCTCGTAAACTTGTTTTCCTTTTTGGAATCCCGGGAAATGGAAACGGTCGGCTATACCGCGTTCGGCGGCAAGCATGATCATCTTGTCCATCATGTCACCGCTTCCTGCCATCACGAAACGCACGTTGTGGTTGTTTTTCAATACTTTGGCGGCTGCTTCCACGAAGTATTCCGGTCCTTTCTGCATGGTGATTCGACCCAGGAATGTCACTACCTTTTCCTTCGGTTTCGTAGCCTGTACATTGAGCAGTTCATCGCTCAGCGGAGTCACCGCATTATGTACAGTAGTCACCTTGGCGGGGTCTATGCCATACTTTTCAATCACCGTATTCCGTGTTAGGTTACTTACGGTGATGATGTGGTCGGCTTGCGTCATACCATCCTTTTCGATACCGAACACTGTCGGATTAACATTGCCGCGCGAACGGTCAAAGTCCGTGGCATGCACATGTATCACCAACGGCTTGCCGGTAACCTGCTTGGCATGTATGCCGGCGGGATAGGTGAGCCAGTCGTGTGAGTGTATGATATCGAAGTCAAGAGTGCGCGCTATCACACCGGCACAGATGGAGTAATTGTTTATTTCCTCCAGCAGGTTGTCGGGATAGCGTCCCGAGAATTCAAGACATCCCAGATCGTTGGTGCGCATATAGTTGAAATCGGCGTAGATATGTGAACGCAGATTGAAGTACAAATCCGGATTCATGTACTTTCCTATGCGCTGTTCCACATACTCACGGCTTACATCGCGCCAAGCGATAGGTACTTGCGATGCTCCTATTATATGTGCGAAACTTTTGTCTTCGTCACCCCAAGGTTTGGGTATGACGAACGATATGTCCATGTCGCCACATTCCCACATGCCTTTAGTGAGTCCGTAGCTGGCAGTGCCGAGACCGCCGAGGATATGAGGTGGAAATTCCCACCCGAACATTAAAGCTTTCATGCGTGGTGGCGGGTATTAGATATTAAATTTTTTAAGTGTCTTGATTGTGCGCAATATTCCGGCAACATTGGTGGCATGGCTTATGGCTCCGCGTCCCGAGAACGGTGGGTTACCGTCGTAAAGTTGCGACAATGAGCCTATGCAGCCTTGCGTCATTTCATCCTCGTAGCCTATGAGCATACGGTCTATGTAGCTCACGCCGCTATGTCCGAACACACGCAGATAGGCATCGGCATAGAATCCGAACAGCCACGGACGGGCGGGACCGTTGTGCAACGCCATCTCACGCTCCTCGGGCGAACCGAGGTACGACGGACGATAACCGAAACTCTTCGGTGATAACGTGCGCAATCCCTTGGGCGTCAACAGCTCACGCGTTACCACGTCAAGCACGCGTTTGCGCTGACGACGGTCGAGTGGAGAATAGTCCAATCCTATGGCAACGGCCATATTTGGACGCACCGACGGGTCGGCATAATTGTCATTGACGTAGTCAAACAGATAGCCGTAATCATTGAGGAATGTATCGATAAACGCTGGCTTCAGTGTCTCTACCGTCTGTAGCATAAGCTCACGCATGGATGTATATGCCGCTTCGCCTTCTGTGAGCGAAATGGCAAACATCAGAGCATTGTACCACAACGCATTGAATTCCACGAGATAGCCCGTACGCGGCACCACCGGCTTACCGTAAAGCGATGCGTTCATCCACGATACCGGCGTGTCGGTACCCACGGTGCGTACCATGCCACGCTGGTCTACCTGTAGATTCGGGTGACGGTTGTCGAGCAGATATTCCATAATCTGTCCCACAAGCGTCATGTAATTCTTCTTGCAATCCTCCGCACCGTATGCCTTGGCATACTGTTGCAGCGCCCAGATGCACCACAATGGGATATCCGGTAGGTCAATACCCTGTATGCGCTTGTCGAGCTGACCGGTTGTTATGAAGTTTTCCAGTGCTTTCTGTGCCGTTGCCATGATTGCCTCATAATCGGCACGGTGGTCTATGGCTATGGTATTGCCGGGAAGCGACATGAATGTATTGCGTGCCAGAATCTTACCCCATGGGTAACCCGAAAGCATGAACATACCGTCCTTATCTCTCAGATAGAACTGCTTGGCGGCATTTTTCAGGCAATTGAAGAAACTTGTGCGGCACGTACGTATGGCTATCTCATTTTCGTACATCTTAGCCAATGAGCGGGGTGATACCTCCGATGTGCCTGCCGAGAATATTATCGACTCACCTTTTTTTATCGGAATTTCGAAATACCCCGGTACCCACAGGTCCTCAGTATAGGGCACACCTCTTTCGAGGTCCTTGAGATATTCAAACCCATTGTACCAATGTGGTTCGTAGTTCCATTGCGGCTTGTGGTTAAACTGCATGTACAGATTCGGGTATCCTGGATAAAGGCAACAGGAAACACCGTTGGGCACCTCCGGGCAATCCTGGTTTAGATTACCGTTGGCAATTACCAACTGGTTCACTTCGCGGAACGCGAGCATCGGTTTGAATCGCAGGGTTGTGGGAGAATGAGCCTCCACGAGTGTGTATCGTATTAGCAATCGGTTCTCGTGCGAGATGAAAATCTTTTCCTTGGTCAGAATCACGCCACCCACGCGGTAAGTGGTACGGGGCACGCTCTCGCAATCAAATTCACGTATGTATTTGTGTCCGTTGGGGCTGTACACGCCGCCTTGATAGCGGTGGAGGCCTAAATTGAATTGTGCGCCGTGCTGTATTACCGACACGTCCATCGACGAAAGCAACACATGCGATGAGTTCTCCATCTCGGGGATGGGAATCACCAATAGCCCATGCTGCTTGCGGGTATTGCAGTCCACGACTGAAGTACAGTGATAAGCCCCTGCCTGATTAGTGCGCAGCATCTCCTTCATGAGGGATTGCTCGAGATTAATCATGAGGTTTTTATCAAATTTCAAGTAACTCATGAGATTTGTAATTTTGGTATTTCAGAGGGTATTAATCAATTATGCGAATGTATGCAGAAATCCACTAATATGCAAATGTTTTATGCTTTTTTTATCCCTTGGCCATCATATCATGTGCCGTGGGGGTGTATTCAAACTGTTTTCAAGCTGTTCTGACGCGATATCTCGCGGAATTGCCACACTATCATCACTACCGTCACCAGCGTGGCACATGCATCCGATATGGGGAATGCCATCCACACCCCGTCAAGCCCGAACGTCTTCGACAGTACTATGAGTAGCGGTATCAGGAATATCACTTGACGGGTGAGACTCAGGAATATCGACTTGCCCACTTTGCCTATCGACTGGAAAAATGTCGTGGAAACAATCTGGAAGCCCACCACCCAAAACATCCTCATAGATATCGACAGTGCATTGTCAGTCACTGCAATCAGACCTGCATCCACCGTAAATGCCCGCGCTATGACCGACGGCATCCCCAGACCGGCTATGCATCCCACTGTCACTATGCCGGTGCTCCATAGCGTGGCGAGTATATATGCGCTGCGCAGACGGTGCATCTTGCCCGCTCCGTAATTATAGCCTATTATGGGCTGCATACCCTGGCATATACCCACTACCACCATCGTCAGAAGCGACGTGAACGTGACGAATATTCCCGCCGCTGCCACGGCATTGTCGCCACCGTAGTGGTACAGATTCTTGTTTATGATTACGTTTATGAAACAACTTGCGAGGTTCACCAGCGATGGTGCCGCGCCTATGCCTATTATTCCCAATACGGTGTGCCAGTGCAATTTGAATGCGTTTTTGACGAAATGCAGCGTGTTGGTCTTTCTCAGGAAGTGAGCCACGACATAGAACGCAAACACCCCCATGGACAGGTCGGTGGCTATCGCGGCACCCTTTATCCCCCAGCCGAACCCGAATATAAACAGCGGTGCCAGCACCAGATTGCAGCCAGCACCGATAAACATCGTTACCATAGCCTTCACTGGGTATCCCGATGCGCGCATTATATTGTTCAGCGTGAATCCGATGTTCATTATGAGCATCCCCGGCAATATGTACGTCATGAAATCGTGAGCGTAGGGGAGCGAGGCTTCGCTTGCGCCGAAAGCCACGAGTATGTCATCCAGAAACATTGCGAAGCATGTCAGATATACCGTGGCATTGATTACGATTAGTGTGAAGGCATTGCCCAGCACCACCTCTGCGCCACGCTTGTTCTGGGCTCCGAGAAGTATCGATACCCTCGCACTTGCGCCGGCGCCGATTAGCACCCCCAGCGCGGCAGATATGTTCATCACCGGAAATGTGATGGCAAGCCCCGCTATGGCTTCCGTACCCACCCCCTGACCTATGAATATGCGGTCTATCACATTGTAGAGCGACATTACCAGCATGCCCACCACAGCCGGCAGACTATAGTCCCAGAGCAGACGCCCTATTTTGCCTGATTCAAGCAGGTGCAGATTACCTTGTACCGATTTCATATATGCGATGAATTTATTGCAAAAATACGGATAAGTGAGCGCAGTGCCAAATTTATTTGGGCACTGCCGAACGTGAGTATTTAAGGCGAAGCCAAAAATACGGATAAGTCGAGAGTAATGCCAAATTTATTTGAGCATTACCGAGCGTGAGTATTTAAGGCGAAGCCAAAAATACGGATAAGTGAGCGCAGTGCCAAATTTATTTGAGCACAGCCGAACGTGATTAAAATTATTATAGACCGATCATCGACTGGCGGTAATGATACCCCGAACGGTACAACTGTTTTAGATTATCGGAAAGGAATGACCTTTCTATCAAGGCGTCGGCTTTTTCGCTTGGCGTTGAAAACCGTTTCAACTCCTGTATTACAAGTTTTTCAGGCAGTCCGATTCTTCGTCCTAATTCAATGAAATCGTCCGCTGACACCTGTCTGGTATCTGTCAAATGCATACCTTCTTGAAACAATCCATTATCAAGTGCGAATATCCGGGGTGTATATATCTGGAGCGATGTGTTTACAAGGTCGTAAGCCGGAGAAAGATGGTACTCCCTGCCATTGCTGACAAGGCTGAAGTTTTTGAGGTGTGCGTCGTCATTAAGGGTTATGAAGTTGAAAAGTATGATTTTGAAAAAACGCAGTATGTCAACCGGTGCCGATTTTACATATTTGCGGATTATGTATGCACATTCCTCATAACTGCCGTTGTTGTATTTGAAGTCCGAGCCGCCATTGGCTTTTGTCAATCCCATCAACGACGCAAAATCCTCCTGGGCATATTTACCTCCGGCATGCACATCAAATCGGCGCGTGATATATGCCATCTGACCGTCGCGGAAAAAACATAATCCGTTTGCTGCCGTTTCTATCCCGTAGACCTGCGATGCCATCTGCATGGTTAGATTTTCATTTGCTGCACAATAATCATGATTTATTATCTGGTATCCGGTCGGGCGAGGTTTCAAGATGTATGTGCTTTGTTCCTCCTCTTGGGAGTAGCGTAGTCTGCCATCCTTACCTATGATTAACCCGAATTTTGGTTGGGCGCCGGAGAGCGATAATCGTCCTATATTTCTGATTGCTTCACGACCGTCTGTATTGACCGAAGTCGGAGAGTCAAAATCCAGAATATGGCTTATCGGCATGCCGTCAAACAATCTGTTCAAGGCGGCGGGGGAGTAGGAGTGATGACCTTCAGTCAAAAGCGATGGGCAAATATTTATATCCGTTGGATTCATTGGATTCTTCAGGTTATTCATTAATAATGGGTTTTACCGTGACTGCACCGACGGTATCGTACTGGGCTGTTGCCATAAGTATGCCGAAGTCATCATTTTTATCTATGTGTAGCAGTGTTGATTGTATGGCGCGGTTCTCACCCTCGGAAAGAAGATTGAAAAAATAAGGGAATAATACTCGTGACCTGTATTCCTCTTCCCTGAGTGGCATGGAAAGGCTTACAGCCGGCAATCCCTTGTCAATGTATTCCTTTGTGTATTGGAATACGTACTCCCTTGGATTGTCATTTTCAGTTAATAATCCGGCATCTATGCCGTTTATAAGGATTTTGCATTTTCGCATGATTTCAGTCTTTAAGTGTCACCTCTATTTTCATCCCGAGGGTGTCAAGGATTGCTATAATGTTCTGAATCTTTGCATTTCCGTTGCCACGCTCTATCGCCACGAGCGTATTTACCCCCACGCCGGCAAGTGAAGCCAATATGGGTTGCGTGATATTCAGCGACTTTCTTCGGCTCTTGATTGTCTCACCTATTTTTGTGTAATCCATAATCTGTTAAAATCACAGTATATTGTGATTTTGCGCAAAGTTATCAATTAGATTGTAAATCACTCCTAAAAAATCACACTAAATTGTGATTTTTCGCTGTGGATTAAGTGTTATGGCATAAAATCTACCTGAAAATCACAATGTATTGTGATTTTATTATTCACAGAGTCTATGATACACATAGGGTGCATGGCATCAGAGCGTATATTTTAGTCACATGCACATTCAGCGCCGGAGTCAATACTTCCCAGCCCTTATTCTGTACAGCGTCTCCTTCGTGACTCCGAGATACGATGCTATCTGGGTTATCGTGGCGCGCTCCAATATCTTGGGATAGCGGTTTATCAGCCACTTGTAGCGTTCGGTAGCCGATGCCGTCTGAAGCACGAATATGCGTTCCTCCAGAAAATGCGTATGTTCTATGAGGGCTGTGAGCAGGAACGTTGACGCCTCTGCTAGATGCTCGCGGGCATAATCCTGCATTAGGAAATGGGTGCCCGGTATCGGCACGAATATCACCTCCGTCGGTTCCAGAAATTCTATGGTAGGTATATTGTCCGGTGTTTTCCACAGATAAGGTGATAGCGTCACGAACTCATCGTCAAATGCAAACGAATACGTATGCTCCTTGCCCGATTTCAGGTAATACACCCGTGCCGCACCATTTTGTATGTAAAACACATTGGAGCGCATATCGCTTATGGCGGATATTGTTTCGCCGCGTTTAAATGTGTGTTGCGTCATTATCGAGCGCAACGATTGCTCCATCTCCGGTGGTATCTCAAGGTGGGTGCGTATGTGGTCTATCGGATGTCCCATAGTGTTGCTGGGCTTATTGTGTTTGACTTTGTTGGTTGTTTTTATTGCCTCTGCTCACGACTATGCTCACGGGCGTACACGATACATCGTAGGGCGTGGCGACGCCGCTACGTGGTTTGGCTGACCGTATGTAGTAAAACGATTGCTGCCTGTCCCATGAGCGCATTGATATCTGGCGTGTCGATTTTGGCGGTATCGTTGTGCGCACTGTGCGTTCCGCGCTATGCAGCTGTCGCTTGCGCATATCCATGTAGTTTATGCGTATGGTTATGGCGGTTATCGTATCGGTTGTGTGGTTGGTCACGAATAGAGTCTCATTGCGTGAGCGCAGCGGCTTGTCATAGCCTGCAAGGCTCACTGCCGTATCAGCTCTTTCCGTTATGGTATCGTATGCTCCCGTTACTGCAGTCTGCCGGGTCGTGGCGGTGACGGTGGCGGTTTTCAGTCGCTTGCGGGTCGTACGCTCGTTAGCCTGCACTCCCGCACTCCCGAGCATTAAGACTGTTAGTAATATGATGAAACCCGTGCGCATTGTAGTATGATTATAGATACCGGGGTTCTCTCGGTAATGTAGGTGCGGGATATATGCGTCTGCATCCGTCAGCCGACGGTGGCTGTTGATTTGTGCGTATTGAATATCGCCACATGTAGGGTAGGGTGCGCCAGAGATTGATGGCAAATTTGCTTTTGTGTTGCTGAAACACTATGCTGTTTTCTCCCGGTTGAAGTTTCAGCGTGAAGCGGTGTGGCAATATCAGGGTTGGACCTATGGCAGATGTGTATATGGATGCTGAGTATTGGCCATCTTTGGCTGTTGGAGCTATGTGACCCATCACGGTGCCGGGGCGTAATGAGCGGTTGGCTGATGACACTAATATCATGCGGTAGCCATGAGTGTCGGACGCTACATCCGTATAGCGTTCTATGGCTACTGTGGAGCCGTTGTCGGTAAACTGCCATATACCCTCTATGTGGTGCAGGGCGGAGGTTTGCATCCGTCCTTTCATCTCGGCTATGGAAAATCCCTCGATTGTGCATGAGGTCTCGGGCATGGAATTGAGAAATGCACCTTTTGCCACAGCATTTTGCGGCAAAAAGTGCATTGTCAGTATCAGTATTATGGTGATTGTCTGTTTCATGTTGGAGAGAGGGGACTATGGGGATTGTTTTGGCTTATTTCACACCGAAATGGTAGGCAAATCCGAAACTGAATATCTCCTTGAGCTGGAATTTGTGCCAGCGGCTGTCATCCACTCGCGGGGTTGTGGTATCATAGCGCATGTCCACATACAGGCGTGTCGATAGGAAACGGTTTATGTTGAAGTCTACCGTGTGTTCCCAGTCGGCTTGGAAATATCCGTAGTCGGTAAAGGCAAACAATCGTGAGTTATATACTATATTGTATGCTATCTTCCACTGCAAGGTGCATTCGGCACTCGAACCGACCTTATGCACCGTCTTGTGGCCTTCGGTGATTCCATATACCGTTTCGTCGAGTTTCCGGTCTATGCATGTCTTCATGTTCCATGAGAGCGGTGATATGGATGCTCCGAATGTGAATGTTTTTTTGGCATTGCTGTAGTTGTAGGTCATACCGAGACCTAAGTTCAACTCACCCGGCGACAGAAACGATGATTGGAGTTGGCGTGAATTAAGCGGATAGCTGTTGAATAGCTGTGTCTTGAACATAAGGTTGGCAGAGTAGAACCATCTCTTGGCTGCCTTGACACCGAATGTGGCGTTGACCTGGAATATATCCTCTGTTATGTTCATCGAATGTATGCTGTCGTCAGGGGTGCTCGTAAGTGCGAGTTTGTATTGTACGGTGGCCTCGAACAGATACTTGGGATAAAATTTCTGGTTCAGCTTCACATGATACATCAGTTGTCCTATCAGGTTCAGGTTGTTGTTGCCGCCCTGATACCAGTTGGGCGATACGTATGCTTGCGAGAATTGCAGCGATGCGTCAAACGATTGCAGCCATTTTTTGCGTTCTATGTCAGGGGTCAGATCCTTGGCGAGTTCCTCTTTGTCCACCTTCAGCTCCTCGAGCACTATCTTGGTCGTGGTTGGATCCACGTATGCGCGGTACGACTTGGGTGTTTCAGGGAGGAAAGCAAGGTTGTAGCGCACTCCGTCGGGATTATATGTGGCGTAGCGTTGACGCGTCTGTTCCATCAGTTGTTGCCCGAATTCGAGGTCGTCGAGCCAATAATACACCTCGGGGAACGTCTCGTCATGCTTGGGCGTGAGCGGTATGGGTTCCAGAAAGTGGTATGTGTCGAACACTACCGGACCGAAATGTCCGGCGTCTAATGTGCGGTAATTGCGCTGCGGTACGCTTATTATCGAATCAAAATCCTCTCGGTCTATCAGCAGCGGCTCTATCTCTACCGTGGTTGTGTCGGTCATGAACCCGATGGTGTCGGGAATGACTGCCGCGAATATTGGGCTTTTGGGGTTCGGTGATGCGGTTTGTGCCACCGCTCCGGTATATAATGCTGTTATGCACAGGGCTGAAAATAATGTTCTGAATCGGCTATACATTGTTACTGTTCGTTTGGTGAAAAGTGTTTATGCGATGTGCTGATTGGCACCTCTTGGCGTTAAGATTGCAAATTTAGTGAAATAATGTGAATAATTGAAGCCCGTACACTAAAATCATGCTTTTATTCGAGCCTATGAATTCATTTATGTATGTACTTAAGAAATTATGCGTAAATTTGTGGCATTCTTTTGACTATTAAGAAACATAAATACCAATGAATTTTATCGACGAACTTACTTGGCGCGGCATGATTCATCAGATGATGCCCGGCACCGATGAGCAACTGAAAAAAGAAATGACCGTCGCATATCTGGGTATCGACCCTACCGCCGACAGTCTGCATATAGGTCACCTCGTGGGGGTGATGATTCTTAAACACTTCCAGCGTTCCGGACATAAGCCCATCGCATTGGTGGGAGGTGCTACCGGTATGATTGGCGACCCCTCCATGAAAAGTCAGGAACGCAAGCTCCTCGATGAGCAGACTCTGCGTCACAATCAGGGAGCCATCAAGAAGCAGCTTGCCAAATTCCTTGACTTCGACAGCGATGCTCCCAACGCCGCTGAGATGGTCAACAATTACGACTGGATGAAAAACTTCTCATTCCTCGATTTCATCCGCGACGTAGGCAAGCACATAACCGTCAATTATATGATGGCAAAAGATTCGGTTAAGAAACGTCTCTCCGGCGAAAGCCAGCAGGGCATGTCGTTTACTGAATTTTCATATCAGCTCGTGCAGGGCTACGACTTCCTGAATCTCTACCGCGAGAAGAACTGTCGCCTGCAGCTCGGTGGTTCCGACCAGTGGGGCAATATTACTACCGGCACGGAACTCATCCGCCGTACATTGGGTGGCGAAGCCTACGCGCTTACCTGTCCGCTTATCACCAAGGCTGACGGTGGCAAATTCGGCAAAACCGAGAGCGGCAACGTTTGGCTCGACCCGCGTTACACATCACCCTACAAATTCTATCAGTTCTGGCTCAACGTTTCCGATGCCGACGCCGAGAAGTACATCAAGATATTCACCGAGCTTACCCGCGAGGAGGTCGAAGCCTTGGTAGCCGAGCAGGCTGCCGACCCCGGACTGCGTCCGTTGCAGAAACGTCTCGCCAAGGAAGTGACCACCATGGTACACTCTGCCGAAGACTATGAAGCCGCTGTCGAGGCTTCGCAGATACTCTTCAGCAATAAAGCCGGCGAGATACTTCACAAAATCGACGAAGCCACACTGCTTGCCGTGATGGAAGGTGTGCCACAGTTCGAAGTGTCACGCGCCGACATTGAATCCGGCATCAAGCTCGCCGACCTCCTCACTGAAGCCGCGCCCGTATTCCCCTCCAAAGGCGAAATGCGTAAAATGGTGCAGGGCGGTGGTGTCAGCGTCAACAAAGAAAAAATTTCCGACGCTTATGCACCCGCAACTGTCGATATGCTTCTGAACGACAAATACATCTTGGTTCAGAAAGGCAAAAAGAACTATTTCCTCCTTATCGCGAAATAGCAAAAAATTGGGCAAAGGCTTGCAGGAATTAAAAACTCTTCTTACCTTTGCCCTCGCTTTAGGCCGGTAAGGCTTGAGTGAAAGGATTGTCTTATGGTGTAATGGTAGCACTGCAGTTTTTGGTTCTGCCTGTCGAGGTTCGAATCCTCGTAAGACAACAGTAAAAACGGATTCATTATCTGAATCCGTTTTT
>CAJTMM010000002.1:24872-111508 GCA_910577465.1 uncultured Muribaculaceae bacterium | reverse complement strand
GTGGGTGAAACCCACGGTCCACGACCATACCCTACATGACGACCCAGTCAAGGGTCGAATATCCCTCCCCCGCCACAACCCACAAACATTCCTCATTCCTAATTGAACTGGCAAGAGCACATTGACATACTTCCATAAAAAAACACTCCAAATCAAGTCCCTTTTTTACCACATGCAGCAATCAGTATTTGAGTATTTTTTGTAATTTTGCAAAAGATAAGAATATAATAAACCACTCAACATAATGATTGAAAAGATTAATCAGCTAAAAGCGGACATTTCAAACCTCACAGCTACCGACTTGGCACAGGTTGAGGCGCTCCGCATCAAATATCTTAGCAAAAAAGGTGAAGTGTCACTCCTGTTCAATGATTTCCGCAATGTCCCGGCCGACCAGAAACGAGCTATCGGACAAGCACTCAATGAACTGAAGAATCTTGCCACTGACAAAATAAACTCGCTCAAGGAATCCCTGGAAAGCGTTGACACTATAGATAGCTCACTCGACCTGACCCGCACACCGGCTATGATGCCGCTTGGAAGCCGTCACCCGCTATCAATTGTGCGCAACGACATCATATCAATATTCTCACGCCTTGGATTTACCGTGGCTGAAGGCCCCGAAATTGAAGACGACTGGCACGTATTCTCCTCACTCAACTTCGCAGCCGATCACCCTGCGCGTGACATGCAGGACACCTTCTTCATCCAACGCAACCCCGACGTTCTGCTGCGTACACACACCTCTTCAGTGCAGAGCCGTGTCATGGAACACACTCAGCCGCCGATTCGCATTATATGCCCCGGACGTGTGTATCGCAACGAAGCCATATCAGCCCGTGCGCACTGTTTCTTCCATCAGGTAGAAGCTTTATATGTTGATAAAAATGTTTCATTTGCCGATTTGAAACAGACGCTCCTCTACTTTGCACGCGAGATGTTCGGTCCTGAGACAAAGATTCGCCTGCGTCCCAGTTACTTCCCCTTCACCGAACCATCTGCCGAGATGGACATATCATGTAATCTGTGCGGTGGCAAAGGATGCTCCTTCTGTAAACACACCGGCTGGGTGGAAATCCTCGGGTGCGGCATGGTCGATCCCAACGTGCTCGACGCTTGTGGCATTGACTCCAAGGTATATAGCGGTTTTGCTCTTGGAATGGGCGTGGAGCGCATAACTAACTTGAAATATCAGGTTAAGGACCTCCGCATGTTCTCCGAAAACGACCGCCGGTTCCTCGAAGAATTCCAAAGCGCACGATAACCTCCCATGTCAGTAAATGCCACCGACATTGCATTGGTTGCGGCTGGGGGCGCATTAGGATGTGTCGGCAGATATGCCATGGAGCATATTGGACTATTTGAAAACCGGATGTTCCATACAGTCGTGATTAACATCGCCGGATGCTTCTTAATTGGCATTATATGGACTATACTATTGCACTACCACGCCAATGACGGATGGTCAAAATTCCTGATAACCGGTCTGTTGGGAGGATTCACCACATTCTCCGCATTCTCATTGCATCCGCTCATGATGATGAGAGACGGCATGTATATGCAATCCCTCACCTACATCTCGGTATCCATTTTGGGCGGACTGGGAGCATGTGCATTAGCCATGTTAGCAACTGACAAATTATTGAAACACCTGTAATACTATCCAATGACGGTCAAAGAGCGCTACAACAAAGTAATCGAATGGTTCCGGCAGGCTATGCCTGTAGCCGAGACGGAATTGCACTACAGCAACCCATATCAACTTTTGGTTGCAGTGATTCTTTCCGCGCAATGCACCGACAAGCGTATTAACCTCATAACCCCGGCACTTTTCGAAGCCTTTCCCACCCCGGAAACTATGGCAGCATCATCTGTCGATGAAATTTTCGGGTACATACGCTCGGTATCATACCCCAATAACAAGGCTCGCAATCTGCTTGGAATGGCAAAGACTCTTGTTGAGCGATACGGCGGCGAAGTGCCATCCGACATCGATTCCCTGCTCACCATACCTGGAGTGGGGCGCAAGACCGCCAACGTAATACTTTCCGTAGTATTCAATAAGGCAGCCATGGCTGTTGACACTCACGTATTCCGCGTCAGCGAGCGCATTGGGCTTACCACCGGCAGTAAGAATCCGTTGCAGACTGAAAAGATGCTTGTGAGCCACATCCCCGAGGAACTCATTCCCAAGGCTCACCATTGGCTCATATTGCACGGACGGTATGTATGTAAGGCACGTAGACCCGATTGTCTCAATTGCGGACTCACTCATGTATGCCGCCATTACTCGCGAAACAAAGAATAACATCCTCGCAAACACCTAACCGAATCCAATAATCATTATCAGATAACTCGCCATGAGAACCCTATCCCCTGAACAGCGTCTGGTTGTAACACAATTTCTGCGCTATGCGTGTGTAGGAGTGATGAATACACTCATCACACTGGTGCTCATATTCCTATGCAAGAGCATCTTCGGCATAAACCCATGGGTATCAAATGCCATCGGGTATGTAGCCGGATTTGTAAATTCTTTTGTATGGAATAAGTTATGGGTATTCAAATCCGGTAGTGGCGTCCTGTCTGAAGGAGTGAAATTCATCATCGGATTCCTGTTGTGTTACGCATTCCAGTTCGCTGCCACATGGCTGCTCACCGAACAGACTCCCTTAGGCGACATACAGTTGCACCTCTTGGGATTCACCATGAGCGGTTACGGATTGGCTACATTGATAGGAATGGTCGTGTACACTCTTGCCAACTTCGTCTACAACCGCACCGTTACCTTTAAAGGCGCCGGCAACTAATGCATCCGCTCGAACATAACATAAGCGGCTACATACACCGCCACAGTCTCATACCCGATGTAGGTACCCCCGTTATAGTAGCCTTAAGTGGTGGTGCCGACTCCGTTGCTTTATTGGCGGTGCTGACTTCATTGGGCTACAAATGTGTTGCCGCGCATTGCAATTTTCATCTTCGGGGTAGCGAAAGCGACCGCGATGAAGCTCACGCAAGGGAGATTTCATCGCTTTTTGGTGCCGAATTCCATTTGACGCATTTCGATGTTAGTGCTCATTGTCGTCAGGCGACCGACTCCATATCCGTAGAGATGGCTTGTCGCGATTTGCGCTACGAATGGTTTGAGAAATTACGCACCACCCTTGGTGCACAATCCATAGCTGTCGCCCATCATGCCGATGACAATACAGAAACCATGCTGCTGAATCTGCTGCGTGGATGTGGCATTACGGGAGTCCGCGGTATGCTCCCGCACAACGACCGCCACATCATTCGTCCTATGCTCCAATGCTATCGCCACGAGATTGAGCAATATCTTCACGACCGCCACATTCCGTTTGTGACAGATAGCACCAACCTCGAATCCACATATCTGCGCAACCGCATACGCAATATCATCATGCCCTGTATCCGGCAGCAATTCCCTGGAGCCGACGATGCTTTCAGACACTCATTGGACATTCTTTCGCAAAACGAAGCATTCTACCGGCAATGCATCGATGAAAAGCGTGCGATATACACGCATCCCGACAGCTCTATAGACCTTACACGTCTTTTGGACCGTGAACCGCACGCACATCTATTATTGTACGAATGGCTCAAGCCATACGGAGCCACATCTACGCAGATCGACAATATCATTTCATCTGCCCACGAATCCGGCAAGCGGTTTAATGTGACAGACGGACAGATGATTTTAGATCGTGGTTCGATTCGATACGTCAAACATACACACGGATCAGTTCCGTTATCACTTGATACACTGTTTGAAATATCCATTCACGACATATCTGAATTTCAACCCGGGCGTGATGCTTCGGTGGCCTATTTTGATGCCGACGCATTGGATATATCCGCCGTGCAAGTACGGACATGGCAGCATGGCGATACTTTGTTACCCTTCGGCATGCATGGTCGACGTAAACTCAGCGATATTTTCTCCGATGCCAAGATTCCGGTTGACCGCAAAGCCGCCATACCTATTGCGGTCTATGATGGCAACATCATTTGGGTCGCAGGAGTACGCGCCTCCCGTCTCTATGCCGTAACCGACCAAACCAAGCGGTTTATCAAAATGCGCCTGCGCGGACAGGACAAAAATTAACACTGTTTTATCTACATTTTGATTCCCCTACTGATATTGTTACTATCTTTGTAAATATTACAACTACCGAAAATCCGGCACTAACCTGAAATAACTACCGACAATGAACCGCAAAGGCAAACTATATTTCCGATACGGAACAATGGGTTCTGCGAAAACAGCCCTGCTCCTCACTCAAGCATACAACTTCGAAGAACGTGGAATGCGTTACGTATGTCTCAAACCGATTATTGATACTCGCGACAAAAGCAATGTGATAAAATCCCGTATCGGCATCGAGCGTGAATGCAAATGGATATACACCGATACCGACCTGTACGCTCTTGCCGAATCCCTTTTTGAGGAAAGCATGACCATCATTGATTGGTTTTTGGTTGATGAGGCCCAGTTCCTTTCTCCGGAGCAGGTTGACCAACTTGCACGTATTGTCGACGATTTCGGTAGCAACGTAATATGTTACGGTCTCCGAACAGATTTCCAAAGCCATTTGTTTGAAGGTTCCCGACGTCTTTTTGAGGTGGCGGATACTATTGATGAAATAAAATCGACATGCAATTGCGGCCGAAAGACCATCATCAATGCCCGTATCGACAACAAGGGCGATTTTGTAGAGGAAGGCGCGCAAGTCGAGATTGGTGGCGACGACCGTTATATAGCCGTATGCCGCAAATGCTGGCGAAATAAGCGCATCGAACAATCTACCCGCGACGCACTCCCGTTTCTTGAATTAAAATTACGACACTGACCATTTGACATCCCCAATGCAACTGCTACGCTCACTCCTCATATTCATGGCAATCACTTTGGCATTACCGTTGTCCAAAGCATCAGCCGTGGCATTCCCCAACGAGACACTTAATTACAAAGTTCTGTACAAGTGGGGATTGATTCATAAACAAGCCGGACGCGCCACATTGGTGCTGCGCAACTCCGGACGCCAATATCATGCCACACTATATGCCCGTTCCGAGGCGTGGGCTGATAAATTCTACAAACTGCGCGACACCCTGAAGACCACTATGCGTATGAACGACCTCTCCCCGGTCATATACGAGCGCATAGCGCATGAAGATGGCAAATTCGCTCACGACATAGTAAAGTTTTCCCGTAGCGGCAATACCTATTCTGCCGAATGCACACGTTACAGACGTGGAAAGAAGTCATCAAACACAAATGTGTCCACTACCTCGCTGCAAGCCCAAGGATTTGCCGTTGACATGGTGAGTTCATTCTATTATTTGCGCTCCCTCGACTTTAACACTATGAAATCGGGGGCGACAAAGACAGTCAATATCTTTTCCGGCAAACGCAAGGAGCTGTTAAACATCACCTATCATGGAACCCAATCCATAAAACTCGACGACAGGAAATACGAAACCTTCAAGATAACATTTACATTCACCTCTGAGGGTAAAAAGAAAACATCCGAGCCCATCGAAGCCTGGCTTTCCACCGATTACCCACACATTCCACTCAAACTCATAGGTAAACTGAAGATAGGTCAGATACAATGTATCTATGTCCCACAGAATAAATAACAATCCACAATGAAACTAATAGCCCGTATAGGCATATTCATTTCCGCCATATCCATACTGATGCCAGCAGCAGCCAACGAACATCGAACCGTAAACATAAAACTCGCCTACACTACCGATGTGCATGGCAATTTCTTTCCGTTCAATTTCATTACACTATCCCCATGGAGCGGCAGCATGGCGCGTGTCGCCACAGCAGTGGATTCACTCAGGCATAGTTTCGGCAAAGAAAATGTGATACTGCTTGACAATGGCGACATATTGCAAGGTCAGCCTACTGTATATTACTATAACTACATTGACACCGTATCACCACATATAGTACCGGAAATTTATAGCTTCATGGGCTACGATGCCGCGACCATAGGCAACCATGATGTGGAAACGGGACACTCTGTCTACGACCGATGGATTGCACAAAGCTCGATACCGGTACTGGGAGCAAATGTTATCGACACTGCCACTGGTCAACCGTATCTGAAACCATACACCATCATAGAGCGCAATGGGGTGAAAATTGCTATACTCGGGCTTCTCACTCCCGCCATACCTGCTTGGCTACCGGAAACGATTTGGTCGGGACTTGAGTTCGAGGACATGGAAACGGCGGCTCGTCATTGGATTCCGATTATAAAGGAACGTGATAATCCGCATGTGATTGTAGGTATGTTCCATTCCGGTCATGATGCATCCCGCATGACAGGCATATATAAAGAAAATGCATCAAAGGCGGTAGCCCAAAATGTCGACGGATTCGATATTATCCTCATGGGACACGACCACCAGAGATATCATGACGTCGTAACATCCCCCGACGGTCATAAAGTAACCGTAATAAATCCGGCGAACAATGCCAATGCATTGGGGCTTGCCGACCTCTGCATCACATTCGATGAACACGGCAATATGACCGGAAAGGATGTTTCCGCAACATTAGTTGACATCTCCAACATTGAGCCGTCGGAAGAATATCTTGAAACTTTCTCAACTCAAAGCGAAAAGATTTTGGAGTTTGTATCACGTCCCATAGGTTACGCCACCGACACATTATCCACACGCGATGCATTCTTCGGACCATCGTCGTTCATGACTCTTCTGCATAAACTTCAGCTACAGATTTCAGGTGCCGATATCTCTTTTGCCGCTCCCCTGTCGTTCGACGCCGTCATTGCCAAAGGTGATGTTAAAGTAAGCGACATGTTCACCTTATATAAATATGAGAACATGCTGTACGTGATGGAACTTACCGGACAGGAAATAAAAGACTACCTTGAAGAATCATATTCTTTATGGACACGACAAATCACAGATACCAATAAGCACCTGATTGATTTTGCAGCGGAGAATCCGGATAAGAAAAACAATCGGCTGCGTAATCCGTCATACAACTTCGATTCTGCTGCCGGCATACGTTATACCGTGGATGTCACCAAGCCGAAAGGTGAGAAGATAAACATCATATCCATGGAGTCCGGCGAACCGTTTGATTTGCACAAAACATACCGGGTAGCAGTAAACTCATATCGCGGTAACGGGGGCGGAGACCATCTTACCAAAGGTGCCGGAATCAATGCTGATGAACTGAAGAAGCGCATCGTAAGTGCCACCGATAAAGATTTACGTTATTACCTGCTAAAAGAAATCGAGCGCAACGGTACTATCCGTCCGGAAGTTGCCGACAACTGGAAGTTTATACCTGCCACCATTGCCAATCAGGCAATAACCAAAGACCGTGAACTTCTATTCTCACCCGACAGTTCAAAAGAGCAGAAGTGACACTGCCATAAAAGCCATACCACCAATCACACCTATGATTGCAAGATGGTGGTGGCCGTATCGCTCCGAACCGGGTAGCAACTCATCAAATGATATGTAGACCATAATACCTGAGACTGCGGCAAGTATCAGAGAATTGACCATCGGAGTCCAGAATGGCATGATGAAAGCAATGGCAAACAAAGCCCCCAATGGCTCCGCAAGACCTGACAATAACGACCACAGCAAAGCCTTCTGCCTGTTTCCGGTAGCATGATATATAGGAACGGACACCGCAATCCCCTCCGGTATGTTATGTATGGCGATAGCCACGACTATAGGTAATGCCACATCAAGCCCATCCATACCCGCAACGAATGTGGCTATACCTTCGGGAAAGTTATGAATGGCTATGGCAAGCGCAAGCATCATGCCGGTACGTCGCATACCGCCGCCGGAGTTTGCAATTGCCACCTGTTCCACAGTATGCACCTCATGAGGATTCTCATCCTCAGGCACAAGATAGTCAATCAACGCTATCAGACCTATACCCGCAAAAAACGCTAAGATTACATACACCATTCCCGTTTTTCCCGCCACTATAGCTCCCATATCAGATATGGCGGTTGGCAGTAGCTCCATAAATGAGACATAAACCATTACCCCTGCCGACAGCCCCAGCGCCCAAGATAAAAATTTTTTATTGGTACTGCGTGTCACAAATGCCATAAGCGACCCTATGCCTGTCGACATGCCGGCAACCAAGGTTAATCCCAGCGCCACCATTATCGTATCGAAACTATAACTAAATTCCATATCCCATTAACAAAACTCGTTTCGGTAATGTTGCGAAATCTCAAATTTGTCTTGAATTTTCCATCACTATTCAATATGTGGATAAGTACTCACGCGTACTCTCAAGAATAACTTTCCCCAACACCTGCCATACATTCGGTGACGGAGCCGGTGAATATTCAAACGGACTGCATACCAATGGCTTTTGCGATACAATAGACATATTACCATCAGCCACCAATCGTGCTTTAATTATAGCCATTGCATCATTGTACTGCCGCTCAACATCTCCGGCACGTATAACTCCCTCGTCAAACAATCTCAATATAAAGTCATTAAGCGTCTCATCCGGATATTTACGTTCCAAATTCACATACATTATAGGTGCAAGCACCAGACTGCCATCGACATATTCCGATAATTCATCGCACACGCTTTTATCATCCCTAAGTCCCAACTTACGGGATAGAAAGACCTCTGCCGCTACCACAAACGCCTCATTACCACCCTCATTATGTTTCCGGGCTATTGATTCGTTTGCAGCATAAAAGTCATCATGCATAAGTAAATTTTCAAGCTTACGCATCAGCGAATCCGAGATATGGAGTTTATGCAGATTCTCATGTACATAAATATTAACGAAACTCAATCGCAACTGCTTTTCAATCTCCGGGTCAAGAATCAATGGTGTGCAACAAAATGATTCATCAGCAAGATTGAATGCATTTTTTATATTCAGTATGTAGATATTAGATTCTGCCACAGACAACTTCTCATCTCCGGAGAACTCAGATATGGTCCTGTCTATTGTCCCTATCATCTTATCATCGACCGGATAAGCATCTATTCGCTCCATTAACTTTGGATATATTGAATCACGCCAATACTGCGGATAACCGGCTTCCACCAACGATTGCAGCACTTGGGTCATCTCAGATGAAACATCCAGGATTTCAGCAGCCCAAGCAACACTATCGGCATATTGATTGATATTAGAAAGTAAGCTCAAGCACTCATCTACATCATACCGATTACCATGCAATTGCGCATACAGATTGCATAGACGTGAAGCTTTTGCCTTGTTGTTTACGATTTCAAGATTTCGCATAAAGTTCATATCGGATGCCAATGGCTTAAATTCCGGCGCATCTTTTATATCATCGAAATATTGAATGCTGCAAAGCATATCGAAAACTACCGATGTATTGAACAAACGACTCCGGCTACCAAACAACAATACCGGCATACATACTGACAATATAACCGCACTGATTCTTTTCATAATTTGCATTATAGATATTCCTAACAAAGATACTGTTTTAATTCCATCGGTTATAACCGTCAACATTTTTTATGAACCTTTTTAAGCCGAGTGTGCAAAAGTTTGGTTATCTTTACGTTTGAAATAATTATTCCAATGGAATCGAATACAAATACGGACGATATAGAACTCGTGGCACGCTTACAGAATCCAGCCACATGCCGAAAAGCCTTTGAAGAGGTGATAGCCCGCTACTCCGAGCCTCTCTATTGGCAGATTCGCCGTATGGTACCCAATCATGACGATGCCAACGATCTTTTACAGAATACGTTCATGAAGGCATGGACTTCAATCGAGAACTTTCGTGGCGCGGCAAAGCTTTCCACATGGTTATATAAGATTGCAATCAATGAAAGTCTTTCTTTTCTTGAACGTGAACGCAAGCGCACCAATCTTTCGCTTGACGATGAATCGACACATCTGATTCACGCCATAGAGGCCGACACCAATATCGACGGTGATGAACTGCGCCTGAAGTTACGCAAAGCCATAGCTACACTTCCGGAAAAACAACGGTTGGTATTCAACATGCGGTACTACGACGAAATGAAATACGAACAGATGTCAGAGATTCTTGGCACGTCAGTCGGCGCGTTAAAAGCATCCTATCACCTTGCAGTAAAAAAAATCGAAGAATATTTTGAGAACAACGATTAAACCTATACAATCGTAATCAGTCTAATAAAACAAATACGAATCAACGACTTTTCAACCTTATGAAAAATCAAGATATACTCTCCGAAATTGACCGCCAGTCCGGCATGACTGTTCCTGAAGGATACTTCAGTGACTTTGCCGCACGCATGGCACAAACACTCCCGGAGCAACCATGGGAAAAACCCAACGTCATGCCACGCACTTTCTGGCAGAAAGTAAGGCCTTATGTCTATATGGCTGCCATGTTCTTGGGCGTATGGTGCATGATGAAAACATTTGACCTCATGCGCCCGCAATCAGACCTATCCATCGGCAATAATCCGGTACTTGTCAGTGCCCTCAACAACGACTCATTCTTCAATGACTATTGCGCCCGAGAAATAGACGAAACTGACTTGTACGATGATTTGTACGACCAAGGATTCAACCCCTCGGACATGTTGTCCGAACAAGAATGACCCATAGCGTACCAACACCATTTAGATATACGAAATATGAAACATATACTCATAGCCATCACATTAATATTGTCGGCATTGACGACCACCCACGCACAGAAACACGAAGACACCGCACGTCATCGCCAATGGATGCAGGAAATGACGCAAGCCAAAGCTGAATTTGTGGCAAAAGACATTAAATTATCCGACGAACAATCGGCAAAATTCATTCAACTTTATAAATCCATGTGCGCGGAAACCGGAAAACTCGCGGCTGAGACCCGACGCCTGGAAAAAGAAGTAACAAATAAGTCCAATGCCAGCGACGTAGAATACGAAAAGGCAGCTGAAGCCGTATATGAATTCCGTGGTAAAGAAAATGCCATAGAAATGCGCTATTTCAATCAATTCAAATCCATACTTTCCAAACAGCAGCTATTTAAAATTAAATCAGCCGAACGAAAGTGGAATAAGGAGCTGATGAAACAGCACCGACACAACAAGAGACAAAAAGGAGCCAAATAAACGTCGCCACCTATCCCATCAGGCGACATAAAGACATCATAGCCTCCATATACGGCGGCAATTGAACTCTTTATGTCGCTTTATCATTTATATTAGGAGTAACTCACAACGAAAACAACACACTCATTGCATTATGAAAATTTATAATCTAAAAGGATTATTCCTTATCACTTTACTAACTTCATTATTCTGCACTATGGGTATGAACGCGGCAAATGCCATCTCCGAGCCTGACTTTGCTTTTCCAAAAAAGGTTTCGGCACAGGCAGAGATAAATCTCGCTACAGCTCTAAAAAAATCCGACGGACAAGCAGTGGTGCGGGCTTTGATAGACCTAACATTAGCACAGAGTGCCATTACTGTCGATAGCCTGCCGTCGACGCTTGAGCGTATCAAACAAGTTCAGGCTGAAGAAAAGTATGAACGCACCAAAGCGCTGCTCAACATCCTCACTGCCCAAATATACCAAAGCATATATTCTGCCAATAAATATAAATTTGACACTCGACTGCAACCACTCACTCCATTACCCACTGATTATACCGAATGGAGCGGCGAACAATTCCGTCATGTCATAAGCTCACTATGCACTGAAGCCCTACGCAATGCCCGGGAACTGCAATCCGCATCACTCGCTGATTATACTGACATCATAACAGCCGACCGTGAAACACTAATCTACTACCCTACCCTTTATGATTTCGTTGCCAACGAGTCAATTAAATTGCGTAGGACCCTATCTCAGTTCAGTAATATTTTCTCATTGCTGATGTTATCACCGCGCAACATATTCATTATATCTCCGGCATTTGTTCCGGCATCGCCCGAGGCACAACAAATACTTGATATCTATGCAAATCTGTTACGCGTCCACAAGGATGACATAGCCCCCCTCATTAGAATAGAGCTTGACCGTATCAATTTCATAACGCAAGGTGTTTACTACAATCTCTCTGAGAAGGCACAGAAACAGCGGCTCAAACTTCTCAACGACCTGTATGCCACGTATTCCGGCAGCCAATTTTCAGGAGATATACTTATAGAACTGAGTAGTGCCGCTTTCGTTCAAGAAGAGGATGACGATCCCCTGTTATCCAACACCATTCTTACGCCCAAGCGGCTATATTCTGAACTTAAATCGTTTGAAAAACGCTATCCTGATTTCTATCGCATCAATTGCATCAAAAACACAATTGCTTCTTTAGCTCAGAAAAGCGTAAATATATCATCACCACAAATCGTCGCACCAGCTGTCGATTTTAAAATCAAGATAAATGCATCCAATACCACTGCTGTAACCGTAAAAATATATCGTCTGCCGGAATCCTTTGATAACTCCGACAACTACTATCGTTTCAATCCTGCAACACCTCCGGCATTGGTATCGACACATCGTATCCCATTTACCGGTCAAATCCCCTTCTCAACCGATACAAACATAACTGTTTCCGTACCTTCATACGGATGCTACATAGCCGTACCGGAAATTGATGGCAAAAAAAACAATTCGCGCCAATCATACCGTAGCATACGATGCACGCAACTTGCTGTAGGAAGAATGGCACTTGACAAGACCACAATAATAACAATCAACCCTGCGACTGGTCAGCCTATAGAAAATGCCACATTGATGTTTATTGACAACAGTCGCACCGCCAAGTCTAAACTAATCAAACTCGGAACCACTGACAAAAACGGATTCCATATATTTAATAAAGGCCATTCAGGACAGGTATATGCGATAAAAGGCTCTGACCGATATTCAATGGGGCAATACATGTATGATGCGGCAGAAGATGGACCGGAATGGGAATTATTCACCACCGGATATTCAGATCTTGCGATATACCACCCCGGAGATACCGTACAATGGAGCATAATTGCCTACCAGTCGAAAGGAACTGCCCACCGTCTCTGCAACGACAAGAAAATAAAAGTTTACATGCGTAACGCAAATGGTATTACGGTTGACACTTGCATTACCACCACCGATTCCTACGGACGTACGCATGGAACATTCGTCATACCTCAGGGAGAACTTACCGGCTCTTATCAGATAAGTACCGAGATTGACGATGAATTCTTTCAACCAATAGAATTCATGGTATCGGACTATAAATTACCCACATTCTTTGTTGAAGTCACCCAAGTTGACAATGGCTCACCCACGGAAGGAGATATCACCTTACGAGGAACGGTACGCACATATTCCGGTATCCCAATGTCCGGTATCCCCATCACCCTTGACCTGTCTGTAGCCGAACGCTATTGGTGGCGAGTCAGCAACTCAGTTCCATTCTATAATGTTACGGACTCCACCGACTCCTATGGCAATTTCAATATTGTCCTTACCAAACAATTGATTGAAAACTCGCCTGCCCCAACAGGTCTGTTCACAGCTGAGATTACAGCCACATCACTATCCGGCGAAAGCCGTCAAACAAGCAAACGGTTCAGTCCCGGTCAATCCATGCAGTTATTGGCGTCACTTCCATCAGACATCAACGTTTCAATACCTCATAAGATTAACGTCAAAGTCCTTAATGGTGCAGGAAATCCGATAACCCATTCGGTTAATTACCGTATAATATCTGATGACGATATCATTTATCAATCATCACTTAACACTGATGACCCAACCATTAATTGGAGTACGATACCCTCAGGCACATACCGCGTGGTGTTTACATTGCCCGACTCACCATCCGACTCTGTAAGTATAGACTATATAAGCTTATATCGTCCGGATGACACTATGCCGCCCATCGCATCTCCCTTATGGGTTCCGCAGGAATATAATGATATAATTATCGAAAAAGGTAATTCCACAACTTTGTTATATGGAACGTCGTTTGGCAACACCTACATGCTTTATACACTCTCTGATGACAAACGAATAATCGAGCAACGTTGGATTAAATCTCCGGCAGGTCTACACAAATTGGATATAAAGCTGCCTGACGATTGCGATGCAGCCAACATATCTCTTTATGTAGCTCACAATTATAAAAACCATAACCTAAAATTAAAGGTAACAAAGCGCAACTCAATCAAATCGCTGAAAATAATCGCAGAATCGTTCCGCGACCGCTTGATTCCGGGTACTGAGGAAACCTGGACTTTCAGGACTGTCGGTACAGATAGTAATTCTGTGGAATCAGCCATGATATTGAGCATGTACAATAGCGCGCTCGATGCACTTGAGACACAATTCAGGCAATTCAATCCGAGTAATACCTATCTACCGTCGTTCAGCATAGATGCCCCCTCCATCCAAGGAAGTGTATATGCAAATGTCTCTACCTCATACTCTCGACTGAGATGCAATAGTATCATCGTACCGCAATTCAATACCTACGGCCGCAATTTCTACAGCAATTTTATACGCATTCGCGGCACTAACATGCTGCTTATGGGTAAAGCCGCCGGCATCATGGCAAAAGACGAGGCAAAAGTCGCTGAAAGCACCGAAGAGGAAGCCGCTGATGAGCTTCTTAACGTTGTAGAGCATTCACAGGTATTTGATTCGTCTGCTTCATTAGCCGAAGTAGTGGTCACCTGTTACGGAGTTAACACTTCTGATGGCGGAGAAAGCGGAATGGCACAGAACTCTAAGGAGGATACGAAGTTCTCTTATCGAAAAAGCGAAGTTCCACTGGCATTCTTCCGCCCAATGCTCACTACCGATGCTTCTGGACACCTCTCATTTTCTTTCCGCGTTCCTGATGCCAATACTACATGGCGGTTCAATGCCTTAGCCTATACCAAGGAGATAATCACCGACAATTTTACTGCCGATATTGTAGCGAATAAACCGGTTATGGTTCAGCCTAATCTTCCAAGATTCTTGCGCACCGGCGATTCTGCTATAATCAATGCCTTGGTCATAAATAACTCCGAATCGGAAACTGATATTGCCGTATGTATCGAATTGTTTGATCCAAGCACATCTGCCGTTACCGCATCTTCCGATACAACAATCTCCATACCTGCGGGAAGCTCGTCTACCACCGCCATTACAGTACATGCACCGGAAAACGCTCCGTTTATAGGTTACCGAATCAAGGCACATACAGATAAATTTGCCGATGGCGAGCAAGCACTCATACCTGTGCTCCCCTCCATAACACCTGTTATAGAGACGCAACCATTCTACATTTCGCCAGACTCTTTGCTATTCACTATGCAATTGCCCAAGTTATCCCGGGATGCACGCGTAACCCTGCAATTCTGTGACAATCCCACCTGGTACGTGGTTACCGCGCTCCCCGGCTTGCAAAGTGGCAAACCGTCATCAGCGCAGGAAGCTGCCGACGCAATATTCTCCGCAGCGGTTGCTGAAGGAATTTTACGCAGCAATCCGGTAATTGCTCATGCCATACGCGAATGGACCGAATCCAATCGTTCGGATTCCACTCTCGTGTCTATGCTTGAGCGTAACGCCGACCTCAAGACCATATTGCTGCAGGCAACTCCCTGGATGATGGATGCACGCTCCGACACCGAGCGTATGCAACGTCTTGCTCTGCTATTCGATAAAAATCAGATTAAGCAAGTTTACTCCCAGTCCATAGCAACTCTCACCAAACTTCAGCGTGGTGATGGCGGATGGGCATGGATAGACCAATGCACCGAATCATCCCAATGGTGTACGGGAGCTGTTCTCTACACACTCGGACGTCTTAACCGTTTGGGGTACTTTCCTGACAACAAGACATTATACAACATGATGTTGAACGCAATGGCATACTATCAAACTGAGGTTGAGAAGCAGTACCGACGCTATCCGAAAAACGACTATACTTATTTCGTGACACTATGCGACCTTTGGAAAGACTTCACGCCATCGCTCACCGGGAATAATATAATCAATCTCATGGTACAGCGAACCATCAAAGGCTGGCGTGACATGTCTATCGGAGGTAAAGCCCGGGCAGCCATAATGCTTCACAATCATGGCTATGACAACACCGCCCTAACAATACTCGAGTCCTTACGTCAATATGCCGAATCTACCCCCACTCAAGGAATGTGGTGGCCATCTGTCGGAGATCTTATGGGTGGAAGCATGACACAACTGTCAGTAACCGCCGACGCCCTTATGGCATTCCATACTCTTATGCCTAATGCCAAGGAAGTAGATGCTATACGTCAATGGCTTATATTGCAGAAAGAGACCCGAAATTGGGGTACATCTTCTACCGCAAGTGATGTTATTGCCGCAATACTTTCCACTTCCCAGACATGGGTTGCCAAAGCTCAACCGGCACAGATTACCATTGCAGGCACTCCAGTCACTCCTGAAAAGATTGAGGACATCCTGGGGTATTTCCGCACCGACATTTCTCGAATATCCCATTCAGGAGATAAAATGGTCGTACGCAAATCGGACATGACTCCAGCCTGGGGGGCTATATATAGCCAGTCCAGGAATTCAATGACTGATGTCAAAGCTGCGAAATGTGAAGCCGTGAGCATAGAAAAACGGTTCTACAAACAAGTAGGCAACCAATGGCAAGAGACATCCGATTTAAAAGTTGGCGACAGAGTGAAAGTGCAACTCATAATACATGCCAACCGCGACATGGAATATGTAGCAATAACCGATGACCGTGCTGCTTGTCTCGAACCCGTAGAACAGCTACCGGCACCCATATATTCCGATGGTATCTGTTTTTACCGCGAAAATCGCGATGCTTGTACCACCATGTTCGTGACACGTATGCCCAAAGGAACATACATGCTCGGATATGAGTTATGGGTAAACAATTCAGGAACCTATGCATCCGGTATTGCAACACTGCAAAGCCAATATGCCCCACAAATCACGGCACACTCTTCCGGAACCGCTCTCCATACAAATCCTTAATAAGATCTTAATATAATAATACGATGGTGCACCACTCCTTATGTGTGTGCACCATTTCTTTATTTGATACTGTAAAAACATACTTTTTAGTTAAATAGCGTTAAACATAAGTATCTACTCTTGCACATAAAAAATAGACCGATTAACTTTGCATCAGTTTTTCATGGTATTAGATTTAAGGTAAGAAGATTATTCGTCGTGATGACGAGTAATTTTTTTTATGTCCATATCCCAACATTTATTTTTGGTTAATAATTATACGGGTTAAAAAACTTTAAGTTCCAAAACACACTCTACATTATCAAGGTTATATCATTGTTTTAACCGACGATTTTATGAGAGGAATATATACCCTTTTCGGCATTATGCTCTGTGCTGCATCAGCAACACAGGCAACGGTTCCCGACCGATATCTTCGTGATAGTATCCCGTCACAGTGGAATTACGATGCACAATACACTCAAACACTACCATCTGAGGACAATTGGTGGAAATCATTATCGGATCCCTTGCTCGACTCTCTCATAAGCCACGGTATTGACAACAATTTCAATATCACAATTGCTGCACGACGCATAAACATAGCCCGCCAAACAATCAGAAATGCAAAAGCGGCCTATTATCCGACGTTAGGTATTTCTGCCGGATGGATATCTTCACGTAATTCCGGTAACACCACATCAACATCAATGCCACATACCGACCTCAATTATTTCTCAACCGGTATAGACATGGCATGGCAGATAGACTTATTCGGTAAAATCACATCGAAAGTTAAGCAAGGCAAGGCACAATGGTTAGCGACACAGGCAGAATATGCAGCTACAATGGTAAGCATCTGTGGGGATATTGCTTCAGCATACATCCGATTGCGCACCTTACAAACTGAACTTGCCGTTGCACAGCAGCATCTGGAATCCCAACGCAAGGTCTTGAAAATCGCAGAAGCGCGTCATGAAGCAGGTTTGGCATCGAAACTCGATGTCGCCCAGGCAGCTACAATCTATTATTCGACCGAAGCATCCATCCCGGAACTTGAATCATCTATCAAAACATCCATCAATGCAATATCCATACTCATCGGAGAATACCCCGAAACCATCACGTCTAAACTTGTTCCAATCAAGCCGATTCCGGAATACAGACAGATTGTGGGCATTGGCATTCCTTTAGATTTGTTACGTAGACGTCCGGATATAGTCCAGGCTGAATATTCATTGGCTGCCGCTGCCGCTGCGGTAGGAATAGCAAAGAAAGATTTCTTACCTACACTAACCATAGAAGGTTCAATCGGTGTCGCATCCCACAGCATTGATAAGATATTTGACAGCAATTCATTTACTTACTCAATAGCCCCAAAACTCTCTTGGACCATATTTGACGGTATGGCACGTAATGCGTCATTAGTCACAGCGCGAGAGAATATGCAAGTAGCCATAGACCAGTACAACCTCGCACTTATGACCGCAGTACAAGAAGTAGATAACGCAATGGTCTCATACAAATATCTGCTTCGCTCCATAGACTATTTGCAGAACGTTGTTGCTCAAGCAAAGGAGGCTTTCGACCTATCGATAGACTTATACAAGCAAGGCCTAACCGACTTCACAGATGTGGCGGATGCCCAGATAAGCTATCTGCAATATTCCGACCAGCTCGCGGTGGAAAAAGGCAATGCCGCAGTTGCACTCATCAAATTATACGAAGCGCTCGGCGGCGGTTGGAACATATCTGAATTAATCAAATAACAAATCAACACACGTGGAATCATGAAACAAATAATCGCACTGTCAATCGCAATACTTATAGGTGCTACATCATGCCACCAATCGGATAACAAAACGTCGGATCAAGCTCCGGATATTGATGTAGCTGAAATAGTCACAGATTCTGTTGTCATATACAACACTTATCCCGGGACGCTTAAAGCAAACAATTCCGTTGATGTGGTTGCTCGTGTGAGCGGGTATCTCACAGCCCAGAACTACACCAATGGCGATGCTGTGACCAAGGGACAGCTGCTTTTCACGATAGAAAGCACACAATATAATGATGCAGTACGTCAAGCAAGTGCGCAACTTGCTACCGCTAAAAGCAATTACGATTACGCCACCGCACAATATAAAGCGATGAAAAAAGCCTTGGAAAGCGACGCTGTAGCCCAGATGGAAGTAAACAAGGCACAAAGTACCATGCAACAGAGTGAAGCCGCGATACGCAATGCAGAAGCAGCGTTACAAACCGCACAGACCAATCTCGGATATTGCAAAATACGCGCACCATTCAATGGACATGCCGGGGCCTCCAATTACAGCGTGGGAGCATTCTTAAATGGAGCCGGTTCTCCAGTCGCTTTGGCTACCATATATGAGGATGCCACATTATACGCAGAATTTTTCATTGACGACAAAACCCTCCAGCAGATTATACTCGACCATCGTACTGATGCCGTAAACTTCGACTCAATACCATTCTCATTTACCCAACCCATGCCACATAATTATTTCGGACGTCTAAAATACATTGCACCGGCAGTAGATCCTAACACCGGCACACTAAAAATGCGGGCTGAGGTTAAAAACATCGACAACGAGCTGCACGACGGAATGTATGTGACCATATCACTACCATCCCGGTCCAATCCCCGTGCACTGCTGATTAAGGATTCCGCCATATCTTCCGACCAACTGGGTAAATATATCTATACTGTCAACGACTCCGGAAAAGTGGTGTACACCCCTATAAAAATCGGGCAGATGGCAAATGACTCAATGCGTGTAGTCACATCCGGCGTACAGGAAGGTGCCCGTTACGTAACGAAAGCTATGCTCAAGGTTCGCGACGGAATGTACGTACATCCGATACTTACTAAATAGAAGCAGCTCACCATATTTCAATCACACTATATCTTACGTCATGTTCTCTCGATTCTTCATTGACCGCCCAATATTTGCAATCGTCATAGCTATATTTATGATTCTCGCAGGATTGCTCACTATAAAAACTCTTCCTGTTGCACAATTTCCGGATATAACACCTCCGACGGTCATGGTATCCGCTACCTATCCCGGAGCTGATGCCGAAACTGTGGCATCGACTATTGGCGTACCGATTGAAGAACAGGTCAACGGTGTCGACGGCATGATGTATATGAGTTCATCATCAGGTTCCGACGGTAGCTATTCACTCACCATCACATTCGAAACCGGAACCGATCTCGACATGGCAACAGTCAAAGTTCAGAACCGCATATCCATGGCAGAGGCTTCTCTTCCGTCTTCAGTAAAACAGCAAGGTGTCACGGTAATGTCCCGGTCTTCCAATATCATCATGTTCGTAGCATTGGAAAGTGATAATCCGAAACTCTACGATGCACTATATCTAACCAACTATGCAAAACTCAACATTGTCGATGAACTTTCCCGAGTGGATGGAGTGGGACAAGTAGGAGCGTTCGGAGCCGGTGAGTACAGTATGCGTATTTGGCTTGATCCTGCAGTGATGCAAGTGCGTGGAATAACCGCTGCTGAAGTAGCTCAGGCAATAGAAAGCCAAAACATAGAGGTATCGGCTGGAGATGTCGGTGCCGCTCCAAACAGTAATATTGCTCCGTTCCAATATACTCTTACAGCCAAGGGGCGACTTACCACAACTGATGAGTTCGGCAACATTATCATCCGTACCGAACCGGATGGCAGCATGCTTCGATTGCGTGACATAGCCCGCATTGACTTAGGCAGTGATTCTTATGGCAACGAATCACTCGTATCAGGTAAAGAAGCGGGACTGTTAGGAATATATCAACTCCCGGGAGCCAACGCTCTTGAGGTGGCAAACCGTGTGAAAGATAAACTTAATGAGCTGGAACAATATTTTCCTGAGGGCGTACACTATCGCGTCATAATGAACTCAACGGATTTCGTTACAGAATCGATTGATGATGTTCTTGTAACATTCGTTGAGACTACCCTCATAGTAATGATAGTCATCCTGTTTTTCCTGCAAAGCTGGCGTGCCGTAATTATTCCAATGATAACCATACCGGTATCATTGATAGCCACATTCGCGGTAATGAAACTTTTCGGATTTACCATTAATACGCTCACATTATTCGGTCTGGTACTCGCTATTGCGATTGTAGTCGATGATGCTATAGTAGTTGTCGAAGATTGTGCACGAATTGTCGACAAAGGATTGATGACTCCACGCAAAGCCGCCGAAAAAGCCATGACTGAGCTTCAAGGCCCTGTGATTGGGGAAGTGCTGGTACTATTGTCGGTGTTCATACCTACAGCTTTCATTAGCGGTATCACAGGCGAATTGTACAAGCAATTTGCTCTTACAATAGCCGTGTCAACGGCATTCTCCGGGTTCAATGCACTGACATTTACACCTGCTATGTGCGCTCTGTTTTTGCGTCCACGCAAGGCTCAATCACGTTTCCTCCCATATCGTTGGTTCAACAAGGGATTTGCTGCCACGCTCAATGGATATATGAAAATCGTTGGCACGTTCTTAAAACGGCCTGTCATTGCTATTGCAGCCTATCTTGCAATTACAGCCGTAGCATTCTGGGGATTCCTTAAAATGCCCACCTCTTACGTACCTGAGGAGGATATGGGATATTTCATGGGGTCCGTACAATTACCGGTAGGGGCATCTGTCGAAAGAACCAACGCCGTACTACACCAAGCCACCGAACGCTTATTGGCAATACCGGAGGTGGACAATGTAATCTCCATATCCGGATTCTCATTTCTCGGCGGTGGCAACAGCTCCAACTTAGGAGCCTTGATGGTTACCCTAAAACCATGGAATGAACGCAAGGGTAAGGATTCCGGTGTAGATGCCATAATAGAACGTTTTGAAGAATCATGCTCCGATATACAGGAAGCCATAATATTTGCGTTGAATCCACCTGCCATTCCCGGATTAGGACTTGCATCAGGCTTACAAATGCAACTCCTTGACATCAATAATCGCGGTCCTGAAGCTATGCGCAATGCTCTTGATGATATTCAACAGGCGGCAAAAAAAGACTCACGAATCGCCTCTGTAACTTCTCTCTACGAAGGTACAGTACCACAATATATGCTTAATCTCGATCGTGACAAGGTGGAAATGCTTGGATTAAGTTTATCAGATGTATTCAATTCCCTCGGATCATTCACAGGCCAACGTTATGTAAATGATTTCAATGAATTCGGACGCGTATATGAAGTCTTATTATCCGGCGATGCAGCCGCTCGCACAAATATAACCGATGTTCTACGCCTAAGTGTCAAAAACAGCTCCGGTGAGATGGTTCCATTCTCATCATTCGTCACCATAGAACCGGTCATGGGACAGCCATCCGTAAGCCGGTACAATATGTATTCCACAGCATCCCTTACAGCCACCCCGGCGAAGAACGTAAGTTCATCGGATGCCATAAAAGCCATGGAGGAGATAGTGACACACACCGTAGGCTCTAATTACAGTTATGCATGGACGGGAGAAGCCTATCAAGAGACGCAAGGTGGTACTACGGTGGCTATAGTGATGATATTCGCAGTACTTGTGACTCTACTCGTACTTGCTGCCCAATATGAGAGTATTACCGACCCGATAGCAGTGGTTATATCTATGCCCACCGCCATACTCGGCACCGTAATAGGATGTCTCATCATGGGACAGAGTATAAGCATATATACTCAGATAGGTATAATCCTCTTACTCGGTCTATCTGCAAAGAACGCCATTCTTATCGTTGAATACGCTGTGGATTTTCGCAAAGCCGGACAACCTATCCGACAAGCGGCACTTGATGCCGGACGGATTCGTTTCAGACCGATAATGATGACAGCCCTCGCTTTTGTATTCGGAGTCATGCCCATGCTTTTCGCATCAGGAGCCGGGGCAAACAGCCGCATAGCTTTAGGCACCGCCGTAGTATTTGGCATGGCAATCAATGCAGTAGTAGGAACCCTGTTTGTCCCCAACTTCTGGGAACTTCTCGAGCGCTTCCGCCAGCGCCATCTCGCATCCGTATTCAATCCTACTGCACAGTCATCAACAAGTGCAGACTCCTCGACAAATATAGAAACACCTAAGCCACCGTCATCCTAACATCATTAAGGCAATATAATGGCATAATAAGTAACCGTAATATCACAAGTTCAATTGTTCCAATTTTGTAATAAAAGTGGTATCTTTGTGATAAAAATGATGGTTATGAATAGAATATTCGCTTTTATGTGCCTACTGATTCCGGCTGTATGTATGTACGCGCAATCAGAGTATCGAATAATGTCATACAATATACGCAACGGTATCGGCATAGATGACATTATGGATTTATCACGTACCGCAGAAGTTATAAATAATGTTTGCCCGACAATCGTGGCTGTTCAGGAGGTTGACAGCGTAACACGCCGCAGTAGCGGTCGATATATCCTTGGAGACCTCGCAGAAAGCACAGGGATGACTGCAATTTATGCTCCTGCCATTGATTTCGACGGTGGAAAATACGGAATCGGCATCCTTTCTCGGGAAGAACCGATTTCTGTAACACGAATGCCGTTGCCTGGATCGGAAGAAGCCCGAGCACTCCTGATGGTCGAATTCAAAGACTTTGTTTTTTGCTGCACTCATCTAAGTCTCACTGAACAGGACCGCAATGAAGCGGCATCAATATTAATGACCATTTCGGGAAAAACCAAGAAACCGCTATTCATAGCCGGAGACTTCAACGCACTCCCCGATGATGAAGTGTTCCGCACACTATCCGGCAAATTCACAATATTGACCGATGGAGTTACACCGACATTCCCCTCTGATAATCCTAAGGAGGTTCTCGATTACATAATATTATCAAATGGGGACAATGTGACCGTACATAAATCTGAGGTCGTTAATGCGCCAATAGCTTCAGATCATCGTCCTGTATTGATAGATGTCACAATAAAAGCACAATAAAACGCCGTTACGCTTGTGCAGACAATATCCTCTCACAATAGCATCCGCATAGGGAATTTAGTATTATACGCTTACTGGTGGTTAGGACTCCCGCTGGTGCTGTTCTTATTCACTTGGTTTCGTCCAGAGATTGGGATTCCATTCGGGATACTTTCAATATGGGCCATTTGGAAGGCATCCGCTTCTTCATGTCATTTTGAGAGTATTGCCATCCACCGAAGCACGTTGTTGTGGATTGCCATCATATCCTTTATTTGGATTTTCTGTTCCGGAATAGGTGGATTCTTCTATCAGCTTCCTTGGGATCATGCGTTCCGAAACGCGCTATTTTATGAACTCGTCAATAACCCGTTTCCCGTTATAAAACAGGACGCAGCCGGCAACAATCTGCTATTATGCTATTATCATGCATTTTGGATACTACCGGCTCTTATTTCCAAACTTACAGGCTCAATTTTAATTGGCAATATAGCACAGTTACTCTATGCTTGGATTGGGATGATGATTGTAGCATTGATTGTTTTTAGCATAATCGGCAAAGCTAAGGTTTGGATTATAATATTGATGTTTGCATTCTGCGGTTGGGAATACATCAATGATTTACTTGTATCCGGATGGTGTGGAATTACAGACTTTTTATTCCATGAGAAAGACCTTGCATCAGAATACATGTCCGCACCATCTTGGAGAATACTTACATGCTATAATTACAATCAGGGCATTGCTGTTTGGATGGTTCTGCCGATTCTATATATCAATCGGCACAATGTAGCATATCTGGTGATTCCATTTTGTTGTTTGGCGTATTTCGCTCCGTTCCCGACAATTGGCATTGTTCCGTTTATAATCGTCACCATCCTTAAGAATTGGCGTAATGCCATTAGCATCAACAATATAATAGGAATCTGTTTATGCATTCTCATTGCAGTATATTTCATGGCGAACAAGCATGGGAACACACCGCATCTTATTTTTGGCAATCTTACATCCGTCTCTCACTATGCATGGCTAATGATTGTATTTATTATATGCAGCTACGGCGTATTCATGCCATTTATATGGCAACGAATTAAGCGAAACCGTTTATTCTGGGGCATGATGCTTTGGTCGTTAATCGTACCGATGTTTGTGCTTACTGACAACGATTACAATATGGGGATACGGGCATCCATACCATTCATGTGCTATTTCACCATTGTTGTCCTAAAAGAAGCTTCTGCAATGAATTGGCGCACATTGCGAGGCAAATACTTCGCTATAGTATTGGCAATAGGAGTATTATCAAACATACCAACCATGCTGTTGGTTTTGAAAGGAGAGACCGGATGCATTATCAAGGGGCGTCCATTCGCAGCGATATGGTTGGAGCGCGATTTATTTGACAAAAACAAAAATGAATGTTACGACAATTTCATATCCGAAAACGAGAGTCTCTATACACGCTATTTTATTATCAACACCAACAAAGAACATAACCCATCAAACAACTGATATATGACTAACGGATATCCTCAACAAAATTTCACACAACCGACAAAACGTTATTGTCAGACATTGGATTTACGCGATAACGCAGAACTCATAGCCGAGTATCGTAAACGTCATAGTGAAGGCGAGGCATGGTCTGAAATCCTCGAAGGGATACGTGAGGTAGGAATACTTGAGATGGAAATATATATCCTCGGCACACGATTATTCATGATTGTCGAAACTCCCCTCGACTTTAATTGGGACGAAGCAATGGCGCGGCTCAACACCCTGCCCCGACAAGAAGAATGGGAAGAATATATGTCTATATTCCAAAACGTGAAACCGGGACAATCATCAGCTGAGAAATGGCAGATGATGGAACGGATGTTCCATCTGTACAAATAATCTGCAATCAACTAATCCACAATCTGAATTTCAGAATTTACCACACGCTCCAATAATACGGGTTGCTTGTTCCAATGGTATGCCGGATACTCGTTGTTACGGCGTATCTCATTGTTTATGAACTTTAATCCGTCTACTGATTTAGCATATAGCAATGGGGTATCAAACGTATCAAATACATTATTCTCAATCAGAATATTGCTGTGGAAATATTTTTGCTGATGCTCCAAATCCGGAATCTCCGGATATATGGATATCACGGCATTGGTAAATTGAAACATACTGGTAAGCGCATTTTCAAACCTATTGTCGCGAATCGTCACATCCCGGCATGCCCCTGTTTCAAACCATCCGTTGCAATCCCCGCAAAGCAATATGGCAGTTCCGGAGGTGTGATCAAACAGATTATTCTCAACAAGTACAGTCCTCGGCGTACTGAACAACGCTCCTCGAGCACGATTATTCCTAACTACATTACCGGCAAAATGCACACTCGGAGTCCATTCTAAATTCTCAACACCATATTCTCCATTATCAAAATCAACATCGTCCGGCAACGCTGCTGTCAACTTTATATTGAATACTTTGGCTCCCGCAACACAAGATGTATCAACCGGATTGATTTCTGAGATAACTCTCGGTTCTCCGACCAATTCCATAGTGCGCGATGAAATGAATTGAATTGTATCTCCGGGATTACCCCATGAGAAACCGAATGCCTGCGGATGCATGTAACGTCCCAGGATGGTACATGAATCTATCACATCCACCACCTTCAGATAAGTTCCATGCACATTTATGGCATCATCCATCATATTCTCATACAATCCATCTTCAGATACAATCACCCCTTTACATCCTGAAAAGTGTGTCGCATCTGCCTGAGTGGTAAAATAGCGAGGGTCGTTATCTCCCCTGAGACATACATTGAATCCTTTTAGATAAATATTTTCCGAACCTTGAGCCAGAAGTCCCATCCCTTCGGCATAATGCACAGATATATTCTCAAGTGTCACATTAATATCGTCATCCACAAATATGCCCGGTGCAGGACGTCCATACGTACGCAGAGCCACGACTGTTCCCGGAATCAATCTTGGATTGTGCCATCTTGCTTCAATAGTACTATCGGAAAGCATCTTTACACCACGCACCCCTACCGATATATCGCTTGTGTTATATACCAATCGTTTTGTATCAGCTTCGAAAGCGATGCCGGCATCCGGTATATGTTCCCATCCATCACCAATCGCCACAAAGGCACTGTCACGAATCTCATACCTAACCCATGGAGCCACTTTATAGCGGATTATCCCCCTGACAGTATCATTATCTACCACTGTTATTTGCGAGATATGCGGATTAACAAAATCTATGTCAAGGTTCTTGATAGTACAATTTCGAGAAGACACCAATGACACGGGGAGCATACGTCCATGAAACATCAAATCAGCGCCATTGCCATCCAAAGTTACATTTTTTAGATTTTCCAACGCGATACCTACCATTTTAGGATTAACCTGATCGTGATTTGAGATATAATATTCTCGCATCATACTGCTGTCAGGATAAAAATCATAACGACCGGGCTCTAAAGTCAACACAACGGGCGTACCGTCCGGCACTTCCGATAAAATACGTTCTATGGCATTATTGATGGTTACCGTGGCATTATTTGTAGTGTCATTTACACTCACTCCATAATCATTAAGTGAATACACATTCGAACGTTGTCCACATGACGATGCGCACAATAAGAATAAAGCGGCAGATACTAAACCTAAGAACTTCATGGCATTAAATTTTGTTACCACAAATATAACTATTTAATATCGTCCAGACACAAAAATACATACAAAACACTATGTCAATATTATCAAGACAACTCATCATAATCTCAACAATATTACTTTTCACCACATCATTACATACACATGCCCAAGGAAACATAACGATAGATTATACCGGATGTTCCGACTTAAAAGATTCCGATGGTAATAAATTGGGATCCGGCACCATGTCTCATATTGGCACAGACATAACCATTCCGGTGAGTATCAAATATAATGAACGCAAACAAATGACATTATGGGGGATACGATTGAACGCAGACTTTGCCCATTTTGATTGCTCGGAAAACGCCCGGATGTATAGTCCCCACGAACTAATCAATACGGGAGTTATGCTTGTTCATCTGCGACCTATCAATGAGAAGTGGAGTATAATAGCCGGATTGGGGGTGGGTATATATGCCCCTACTAATTACATTAAATGGAAAAGCATCCTTGCCAATGGAGGATTGGTATTTGCTTATAAGCTACACTCCAACCTTAGCGTTGGCGCAGGTGCGGGTCTGACCAATTCGTTCGGCATACCAATGATTCTACCCATGGTCTATGTAAATTGGTCAAAAAAGGGTAAGTATGAATTCTCGGTAAATTTCATGGGGAGACTAAAACTCACAGCTGCCACATGGCTATCATCGAAATGGAAACTTACATGCAATGCCATTGACATGTCGGGGATGTCGGCAGTAATGTCCATTGATGGTAAAACCAAATTATATTCCACATCCACAATACGCTCCGACCTTAAGGCATCGTATTATATCAACAGGCACTTCAGCGTATATGGAGCAATCGGAGGTGTATGGAGACGCACATCATTTATATGCAACCGCGAAATCAGCGAGATGTTTGACCACATGTTCAGTTCACATGACAAACAAGTGTTCTCTCCTGCCATACAGGTCCAGACAGGAATCAGTTATGAATTCTAAAATCTTGCTCCTACAATCAATGATAATGCTTCGGTCGAGTTAAAGAAAGCGTACTTGCTATTGAAATACAGGTGTGCATCAAAACGTCCATTAAGCGATGCAAACAACGCCCTATAATTATAGACCACGGCAAATCGAGCACGGATGTTGGTTGACACCATACTTTTGCGTCCTTCTGTTGAATCAGAATAGGAATGCCGGTATCCCATAGAGGGTAATATCGTAAAATTGACTAACCATTTTCTTGGTGATAACACCCAATTATGGCCATATCCGCCAAGTATCCCATAATCAGTATAATGGAAACGATAGTCGCTCGCCAACGAAGGCAGGAACTGTTGCATCTCCATGGGCAATGATGAGAAATCCATATCTATACGCTGGCTATTAAAAGCGAAACCGAGAATCCAACTGCCGGCACTCTTCAATTGGTATTTTGAGTAACAATAGGCAGCAGCCTGCGAGTACTTTTTATTATTAAAAAAATAATAGAACTCCCCTGTCAGTGATTTATGCTTTATATCATCAAACTTATGCGAAAAACTTCTACCCTTGTTATATTCTCCAAAATGTGTTATCCGCGCATTACCCTTAGTTGAGGTATAATCAAAGTTGGCATACAGGCGAGAACAAGTGAAATTGAAATTAAGATTCTTTCTATCATTTCCGGCATCGCCAAACCAACTATTAACCTTTGAAGTATATCCAACACTCACAGCCATAAAGCTAACGTAGGCTCCGAGATCATAGAATATATCCGAACGGATATGCAACATGTCACTTGACTTGGCAGAAAATAACATCATATAGCTCTCCATCCAATTATAGCTTTTAGACATCACCTTCCAATTCTTTCCGGTACCCACCACATAAGTCGAATCATAGGAATTAAATAACTTGTCACCCCAATTGTAAACTTTCACAATAAAACGCGGAAATTTCGGATAGTGGATACTTGGGGAATTGATATGAAATCCGGATGCCACAAGCTGTTTAATCCATGACCCTGAATCCACTTTGCCCGTATCTGTGACCGCAACGAGATTTGTACTATCACAATAATGTTCATGTGCCGCGGCTATATTAACTACCGCAGCACATGAAATAAGTACAAGTGTGATTATGGTACGCAATGTAAACGCCATATATCAGTATAACATTATCAATACATAGGAGTAAACGGAGCTGATTTAACAAAATTGTTTGTCACGTCACCTACGGCATCAGTATTTTTTGATGTGTCGAATTTCAATACCGGAGCACCCTTACGCAAATCACACTTCATCAAATCTACGTAGAACACGCCTAAATTAGTAACTATGTCAAAATAGTAACGCAAGTCCCGTATGTTTGCAAACGAACGCCATTGAGTCGATGAAACATTAGGTTCTGTTTCAATCGCATATTGATACGGAACCGAGACGTTCATCAGTATGCTACGTATTATGGAAAGCCCGAGAGATGAATCACCGGTTTTCTTCACGTGGTTGTCAAAATAATACGCTCTCACATATCGGTCAGGGCTTTTTACTGTTCCCGGCAACATGTTTCCACCGCCAACTTTTACCCAGTAATCATTTATGGCTGTCATAGCCGGATATTGCGGATCATTAGTCATAGCCGGCATATCCTGACCTTGATAAATCTTCACATCCCCCTTGTCAAATTCTATGATTGCGCAATTTCCCGACGAATCCGTGACTCCCCAGTGAAGCGCAGACACAGTCCCGCCGTCAAACGTTGCACCGGATATTGTGAAATTATGCTCTCTTATCACCTTTACAACTTCGTCTGTGGTTGCATTCATATCGAGCAACCACCCCACAAAAACTGCCAGTGACATCGCCGGTCTATCCATATTGGTTTCATTTACATACACTGCATCTTTACAAAACAGCCCATTAACTACCAATCCTTTCTCATTCATACCCTCTGTAATACCACCATCATAACTTACGGCATATACAGCGCCATATTTTGATGTCCATTGCACGGCTCCGGGTATAGTATTGCCCACCTTTTTCATTCCACGCGGATAAACATACAGATTTGTAGGGATTGGTGTTTTCCAATCAAGAGACCGCCCTACTATACGCAAGCTGTCGTAGCCCACATAAAGAACCCGCGAGCAAGCAGCAGCATCTGTAATCGAACCACACACGGCAGAAACCAAAAGTACAAGTGGAAGAATAAAACGTTTCATAATCCAATCATTATTAAATTTATTAAATAACATTTAATCCATCTGTTATGTTCGTTTCGGGAAATTACCCTCATTGCCGCCAATATTGGAGTAAAATACCTTTAATACACCTATGCACCGAATAATTTCATATCTTTGCATAAATTTATATGTCAACTGCAATGTTATTCGAACACTCCATATCCAACTTTGGCAGATACTGTCTGTTCATGCGGAAAGTATTTGCCATTCCAAACCGATGGAAAGTATTTGGAAGCCGCACCATTTTCGAAATAAACAAATTAGGTGTCGACTCTATCCCACTTGTAATAGTCATATCGTTGTTCATAGGGGCGGTAATAGCCATTCAGATGCAACTGAACACCACGTCGCCACTTATTCCAAGTTACTCCGTGGGGCTTGCCACACGCGACATCGTACTCCTGGAGTTTTCCAACTCTATTCTGTGTCTGATACTTGCGGGAAAGGTGGGATCCAATATCGCATCTGAAATCGGCACGATGAGAGTTACAGAGCAAATAGACGCCCTTGACATCATGGGGGTCAATTCAGCCAATTTCCTTGTGCTGCCCAAAGTAGTGGGATTCATATTCTTTATGCCAGTCCTGGTGGCTTTTTGTATTGCCACATCCCTGCTTGGAGGCTATCTTGTGGCACTGTTCACCGATATTATCACGGTCTCCCGTTACGTTTACGGCATACAGGCGATGTTTATCGAATGGTACGTATGGTATGGTTTCATCAAATCACTGTTCTTCGCGTTCGTAATCAGTTCCGTTGCATCGTATTGCGGTTACTATGTCAAGGGTGGAGCATTGGAGGTAGGAAAGGCAAGCACTAATGCTGTAGTATCAAGCAGCATTCTTATTTTGTTGCTCGACGTTGTTCTGACAAAATTATTACTACAATGATTGAAGTAAAAAATCTCACCAAATCATTTGACGGAAAAACGATTCTACATGGCATAGACGCCACATTCTATTCCGGCAAGACAAATCTTATCATAGGACAAAGCGGCTCCGGAAAAACAGTACTGCTGAAATCATTAGTGGGTCTGTTACGTCCTGAAGAGGGAGAGATATTATATGACGGTCGTGACCTGCTTAAAATGAGCGCCGAACAAACTAAAAAACTCCGCGAGGAAATCGGTATGTTGTTTCAAGGTTCGGCTTTGTTCGATTCTGAAACCGTGCTTGGCAATGTCATGTTTCCTCTGACCATGTTCTCTGATATGAGCAAGGCTGAGATTAAAGAACGCGCACAATTCTGCCTTGAAAGAGTCAACCTCAAGGGAGCGGATAAAAAATTCCCATCGGAAATATCCGGAGGTATGCAAAAACGCGTGGCTATCGCACGAGCCATAGCCCTTAATCCCCGTTACCTGTTTTGCGATGAACCCAACTCGGGTCTTGACCCCAAAACTTCAATTCTTATCGACGAACTACTGAGCGATATCACACACGAATACAATATTACCACCATCATCAATACCCATGACATGAATTCAGTACTTGGGATTGGCGAGAATATCGTATTCATAAATAAAGGTTACCGCGAATGGGTAGGCAATAAAGAGAAAATATTCCACGCCGACAATGAAGCTCTCAACGAATTTGTGTTTGCTACAGACTTGTTCCAAAAAGTCAAAGACTACATGATCCACACGGCTCATCGTTAACCATATCAACCAATAACAAAACAGATTGAAAAACGATATGATGCAAAAAACAGGAACATACCTGAATCGAGTCATATCGCATATTTCAGGTAAGAGTACCGTACACAGCAGCGTCATGTTCCGACAATGACGCTGCACAATCTGAGTTATCGAAAGCCGAGGACTTAATTTCAGATGCCCACATTACCGAAAATGCGGTTCCCGGTCGGTATCTTTAAGCGTCAGATACACTCTGAACTCAGCCAAAGGCAGGTACAAGGGGAAGACATCGAGACAGGATGAAATAGACCGACTTTAACTCGAATATACAAATAGACAGGGTTGTCTTATGACAACCCTGTCTGGTATGAAAAAGCTTATTACTTGTTTGTATTTAATCAGTCTTCGGAATTTTTCTCTTCGTATTCCTTAAGCAATTTTTCCTGAACATCGCCGGGAACAAGCTCGTACGAAGCAAATTTCATGGTAAATGAAGAACGACCGCCGGTGATGGAGCTTAAAGCTGTAGAGTAGCTTGACATCTCTTTCAATGGCACTTTAGCTGAGATTTTCTCAAAACCATTTTCACTCGACATACCCATGATTATGGCACGACGACCTTGCAAATCGCTCATCACATCACCCATTACATCTGCCGGTACCATTACCTCTACATCGTACACCGGTTCCAAAATCTTAGGATTGGCGTTTCGGAAGGCTTCGCTGAATGCGTTACGTCCGGCAAGACGGAATGAAATTTCATTTGAATCTACCGGATGCATCTTGCCATCGTAGATACAAACACGCACATCACGTGCATACGAACCTGTAAGCGGACCCTGCTCCATTCTATCCATCAATCCTTTTACTATTGCAGGTATGAAGCGGGCATCTATAGCACCACCTACGATACAATTGCACACTACTAATTTACCGCCCCATTCCAATGGGATTTCCTGCGTATCGCGCACATTCATCTTGAACTCCTGATTACCGAAACGATAGGTGTCGGGAGCCGGCATACCATCAGTATATGGTTCAACGATCAGATGTACCTCACCGAACTGACCTGCACCACCCGATTGCTTCTTGTGACGATAGTCGGCACGTGAAGCCTTGGTTATTGTTTCGCGGTAAGGAATCTTGGGTTCTTCAAATATGATGGGCAATTTGTCGTTGTTTTCAACACGCCATTTTAATGTACGTAAATGGAATTCGCCTTGACCGGAAAGAATAGTCTGCTTCAACTCTTTAGATTGAACCACTTCCCATGTCGGATCTTCTTCATGCATGCGGGTCAGAATGACAGACAGTTTTTCCGCATCGCTTTCTGTAACGGGGCGTATAGCTCGTTGATATTTGGGAGCCGGATATTTTATGAAATCAAATGCATATTCACATCCTTTTTCATCGAGGGTATTTCCGGTACGTACATCCTTAAGTTTCACCGTAGCACCAATATCTCCCGCACACAATTTATCCACCGGAGTCTTAATCTGACCGCACACACAGAATATCTGCGCTATACGTTCCTTGGAATCACGGCTCACATTATCAAGATCCACACCGGGTGTCAATGTTCCCGACATAACCTTGAAGTAGCTTACCTCACCGATATGCGGTTCCACTGTGGTCTTGAATATAAACAAGCTCAATGGACCATTGCTGTCAGGAGCAACTTCTTCACCGGCTGTATTTACAGGTGCAGGCATATCTTCCACGAATGGTACTACATTGCCAAGGAATTCCATCATGCGCCGCACGCCCATATCCTTAGCTGCACTGACGCAGAATACGGGATAAATCGAACGGTCAACCAAGCCCTTACGGATACCTTCTCGCATTTCATCCTCAGATAGATGGCCCTGGTCAAAGAATTTCTCCATGAGTGTTTCATCATTTTCAGCAGCTGCTTCTACCAACTTCTGATGTAGATCCTGAGCACGCTCCATCTCTTCGGCAGGAATATCTTCAATAGTAGGTACACCACCGTCGGGACCCCATGAATATTTCTTCATGAGCAACACATCAATCATGGCATTAAATCCGGCTCCGGTGCTGAGAGGATATTGCACGAGCACAATCTTGTTGCCGAATATATCACGCATCTGGTCTACCACATTCTCAAAATCAGCCTTCTCGCCATCAAGTTGGTTCAAAGCGAATATCACGGGCTTTTTCAGTTTGGCAGTGGTTCGGAATATATTCTGTGTTCCAACCTCTACCCCGTATTGAGAATTTATGACAATAACGCCGGTATCGGTGACATTAAGAGCCGTTATAGCATTGCCAACGAAGTCATCCGCTCCCGGGCAATCGATAACATTAAGTTTCTTATTAAGGAATTCGGCATAAAATATAGTAGAAAACACTGAATAGCCATATTCCTTTTCAACAGGGAAATAATCGCTTACAGTGTTTTTTGCATCTATTGTACCACGACGTTTTATAACTCCACACTCGTAAAGCATAGCTTCAGCAAGTGTGGTTTTACCTGAGCCTTTGCTACCAAGCAAGGCTATGTTCTTAATTTCGTTGGTTTGATAAACTTTCATGTTATCAGATAATTTAGTAGTGTGTTACAAATAATTTCATTGAAAAAACGATAGGTAAATCATTTTTCCGACCGCAAAATAGAAATAATTTTTGAGTTTGCTATAATCAAACGACATGTTACACAACATGTTTTTTCAGTGAACAATCACTATTATATGGATGTATAAGGTCATTTTGCAATATAACTATCGCTATCCGCAAAAAAATAACTAACTTTGGCATAATATTTGCATGGCAATACACATAACACCATTCAGAGTAAGTGCACTTATGAAAGATAAAAAAGAACATATATTATCATTAGGACAAATAGATATCGACCTGACAGCTGAGACACATCTTCCGGAACCGACCAACCTACCGATTCTCGCTACACGCGATTTGGTCCTGTTCCCCGACGTGACATTTCCCATAACGTTAGGCAGGGAAGCTTCAATACAAACAGCACAATTATCTGAAAGCACACATACCACGATAGGCATTTTGTGCCAAAGAGACGCGACTACGGAGCATCCGAAGATACCGGAGGACATGTATGAGTATGGAGTTTTGGCGAATGTGGTAAAGATATTCGATATCCCGGATGGCCCCAAAACAGCCATAGTACGTGCATCATCGAAGTTCAAGGTATTGTCATCCGGGGAGTTTCCATTGAGTGCCAATGTCAAATTCATCCATGATACCACTCCACGCAACAATGACAAGGAATTCCAGGCATTGGCAATATCCATACGCGACACAGCCCTTAACATTCTGCGCAAAACGGTTGATGGTCCGAACGATTTGTCATTCAACCTTGAGCATCTTGAAAATCCCGCCACTATAGTAAATATGGTGGCAACCCATACCCCATTTAATCCTGAATTCAAACAAAAGATGCTTGCCATGCGTAGTCTCAAGGAAAGAGCCTACGCACTGCTCACGGAACTTGCCCGCAACGAAGAGATGGTGAACATCTCGCAAGAGATTCAGGAGCGCACCAAACGGAATCTCAATGAGAACCAACGCATGACATTCCTTCAACATCAAATGGAGGCTATACGTCAGGAACTGTATGGCGATGACGACGATGCAACTACATTCCGCGACAAAGCCGCCGACATTAATTTCCCTGAAGATGTCAGAAAAACATTTGAGCGCGAGGTTGACAAACTCTCGAGATTAAACCCACAAAGCCCCGACTATTCTGTTCAATATTCCTATCTCGACCTGCTCATCAACCTACCTTGGGGTAAGGAGGATGAGCTATGCACTACCCTTACCGACGCCGAGAAAATATTAAACTCCGACCATTATGGGCTGGACAAGGTGAAAGAGCGCATCCTCGAGCAACTTGCCGTTATAATGAATACCCCCAATGGCAAGGCACCTATATTATGTTTGGTAGGAGCACCCGGCGTTGGCAAAACCTCATTGGGTCAATCCATAGCCAAAGCACTTGGCCGCAAATACCAGCGCGTATCGTTAGGCGGCCTTCATGATGAATCGGAATTACGCGGACACAGACGCACATACATCGGAGCTATGCCCGGCCGCATTATTGATGCCATGCGCCGTGCCGGCACCTCCAATCCCGTGCTTTTACTCGACGAGGTTGACAAGATAGGCACTGATATCAAAAGTGATCCCTCGGCGGCACTTCTTGAAATCCTCGACCCTGAACAAAACTGCAAGTTCCACGACAACTATGTCGACGTTGACTATGATTTGTCGAAAGTGCTTTTCATCGCTACCGCCAATACACTCTCCACACTGTCGCAACCATTGCTTGACCGCATGGAGATAATAGACATCTCCGGATATCTGCCTGAAGAAAAAATTGAAATCGCCCGCAGACACCTTTTGCCACGTGTACTTGACGACAACGGATTCACGCCTAAACAACTCACCATATCCGACGACGCCCTTGGTAAAATCATCGAAGGTTACACCTGCGAAAGTGGCGTTCGCCAATTGGAAAAGCGTATAGCGTCCGTGGTACGTAAAAGCGTATTGAAAAAAATGAGCGGAAAACGCTTTCCTAAAGTCGTAAAACCGTCGCACTTGAGAGAATATCTGGGCGTGGAAAGTCACACCCGCGACCGATATGAAGGCAACGACTATGCAGGAGTGGTCACAGGCTTGGCTTGGACAGCAGTAGGTGGTGAAATCCTATATATCGAATCATCATTAGCCAAGGGCAAAGGAGAAAAACTTACCCTCACCGGAAACCTTGGCGACGTAATGAAAGAATCAGCCGTAATTGCATTGCAATATGTGAAAGCTCACGCTGAAACATTAGGAATATCTCCTGAGCTATTCGAACATTACACCCTGCATATACATGTTCCTGAAGGAGCCATACCCAAGGATGGACCATCAGCTGGTATAACGATGGTTACCTCAATCGTAAGCGCATTCACTCAACGGAAAGTGCGCGAACGTATAGCTATGACAGGAGAGATAACCCTACGTGGTAAAGTTTTGCCGGTAGGTGGTATTAAAGAAAAGATTTTGGCAGCGAAACGCGCCGGAATTGACACCATAATACTGTCTAATGAAAACCGTAAGGACATAGACGATATAGCTCCAATATATTTGGAAGGATTGAAATTCATCTATGTCAAAGATATTATGGATGTCATAAAATCAGCTCTACTGAAAGAAAAAGTTGATGACGCCTTACATTTGGAATAACAACCATAAAAAATTAAAGAAATATTTCCATAAATGGTGCAAAATTGATTAATTTTGCACCATTGTTTATTTTAACATGGAATAAGAAATCCAAAACATTATATTTATGGAAACTCGTAAATTGAAAATCAGAGATTTGACTATGCGCGACGGACAGCAGTCATTGTTTGCGACCCGCATGAGTCAAGCCACTATCGACCGCCTTCTCCCCTTGTATGAGAATGCCGGATTTTATATAATGGAAGTATGGGGTGGAGCAATCCCTGACTCGGTAATGCGCTACCTTGACGAATCTCCTTGGAACCGTTTACGCAAGGCGAGCGAAGCCATGAAAGGCAAATCGCTTCTATCAGCCCTTTCGCGTGGCCGCAACCTGTTCGGCTACGTCCCCTACCCCAACAGCGTCCTTGAAGGATTCTATAAAGAAGCTATTAAAAATGGTCTTAATGTAATGCGTATTTTTGATGCGCTCAATGATATTGACAACATCAAGGAATCCATACGCCTTATCAATGAAATGGGAGGTATCGCCGACGGTGCTGTATGTTATACCGTCGATCCCAAAGAGGAGCAGCCCGCGCCTACCGGTTTTGCAGCTAAACTGAAATCAATATTTGGCAGCAAACCCTCCGCACCTGAAAAGATTTTCACTGACGAATACTTCGTAGAGAAAGCCAAGGCTATGGAAGCGCTCGGTGCAAAAATAATCACTCTTAAGGATATGGCAGGATTGGTCAATCCGCTTCGTGCCGCATCTATTATCTCCCGGTTGAAACGCGAAATAAAAGTCGACATTGACTTCCACACCCACTGTACTCCCGGATATGGTCTTGCATCCTCAGTGATGGCCATGCTTCATGGTGTTGACATTCTTGACACCAACATCTGGTGGTTCGGTGGCGGTTCGGCTGCACCTGCATTGGAACTCATATACGTATTTGCCAACCGTATGGGTATAGAAGTTGACGTCAACATGGAAGCTGTGGGCAAAATCCGCAACGAACTCCTCAACGCACGTAAGGACCTTGCCGAGTTTGACCTGGTTAAGACTATGCCTATCGAATTCAATCCCCTCACCGACGAGTTACCAGCACATATCTCAGCTCTGTTCGACAAAGCTATCGAATGCGCCAAGGCAAACGATGAAGAAGGATTGCTCGCCGCTTGTCACTCTATCGAAGAATACTTCGGCTTCCCCAAGCCCAACGAACTCGTTAAGAATGCGGAAGTTCCTGGCGGTATGTACTCCAACATGGTGGCCCAGCTCAAGGCTCTCCAGGCATCAGACCTTCTCGATGACGCAATGCGCTTGATACCGAAAGTACGCCGCGATGCCGGCTTGGTTCCATTGGTAACACCCACCAGCCAGATTGTAGGCAGCCAGGCAGTAAGTCTTGCTTTGGACCGCAAAAAAGGCAACCCCGATTACTCCAACGCATCCAATCAGTTCATTTCATTGATTAAGGGCGAGTACGGACACACACCCGTAGCTATCAACCCTGAATTCCGTGCCCAGATAACCGGTAGCCCTGAAGAACGTCCTTATGACGTAAATTCGTATCGCAAGCCTGAAAATCCCAAACTTGATGACCTCGGTGGTGTATCATTGGCATCAAATGATGAGGAATACCTGTTGCTTGAACTTCTCCCCTCTGTAGCAAACGGCTTCTTACGTCGCCGCCGCACAGAAGAATACCAGACAAAACTCGATAAGCAGGCCGAAGCGGCAAAGGCTGTTGAAGCGGCAAAAGAACCGGAAGAACCCATTACCGGAGAAGTCCTCTCTGCACCTATGGGCGGACGCGTTATCCAAGTTAACGTGAAAGCTGGTCAGGCTGTAAAAGCCGGTGATGTACTGTTGGTATATGAGGCAATGAAAATGGAGAACGATGTCACTGCGGAAAAGGATGCGGTTGTAAAACGCGTATTTGTAAAGCCCGATGATATCGTAGGAACCGATGCTCCACTTATCGAATTTGCCGACTGATAGGAAGTTGATTTCACTGTGCATAGCAAAAAAACAAGCTAAAGTTTTGTAAATTAAATAATAATAGCTAATTTTGCAAGCCATTACAGATTATCGCCCTACCAGCGTAATTCATAAACACTTTGATTAACAAAAGATTACTTATATTACAATGAAAAAAGAGATTCATCCTTCCAACTATCGTGAAGTTGTATTCAAAGATATGTCAAATGAAGAAATCTTCATCACTCGTTCTACAATTGCCACGAAAGAAACAATCGAAGTGGATGGTGTAACTTATCCCCTCGTGAAGCTTGAAATCACCAGTTCTTCACACCCCTTCTTCACCGGTAAGCAGAAGCTTGTCGATACCGCAGGTCGTGTGGATAAGTTCATGAGCCGTTACGGAAACCGCAAGAAAAAATAAAGCTAACGCGCTTCAAATATAAACGCATCCCGGGACTCCAATGGTGTCCCGGGATTTTTATTCCCATGTTAATCCGTTAATTGAGTTGGGGACTAATTGCAAAATGGTAGGATGAAATCTTTGCCACATGACACGCCAACACATTACAAACCTCGGCAAATTTCACATAACAAGTTCAGAGAATAATCTATCGAATGTCATATCCAAGTCGTCGGTCAATCCGGGATGAGGACGTGAAGTCTGCACGCACGAACTTCTCACAGCAGAAAGCCAACGGAAGCGTTCTTCCACGGAAAGCGTAGCTATAGGACCGGCTTTGCAATCGCCATTTGTAATGCAACGAAACTGCTCCAGCTGATTATGCAGATTTTCCGGTGTTATTTCCGAGACAAACACCGCCATTTTATTTTCAGGCACATGCAACTGCGCACGTATCCATTTCATGCGCTTGCACATCATAAGCAATCCAACGTTTATAAACTCCTCACGCTCTATGCGGGGTACAAAACGGATTACCGCATATTCATATAAGAGATTCCCTACGCACATTTATAGCTTCGTTTACAAATATATTTGAATTTTCTAACCGCTGGCAAAGATAACGCAGATATACGGCGCGTATTTCTTCAGCCGTAATACCCTCATCTTCCCATTCCAACCATTCAGTAGGTATAGCATCTGTTATCTCCATAAAATCACCATTTGTGATTCTACATTTAAAATCACAATCCACCTCTTCCAAACGCGATGCCTTATGCAGTAATGCATGACGCTTAATAAAGCTAAACCTATCTAACGGAGCAGTATCGGCGTTACGCCACGAATGATGAAAATACAATGACGCTCCATGATCAATAAGCCAAACCTCATTACCATGCCACAAAAGCATATTGGTATTCATTGCAGTGCGATCAACATTAGTAAGAAACGCATCAAGCCACACAATCCGGGACGCGGTAAGCGCATCCACCGGATTGATATAGGGATCGAGAGTCAACGCGCCGGACAGAAAATGCATACCGATATTCAACCCGTGACTGGCTCTCAGCAAGTCTTGGATTTCCTCATCAGGCTCGGTGATGCCAAATCGCGCATCCACATCCAGAAACACAAGTTCCGGAACCTTGAATCCAAGCCGTCTGGCAACCTCTCCACCTATAAATTCCGCAATCAGCGCCTTCTTGCCATGCCCCGCACCCCTAAATTTAAGCACATAATCAAATCCGTCATCAGCCTCAACTAATGCGGGCAACGAGCCACCCTCTCTCAATGGGGTGATATAGCGTACCACCGATTGTCGTCGTATATCCATATTCTGCAATATCTACAAAAATAACATATTTATTTCATAACACGAAAAAACGCATCTGCGATTAATGCCGATGCGTTTTTTCAATATCACTTGTTACTAAATTCATCAATCTTTACGCGAAGGCAAATCCTGAGGAATCGTATTGCCAACAGGCTTCTTTATCCCGTCGCGAACCAACAACGCATCAATGGTCGGATCTTGTCCACGGAATCTCTTATACAACACAGCCGGATGTTCAGTTCCGCCTTTCATAAGCACATTCATACGGAAATCATCAGCACTTTTCTGATCAAAGATTCCGTTTTCAATAAATTTGGCAAAAGCATCCGCATCAAGGACCTCAGCCCACTTGTAACTATAATATCCGGCAGCATAACCTCCACTGAAAATGTGGCTGAACTGCGGTGACATCAATGTACCTTCAACCGGGTCAAACATCTCAACGGATTTGCCTGCTTCAACCTCAAATGCCACTGCATCATCAACAGGCTTTTCAATCGAATGCCATGCCATATCCACCAATCCGAAATTCAATTGACGCATACACTGATATGCAGCCCCAAATTGCGACGACTCTATAATTTTATCCACAAGATTCTGTGGAATAGGCTTATCCGTCTGATAATGGCGTGCAAAACCATCCAGGAATTCTTTTTGCGTAAGATAGTTTTCATTGAACTGAGACGGAAGTTCCACAAAATCACGATATACATTTGTTCCTGAAAGTGATGCATATTTAGTATCGGCAAGAAGACCATGTAAAGCATGTCCAAACTCATGCAGGAATGTTTCAACCTCATAGGGTGTCAGCAACGACGGCTTCGTCTCGGTCGGTTTAGTAAAATTCATCACTATCGACACATGCGGGCGCGAATTATGTCCCTCTGCATCGATATACTGAGGTTTGAAATCTGTCATCCAAGCCCCGGGGCGCTTGCTGTCACGAGGGAAGAAGTCAGTGTATATAACCCCAAGATATGAACCATCTTTATCTTTTACCTCAAATGCCTTAACCTCGGGATGATACGCCGGGATATCGCTATTTTCCACAAACGTTAGTCCATACAATTTAGTCGCAAGACCAAATACGCCTTGTATCACATTGTTAAGCTCGAAGTAAGGACGTAAAGCCTCCTCATCATAATCATATTTTGCCTGCTTTAACTTATTGGCATAGTAACTATAGTCCCAAGGCTTCAAATCGGATATAGGCTGGCTATCGTCATTAGATGCGAAATCAATAATCTCCTTAAACTCCGCCTGCTGTGCCGGACGATACGCATCACGCAATTGATTCAACAGATTATATACGTTATCAGGAGTCTCTGCCATAGTATTCTTCAGAGCGTAATCAGCATAAGTCTTATAGCCAAGTAAATTGGCAATCTGACGACGTACATCAGCAATGCGTTTCATCACCTCCACATTTGAATACTCACCTTTAAGGTTCCTGCCCATGTATAATCGATACATCTTCTCACGCAAGTCCCTGCGGTCTGAATATTTCATGAACGCCATATAGGTAGGTTGGGCAAGTGTAAACAGGTATTCACCATCTTTACCCTTCTGGCGTGCGGCAAAGGCAGCAGCTTCAACCACTCCCTCCGGAAGTCCGGTCAAATCTTTTTTCTCCAGCCATATTTCGTATGTATTCATCTCTTTAAGCACGTTCTGTCCGAATATGGTGGTGAGTTCACTTAACTCAGAACTGAGCTTTCTGTAAGTTTCACGATTTTCACCTTGCAACAAAGCTCCGTTGCGGGCAAAACTATCGTAAGTTCGTTGCAGAAGCATGCTATCCTCAGCATCAAGATTGAATTTAGCCCGATTATCATACACTTGTTTAATTCGCTCCCATAGTCGAGAATTAAGGGATATGGCAGTGCTATAGTCACTCAACTTAGGCGTAACACGCATTGAGATGGCCATCATCTCATCATCCGACAATGCCGACATCAATGGATAGAACACATTCAAAACACGGTCAAGCTCTTTACCTGAGTTTTCCAATGCCACGATAGTGTTATCAAAATCAGGATAAGCCCTGTTGTTGCATATAGCTTCTACCTCTTCCAATCCCAATTTAATGCCACGGTCTATTGCCGGTTCATAGTCGGTTACTGAAATTTTATCAAATGGCACCGTTCCATGAACGGTATCAAATTTTCTGAACAATGGATTTTCTGCTTGACTCATAAACGTAATGATAAGTAATAGCGCAAATGTTAATTTTCTCATATCTATATTTTATGTTTATTTCTTTTAGATGAATGCCCCGGACAGAACCGAATCAATTACTATATCGAGCATTACGGCATCGACACCCTGTGACTTGATATATTTACTATCAGCCGACATTACATTTTCAAACTCTTCGCTTGCATTTTCTGCTATCGAATCGACATATTTACGGTAATTTTCAATAGCCTCCCTATACTTACCCATCGTCATAAGTAAATGACCATAATTAAGATAGTCGGTGAACTTTGGTTTATCTGATAATATCCGAGAATAGTACCTGTCACTTCTATCCCTCTCTCCGGTAAGGAACAGGCACCATGCAATAGGACGTAAAGCCTTATCCGATTTCTCATCCAGAAACTCCACCTTGAAGTAATGCTTTAATGCTGCTTCGTAATCTCCCAGCTCCAGATAACAATTACCTATATTGTAGGCTATATTCAAGTCATTTGGTTTCTTTTCCGCAATCCGCGAATAATATTCCAAAGCCTTTTGTGAATTTCCTGTCAGCTTATAACATTGGGCTATACGTCGGAGCGTCCATTGGCTATCCGGAGCCAGAAGCTCACCACGCAAATAGTATTCGAGAGCCGATGCAATATCACCTGATTGCTGAAGGCAATACCCTATCTTCTGATACAACTGAGCCGACCCGCCATCAGCACCGGCTATTGACATGAATAAATCAAGAGCATCACGGTAATAGCCATGCTTGAAATAAAATTCCGCTACAAGGGTCAGTATTGATGTATCATCGAAATCTGATGAAAGACAATCAACCGTAGCCAAGTTTACCGGGCTATCGAATGGACTACGGAATTCACCTTTCCTACGGTACAATTTGAAAAACCGATATAAATCCTGTATGTACTTATTGGCAACATTTTCACGAGACACCGAAGCCGGATTCAATTCAGAATTACGTAATTCAGCCATATTGACATTTTGGAGTTTGAACTGCTCCAACATCATGCGACGCTCCGACTTAGGTATTCGCTCCAACGACAGTACTATCGAGTATTTATCGCTGTCACACATCATTGGTGAAGCACTAATCACCTCACCCACATCACTGCCGGGACTGCCAAATGCTGAAACCACAGCGCTGTGCTCCAGATAAAATGGTAAAAACCAATTGGCTATATCGCTGAAAAACGGGAACGATTTCAGGTGTGAGAATGTACTCATCATCACATCGCCGCCATCGGCTTGAATCTCGCTCAACTCTTTAAGCTTATCCATCACCCCCGATTTCTCCATCATCTCTGACCATTCCGGATTCTCTTCAAGTGAAGCTAAGTCCTCCAGATCCTTAGCTGACCCTAATTTCTCCGTTATATCAGAACGTAATTTCATCATCTCGGGTATCACATTCTCCATCATAGTACGAGAAATCCTATCGGTATCACGTGTTCGCACCAATTGCATGAACACCATTTTCAAATCGGATTTCCAACCATCACGGTCCTTCATCAAATCCAATATAGACTTAAAACGCGCTCCGGATAAGTTCATGCGTTGCATCCACATGGCTATGAGCAAGGCGCACAAAGCCTTTATCTCAATGTGGGTATTTCCGCGCATATACTCACCGGCAAGCAACACAAACCGCCTTTCATCATAATTTTCAATTGCGCCAAGCATTATTGCCGATACAAGCAGTTCTTTAAAATGTAACGGTAGTGAATCATCAGTTAAGGACTGTTCTATTGCTGCTTCATCGTCCGACGTCAAGGGGTAAGTCACCCATATAAGTTGAAACAATCGGCGAGCCAACCCCTCCTGCTCAACAACCAAGCTATTCCCATTCCCATCCTTAGGCTCCGAAACGCCACCAAGCATCGCCAAACTCATTTTCGCATTGCCGGATCTGTACTTAACCAACAAATCCGCTATAGATGTTTCAGAATTGGCACGCTCGTATCTTAAAACGCTATAATATTGACGGGACGATTCCTCAATATCCGCATTGCGTATTATCAAAGCACCCTGCATCATTATACCGCTACGTATATCCGCGAGCACCTGATTACGCATTGGGTCATTGACACCATCCAACGCATATTTCATTAAGTATCCATAGCTCTCACGCAGTTTGCCCACATCACGACGTATGCCCCACGCCACATCCGATGCCTCGCACATAGATTCCAACTCAGACAAGGCTATCTGAATATGATTGGCGGCAAGCGCTTTTTTAATCCTATTGAATATAATTTGTAATTGAGAAGATGTCATATACATGTATTTTATACAAATGTAATGATATTTGTCAACAAAACTCATGCCAAATCCTCCGTTTACATATTCTTTAGCGATATTTTGCGTAATTTTGTGGCGTAATATGATTGAATTTGACAACGACACCTGGCTTTGGATTGATAGGCACTCTCTTGACGATGTTAGTCGGCTCAGATTGTCAAGTTCCGCCGATGCACTAAAATCAGAAGCCATCACACAGATAGAATGCCGGCGAAAAAACGCAAAAAAGCTTTCCGAAACACTGGCATACAAATATTTCAGATTCCCATCGACATTATCTGCCGAGCAATCTACATCCGACACATTGGCAGACTTCCATGCATCGTTAGTTCCCGACGGCAGTTCCGTACTCGATATGACCTGCGGATTGGGCATCGACACGTTTCATATCGCACGGAAAGCCAAATCCGTAACAGCTTGCGAGATGAATTCCGAAATTGCATTGACCGCCCAATACAACAGCCGGATTCTTCAACTCAATAATGTGGAAATCAAGTGTTGCGACAGTATAGAATACATCACTCACGCTCAAGACAATTACGACTGTATATTCATTGACCCTGCCCGTCGTGGCATCCGGGGACAACGCTTATTCGCCTTATCCGATTGCTTGCCCGATGTCACAACCATCCTCTCCCGATTATTCACACTCGCGCCAAAAATTATCATAAAGGCGTCGCCGATGCTCGATATCACACATACGATTTCGGAACTTTCATGCGTCAAAGAAATATACGCCGTAGGCAACACCACTGAATGCAAAGAGATAGTGGTGGTTTGCGAACGCAACTACGATTCAAGCCCCATAATTTCGGCAGTCACAATAAACGACAAAATAAACGACTCATATTCATTTACACGCAAACAGGAATTAGACGCCATCCCAATATTGTCCAATCCTGAAATCGGACATATCCTCTACGAACCCTACCCGGCAGTGATGAAAGCAGGACCATTTAAGCTACTGTCCATCGATACTAATACCGCAAAACTCGATGCGCACACGCACCTATACGTTTCCGAACGTCGGCAGAAATTTCCCGGGCGCGCTCATGAGATAATAGATTTATTCAGTTTTAACAAAGCCGATATAAAACGATTATCAACCGACTATTCGTCATACGATATATCCGTACGAAATTTCCCATTGAAAGCCCCCGAACTGAGTAAGAAGCTAAAACAAAAATCAAGCGGGGCATTACGACTTTTCGCCGTAACCCTAAATGGCAATCAGCATGTTCTGATTATGACTCGGCCGGTATAGCCATCATGTCATTTTTCAAACATACGTGCCATCGAACGCTTATCCTCACGTTCTTTTATGCTCTGACGTTTATCATATTCCTTCTTTCCGCGACCAATACCAATAACCATCTTGGCAAGACCTCTATCATTAATGAAAACCCTCAATGGTACAATAGTCATGCCGGTTTCCTTTCCGCATTTTGCCAACTTGGCTATTTCCTTCTTATTAAGAAGTAATTTTCTATCCCGGCGTGCTTCATGATTATTATATGTGCCGTAAAAATACTCGGCAATGTACATATTTTTAATCCACACACCACCATTGGACACATAACAGAATGTGTCAACCAGACTGGCTTTACCCATACGGATTGATTTGATTTCGGTACCGGTCAAAACGATTCCGGCAGTAAATGTCTCCGATATGGCATAATCAAAGTTAGCACGTTTATTCTTAATATTTACTTCTGAAAATTTCATCTCTTAATACTCCGGTACTATCATATTAAACAAATATTGGAGCAAATATGGCGGAACGGTTATTGTAAGAATGCACAATATCATGTAAGTTACAACGCCATTGAAACTTACAGCCATATATCTCAGTCCGCGCCACATTATATACCACACATACATTGGCAGCAGATACGCCAAAGAAAGCTCCATAGGCATACAATTCTGCAACATATCGATCAATGCCACTGCACTCAGCGAATACATTATCAGCGTATGGCACTTGTTCATGCTCACAGTTCCGTCGGTACACATAGGCATATACCATGAGAAGAAGAAGCTGGCAAGATAATATGATGCAAAAAATTTGACAAATCCTATGATGGCTTGCTGAAACAATACCACCAACGACGCATCGGCGTGATAAAACCACTTACACAACACCGACAATCCAGCCAACGCAACAAAAGGCAAAAAGCCGGATTTAAACAATTGGTGCGCATCATAGCCATCATACGACACATCTTCCCAACCATTTCGTGGCGAGAGCAACAATTGCAACAAATCTTTTAGATACCGTAGAAACATGTCGTAACCGATTCTTTAATCCAATTGACAAAGATAGTGACTTTTAATCCAACATGGAAATTTAGCGTCAACTTCTCGCAAGTAGAACACTTAATTCGAGATTTATTGCTACTTTTGTACTGTAAATTTTAATGCCAAATTTTATATTTATGATTAAGACAATTCTTTCAATAGCCGGTCGCCCCGGACTTTTCAAATTGGTCAACCAAGGCAAGAATATGCTTATAGTCGAATCACTTAAAGATGGTAAACGTACTCCCGCCTACGCACACGACAAGGTAGTGTCACTTGGCGACATTGCAATATACACTAATGAGGGCGATGTTCCTTTATCAGATGTTTTTGAGGTGATTAAAGAAAAGAACAATGGCAACGCTGTGGATGTCAAGAAAATGTCAGATAGCGAAGTGCGTGCTTACTTCGCAGAAATCTTACCTGAATTCGACGATGAAAGAGTGTACACCAATGATATCCGCAAAGTATTTGCATGGTACAACCAGCTCATTGCAGTAGGCATCACCGAGTTCAAAGACAAGGAAATCGCTGAAGACCAAGCTGCCGATGAAGCTGAAAAGGCCGATGAAGCTGAAGTTACAAAATAATGCACGGCACCACATGAAGCGACTTTCCACACCGGTTACAGCCAACGACCTATTGGTCGATTTAATCAAGGAAGATTTCAACATCCTCCCTATACTAAGCCGCTTCTCCATACCACTCGGCTTCGGCAACAAGAACATCAGTGAAGTGTGTCTTGAAAACGACATTGATACCGATATTTTTCTGCTGATTATCAACTTTATTCTAACGGGGGTGATTCCCGCCGAGGAGAAATGCTCAATCAAATCGGCAATTGGAATAGTAGATTTTCTACATAACTCACACGACTATTTCTTAGGTTACAAATTCCCCCACATCAGAGCCAACCTTGTCAGCGCCTTAGACCAGACCCATTCAGACATAAACCCGGCAATAATCAGCTTTTTTGATTCATACGTATCGCAGGTAAAAGCACACTTCGATTACGAGGAATTGAATGTGTGGCCCTATATCCGCAATCTGGTTTCAAACACAGATAGCTCCTACAACATCGACATATTCAGGAAGCATCACGATGAAATTGGAGAAAAACTTTCCGATTTGAAAAACATAATTCTCCGATATTACACCACATCAATGCCAAATAAGATGTATGATGCATTAGTTGACATATTCAATTGCGAGGAGGACTTGAACACCCACCATGCTATTGAGAACCACATTCTCATTCCCATGATCTCAGCACTGGAGCAAGCCGGCAAAAAATGAAGTAATGATGAAGCCCATTACCGCACTTATAGCATCCGATTCGGAGATAATCACTGCAGGACTGGCAACGATTATCTCCGGAATTAAGGATGTTAATATCCATACACTACCGGTGCGCCCGCAAGATTTGCAACTCAACATCGAACGCATACAGCCCAAAGCAATAATACTTGACATCTTGGCATTCGGCACTCAAGGCATTGATGAAATCAGAACGATATGCCCCGATTACACCTATTTGATAGGCTACTCCTCCTGCGCACTTCCGGCTAATGCAGCCAACCTGTTCAACGCCATAATCGGAATCAATGACAACGCTCAAACAATTACCGAAATAATACGGCAAGGATGTACATACGGAGACGATTTGGCACAACAGAGCGACCTTACCCCACGTGAGAAAGAGGTAATAAAAGGCATTGTAAAAGGATTATCCAATAAAGAAATTGCATCAGAGATAAATGTATCGGTCAATACAGTAATGACGCACAGGCGAAACATTGCGTCAAAACTGCAGATACACTCGCCTGCCGGCTTGACTATCTATGCCATAGTCAGCAAACTTGTGTCCATCGACGAAATCAAGGATACAATATCCTAAGAGTTTATAGCACCTATCAACTCCCGTATATCATTTATACGGTGACGGTCACAGTACTCTTCGATATAATCAATTATTTTCATTGTTACCGAAGGATCCACAAAATTAGCTGTTCCCACCTCTACTGCTGTTGCGCCCGCAAGAATGAATTCCAATGCGTCGCGCCCATTCATGATACCACCCAATCCAACGACAGGAATATTCACGGCTTTTGCCGTTTGCCATACCATACGTACAGCCACCGGTCGTACGGCAGGACCTGAAAGCCCACCTGTTATTGTTGACAAGCATGGTTTGCGACGTTCCACATCTATAGCCATGCCCATCAATGTATTTATAAGTGACACAGCATCCGCACCCTCACCTTCAACAGCCTTTGCAATCTCTGTTATATCTGTAACGTTTGGCGACAACTTTACAATAACCGTTCCCGGAAATGCCGCGCGCACAGCCTTCGTTACCTGAGCAGCTCCGGCAGCGGTCGTACCGAACGCCATACCACCCTGTTTCACATTCGGGCACGAAATATTCACCTCTATGGTTCGTATATCAGTCTGCATTGCCAATTTTTCACATACGGCAACATAGTCGTCGACCTTAGCGCCCGACACATTAACTATCAATTCAGAATCGATACCCTTTATCCCGGGATAAATATTCTCTATGAAGTAATCGACACCCTTGTTTTGCAATCCCACTGCATTAAGCATACCCGACGGCGTCTCTACCATGCGGGGATACGGATTACCTTCACGGTGTTCCAAGGTAGTTCCTTTTACTATATAACCGCCGAGACGGTTCAAGTCTATAAAATCTGAGAACTCTATTCCATATCCAAAAGTACCGGAGGCGGTGAGTACCGGATTCTTCAATTCCACACCACCGATATTAACGCTTAGATTCACCATGTCAATTCTTCGATATTAAATACCGGGCCTTCGGTGCACACGCACACATTGCCCTTAACAGTTTTTTCTACACAACACAAACAGGCTCCGAGTCCACATGCCATCATATTTTCAAGTGACACCTCGCATTGGGCATTGATTTCACGACAGACTTTGGCTACAGCCTTCATCATTGGTGCGGGACCACAGCAGTATATCTTATCCCACTTTTGTGAGAGCACGCTATGGCATGTCACCACACCATGCTCGCCGGCGCTGCCATCATCGGTAGATATGAACACTTCACCGACTGCCTTGAAGTCATCCAATTCCAAAATATCATTCTCAGACCGTGCTCCAAGAAGGAAATTCGGGGTCACACCTCTACGTTTCAGTTCCTTACCCAAATAGAGCAATGGTGCAACCCCAACACCGCCACCAATAAGCAATACCTTATCCGATGCCGCAGCATCCAGACTGAATCCATTGCCCAATGGTAATAGCAGATTAATCCGCTCCCCTACGGTCTTACGCATGAGCGCATCAGTACCGGCACCGGCACGGCGTACAAGAATCCAAAGCTCATTTTTATTGTAATCCACATTGTTAATAGATATGGGACGACGCAGAAATGTGGTTTTTGAATTGTCCACGTCAATCTGCACAAACTGTCCGGGGAGCATCCGGGGAATATCAATACCGGACACCGGAGTCAGTTTCAGCAATGAATAGTTAGTGTGTAGCGCAATATTCTCCACTACCGAAAAATCCATTATTACTTTTTTCATGAGCAAGAAGATATGTTTATGGAGTTGAACATTGCAAAGTTACATAAAATCCCGAACTGCATCAACTACATTCCTATTATAAATAAAAAAAGTCCCGGTCAATTTGCTCCGGGACTTTTTACATTATTGTATCATCATATTATATCCAGCGGACATAAGCGAAATCCTGACGATGGGGCAAGTTAGGATTGATTGGATACAATCTGAAGCCATAACGGTACACACCTGCATCTTGAATTTTTTCGCGCAATTCGTATGTAAGTATGCCATTATCTTCCTTGATTACCTTGAACGGCTTAACCTCGTAAAGTTTTTCGGTGCCGTCTTCCACACGGTAAGCAACATATTCCAAACCAAGTTCGCGACCAAGACCATTGGTGTCTATCTTGAATTCCACACCATAAGTATTTCCGGATGCCGACTGAGCAGGACCGTCAGTCTTGAAATCAAGAACTTTTATACCATCCCAAGCGTCAACTACCTTGTTTTTCCAATCAACTATTTCCTTAGCCAAGGCATACTGATTGGCAGCAAGCGCATCGAATCGTTTTTCTTCAGGACGGTAGAAACGTGTGATATAATCATCAATCATACGCTTCATTGTGAAGTGAGGTGCGATATGACCTATAGAGCCCTTGATATATTGAACCCACTCGGGAGAGTATCCTTTAGAGTTCTTAGCAAAATACAGCGGAATTATCTCATTTTCAAGCATCGAGTATATCGTTGCCGCATCGAGTTTATCCTGCTGCGACTGATCGGTGAATGTACGCTTGTCGGTAAGAGCCCAACCCGCCTTTTCGTCGAAACGATAACCTTCGTACCACCATCCGTCAAGCACAGAGAAGTTGAGGACACCGTTCATTTCCGCCTTTTCACCTGATGTGCCGGATGCCTCCAACGGACGGGTCGGAGTGTTCAACCAGATATCAACACCGGTCACGAGACGCTTGGCAACAACCATATTATAGTCTTCCAAGAATATAATCTTGCCAAGGAACTGCGGCATACGTGAGATTTCCATAATGCGCTTGATCAATCCCTGTCCGGCTCCGTCTGCAGGATGAGCCTTGCCTGAGAATACAAACTGTACAGGGAACTGCTCATTATTAACAATCTTTGCCAAACGGTCAAGGTCGGTAAACAATAGATGAGCACGCTTGTATGTGGCAAATCGACGGGCGAAACCTATGATAAGGGCATTCGGGTTAATCTTCTCAACAATCTTCATCACAGCAGAGGGATCGCCTTGATTAGCAAGCCACTTAGCCTTAAAGTCACGTTTAACGAAATTGATGAACTTATTCTTCATGAGCATACGCATGTTCCAAATAGCTTCGTCGCTCACATTGAAAATACCATCCCAAGCTTTCGGATCGCTTTGGTTCTCAAACACCTGCTTGCCGAGATTCTCCTCATAGAATGCTTTCCATTCCGATGCAGCCCATGTAGGCATGTGAACACCATTGGTAACATAACCTACGTGGCTTTCCTCCCAGGAGTAACCCTTCCAGATTCCGGCAAACATCTTTTTAGACACTTCACCGTGAAGCCAGCTCACACCATTAGCCTCCTGACAGGTATTCAATGCAAATACACTCATAGAGAAACGTTCGTTGGTATCCGGATTCTCACGACCCATATTCATAAGGTCATTCCAGGATATGCCGAGTTTCTCAGCGTAGTGGTGCATGTACTTGCCGAACAATGATTCATCAAAATAGTCATGACCAGCAGGCACCGGTGTGTGTACGGTATATAGCGATGAAGCGCGTACCAGCTCGAGGGCTTGGTCGAAATTAAGGTGCTTTTCCTGAACGTAGTCCACCAGACGCTGGAGGTTGAGCAGCGCTGCATGACCTTCATTACAGTGATATATAGTAGAATTAACGCCCAGTTTCTTAAGCATCAACACGCCACCTATACCGAGCAGATATTCTTGCTTGATGCGGTTTTCCCAATCGCCACCATAAAGTTTATGTGTTATCGAACGGTCAAACTCGCTGTTCATGTCAAAATCAGTATCAAGAAGATACAACTTCATTCTACCGACATTCACACGCCATATATGCGAGTAGATAATACGGTCGTGGTAAGGAACCTCAAGAATCATAGGATGACCTTCACCATCCATTACTTGTTCGATAGGCAACTGATTGAAATTCTGAGGTTCGTAATTTGCAATCTGCTGTCCGTCTACAGATAAGGTCTGGGTAAAGTATCCATAACGATATAGGAAACCGACGGCTGTCATGTCGACACAACTGTCGGAAGCTTCCTTTATATAATCACCGGCGAGTACACCAAGACCACCGGAATAAATCTTAAGGCAATTGCACAAGCCATATTCCATGGAAAAATATGATACCGAAGGTACATCTTTGCGCATGGGTTTGCTCATGTATTCTTTGAAAGAAGCATATACATTATCTATACGTGCCATCATCTCAGCATCGTTCATAATCTCCGACAGACGCTCGGAGCTGATGCGCTGAAGCACCATTACGGGATTTTCACCGGTAGAACGCCACAAGTCGGGATTGATATCACGGAACAATGATTTTGCCTCGCTATTCCATACCCACCACAGGTTCTTCGATATTATATCAAGAGGTTTAAGACGCAAAGGCAGTTCAGCCACCACTGTGGCATCATGCCATATGGGTGAATTTGTTTGGCTAACTTTAATTTTCATATTTTGTTTAGTTGTTTGTTTATTGCTAATTAGTTATTGTTATTTCTTTTCTCTTCATTCAAGATTGCTATTCTGAATGAATCTTCATAATATTTCACAAAGTTATCCCATGAAGCACATGATGCCGTAGCCATCGCGCTACATGATATTTCGCCCGATACCTCTTTATCGCAGCAAACAAGGAATCGGATAGAGCGGGCTATATTCTCCACTACATCACAATAGTTTCCATCGCTACGACCGATTACGGTAACTCCACAAGACTCGAAATTGCTTTCAAATGAATTAAGTATCCATTGACCGAAGCCTGAAAGAGATGTGGTTATAGTCGGCACTCCAAAGGCGACACTCTCGAGAGGGGTATAGCCCCATGGTTCATAATAGGATGGAAACACTGTCGCATCCATGCCTATAAGTAAATCATAGTAATCTTTATTGAAAATACCGTCATTTCCATTAAGATAACACGGCACATATATTACACTGACATTACTGTCAGAGCCGTTATCAAATCCGATGGAATGTATACGTCCGTACACGGCATCACTATCCGGATTATGTATCTTATGCGTTATCACTGGATCAGCCAATCGCACAGTCGCATTATTCTTTAAGGACTCTTGCAAGTCAGCACGTGCGGTATCACACCATGCAGGTACCATAACAAATGCAAGCACTTTCTTACATGGTGACAACTGCAACAAACGGCACATTGAATCCAGGAACACATCAAGACCTTTGTTGCGATATTCACAACGGCCGGATGTAGCCACGATGAAAGTATCGTCATCGTAATTGTTTCCGGTCAACGACGATGCAACCTGCAACATGCACTTACGCGCATTCTTTCGCACAGATTGGAATTTGCTTTTGGATGGAACGAAATTCGATTCAAAACCGTTGGGGGTAACCACATCCGGTTTCTTTGCCAACAATTGTTCGCATTCCACGGCTGTGATATCGCTTACTGTTGTAAAACAATCCGCCTGATGCGCAGCTGCTTTCTCCAATGAATGTTTGGATTGCATGTTCAATTCGCCGGCCATCTGGTCACCATCGTAACCTTTCATATAATCATACAACGGCTTACCATTACCGCATATACTACGACCTATACTGGTGGCATGCGTTGTAAATATAGTGGCTACCTTGGGCAACACTGACTTCACATATAAAAGCCCCATACCGGTGGTCCACTCATCAAAATGAGCCACGACAGTCTTATCTTTACCCTTATAATAAGCATACAGGCTCTCTATCACTATACCTGCCGCGTGTGAAAATGCACATGCCTCGTCATAGTCTCCATAGGCATGGAGCGAATCCACACCATACAGATTCCACATCTTTCCATAGAAATCATCTTTCACAGCATACATACCGTCGAACTTGACCAATATGGCTATGGGCTTGCCCGGTATATTCCACCGGCCAACCCTAACGCTAACCCCTTCGGGGAACTCTGATTTCTCCTTCCACGCCTTCAACACCGAGGTTGACTCCACAAAATATGGAGAGGGATTATCCTCCGACCATACATCAGGACCAATAAATATCAATTTATCCTTGTATAACCTATGCAGTGTTTTAGCCTTGGTTGACAACACGGTATAGATACCGCCTACTTTATTACATACCTCCCACGAGGTTTCAATCAGTAAATCTACGCCCACTATGTTTTCTGTCATAAAATCGCTGTCAGATTTAATTTGCGCGCAAAGTTACTATTTTTTTCGCTAAAAGCATAATTATCTTAGCAATTATTGCAAAGTGTTTCATCTACTTAACACCGTTTTCACCTTTGGTGTGCGGTCTTGTACACGAAAAAGCACCACTGGCAAATAATTCCTTCGGGAATATGTCAACGATTTAAAATACGTTAAAACCGGAAATGACAACGGCATTTATATTGCATTATTGCATACCAACAACTATTTTTGCATAAATTATCATGACGAGACGGACTATCTACATATTTGCATTATGCGCAATTTTAAGCGCCGCTCCTATTAGAGTGGCAGCTCAATCCATAATGCCCGATGCCATTGAACAGTCCGACGCCCCTACCGTAGACATACGACACGGTGCCATAGTATTAAAAACTCACGGTATACAGACATACAATTTTCACATTTATTCTATAACCGGACAACTAATTAAGCGCGTCACTTTGTCCAACGGAGCTACAGCCACTGTGGAATTGCCACAAGGATGTTATATCATAAAGTGCGAAAAGTGGTCAAAGAAAATAGCCCTGAGCTGATTTGGCAACTAATATGCACCACTTAGAACACCCCTCCTATACCGAAAAAACATACGACATCTCCCCTACTCACTCCAATCTCATCAACAGCCCAGAGCTCACAATCACCGACACGGTGACAACATTCCGATTATGGTCACCGGAAGCCCAACAAGCGCAGGTTAACATCTATGAAACCGATTTTGATTCCCGGCCTATCGAAACACTCGATATGCAGCACGATATAGGTGGTACACTGACCGCAACCGTGCCACGCAACTTATGTGGCAGATTCTATACATTTCAAATTAAGCATCAGGGACATTGGCTAAACGAATCACCCGGGATATGGGCTAAAGCCGCAGGTGTCAATGGTCACCGCGCAGCGATAATAGACCTCTCCGAAACCAATCCACAGGGCTGGGATAAGGACAAAGGTCCGAACCTAAAGTCCCTAACCGATGCAATAATCTACGAGCTACATCTTCGTGATATTTCCATGCATCCGTCGTCGGGAATGCACCACAAAGGAAAGTTCCTTGCCCTAACCGAAACCGGCACACGCACGCCATCCGGACATCCTACCGGAATTGACCATTTAATAGAATTGGGCATAACCCATGTACATATCATGCCCATGTATGACTTCGATAGCATTGACGAATCGACACCCAACCAAGCTCAATACAATTGGGGATATGCCCCAGTCAATTTTAATCTGCCCGAGGGGTCTTATTCCACCGACGCCACAACGCCGGCAACACGCATAAGGGAAATGAAGGAGATGATATACGCGCTTCACCAAGCCGGCATAGGCGTGATAATGGACGTTGCATACAATCACACCTCCGGCTGTGACAATTCCAATTTTTCATTGACCGCCCCGGGGTACTATTACCGGCATCTTCAGGATGGCTCCTACAGCAACGCATCGTCCTGTGGCAATGAGACCGCTTCCGAACGAGCACAGATGAGAGACTTCATAATAAACTCCATCAAATACTGGGCTTCCGAATACCACATTGATGGATTCCGTTTTGACCTGATGGCAATACACGATATCGACACAATGAACCAGGCGGCTGCGGCATTAAAGGAAATAAATCCATGCTGCTTCATATACGGAGAGGGATGGACCGCGTCAGAATCCACCCTACCCCGCCAAAGACAAGCCTTGAAAGAAAATGTGTCACAAATGCCGGACATCGCTGTATTCAGCGATGACTTACGCGATGCCATAAAGGGGGATTTCAGCTATGCGCCCGACAGGGGTTTCGCTACCGGCAAACCGGGACTGGAGGAAGCCGCTAAGATTGGTATTGTTGCGTCAACCGCACACCCACAGGTAGACTTTTCCAAAGGCAATAAATCAAGATTCCCATACGCATCGTCCCCTACGCAAATCATAAACTACGTGTCATGCCACGACAACCTATGTCTTACTGACAAACTTACCGCTTCAATGCCGGAATATACCACCGACGAGCATTTGAAAGCGGCAAAATTAGCACAAACCATAATATTCACATCGCAAGGCACTCCGTTCATGCTTGCCGGTGAGGAAATATTCCGAAGCAAAAAGGGCGTGCACAATAGCTACAATTCTCCAGATAATATCAACGCCATAGACTGGACCCATAAGGACGGATATATCGATTTATTCCATTATTACCGGGAATTGATTCGTCTTAGGAAAGAGCATCCTGCTTTTAGAATGACCTCTGCCGAAGAAATAGCCCGGAACATCAGGTTCGACCATATCACCACACCTAACATCATCGCATACAGTATAATCAACCATGCTAATGGCGACCGTTGGCAAGAGATTAGAATTATATTCAACGGAAGCGATGACAACTACAACACAAAACTCCCTCAATCGACATGGCTTATCATCGCACGAGATGGCGTCATAGATGCTTCCGGAATCTCTCGGATAAACGGCGGTGACATAACAGTAACTCCCCGCACTGCATTCATTGCAGCACGCGAGTGACAAATTTAGATAGGTAGCCCTACAACCATCTCCTCATCCACAAAGCTTTTTATTTAAATTAATTCTAAATAAACCTTTGTTTTTAATGCGAAATTTCTGAACTTTGTCTCGTGAAAAAACAAGAGTATGAGACTTGATGAACTTACAACCGGCGAAAAGGCCATTATAGTAAAGATATTGGGGCACGGAGCGTTTCGCAAACGGCTGCTTGAGATGGGATTCGTAAAGGGACGCGAGGTTGATGTACTGCTTCACGCCCCGCTACGCGACCCTATAAAATACAGCATTATGGATTACGAAGTCTCTCTTCGTCGTTCAGAAGCGCACCTAATCGAGGTTTTACCGATGCAGCCTCAAAACCACCATTCCGATTCAACAAGTCATACCAATACCCTCCATGAAATACGCGACGCAGCAACAGAATATAATACTCACCGTAAAACTATAAATGTAGCATTAATCGGCAATCCCAATTGCGGCAAAACATCTCTGTTTAATATCGCATCCGGTGCCCACGAACACGTCGGAAACTACAGCGGCGTCACCGTCGATGCAAAAAAAGGCATATTCAACCACAATGGCTATACATTCAATATCGTGGATCTCCCCGGCACATACTCGCTCGACTCATACTCTCCCGAGGAACTGTACGTAAGGCGATACCTTAAGGATGAGACCCCTGATGTAATCATCAACGTCGTTGTGGCATCGAACCTTGAGCGCAACCTCTACCTTACAACCGAGCTAATAGATATGGACCGAAGCATGGTCATAGCTCTTAATATGTATGACGAACTCAAACATTTAGGCGACAAGCTTGATTATAAGCTTCTCGGAGAAATGATTGGTGTGCCGATAGTTCCCACCGTATCACGCTCCGGACAAGGGATTGACAAACTATTCGACACAGTCATTGCAGTATATGAGGACCGCCACAACTCCGTGCGTCACGTCCACGTCAACCTTGGCGCCGACATCGAGCGTAGCGTCACCATTCTAAAAGATATGCTCAAAAACGACGGATATGTCGGACGCCATTTTTCACCTCGATATCTTGCTATAAAATTGCTCGAACGCGATAAGGAAGTCGAACAACTCATCTCCGACAGTCCCGACGCACAACGACTGATACAGACCCGCGACGAGGAATCCCGGCATATCGAGCAAATCCGCAATGATGATACCCCATCAGCTATAGCCAATGAAAAATATGGATTCATAGCAGGTGCTCTTGCTGAAACATTGGTCAAGGGCGAACGCGACACTAACAACAATACCCGCATAATCGATGCTTTCGTAACTAACAAACTATTTGGATTCCCAATATTCCTCACCATAATGTTTGTAGTTTTCTGGGCAACATTTGAAATAGGGTCATACCCTATGGACTGGATTGAGGGAATTGTTGGATGGATAAGTTCAATGGTTCAGAAATATATGCCCGATGGACCTTTGAAAGATTTGATTGCCGATGGCATTATAGGCGGCGTAGGTGGAGTTATTGTATTTCTCCCTCAGATTCTGATACTATACTTCTGCATATCATTTATGGAAGATTCAGGATACATGGCTCGCGCTGCATTCATCATGGACAAACTCATGCACCGCATAGGGCTACACGGAAAATCGTTCATTCCGTTGATAATGGGGTTCGGTTGCAACGTACCTGCTATAATGTCGAGCAGAAGCATCGAAAGCCATAGCAGCCGTATGATAACGATACTCATTAATCCGTTTATGTCATGCTCGGCACGTGTACCCATATACGTACTGCTTGTGGGCACATTCTTCGCCAAGCACGCTGCACTGGTATTCCTCGGGATATATGTCTTAGGGATATTGGTGGCTATGGCTACCGCAAAATTACTTCGGAAATTCTATTTCAAACGCGACGAGACACCGTTCGTAATGGAGCTGCCCCCCTACCGCATACCCACTTTGAAGGCTTCACTACGCCACATGTGGGGAAAGGGTGAACAATACCTTAAAAAAATGGGCGGAATTATACTCGTTGCAAGCGTGGTGGTATGGGCGCTTAATTATTTCCCCAGACACGACTCTGATAGTGCCAGCGCACATGCGCCCATTGAAAACTCCATTACTGATTCAAGCATTGACACATCCTCCGATTCCTACCTTGAGATGATGGGTAAAGCTGTCAATCCCATAATGGAACCCCTCGGATTTCATTGGAGAGCATCTGTGGCGGCACTCGCAGGAGTTCCGGCAAAAGAGATTGTGGTATCAACACTCGGCGTTCTTTACACCGGAAATGAAGATATAGACAATTCCTCACTTTCTGCCCGAATAACAACCGCCAATCCCGTTACGGGACAACCGGACTTTACTGCCGCCGCGGCAATAAGCTTCATGATATTCATCCTATTGTACTGTCCATGCACGGCTACTATAGTTGCCATAGTGAAAGAAACCGGAAAATGGCAATACGGTGTATTCTCTGTGATTTACAATACAGTCGTGGCGTGGCTCGTAGCATTTGGAGCCTATCAGATAGCCCTTTTATTCTAACTCCACGACCGTAATACCGGCTCCACCGAATTGCACATGTTCATCGCGATACGACCTGACGCCCCTCACCGTATCGAGATACTGCCTGATGGACTGACGCAACGCCCCCGTACCTGTGCCATGCAGTATCCTGACGCGCTCGGCGCTGAACTGCACCGCATCGTCAATGAAATACGTCACCGCCTGCAAGGCCTCATCCACTCTCATGCCGCGCACATCGATATCCTGCTTGAAGTTCAGCTGCCGCTCACGCATATCATTGGAGGTAGAAGCGCTCACAAATGATGCCGCCTTCTTAGCACCGCTGTCTATTTTAGCCATGGTTTTCTTAAGTCGATCGGTTTTCACGGTTGTCTTAAGCATTCCGAATACCACTATGGCATTACGACCCTGAATCTCAAGCACTTTTCCAGGGAGACCCTCGCCGTCCAACTTCACGGTATCACCTACAACGATAGGCGAAGCATTTGAAGGTGACTTTTCCGGTCCGGAATCCTGTTTTCTTCTACGCTTCGGAGCTTTGTCAAGAATTGCATTTTTACTCTTCTTATCCGACACTAGATTTTGTTTTTGTTCATTGAGCTTCTTTCTTGCTTCAAGCGTACGTTCTTTATCAGCCTGCGCCCGACGTATCTCGTGAATAGTGCGCTCTATGACGGCATTTGAACCTTCGATTATGCGTTTCGCCTCATCTTTGGCTTCCAACAATATCTCTTTCCGTCGCATACGCAACTCTTCAGCATCCTCCTCGTATCGTTCAAGCGTCTGTTCAAGTTTTTTCTCTTTTTGCCTTATAGACATTCGCTTATTCTCCCAATACCTGCGGTCGCGCGCTATATCTAGAAGATACTTATCCATATTTATGTAATCACTGCCCACGATTTCCTCGGCATCGTCAATAATCTCTTGCGGCAAACCTATCTTGCGGGCAATCTCTACGGCAAACGAACTTCCCGGATTTCCAATCGAAAGCCGGAATAAGGGTTGCATCAGATGACGGTCATACAACATCGAACCATTAATCAGTCCCGGGGTATCCTCCGCAAAATGTTTCAGATTCTGGTAATGAGTCGTTATCACACCCCACATACCCTTAGCATTCAGTTGCTTTAGAATGGCCTGCGCCAACGCGCCACCTATTTGCGGCTCTGTACCGCCGCCAAACTCGTCAATCAACAGCAACGAATCATTACGGCCGCGCTGAAGAAACAAGCGCATATTACGTAAATGCGAACTATATGTACTCAAATCATCTTCCAGAGATTGGTCATCACCTATATCCACAAATATATCACCGAACACACCACAGTGTGAATTTTCATACAACGGGGGCAATACTCCGCACTGAAGCATATATTGGACTATACCCACGGTTTTCAGGCACACGGATTTCCCCCCTGCATTTGGGCCGGATATCACGAGAATTCTGTCTTTAGAAGTCAAGGTGATATCCAACGGCACTATATCCTTGTTCTGCTTTTGCAATGACGCAAGCAGCCCGGGATGGCATGCGTGATACCATTCCATCTCCGGCATGTCGCTCAAAGATGGCAAATGAGCATCGATATCCCGGGCATACATACCTTTGGCATGGATAAAATCGACACGTCCGAGAATCTCGCAACTCGCCAACATATCATGAACATGAGGGCGCAATACCGATGCCACCTCTATCAAGATGCGCGTTATTTCACGACGCTCTTCCATCTGCAACTCCCGTATCCTATTGTTGGCCTCCACCACTTCTGCCGGCTCAATGAATACGGTCTTACCTGATGCCGATTCATCGTGCACAATACCGTTGATACGGCGTTTGTTCATTGGGGCAACCGGTATCACTAGCCGGCCGTCGCGCATGGTTGGTGCGGCATCCTGCTCCAAAATACCATCCTTGACCGAACGTGCCATAACCCTGCGCATAGCCGCATTGACGGTGCCTGACATGGACAATAACTGACGGCGTATCTCTGCAAGCTCCGGCGATGCGCTATCTTTTACATTGCCATATTTATCAATGACACGATCGATAGCCGACACACAATCACCGAATGTGAACAGCTCTTTCACCACACACCTCATATATGGGTAGCGCACCTGCTCGTTCTCATCATCGGCAGCCACAAAGAACTCGCGCACCTCACCCATGGCAAACAGAGACTTTCGCACAGCCACAAGTTCCGGAGCCGGCAAAAATGTTCCGGGTACGGAGATGCTTTTCAATTGTACAGTCACATCATGCACGTTCTGCAACGGCACATCTTCATCACCGCACACGATTGCCAACATCTCTGCAGTGGCATGCAATTCATTCTCTATACTGGGAAAATCGGTCATGAACGACATCTCGTCAATCATTGCCACCCCAAGCGGTGACACACAATTACGGGCAATACTGTCCCTGACCGATACAAAACCGATTTTTCGCTCAAAACTTTCAGGATATATCATCGGATATGTTGTAGCTCTACGGATTACTATTGTTTTAAGACCACAAAGTTACACAAAAGAAATCGCACAATACAAATAAGCATTTCCGTTCAACAAAATTTGTTAATCCCGTGTTATAGATTTAAACGATTGAATAATGTTTTAACTAATATATATCATTATGAAAACTAACAAATTAAATTATTGGGGCAAATCCCGTTATTGGTGGATTGTACTCGTAGTAGGGATTCTGATGGTTCTATGTGGATTCGCCTATTGGCTTTGGCCTGTGGCAGGATATGCCGTTTCTTCACAGATATTTGGATGGATGCTTGTTCTTGCCGGCATTGTACAACTATGTGTATCGGCAGGCAACGACCGACCGCGCGGTTGGGGTTGGTGGCTCGTTGGTGGAGTCATAGACCTGTTCATCGGATTCATGCTCGTGCGCAGCGTCGTTCTATCCGAAGCCGTATTCCCCTATTTCATTGCTATCGTGTTCCTCTTCTGGGGCATCAGTGCCATATTCAGCGCCGTAGGTCAACGCTCACGCCGTTACTGGTGGTTGTATCTGATTAATGGCATTCTGCTTATGGTCATAGGATTCTTCTTTATCGAAGCCGGATGGATACAGGATATGCTTATGACAAGCTTCCTCACCTCACTCGCATTCATATATTGGGGATTCACCATTGCCATGCTCAGTTACGACATGCGTCCGGAAATAAGAGAATAATACAATATCTCAACACAATATCTCGCCGGTGGGTCGGTTCATCATACTCGGCTCACCGGCGTAATCATTGTTAATATCTCGTAAAAAAGATGATATCCGTCAATTATCCGAATTAAATTGGTATTTTTGTATTTAAATGGTATAGTAGCATTAAACCTTAACGATGGTTTTCGGTCAAATACTGCAATACCACTATTATACAAATCATAATGTTTAACCAGTGCTTATCCTAATTTGAATTGAACATGAAATTACGACTTACATCTCTCTTTATCGCTGCCACGCTTTTTGGCAGTTTCGGCGTAATGTCTGCACAGGGATATGACGACGACGATATCTACTACAACCCCTCAAAGGCTAAGAAACAGACAACCGTAAAAAAGCAAAATAAGAAATCATCCGCACCTGATGTAACCAACTATCCGGCTGCCGATACTTATATTGCGCCGGCAACCGGAACCGACATCGATGTAGACACATACAACCGTCGTGGCATATTCGCTAACGATACCGTAAAAGGCGAAAGCAACGGTAACGCCGATTTTGCATACACCCGTCGGATAGAAAAGTTCTATAATCCTGATGTGGTTACAGAATCCAACGATGAGGAGATTGCCCGATACTATTATGCAGAACCCGCCAATGTCAACATAACAATAGCCACCCCGGGGTATTGGGGGTATCCATATTACGGCGGATATTACAACTCACCTTGGTATTGGGGCTACACTCCGGCATCATGGTACTACAACTCTTGGGCTTGGGGACCGTCGTGGTCTTGGGGCTGGGGTCCTTCATGGGCTTGGGGTCCATCTTGGTCATGGGGTTGGGGACCCTCTTGGGGATGGGCACCCTCTCGTCCTATCTGGAGCCACAGACCAATACATAACGGAAGCATCGGAAATGTTCGTCCCGGTTACCGGCCGGGAGCTACAGGTCACATGCGTCCCGGCACCACTACTCGACCGGGCAATTCTTATCGCCCCGGGAACACCAACAGCGGATACCGTCCGGGCAATAGCTCCGGATACCGTCCCGGTCGCGGCAACTCTAGCAATAACAACAACTCCTATTCACGCCCGTCCAATAATAGCAATAACAACAATTACAACTACAACAACGGATATCGCGGCAACTCTCGCGGCAGCTCCATAGGTAGCTATGGCGGTGGCAGTCGTGGTGGAAGCATGGGCGGCTCGCGTGGTGGCGGAGGAGGTCGTGGTCGTCACTGATTCACACCTGCTACCTTCTCAATATTTTTAATTTGTATTTTAACACTTAAAAAGTTTATACACTGATGAACAAGCGAATAATATCGGCAACTTTAGTAGCGATTCCGCTACTTGCCATGTCTCAGACCGCTATTGATGCATATCAGTTGTCACGCTATGACCTCAGGGGCACAGCCCGTTTCATGTCAATGGGCGGTGCTTTCGGAGCCCTTGGCGGCGATTTGTCCACACTCAACCAAAACCCCGGTGGTATTGGTGTGTACCGTAAAAGTGAGATTGGCTTCACTCTCGACATAGAGATGCAATCCTCCAAGGCTACCACACCAATGGCAATGAATAAAGATTCTCAGACCAAAGTATACGCCAACAATTTCGGATACGTGGGTACCGTCCAAACCGGATCTGACGTGATGCAGTCGTTCAATTGGGGATTCTCTTATAATCGTGCCGCATCATTCAATCGCCGCTACCACGGCACCGCCACCATGAACGGCTCGCTATCCAACTATTATGCGGGGGATGCTTCTAAATGGCAATTTTCTGCAAATGAACTCGTTGGCTCGGACGATAATTATTGGAACGCCAACCATGCTCCATGGATGAGCATACTTTCTTATAATGCATTCCTTATCAATCCGGTAGGCAATACCACCCAATACAACGGCATGTGGCAATCCGGGACAACAGGCATATCAAGCTTCGATGTGGAAGAGAAAGGTTACGTCGATGAATACGAGATCAACCTCGGCGGTAATTTCTCAGACGTGGTTTATTGGGGTATCGGAATCGGCATCACCGATATCGACTACAAACAATACACCTATTATACCGAAGACATGAACGGAGCTATCATTCCTGCCCAACGTCAGGCAACTCAGGATGAAATGGACAATCCCACTCTGAAAGATTATATTGTAGACGGTAAAATTGTCGATGGAACCACCACCGGCAATGGCGGCTACGGACTTGACAGCCGCAAACACATTTCCGGTACGGGATTCAACTTCAAGGCAGGTGTAATTGTGCGCCCCATCAACGAACTCCGTTTGGGCTTCGCCATCCACACCCCTACATATTATAACCTCACGCAAAACAATGATGGTATTGTAGACTACGGATTCGGTTATACTGATGGTCCGGCAGCTCCCAACTATACCGGGACCCCTATCGAAGCTTACAATTGGAAACTCCGCACTCCTTGGCGCATGATTGTCAGCGCTGCCGGTGTCATTGGCTCCAAGGCTATCGTAAGTTTGGATTATGAATATCGCCCATATCAAAACATATCAACCAAATTTGACAATGGCGACAATTGCACCGATATCAATGGTGACGTAAAGGACTACTACAAGGCAGCCAACATAATTCGTGTCGGTGCTGAATATCGTCTTACCAACAGTGTAAGCCTACGAGCCGGCTACGCTTACGAATCGACGCCCACAGGCTCCGAAGTTAAAAACAACGAACTTCCGGTGTACACATCCAACCCCTACGATACAGGGACCACCCCATCATACTCGTTGGACAACAGCACCCAATACATCACTTGCGGTGTAGGCTATCGCTACAAGAACTTTTACGCCGATGCAGCTTACGTACACAAATCACGCAAAAGCTCATTCCACGCCTTCACTCCTAATGAATATGCCGGTGCCACTCCTTACAATGCATCCATAAAGGAAAATTACAACAATATCGTACTCAGTATTGGTTTTAAATTCTAAACCGGCTGAAACGCATAACCTAATCGGCGTATCTCCATTATGGCAGATGCGCCGATTCTCATTTACGGCACTCACAATTGCTTTTCCGTAAGATATTTCCAATATCTCACAGGCATATCATTACGCTGCTTACGCGGGTTCAACCGTTCTTGAATGGCTACCGACTTGAAATATGTGCGCCACAGCTGCTGAAACAATTTTTCCTCACCATCCATCATATCCTCCGGCAATTGCCCGGTTATCATATGCGACCGGTCCGATTTCATGGTCATTCGCTGCGCTACAGCCCCATCATAATAATATCCATAGTCACGGGCACGGTCATAAATCACAAACCGACTGTCGGAAAAGCGATCCCGAAAATGACCTATCGCCATAGGCAAAACATCATATAGCGGCTCCACCATAGCAAAGTATGTACCATCAGCAGCCTTTTGAAACCGTACGAATTGCAACAATCTATGAGCCTCTCCCCTAACCCTGCGGCAATTTTTAAGCAGCTGCACCACATCCGCATCACTGAAGTCATTTTCTATACTCTGTTCTGAATCAATAACACGACACACAAATCTGTACACCACCACATCTCCGGCATCATCCGTACATAAGTATGCCGTAGCAATAGCCCCGAGGGCACCTTTCGACAGTTTTTTCGCCAACGCATTCCATACCCTGACAGCTTTATTCTCATCCGTCATCACGGAATACGCATCATCGGAAAACAAATTCGTTTGCAGCATCACACCACGGCTCAATACATCTATCCGCTCCCGACGTGAATATGAATCAAACACCGCCGTGAGCAACCCGTCGAAACTACCATCGTAATTATAGCTCACCATACTACCAATCGCCAAAATCAAGTCTCAATTGCCTACGTACCACATCCGGACGAGCCTCCCGTACATTATGCAACCCAATCTCGCCACATGTCAGAAAATACTTGGCACGCTTCATTACCACACCTATCCTCTTGAGGTGGTCAGACGTCAGCTTACGGAATTTACGTGCATTCACTATCAGAGCCGCCGATTTCACCCCTATGCCTGGTACCCTCAGTATCATTTCATAATCGGCATTGTTCACATCCACCGGAAAAGCCTCCGGATGCCGCAATGCCCACGACATTTTAGGATCCACATCCAAGTCAAGATTAGGATTGGACGCATCTGTAATCTCCTCAGCCTTGAATTTGTAAAAACGCATCAACCAATCCGCCTGGTAAAGCCGGTGTTCGCGTACCAACGGCGGTTGTTTTAACGCAGGCAACCGTTTGTCATAATCATTCACGCTCACATAGCCCGAATAATACACCCTGCGCATTGTAGGCATGGTATATAATGTAGATGACAGATGCAGTATATCCCTGTCAGTATCTGACGAAGCCCCTACAATCATCTGCGTGCTTTGTCCCGCAGGCACGAACCGAGGAACATGCCGCATTGACATACGGTCCTCCTTATTTTCAAGCACACCCTGTTTGATATACCCCATAGGCTCGAACACACTCTTATGATCCTTCTCCGGTGCAAGATACTTAAGAGACCGCTCCGAGGGAATCTCCACATTCACACTCATCCTATCGGCATACCGTCCGGCTTCATTCACCAATTCCCGCGAAGCGCCCGGTATGCTTTTCAAATGAATGTACCCGTTGAATCGATGCACCTCCCGCAAGTCCTTAGCCACCCTTGCCAACCGCTCCATTGTATAGTCAGGATTGCGCACCACGGCGGAACTCAGAAACAACCCTTCTATATAATTCCTCCGATAAAATTCAATGGTGAGCGACACCACTTCCGACACCGACAGTGTGGCACGCGGAATATCGTTTGTTCGACGATTAACGCAATATGCGCAGTCATACTTGCAATAATTTGTAAGCATTATCTTCAAAAGTGATATGCACCGACCGTCATCGGCAAAACTATGGCATATCCCCACGCCACCTACCGTATTACCGACACCCGCCCCATTGTTCTTGCGCACCGTTCCACTCGATGAGCACGACACATCATATTTTGCCGCCGCAGTCAATATCTTCAGTTTTTCCAATACCGCTTCTGTCATAATACTGCAAAAGTACCATTAAGCAGTGCAGTATGACGGCACTCAAATCTTAAAAAATTTAAAACGCACCATATCAACACTCCCCTCAAAAGTATGGCAAACCAATATCAAGCGAACACACATCACACCGACACTTCATATCCCCCTTAAAAAACCACGACCCGCCAGCGTCCTGTTCACCAAGGTTTTATTCACCAATCACATTATAGTATGTTGATCGGAAAACCACCGGTATTAAATTACAATTATCTATAATCCGTTTCAAGAAAATCTATCCGGACTTCCTCTTCATTTTTAACATGGTCTTTGCCGAAACTCATACCGGTAGCTGCGGCATTCATGTGAGTACCATTGTCACGGTAATTTCGCATTTGCCTAAGAATATCCTTTCGCGACATTTTGTCATATTGCGGGTATGGATAAATAGGATAAATAATCTGATTTGATGACTCCAATCCTGTTGCTACAAAACCATGCTGCCCTGTCGACTCCGTCGCTTCAAGAATCAATCCCGGCAACCCCGTTAGCTTCCACGGTCCCTCCTGCATTGGGATTTCAGGAGAGAACCACACAGACCAATCACGTCCATGATAATTCGCTGTAGCCATCACGCATTCATATCCAAGAACATTTTTTGTAGAGTCGCCAATCTCCCATTGGATTTCCCCAAGAGGTTCCGTATAATAGCCAAATTCCAACGCGCCGGCTTTATCATACACCGTCATCACACCTTCGGGAACTGAACGAAAAATATATAGGAAGGTCTTATACGTCACTGCATTCATCACACTCTCGTCTTTAGTTTCAAGATATTTAGCTATTGCCGTATGACGAATCTGATTGCTTACAGCCCGCCCCTGCGGAGTGGACTCTAATGAATCCTTGAACTCAGTTGCAGGACTGTAAAATTTAGATTGTTCCTTATTAGCCAACAAAACGAAAGGTATATCACGCTTAATTATTCCATCAGCACCTCGCACAAAAGTCTCATGATAAGTATAACCAACTTTTATCTCTGCCCGCGGATATTCCCTTTTCTCAGATGCCGCCTGAGCTGCTAAAGTTGCAATTAGCATAATGGTGATAAAACCTCTTCTCATACCAACTATTTTATATTATTGACGATTGCTCATACACAAAAGACCAATCATAGTTTAATGTCACAAAGATAATTAGAATATTTATTTATACAAGTTTTTTACCATTTAGGCAACCCGTCGAACACACATTGCATCTTAACACATCACAACTGGCGATAACTTGAACCAAAAACAGAATCATTTTAACACGACTCCTTAAACTGAAAAAATATTTGGGGATTGGAAGCTTTTATCTTAACTTTGCATTATAGTAAATTGCATAATTATATTATACTCTTATATGCCGAAAATATCCGAGCGCGGCGAACGCATGCCCGCTTCCCCTATACGAAAATTAGTGCCCCTTGCCAATGAAGCTACCGCCCGTGGCACCAAAGTAATACGTCTTAACATCGGTCAACCAGACCTCCCTACCCCACAGGAAGGACTTGACGCATTGAAGAAGATTGACCGCACTGTGTTGGAATACAGCCCATCAGAAGGATTGCTGTCGTTGCGAAAGAAACTTGCCGACTATTACCACCGATTCAATATCGATGTGGATGTCGATGATATAATAGTAACCACCGGAGGGTCGGAAGCCGTACTTTTTGCATTCATGGCATGTCTTGACCCGGGCGACGAGATAATCGTGCCGGAACCTGCTTATGCCAATTACATGGCATTCGCCATCTCCGCCGGAGCCAAAATCGTAACCGTCCCTTCGTCGATAGAGGAGGGATTTGCCCTTCCTCCCGTGGAGAACTTCGAGAAACTGATCACCCCCAGGACAAAAGGCATACTTATATGCAATCCCAATAACCCGACAGGTTATCTTTACACCCAAAAGGAGATGAACCTGATTCGTGATTTGGTCAAGAAGTACGACTTATTCCTATTCTCCGACGAGGTTTACCGCGAGTACTGCTATACCGGTGCGCCATATATCTCTGCATTCCATCTCCCCGGCATAGAAGACCAAGTGGTACTCATTGATTCAGTTTCAAAACGCTATAGCGAATGTGGCATACGTATCGGTGCTATAATCACCAAGCACAAGGAACTGAAAAAGAATGTGATGAAATTCTGCCAGGCACGTCTCAGTCCGCCTTTACTCGGTCAGATTGTAGCCGAAGCATCCATTGACACATCACCCGAGTACATGCTCATGACCTACAATGAGTATGTGGAACGTCGTAAATTCCTGATTGACGGTATCAACAAAATCCCCGGATGCTACACACCCATACCCATGGGGGCATTCTATACGGTGGTAAGTCTGCCGGTTGACGACGCCGATAAATTCTGCGAATGGTGCTTGAAAGAATTCAGCTATGAAGGCGCAACCGTATTCATGGCTCCCGCATCGGGATTCTATACCACACCCGGCATGGGACGTAACGAAGTCCGCATGGCGTATGTACTCAACAAGGACGACCTTGCACAAGCATTGAAGGTTCTCGCCGAAGCACTAAAAGCCTACCCGGGACGTACTGTCTGACTCCGGTAAGCGCATACATTATCGTCAGACATGAATATATCTGTATTCATAGGACAACGTTTAGGTTTCAAAACGGCTAAAGGCGGCAAGACGTCGCCCGGTGTCATTATTGCCGTTACCGGAATTGCCCTGTCTCTGATAATAATGATGTTTGCAATTGCCATTGTGACAGGATTCAAACATGAGATAAGCAATAAACTTACCGGATTCAATGCTGCACTCACAATATATCCGCCCGAACACATTGACGAAACGGCTAAAACCGATGGCATACGTCTATCCGACACCATAACCGGTACCATACAGGCTATATCTCCCGGCAGCGTTGCGACACTGTCCATCCGGCAACCGGCGATATTAAAAACCGACAACGCTTTTCAAGGAGTGATTCTGAAAGGAATGCCCGATGATGGCAATTGGGATTTCATCAACAGCAACCTTATAGCCGGCACGCTACCAAACAATGCGGATAACGGTAATGACAACACCATCGTCATCTCTGAATACACTGCCGCAACCCTCGGTCTCGCCATCGGAGATAAGATTAAAACCCACTTTTTTGAGAACAACGCCATACGCACACGCAATCTATGCATCACCGGCATCTATAACTCTCATTTCAACGAATACGACCGTACATTTGCCTTCACCCCCATCGGCATGCTACAGCAATTGTGCCACGTTGACTCTATAACAGGCACATCAATTGAAGTAAATGGCATACCGACCGCCAATCTGACAGAACAGGCAAACAAGCTTACATCCGCACTGCTATCCAATACGCTCGACGATGACTCCCCGAAATTCTACCGCGTCCAGACCGTACTCGATGCATGCGCCATGTACTACAACTGGCTTGATTTGCTCGACACCAATGTCATTGTAATCCTGATTCTCATGGCATGTGTATCCGGATTCACGTTAATTTCAAGTCTGTTCATCATTATACTCGAGCGTGTCAACATGATTGGCATAATGAAAGCCATGGGAGCCACCAACGCCCAGATACGCGCCATTTTCATATATATGGCACAACGTCTTGTCGTAAAGGGACTTGTCATCGGAAATATCATAGGGCTGACACTCCTTTTCATTCAGCAACGCTTCCATACTATTCCACTTGACTCAGAAGCCTACTACCTCGACTTCGTCCCGGTTGAGATTAATCCCTGGTACATCATTGTCCTGAATCTCGCTGTCGTAATCATTTCATCATTGCTTCTCATATTGCCGTCACACATCATTTCCGGCATGTCTCCGGCTCGCTCCATAAGATATGAATAAGTCTGCCGGATTACGTTTCCGACCTTTTTGGCATAATATTTGTTTAATCATTGAATGTATCATATCCGTCTGTTCGACTATTGATATTTTTATTACTTTTGTAAGAATTTATTTTTTTAATACATGTCACATAAATCCCCCAGCTCCAACGCCGATTTAGCGCGTCTCATTACTGAAGGAATACAAGAACGAAAAGGTCGTAATATCACATTGATTGACCTTTCCGATATAGAATCTGCGGCCGCATCCAATTTCATAATTTGTGAGGGCTCCAGCACCATGCAGGTAGCTGCGATTGCCGATAGCATTCGTGAATACCTGCTTGAAAACGCCGGCATTAAGCCGTACAATTACGACGGATACCAAAATTCGCAATGGATAGTGATTGATTACGGTGATACACTTGTACACGTTTTTGTACCGGCGGAACGCATGCACTACAATCTTGAGGAATTGTGGAGCGATGCCAAAATAACCCAAGTCCCCGACCTGGACTAATCCTTCCATCTATTCTATCGACTACGAATTCATCTCCATTTTTCACCACATATTCCAGATATGCAACCCAAATCTAAAAAACCGGTATTCAAATTCAGTCTTTACTGGATGTATGCCATAATACTGATAATCCTTGCCGGCATCCTTTACATCGATAACAACTCGATGATGAAGGAGGTCAGCTTTTCCGACTTTGAAAAAATAGTATCTCAAGGCGGAGTTAAGGAGATAACCATCTACGGCAACAAACGTGAAGCTGAAGCCACTCTTTCCGACTCCGTAGCACAGAAACAATTCCCGCAATATAAAAAAGACTCCGGAATTACTGCCAAAATTGCCGCACAGATTCCATCAGCCGACATGCTTCAGGAAAAAATCGACGCTTGGCAGGCATCCGGTAAATTCAAGGGGGATGTGAAGTACGACAGAGGTTCCGATTTCTCATCATATCTATGGACCTTCGGTCCTATTGTGCTGCTTATCGCATTCTGGCTATGGATGATGCGTCGCATGTCAGGCAAAGACAGCGGTGGTGGCGGAGTATTCAGCGTGGGCAAATCCAAAGCCAAGATATTTGATAAGGACGGTCCTATTCAGGTGACATTTAAGGATGTTGCAGGACTTTCAGAAGCTAAAACAGAGATAGAGGAGATTGTGGAATTCCTTAAAAATCCACAACGTTATACCAACCTTGGCGGTAAAATACCCAAGGGCGCACTCCTTGTAGGCCCTCCCGGAACAGGCAAAACCCTCCTTGCCAAAGCAGTTGCCGGTGAAGCCAACGTGCCTTTCTTCTCCATGTCCGGCAGTGATTTCGTTGAGATGTTTGTGGGTGTGGGAGCATCACGTGTACGCGACCTTTTCCGTCAGGCAAAAGAGAAAGCCCCATGTATCGTATTCATCGACGAAATTGATGCCGTGGGTCGTGCCCGCGGACGCAATCCCAACATGGGAGCCAACGATGAACGCGAGAATACGCTCAACCAGCTTCTTACCGAAATGGACGGATTCGGTACCAATAGTGGTGTTATCATATTGGCTGCGACAAACCGTGCCGACATCCTTGACAAAGCACTGCTTCGCGCCGGACGCTTCGACCGTCAGATATACGTTGACCTGCCCGACCTCAACGACCGCGTAGCCATATTCAACGTGCACTTACGCAAAATAAAGATTGACGATTCTGTAGACGTGGATTTACTTGCCCGCCAGACACCCGGATTCTCAGGTGCGGATATTGCAAATGTATGCAATGAAGCTGCCTTGATTGCCGCACGCCATAATCATCCCACGGTTGGCCGTCAAGACTTCATTGATGCAGTCGACCGCATAATCGGCGGTCTGGAAAAACGGTCCAAAATCACGACCGACGAGGAAAAACGTTCTATCGCCGTCCATGAAGCCGGTCACGCCACTGTATCATGGCATCTTAGATACGCCAATCCATTGATTAAAGTCACCATAGTACCGCGAGGCAAAGCACTTGGTGCAGCCTGGTATCTTCCGGAAGAACGTCAGATTACCCCGACTCAGGCTCTTCTCGATGAAATGTGCTCAACACTTGGCGGACGTGCTGCCGAGGAACTCTTCCTTGGACGCATCTCCACCGGAGCAGCCAATGACCTTGAACGCGTAACCAAGCAAGCCTATGCAATGGTAGTATATTATGGGATGAGCGACCGTCTGCCCAACCTTAGCTACTACGATTCCACCGGACAGGATTACGGATTCTCCAAGCCATACAGCGATGAACGCGCACGTATGATAGATGAAGAGGTATCACGAATCATCAATGAGCAGTACGAACGAGCCAAACAAATACTCAAAGAACATGCCGAAGGACATGGACAACTCGCTGACGTACTTATAACACGTGAGGTGATATTTACCGAAGATGTCGAAAAGATATTCGGTAAACGCCAATGGGCATCCCGTACCGATGAGATTCTTGCCGCCAACAATCAGCAGGCACTACCTCCGGCGGCTACGGACAAGGACTCATCCGATACCACTGCAACCGACGGTCAGGACCATCCATCGCTGACACCTCCTCCACTGCCGGAACTTCCTCCGAAACATGACTAAGATGTATCATAATACCACAAAAAGCGTCGGACGGGACACATATTATTCCCGTCCGACGCTTTATTTAACCGATTTGAATCGTAACTTTGCAGCGACATAATGTAATTGAAGTCTTCGCAATGCCGTCGCGTATCATAATATTTATAATATTTTTGACTGCCATATCCGGTCTCGGATATGCTACCGACAACAGCACGACCACCTCCGACAGCATCAGCATCCCTATCCACACACTCATCAATACCGACACTATCTCTTCCGACTCAATGCGGATGCACCACAGCAAATACCGCGACCTGTTTAGTCCGGGAACCCAATACGCCGACTCGATATGGATTCTGCGCAAGACCCCGAGATGGCTCCGCCAATATCTCAATTCGCTTATTCGTGGTAACGTGGACCGCACACACGAAAAACGCCTTGACCTAAGCGTGGGACTATCTCCGTCATATACACGCGAAGCCTCTTTCGGATTGGGCGCCATGTGCTCCGGTCTATATCGATTGAACCGCAACGATTCCATATTACAGCCATCGGACATATTCGCGTCGTTCAATGCATCACTCAACGGATTCTACGTTCTCACATTCAAAGGCAACAACATATTCAATGACGGGCATTCACGCCTATCGTACAAACTTGAAATATACCGCAAGCGTCTTGAGTTCTGGGGAATAAATTCAGAAGAAACCGCTAAAAACCCACAATCGATTTACGACCGGCGCCAAATAGACCTCAAGTTACAATATGTGTATCGTCTTACACATTCTCTTTACGTAGGCGTCCACACCCAATTTGATTACACCGATGGACGAAACATGGCTAATCCCGAATACCTTTTAGGCGAACGTCCACAATATTATGTCACCGGTATTGGGCTACTCGTCGAATGGGACTCGCGAGACAATATGCTCACACCTACCAGCGGATGGCACATAGCATACAAGCCTATGGCATATCCTAAATTTTTAGGCAACGCGCCATCTTTTTTCAATAGCCATGAAGTCGTGGTCAACACCTACCAAAAACTCTGGTGGCGATCAGTACTCGCATTTGATTTATTTGGAAAGTTCAACAGCTCAAAAACACCTTGGACCATGCGCGAAATGGTCGCTTCCGACGGAATAAGAATGCGCGGATACTATATGGGTAGCTATATCGACAACAGTCAGCTCGCATTCCAGATGGAACTGCGACAGAACATATATCGGCGTCTCGGTGCCGTGGCATGGATCGGTGGAGCTACAGTGTTTTCTTCGCTCAAAAACTACCACAACCAGACCATTAAACCGGAATGGCTACACAACTGGGGTGTTGGATTGAGGTTCGAGTTCAAACATAACGTCAATGTACGTGTCGATTACGGTTTCGGCAAACATACATCGGGACTGGTATTCGCTATTGGTGAAGCCTTTTGACGCCGCACATTATGCTCAATCCATCTTAATTTCCGCTTCCGCCATCTCATCGTAAGCAGCCCACGCGGCATCATTCTCACAATAAATCTCAAGCGGCAGCATAGGGAAATCAGCCAAAGCTTCGTTAAGTTTACGGCCGAATATATTTGTACTCAAAGTATAGAATATCCAATCGCGACAATCATCACCGGTGAATATACCGGTCAGAACCGCTACAGGATCTTTACGAAATGTCTCCGTGAGCGCATCCTGCACCTGCTCCATCAATTGTGAAGTGGCTAAATCAGGCATGCCGGTAGCGTCACCCTCGTATTTCCAGCTCACCTCCACACGGATATTGAATCGTGGATTAGTCCTGAATTTCTCTACATTCTTACGGCCGGTAACCATTATCAATCGTCCGGTCTCACTCTGTGTCGGTGCGGTCCACCATATATCTGATTCGCTCATAAATATATTATTTCAATTCTTTTAATATAACTCCTTTATTTGTGTCAAAGTTACGAAAATTGTACGACTATTCATGATAACTTTCAGATTGAAAATTTGTCGGTTCGGTTATCTATCATTAAATTTGTAACAAGAAACGACGTATAACTAACATCACACAATATACAAATGGAAATCAAAGGAAAAATCATCCTTGCCCTCCCCGAACAATCGGGAGTATCAAAAAGCGGCAACTCGTGGAAAAAACGCGAATATGTACTCGAAACCATGGATACATATCCTAAAAAAGTCCACTTCGACCTTTTTGGTGAGCGCGCCGACCAATACCCCCTGAATGTCGGTGAAGTAGTAAATCTTAGCTTCGACATCGAAAGCCGCGAATACAATGGCCGCTGGTTCACAAGCATACGCGGTTGGAAAGTCGACAAAGAAAATGCTGCCGCTCCCGCTGCAACAGCTATGCCAGGTGCGGTACCTCCTCCTCCCGCTCCCGCTTTTACCCAAAGCAGCCCCGACGAAGACCTCCCCTTCTAATCCCCGGACACCGACCACAACTCTCTGACTTATCATATAAAAGGAACTCATTTTTTATTCTGAGTTCCTTTTTACGTATTAAATATCACTTTTTGACATTACCATGAAACGATTTCTGACATTTTTAATTTTAGCTTCAGTTCTGACCGGAGCTCATGCCACCGATACGGCATACGTCTATCATCCCACTCCCGAGATTTTGAAAGCCCGCAAAGAATTTGCCGACCAACGCTTCGGTATATTTCTGCATTGGGGCATATATAGTATGTTCGCCCAAGGCGAATGGTACTTAAACCACGGACTCAATGCCGAAGAATACGCCAAGAGTGCGCGCGCATTCTATCCTGCCGATTTCAATGCTGCGGAATGGGTAAAGTCCATTAAGGATTCCGGGGCTAAATATATCTGTTTCACAACACGACATCACGATGGATTTTCTATGTGGGATACGGAACAATCACCATACAACATCGTTGATGCTACACCATTCAAACGCGACATTCTCAAAGAACTCGCCGATGAATGCCACCGCCAAGGGATAAAGTTGCATCTGTATTACTCGCACATTGACTGGACACGTCCGGACTATCCTTCAGGTCGTACAGGACTCGAAACCGGACGTGACTCCACATTACGTAACTGGGATTCATATTATAAATTCATGAACAATCAGCTCACTGAACTCCTTACCAACTACGGTAAAATCAATGCGATATGGTTTGACGGATGGTGGGACCACGATGCCGACAGCATTCCATTTGATTGGCAACTGCCTGAACAATATGAGATGATTCACCGGTTACAGCCCGGATGCCTTATAGGCAACAACCACCATCAGACACCAAATCCGGGTGAGGACATTCAGATATTCGAACGCGACCTCCCGGGAGAGAACACCGCAGGGCTATCAGGACAGGAAATATCCCGTTTGCCACTTGAGACATGCCAGACCATGAACGGAATGTGGGGATATAAAGTTATTGACCAGGACTACAAAGATACCAAAACCCTTATAAACTATCTGGTAAAAGCTGCCGGTATGGGAGCCAATCTCCTGCTGAACATTGGTCCGCAACCAAATGGCGAGCTACCAGCTACAGCTCTTGCAAGGCTTAAAGAAATCGGTGAATGGATGAAAACTTACGGTGAAACCATCTATGCAACTGAAGCCGGTGACTTCCCGGCGACCGAATGGGGTACATCCACTCGCAAAGATGATAAATTGTACGTACACATCATGAATGCCACATCAACCGATATCACCATACCTACTACAGCCAAGGTTAAAAACGCAAAAGCTTTCATCGATGGCAAGCCCGTGAAGTTTACTAAACACAAATCAGGAGGTGCCACACTGCATCTTGATGAGATTCCGACTGAAATAGACTACGTAATCGAATTACAAACATCCCAACCATAATCATGCAATCCAGAATGCTTGAAATTTGTTGTGGCGACATTGAAAGCGTTATCGCCGCAGCCAAGGGCGGTGCAGACCGCGTAGAGTTGTGCTCCGCACTATCCGAGGGAGGGTTGACACCATCCATTGGACTTATCAAAGCGGCAGTAAATATCCCGGGCATACGTGTACATGTACTCATTCGTCCACGAAATGGCGATTTTCTGTACAATGATACTGAACGGGATATTATGATCTCGGATATAGAAGCAGCGCGCAAGGCAGGAGCACATGGCGTGGTAATAGGCGCCCTTACCCCCGACGGCGACATAAACATAGACACATGCTCGTCATTGATTAATGCCGCTGACGGGATGGATGTTACATTCCACCGCGCATTCGACGTATGCCGCAATCCGGAAGAAGCCTTGGAAACAATAATAAAACTCGGATGTACGCGTATTCTCACCTCTGGACAAATGCCATCGGCAATAGAAGGGACCGCCACCCTACGCAGACTGAACGAACTCGCTTCCGGAAGAATAATCCTTTTGGCAGGAGCCGGGGTTTCCTCCGGCAATGCCAAGGATATTATCATTCAAACAGGCATTCGTGAACTTCATGCTTCAGCTCGTAGCACCGTGTCAAGCGCGATGCGTTTTCGCAATAGCCAAGTGTCAATGGGCAACAAGGACTCTGACGAGTACTCCCGACTGATTACCGACGCTGACATAGTGAAGCAATTATCCGAAATAGTACACTCCTAAAGCAAACCAATAATTATGACTCCGAAACACATCATACCGATATGTCTTTTGGCACTGAACGCCGGCACACTCACCGCGCAGATAGCACCAACAGACGTTGTTCATGACTATGAGACTCGCATCAAGGAGATTGGCGCGACCAATTCAGTTAAAATTCCCGATAATCTTTCTGATGACCAACGTCAATGCCTGCAATTCCTGTATGCGTACATGCCCTTACCCGATTTCACCGACAGGACTCCACAGTATTATTTGAATGAAGTGGTCAATCCGGCTTTGCTGGCACGGAAAGAGATGCCATGGGGAGCTAAAGTCCCCGACCGTGAATTTAGACATTTTGTCTTACCCGTACGCGTAAACAACGAAGCTCTTGACAATCATCGTAAGAAATTCTATGACGAACTCAAAGACCGTGTCAAAGGCATGAGCATGAAAGATGCCATATTGGAAATCAACCATTGGTGTCACGAAAAGGTCACATATCAACCATCAGACAGCCGCACGCACTCTCCATTGCAATCAGTAAGCTCTGCAATAGGTCGTTGCGGTGAAGAGTCAACGTTCACTGTAGCTGCATTGCGAGCTATGGGAATCCCCGCACGACAAGTCTATACTCCTCGTTGGGCACATACTGACGATAATCATGCGTGGGTTGAGGCTTGGGCCGACGGACAATGGTATTTTCTTGGTGCCTGCGAACCGGAACCGGTATTGAATCTCGGATGGTTCAACTCCCCCGCTTCACGCGGTATGCTCATGCACGCACGTGTATTCGGGAAATATTCCGGCGAGGAAGAAATCCTCAATGTGCTTCACGGCAATACCGACATCAACGTTACCGACCACTACGCGCCCGTTGACACCCTGCATGTAACCGTTACAGATACCGACAACAATCCTGTGAACAATGCCAAGGTATCATTCAGAGTATATAATTATGCTGAATTTTACCCTATATCGACCAAACGAACCGACATATCCGGAACAACCTCATTGGTAAGTGGACTTGGTGACCTTATCGTGTGGGCTACCGACGGAACAAAATACGGATTTAAGAAAGCATCAGTCGGCAAGGATAAAAACATCATAGTACCGCTCAACCTTCAAGACGATGAGATGTGTGCCATTTTCGACATTGTACCTCCAAAGGCATCGAACAACTCAGTTGAAGTATCTGATGAAATGAGAGAGGAAAACAACCGACGTATGGCATACGAAGATTCCATCCGCCACAGCTATACCGCCACCTTCATCACTAAATCACAGTCTGACTCCATGGCTACAAAGTGGGCTCTTGATTCAGACCGGGTATGGAACGTGATGAAAGAGACACGTGGCAATCACCGTACTATCACCGGATTTTTGGATAATACTCCTGATAAATACAAAGCCTTGTGTTTGTTGGAGTCGCTTACTAAAAAAGATTTGAGCGATGTACCTTATGATATACTGATTGACCACATATCCACACCGGAACATGGTGGCGACTTGTTTGCCAAATACGTAATGTCACCACGAATCGAAGTTGAGGAACTTACCCCCTTCCGTAAATTCCTTACCGAAAATATCCCCGTGACCCTTCTGGATTCATCCCGTGACAATCCAGAATTATGGGTAAAATGGACAAAGGAGAATATCATAGCTGATTTAGATTGGTATCCATCGCAGATTACAATGAGTCCGGCATCAGTATGGAAATACCGCCGCACATCTCCATACTCACGCGACATATTCTTTGTTGCCGGCGCACGCACCATGGGCATATCGGCACGCATCGACCCTGTCACCGGAAAGACACAATGGGCCGATAACTCAGGCACATGGCACGATGCTAATTTCTACTCAGACGATGATATCGCTCCATCGGCGAATCTCGGCACGCAAGGTAGCCTGATAATGCCCTACGCCCCTACACGTACCATTCCGGATCCAAAATACTATACTCATTTTACCGTCTCGAAGATAGACAGCGGTGAGCCTCAACTATTGAGTTATCCTGACTTTATTGCCTGGAGCGAAACATTCAAAAATCCACAGACTCTCGATACCGGTCTATATATGGTCACTACAGGACAGCGCATGGCTGATGGCAGCGTATTGGCTCGAACTGACATATTGGACATTAAATCCGGAATAGAATCTGTCGATACTCTGACTATACGCCAGGACTCCACCGGTATACAGGTTATCGGCTCATTTGATGCTGAAAGTCGCTACATGCCAAAGAACAGCGACTCTGAAAAATCAGTACTTGCCACCACCGGGCGCGGTTATTATGTACTCGGACTTATCAAACCTAACCATGAACCTACCAACCACGCACTGCGCGATATAGCTGCTTATGACAACGACCTGAATAATTGGGGTCGGAGCATAGTACTTCTGTATGACAGCCCTGAGGAAGCCGCACGCATGGACATGAGCCAATTACCGGAGCTACCATCGACCGTTGTTTTCGGCAACGACATAGACGGTACGATAGCAAAACGTGTCAAGGAGGGTCTCAATATCACCTCCAACGATTATCCCATATTCATAATTGCCGATACATTCAACCGCGTAGTATTCGTATCACAAGGTTATACTATCGGACTTGGACAAAAGATAATAGACACCGTATCCCGATTGGAATAATCCATACACACATTGAAACATGTAAAATAATTCGGGCAGCACCAACATTGATGCTGCCCGAGTTCTATATAATAAAATTTACCCTTCGATTGTTATACGTAACCTTTTATTATACCACGTTTTGAATTGCGTACAAACATTATAATTTCATCACGCTCTTTGGTGGCAGGAAGTTCTGCTTCTATACGCTCTACGGCATCTGAATTGTTAAGACCCGACAGATATAGATAGCGGTATATTTCCTGAATATCGCGGATAACCTCACTCGTAAAGCCACGACGACGCAATCCTATCGAATTGACACCGGCATAAGCTATAGGTTCTCTGGCTGCCTTGACGTAAGGAGGGATATCCTTATTCACAAGCGCACCACCTTGAATCATCACATGAGGACCGATATGGCAGAACTGGTGAATCAAAGTTCCACCGCCTATCACCGCATAATTATCAACGACTACCTCACCCGCTATCTGAGTAGCATTGGAGATAATCACATTGTCCCCCACAACGCAGTCATGGGCTATATGGGAATAAGCCATAATCAAACAATTAGATCCCACCACAGTCTTACCTTTGGCAGCGGTACCGCGATTCACGGTCACACACTCGCGTATGGTGGTATTGTCACCAATGATGGCAAGAGTTTCTTCTCCGCGGAATTTCAAATCCTGAGGAATGCCGGATATCACCGCACCTGGGAAAATAGTACAGTTTTTACCGATTCGTGCACCTTCCATAATTGTAACATTGCTACCGATACGGGTCCCCTCTCCGATTTCCACATTCTGTTCTATGGTAACGAATGGATCAATCACCACACTGGGAGCAATCTTCGCTGCCGGATGTATGTATGCTAAAGGTTGTTTCATTTCTAAAATGCTTACAGGTTATCTTATTTATTCTTTATTATCTGAGCCATAAACTCGCATTCCGACACTATCTTCTCGCCAACAAACGCGTAACCTTTCATTACGGCACATCCGCGACGAAGTTCGGTCATAAACGAGATGTGGAACAAAACGGTATCACCGGGCACCACCTTCTGACGGAATTTCACATTGTCAATCTTCATGAAATATGTGGAATAAAGCTCCGGATCATCAACCGTACTCAAAACAAGCAGACCGCCTGTCTGCGCCATAGCTTCAATCTGAAGCACACCAGGAAGCACAGGTTCTTGCGGAAAGTGTCCGGTGAAGAACGGCTCGTTGGCAGTGATATTTTTTACACCTACTATATAATTGGCTCCTTTCTCGATAATCTTGTCCACCAACAAGAACGGATAACGGTGAGGAAGCAGTTCACGTATGCGATTGTTGTCCATCACCGGCTCCTTGTTAGGATCGTAGAGCGGCGCTTGTATGTCCTGACGCTTGATTTCTTTGCGTATTTTCTTAGCAAATGTTGTATTGATTGTATGACCGGGACGTGTAGCTATCACCTTGCCCTTAAGCGGGCGACCGATAAGCGCCAAATCACCCATCACATCCATCAATTTATGGCGAGCCGGCTCATTGGCTACTCTCAGAGGACGCTCCTGTATATAACCGAACTCACTCACTTGTTTATGGTTCACGCCCATTATGTCGGCAAGACGGTCAAGTTCTGTTTGCGGCATCTCGCGGTCGTAGATAACCACGGCATTTTCCAGGTCACCGCCCTTGATAAGATTAGCCTTAACAAGCGGCTCAATCTCACGCACAAAAACGAATGTACGACAACCGGCGATTTCCTTGCCGAATTCATCCATCTTATCCAATGATGCAAACTGATTGGACAATACCGGTGAATCATATTGCACCATTACGTCTACACTGAAATCAGCATCAGGCAAAACGACTATCGAAGCTCCTGTATTTTCATCATGAACCTCAATTTTCTGCTTGACGATATAATAGTCTTTATCCGCTTTTTGGGTTTCCAGACCCACCTCATCAATCTTATCGCAGAATTCCTGTGCGCTACCGTCAAGAATAGGCATCTCCGGACCGTTTATGCGAATCAGCACATTGTCCACACCCGCTGCATATAAAGCAGCCATAGCATGTTCAATAGTACTTACCGAAACTTCGCCACGCGCTATTACTGTGCCACGCGCAGTAGATACCACATTCTCAGCCAAAGCATCAAGAATCGGTTCTCCTTCAAGGTCGGTACGCTGTATCTTATAACCGTGATTATCGGGAGCGGGGAGAAATTCCGCATCTATCACCATCCCGGTATGCAATCCCTTTCCATGTACTGAAAACGGGGCCTTCAAAGTTATCTGTTTCATATTTTTAATGGTATTTCCGTATTAATTTTTCATATCATTAAGCATCTTCTCGAGTTTGCGCACTTTATCGTACAAATCAGGAAGATTCTTTATGTTAACTGCCTGTCGGCCGTATGCCTTCAAGTCCATGGCAGGAGAGCCAAACAAACGGGCACCCGGCTCAATGCTTTTCTGGGTTCCGGATTGTGCAGCTATCTGAGCACCGTCGCCCATAGTTATATGTCCGGCAAGACCTACCTGACCGCCTATCAGACAATTCTTACCAATTTTCGTAGAGCCGGCGATTCCGGCTTGCGATGCCATTGCGGTGTGCTCGCCCACCTGACAATTATGAGCTATCTGAATAAGATTGTCAAGTTTCACCCCACGGGATATTTTTGTGCTACCCATCATGGCGCGGTCAATAGCGGTATTAGCTCCAATCTCCACATCATCCTCTATTACCACATTGCCTATTTGCGGTATCTTTTCATATCCTGACTCTGTGGGAGCAAACCCAAATCCGTCAGCACCAATCACTGCTCCGGAATGGATAATACAACGGTTGCCGATATGACATCCGTGATACACCTTTACTCCGGAGTAAAGTATGGTGCCGTCACCAACACTTGCACCGTCACCCAGATATGTCTGAGGGAATATCTGAACTCCTTTTCCCAATTTCACACCCCTGCCGATATATGCAAATGCACCAATATAGGCATCTTCGGGAATCTCAACACCATCGGCAATGAAACAAGGCTGCTCCACCCCTTTATGTACCGGAGTAACCAACTGCTGAACCATTTTGAGCAGATGGGCCACAGTAGCATACGGATCGTCAACACGAATCAATGTAGCTTCAATAGGATGCTCGGGAACAAAAGACTTGCTCACCAACACAGCCGATGACTTAGTCGTATAGATATAGTGCTGATATTTAGGATTGGCAAGGAATGAGATGGCACCCGGATGCCCCTCCTCTATTTTTGCAAATGTATTGATTTTTACTTCACCGTCACCTTCCACAACGCCGTTGGCAAGGGCGGCTATTTGATTAGCAGAGAACTCCATTTCTTAATAATGGTTGGTTATATTTAATTAATATGCAAAGTTGCTAATTTTTTTTCACAATTAAGTCATTTGTCGTTAAAAATCAGCAAACCCGAGTCCTCAATTTTTATTTTACGTTCCTTGAGCAAATGCCCCACAGCTTTTTTAAAATCTTTCTTGCTACAGGCAAAGGCAATTTTTATTTCTTCAGGCGATGAT
>CAJTMM010000002.1:0-24857 GCA_910577465.1 uncultured Muribaculaceae bacterium | reverse complement strand
GATGATTTATCATTTAATTTTATAAAACCGCCGTTAGCCTGCATTGCTTCGAGAATTCTATCTGACAAATCATCTGTACGCTGTTTTGCTCCCGGAGAAAGGGTCACGTCTATCTTTCCATCCTCACGCACATACTTCACATAAGCTTCTATGCACTCCCCCAACTCCACAGGACGGAACACCTCATTGGCATATACCATACCTTGATGAAGATTATCCACCACGCAGGCATAGCCTATAGGAGTCTGACGATACACCATTATTCGGACTTTATCGCCAATCTTATAAGTCGGAATCACATTACCCATGAATTTTTCCACCTTTGCTGAAGCCACAACACGCTTGGAAGCATCATCAAGATAAAGGTATACCGGATACGACTTCCCGGCTCTCATCCTAACCTTCTGTTCACGGAAAGGAACAAGCAAGTCTTTCATAAGCCCCCAATCAAGGAATGCTCCGATACGGTCCACTGATACAGCTTCAAGAAAGGCAAACTCCCCGACCTGAGCATACGGGTGTTCAGTTGTTGCGATTATTCTATCCTCAGAATCCGTATATATGAACACATCAATCAACTCACCAACCTGTGGAATCCGGTCTATAAAACGCGACGGCAGCAATATCTCCAATCCGTCACCGCCATCTAAATACACTCCGAAATCCACAGATTTAACAACCGGAAGAGTATTGTAATTTCCAATTTTTACCATCAATAAATTATTTGATGTCAAAATTACGAATTAATTACTTACTTTTGTCATGATAAACAGGAATTAACTACATTACTTCGATGTTTTAAAGCAATTGACTGGCAATGGATATCATATCTAAATATTTCCCCACTCTCACTGACAAGCAGCAAAAGCAATTTCAAATGCTTGACCCACTTTATAGAGAATGGAACGAAAAAATCAATGTAATCTCGCGCAAAGACATTGACAATCTATACGAGCACCACATCCTACACTCTTTGTCAATAGCAAAATTCATAACACCCATCGATGGAACTACCTTCTTGGATATGGGTACAGGTGGGGGATTTCCGGGAATACCTCTTGCCATAATGTGGCCTGAATGCACATTCCACCTTATAGACCGTATCGGAAAGAAGATTCGTGTAGCTCAGGAAATAGCAGCGGCAATAGGATTGAATAACATCACATTCCAGCACGGTGACATCGGCGAATGCCGCAATCGTTATGATTACGTAGTGAGTCGAGCCGTCATGCGTCTTGAAGAATTGGTCCCTCTGATTCGGAAAAATATTTCTCACTCAAGCACCAACGCATTGCCCAATGGATTGTTATGTTTAAAAGGAGGCGATATAATCTCGGAAATCGAAGCCACCAAAGCACCGGTTTTGGAAGTACCGCTTAGCGACTACTTCTCCGAGGAATACTTCACCACCAAAGAACTGATATACGTGAAACTATGAAAATACAATCCTTTGAATTCAATCTATTTGGAGTAAACACTTATGTCGTATGGGACGAATCGACTAAAGATGCTGCAATTATAGACCCCGGCATGGCATCATCCGATGAACAGCGCACACTAATCGACTTCATTGAGATGCACCAATTGTCAGTGCGGCATTTAATAAACACCCATCTACATATTGACCATACTTTAGGCAACGACTTAATAACACAACGCTACAACACCCCTACAGAAGCTCATTCCGCCGAAGCTCCGCTTGGACAAGCCCGCGCGGCACAGGCGCAGATGTTCCATCTCAGGATTCCCACACCCTCGCCATTGCAAATCGGTGTAGAGCTTAACGATGGTGATCGGATACCCCTTGGCAAAGAATACTTGCAAGTAATATCCGTCCCCGGACATTCTCCCGGTTCTATAGCCTTGTACTGCCCGCAATCAGGGTTCGTCATCACCGGCGACGCGTTATTCCAAGGAAGCATCGGACGCACTGACCTTCCTGGCGGCAACCATGCTCAACTCATATCAAGCATAAGCAACAGACTGCTTACGCTTCCGGAAAACACTATTGTGTATCCCGGGCACGGTGCGCCCACCTCAATAGGCCACGAATTGCGATACAATCCGTTCATTTAGGCACGAATCAGTCTTCCACAAACGGGTCATAGGATGATTCGCTCACACCCTGCATTCCTTTTACCAATACATCCCTGAGATTCATCAGGAAGCAACTGAGTCCAAAAAGCTCTGCACGCTCCTGTAGCGGTCGGATTATATTGTCTGCTTTGTCTTCACAATCCAATACATTTTCGATGTATTGCGTCAATCCATCCGTCTTACCCAATCGCATACGGCTTAACGAGTACAACAACGCCACAGCACCATTGGCATAGGAATCACTGATACAGTCATACCTTTGCTCAAACAATGCCACAATATCAGCATAACTACCGTGACGGTATAGTATCTCAAGCAACATAACAAACAATCTGTCGGAAAGGATATTATTTTCAGCATAAGCCAAAATTATATTTTCCGCTGAAACCAACCTATGTGCCGCCAATTCTCCCAATGCCCATAATGCTACCGATTCTTCCATACCATCGGCGAGTAGCCTACGCAAATACATTTTCTCAGAATCATCCAGTGCTCCATTCTTCACATACAAGAGCATATCAATAGTGGAACGCACATCATAGCCCAACTCAAGGCAACGGTCCAAATCCTTAACGGCATTATCCCGCTCACCCATATCGGCAAGTACAGCCGCACGCAAGTACAATGCTTCGGAATCACATGAATTGCCATCAAGCACCTCCGAAAACAGATTCACTACCTTTTGTGAACAACCGTCACGCTCCATAAGCAAACGCGCTTTGAGCATCAATGCTTTCCTTGACAATGGGTCTATAGCAAGAGCATATTCCAATGCCTGCTCGCCATCGTCCCAATCTCCCAACTGGTCAATATCGATTTCCGCAAGAAATGTCCAGAAATCCACATTAAACGCATCAATCAAAGTTAGCTCCTGAGCCAATGACCGTGCACAAACAAAATCTGCGGCATCATTTAATACATGCGCGAGCTCATACAACAACGTATCGGGATAACGGCACAATTTTTTCAACCGCTCCAGATTTTCCTTTGCCCAATCAAGACAATCCAAATCTGCCAACAGTCTCACAAGCTGTATTACATCCTCATCCTCAAGTGAACAAAGCCTTATGTTCGCAAGCAGATTCCCCATAGCATCCGATTTATTCCCATCGGCAATACCGGACACCTCCAAAAGCACTACGCGCTTGATAAATGAACTATCGGGAAGTTGCAACGCCACATTACGCGCAGCCTCCTTTTCGCCCATATCGATATAGTACATCGCCTTTCGTTCCGACAGTTCTCTATCCTTAGGATATCGACGCGAAGCCACAAACAATATTTCGGTTTTCACATACTCATCATTATGATCATAGGCATAATCATATATGGCTATCAAGTCATCGACCGAATACTGATTCAAATCCTTTCCATTACGAAGCGACGCTGTAAATTCAGAATACAGCGCCGCCACTTCATCGTCGTATGAGTTATTGTACATTTACTTCTTTTGTGCTTTTTCCCAGCTATCTTTTAACGCAATAGTTCGGTTGAACACCAGATTACCATCTTTGGAATCCTTGTCGGGGGTGAAGTATCCTATTCGCTGGAATTGGAAATGCGCACCGGGAGTGGAATTTTCAGCAAGATACGGTTCTATCTTAATACCCTCCTGTATCTTCAGAGAATCGGGATTGAGCAACTCGCGGAAATCACAATCCGTTTCAGCTGCCGGATTTTCTACATTGAACAAGCGGTCATACAAACGGGCTGTAGCATCAATAGCATGTGCTGCCGATACCCAATGCAGCGTACCTTTCACCTTACGCATGCTACCGGGCATACCGCTACGTGTATCGGGATCATAGGTACAGTAAATCTCTTCGATATTACCGTCAGCATCTTTCTTCACTCCGGTACATTTTATTATGTAACCACCTTTCAAACGCACTTCGCCATCAGGTGCAAGACGGAAGAATTTCTTGGGCGGATTTTCCATAAAGTCATCCCGTTCAATATATATCTCACGCGAGAATGGCATCTCATGTGTACCTGCATCGGGATTCTCCGGATTATTCTCCATTTCAAGCATCTCCACCTTATCCTCCGGATAGTTGGTTATAACCACCTTCACAGGATTCATCACAGCCATAACACGGGTCGATACGGCATTCAGATCCTCACGCACTGCATGCTCGAGCAACGACACACTATTCAGTGCCTCATACTTAGTATAACCGATTTTATCGATAAAATTACGTATCGACTGGGGGGTGAAACCTCTACGGCGCATACCTGAGATAGTCGGCATACGCGGATCGTCCCATCCGGCAACCAAACCCTCCTTCACAAGCTGGAGCAATTTACGCTTGCTCATCACCGTATATGTAAGGTTCAACCGATTGAATTCTATCTGTCGGGGGCAATATGTCTCATCAGCGAGTTCTTTCACGAAATGCTCGTAAAGCGGACGATGCACAACAAACTCAAGCGTACATATCGAGTGCGTCACACCTTCAAAATAGTCACTCTGTCCATGCGCGAAATCATACATAGGATATACATTCCACTTGGTGCCGGTACGATGATGTGGATGCTTGATGATACGATACATGATAGGATCGCGGAAATGCATGTTGGGCGACGCCATATCTATCTTCGCACGGAGCACACGCGCACCCTCATCAAACTCACCTGCATTCATCCGTTCAAACAGATCAAGATTTTCCTCCACCGAGCGGCTACGATAAGGGCTTTCCACTCCCGGCACTGTGGGACTCCCCTTCTGTTCGGCTATCTGTTCCGATGTCTGGTCATCTACATAAGCCTTACCCTCTTTAATCAAGCGCACAGCCAGATCATAGAGCTGAGGGAAATAGTCACTTGCGTAATATTCACGGTCTCCCCAATCAAATCCGAGCCAATGTATATCCTCGCGGATTGAATCCACATACTCCACATCCTCTTTCACAGGATTGGTATCATCAAATCGCAAGTTACAGGTTCCGCCGAATTTCTCAGCGACACCGAAATCCATGCATATAGCTTTGGCATGACCGATATGCAGATAACCGTTCGGTTCCGGCGGGAAGCGGGTGTTCAACCGACCTCCGTTCTTTCCGGCTTGAAGGTCATCCCAAACTATCTGTTCTACAAAATTCAGACCCTTTACTTCAGGTGTTTCTTCCATTTCTTTTTCAGCCATAGCTATATAGGTATATGTGATTTTTATAATTGATTCGGCATCTGACATGCCACATTAATTTAATGTACAAAAATACTTCTAATTCACCAATCCACAAAAACTATACCGACGAATATTCATACTAATCGTATTTTTAACCGCGTTCCATTGCCATGACCGCGACTTTGGTTAATTTTGTGTATGAAAAAGTCTACAGCACGAACCATAATTATAGTCACCATAGCTATATTAGGTCTGATCACGGCAGGGGCTGGTTTCAGTTTGTATCAGATTACCATAATGCCGTGGTGGCTACCATTGCTCGTTGGCATATTATTTGCGGGCATCACCTACCCTATATTGATTTTGCGTTGGGATAAGATTACCGGTAATTCGAGCCGGGCTATAAATACGGTATTCCACATTATAACCATGGGGATACTTGGCGCTACGCTTTTCCTGACATTCAACTATTTCGGTGCGGATGACAACACTCTTACACCGGTACAAACTACCGTCAGCGACAAATACCGCAAGGCGCATCAAAAACGCCGCCGTGTAGGACGTAACAGGTACATCAACGACGGCTATTGGTATTCCTATCGGCTATCACTTCAACTACCCGACGGAAACATAAAAGATATTGAAGTACCACACGGCGAATACCGGCGCACAAAAATCGGAACCACAAAAACCATCGGCATGGAAACCGGATTATTCAGATTTCCAATAATAAAACGCTCAATACCATCCGACATAAAGAAATAAACGCACCGACAACACATAAGCATTTGTAACCGAAACGCACAATCAGCACTAACTCCGACCACTTTAAATGCTTATGCCGCTGTAGTTCCATGCCATGAATGAATAAGACGAGGGGATGCATCAAATGATGCATCCCCTCGTAAATAAATCTATTTTCAAGATTATTCTGCAGCGGGAGCTTCAGTTTCAGCAGCTTCTTCTGCGGGAGCGGCTTTAGCAGCAGCGGCTGCTTCAGCTTCTGCCTTTGCGGCAGCAAGTTCTGCTTTCTTCTTTGCCACAACCTCAGCCTTAGCTTTGTTTTTGGCTTGTTCGTCTTCCAAACGCTGCTTAGCTGCCAATTCCTTAGCACTTGCCATAGAGGTACGGAATGCGTCAACAGATGCCTGTTTCTTCTGCTTCCAAGCCTCGAAACGACGCTGTGCTTCAGCTTCGTCAAATGCGCCTTTCTTAACACCACCCTGGAGGTGTTTCATCAAAAGCACACCTTCTTGCGACAGAATTGTGCGAACTGTGTCAGTGGGTTGAGCACCGACATTAACCCAATACAAAGCCCGTTCGAAATTCAAAGTTACTGTAGCAGGATTAGTGTTCGGATTATAAGAACCTATCCTTTCAATAAATTTACCATCTCGTGGTGCCCTGCTATCGGCGATAACAATAGGATAAAACGCATAGTTCTTGCGACCATGACGTTGTAATCTGATTTTTGTTGCCATTAATTAATAATTAAAATTTTGGTTTTGTATTGATTAGCGGGTGCAAAGTTACTATTTTTTTATTAATCACGCCATTTTTTCTCACTTTTTTACTCCAAAATCCCTTCCGAAACATATTTTCCGGCTAATGAAAGACTCTCAGGCTTGCCGATATCCACCCAATGGTATTCCATATCAGGCACAAACGCCCGTATATCCATCTCCCGACACACATCTATGTAAAAAGGTACGATTGAAAATACATCTTCTTTACATGAATACTCTCTCAACCGTTTCAACATACGTGGCGAAAGTATATGTACACCACCGAATGCCAGCCGTTCAAAAGAATTGGCATCGATATCATGCGGCCGTACCTCGCCTGTCGATACATTGCACCACCCTTGCATACGCTGTTCTCCATCAAACAATAGATAGCGTGATGTCGTACGGTCTGAGGTTAACAATGTTGCATCAGCTCCTGATTTCACATGCCGACATAACATCGCGTTCACATCAAAATCCGTAAGAATATCCACGTTATGCACCAGCACCGGCTCATCGTCCCCTAAAATACCAATAGCCTTAGCTATCCCTCCACCGGTGTCAAGTAGCCGATTGCGCTCATCACTTACATGTATTGTCAATCCAAAGTTTCGGTTTTGGTCAAGAAAATCTGTAATCATGTCCGGGAAATGATGCACATTAACCACTATTTCGGTCACACCGTTCTTTTTCAATTTTCTTATTACCCGTTCAAGCATAGGCATTCCACCAACATCCACCAATGCCTTGGGCATACTATCGGTGAGCGGACGCAACCGCGTACCCAATCCTGCTGCAAAAATCATTGCTTTCATATCGCACCGAATATTTCTGATTTGCCCTGTTCCCTATGCACCAGTTCCACACGCACTCCAAACTTACGCCAAATATGTTCTGCCATATGACTGGCTCCATACACAGAACGGTGCTGTCCACCCGTACAACCGAAACATACCATAAGACTGGAAAAACCGCGCCGTACATAGCATTCTACGCTCCGGTCCACAAGACGGTAACAATCCTCCATAAACTCCACCATCTCACCATCACGTTCTATAAACTCTATAACCGGAGCATCCAATCCTGTTAATTTCTTATACTCGTCATAACGACCGGGATTATGCACCGCACGACAATCAAATACAAATCCGCCGCCATTACCGCTATAATCCTCCGGTATTCCCTTCTTATAAGAGAAGCTCATCACCCTTACCGTAAGTCCTTTATAATCCTCAACCGATGAAAACCTTGGAAACGCAGAAATCTCGCGCAACACTGATTTTAAATACGGCATATCGTCCAAATCCACCTCATCGAGCAGTACCGACAGATTCCTCACCGCTCCGGATATTTCGGTAATGAACTGGGCTTTCCGCTCCACATATCCACGGAACCCGTATGCACCGAGAACCTGCATTGTCCGAAAAAGAGCCATCAATCTCAGCTGACTGCGGAAATTCACACACTTCACACCCGAAAGAGATTCCAATGATTTACGATAGACCTCGGCAAGCTCCATACGCATACTGTCAGGTATACCGGCACGTACCTGCCAAAGGAATGAAGCCACATCGTACAATGCTGCACCACGACGAGCTCCTTGAAAATCGATAACGTACGGCTCCCCACCCCTAACCATCACATTGCGCGACTGAAAATCCCGCAGCATAATAGTATTGTCAGGAACCGAAAGAACCTTTTGCGCGAAACACTCGAAATCATTTTCCAACGCATCCTCACGGATTTCTATCCCTGATATTTTCAGAAAACAGTATTTAAAATAATTCAAGTCCCACATTACGGCTCGCAAATCCATTGCCTGCCGTGGATAACACCGCTCCCAATCCACTGAATCATTACTCTTCACGACCTGGAATTCCGGCAAGCGTTCCATACATTTGACCATTATCTCACGCACCTCGGGTGACTCCACGCCATACTTCACTATCATATCGTAAAGTGACACATCTCCCACATCCTCTTGGAGATACACTTCCCAATCGTTACTCTTGGCAATCAGATTCGGCACCGGAAGCCGCTTGTTTATGAAATATTTATCCCAACTAAAGAAAGCATCATTTTCAGCCTTGTCAGTCCCGATTGTACCCACAACCATAGGTGAAGGTCCGAGTCTATAGTATTGCCTATTAGACCCTGCGCCTGAAATCGGATTTATCGACTCAGGCTCATGTCCAAAAGTAGCGGTATATAGTGTTTTTAATCTATCCATTTTCAATAACTAATGTAAGCACAACCACAAAAATACGGATAAGTGAGAGCAATGCCAAATTTATTTGGTCATTGCCAAGGCGGGAGGGAGTACTTAATACCGGGGCACAAATAACCTCAATCTGTCTATAAAAAATAGTATCTTTGCACTCATCCCAACTTGATCAACATAGTAATGAAACATAATCTCAAGATATACGGACTTATTGGATACCCATTAGGTCATTCATTTTCAAAAGACTTTTTCAACCATAAGTTTCAAGACGAACATATATCAGCCAGATATCTCAACTTTGAGTTACCTGATTTAGCCGGATTTAAAGACTTATTTTCACAATACCGAGACTTGAGCGGACTTAACGTCACAATACCTTATAAAGAAAAAATAATCCCGTATCTTGACACACTTGACCCATTGGCCGCAAATATAGGGGCTGTCAATGTTATCAAGATTTGTCATTCGCCCAATGGTGCATTGTGTCTCAAAGGCTATAACTCCGACATAATCGGATTCCGCGACAGTATTTCACCATTGCTGACACCACACCATGAACAAGCCTTAGTGCTCGGCACAGGCGGAGCGTCCAAAGCCGTAATCGCAGCATTACGGCAATTGGGGCTAACCCCCACTTCCGTATCCCGTACTCCACAGGACAATGCCATTGCTTATGGAGACTTAACGCCGGTGATAATGAAAGCAAATACCGTGATTATAAATACCACCCCATTAGGTATGTCTCCGCACACACAATCGTCACCACACATTCCATACCATTTGATTACGCCTGAACACATCTGCTACGATCTCGTTTACAATCCCGAGACCACATTGTTCATGCAACAATGCGCGGCTTATGGCGCAACGGTAAAAAACGGATTGGAAATGCTGCACCTACAGGCATTAGCCGCATGGAATATCTGGAATGAATAATCTTAATTCATTTGACCGACATCTCACTTGGTCGCACAAGTCTCTATAAGCGATTGTAATACTCCGGCTTCTGAAAGAATCGACTCTACGAATTCCCTGAAAGCGCCATTACCACCATGTACTTTTCCGGGATATCTCACAATCGATCTGATATAATCAGGGGTATTAAGCGGCGAACCACTGAACCCCACCTCACGCAATAGCGGCAAATCATTAATATCGTCTCCGATAAATGCGACATCATCCAATGTAATACCTAACTCGTTGCATACTTCTCGGGCAAGGGACAGCTTATCTTTAACACCAAGATAACAACGGTCTATCTTCAGCTTCTCGGCACGCCGCTTTACAATCTGGGTATTCTCACCCGTCATTATGGCAATCGGAATTCCGAGATGCCGCAAAAATATCACGCCCCAGCCATCCTTGACACAGAAACGCTTCATTATATCCCCGTCGGGCGTGTAATACATTCCGCCATCGGTCCACACTCCGTCGATATCCGTTATGAAAAGTTTTGGTAACATCATTGATGAATTTATCATACAATAGATTCAGGATATATTATCTCATCGGCAGCGAGGTCTCGTGTCAGTTTATGACCTAACACTTTATCCCGTTCACTCCATCTGTAGCCATCCCCGGGCGATAGAAGGTGAATGTCATCGGCAGTCACCACATGCCCGGCACAAAGAGGACGGGATGTTGCGATGGAACGTTCAAGCTTTACTTTGGCGGCGGCTACGGAACTATCTATATACAAATCTTCTCGCCCGAGCCAACGTTCAGCCACACGTATATCCCGCACCATACGGTTCACGCCGTCGGGTCCGAGCGAACCAAGCTGGTCGGTTCCCTTCATATGACGGTCTATCGTGATATGCTTCTCTATTATACGCGCCCCCATACCCACTGCTACTGCCGGGGCAGCAATACCAATCGTATGATCTGAAAAACCGATGGTATACTGCGGATAGTTACGCTGAAGATATGTGATGGTGCGCAGGTTGAGATTATCCGGACGAGTGGGATATTGGCTTACACAGTGCAGGATGGAAATATCGGAATGGTATCGGGTGATTACTTCCAATGCATCGTCAAGTTCATCCTTACCTGCCATACCGGTAGACAGTATAATAGGTATTTTTGTTTCTGCCATAGCTGCAAGCAGAGGAAGATTGGTCAGGTCTCGGCTTGCCACTTTCAGTCGGTCCGGGGTAAATAGCTTCAACAGCGACAGACATCCCACAGCACATAATGTTTCCACAAAATCAAGTCCTACACTTTTGGCATGACGATAAACCTCTAAATGCTCTTCATCTGACAATTCCAGAAACGCACGATGCTCGCCGTATGTGCGACCGAATGAGTGCGGCGAATCGTAGATACGGTTCATCTGTTCAGCGGCAAGTTCTTCCCGAAGGTCTCGCTTTGTCAGCTTCACAGCGTCCATCGGGCGGAGATCGAGGTCACTTGCCTCATCACGTACAGGGCGTGCTACAAGGTCTACTATCAATTTGGCTATATCTACCGAACCATTATGATTCTGTCCGATTTCGCCTATTATATAAGTATGTGGATGTTGGGTCATTTTTCGTTTTGTTCAATATTCATTTTCATAATTTTGCCATACTCGGGATTGGCATCCACTAAGTCTATCAATGCCTTTACCGAGCCATCTGTGGTATTGGCATGACTATGATATAACTCCTGAAGCAATTTGAAGTCCGATGGAGTGTCGAGCGTCAGACGTAAATCTGTTCGCTTCTGTAAAAATTCAGGCAACGCCATCAACTCTACCGAAAATTCCTCGGGATGCGTATACAGATACACCGTCACATGTTCGCGGTATATCGTTTCCGATGCCACGGCAGCCGCCTTGCGAAGTGCGGCAGTGGTAGCAAGTTCGGCATATAATCCGAGATGTGATTTTATAGTCGGACGCCCATCCGGAAAACAATATCCCACATAGTCAGCTCCTGTTGCGCTCTGTACTTCAAACATACGCCTGAATGTCGAAGCCTGCAAGAACGGATTGTCGGAACAGACTCGCACTATGCGGTCAAGATTAAACGCATCAGCCGCGCCTAAGAATCGGTCAAGCACATCATCTTCGCTTCCGCGGAAGCATTCCACACCATGGCTTACCGCAATCTCCTCCAACACATTGTCGGCAGGATTCATTGTCGTGGCAAGCACTATAGTAGTCCCCGGAGCATCACGCTTGATATTCTCAATCACTATGTCTATTATACGCGTTTCGCCATCAAACGGACGCAGAATCTTGGATGGCATACGTGTAGACCCGGAGCGGGCTTGAATCACAATGCCGTCGCGTGGCGATGAAATAACTGTTGCTATATCGTTATTCATTTTCCTTCAGAGAGTTTCTTTCGCGGGAATGCGTCAATGTAGCTTCCCGGGGTTATGTTTATTATTTCCTTACCCATGCTTTCAGCATAGTCACGCAGTATGAAATATGCCTTGAATGCCACGTGCATATGATAGAGTATGGTATGAAGGCGTGCCGTGTTTAGATTCTCTTGTTTCACTGTCTCCGCCTTCGATGTCGACGTATCATAGAAATGCTTCTGGTGCATCAGCACCTCATTCTGATCTGTGACGGTTATCTCCGGGAGCCACGAATGGTCAGCTCCGGCAAGGTATATCTTGCGGAAAGACATACGCAGTGCCATGGCTATAGACGGTATCAGCACATTATGTGGACGTGGCATGCCAAGACCGCGCTTATATACCCAATGGGCAAAGCCCTTGAATCCCTCAACCGGCGTCGTATTATATATGTGCACCGTTATGTTACGGTTGCGTTCAAGCATCGGCCGCCAACGTGTGTCAACAAGCGCACGGGCGGGGACAAACAGATGCATCGGCCACGTGGTCTTATCCGCAAGTGTCCCGAAAAGCAAATCTCGTTTCTCATCTACAATCCAAAATAATGGGTCGGCGATAAGATATAGTTCCGGGCGGAGTTCGGTGTACATTGGCGATGTGACACTGAAATTCACCGCCAGCAATGTGCGCGATGACAAAAATGAGCGGTTTTCTGCCACAGTGTCATTGAGGGATGGTCCGTTGGCGAGAATCACGATTTCATCGGGATTTGACACTGATACGGGAAGTTTCGACGGACGGCGGGACATCATCGGTATCTTCACAATACTGAAAAGTGTCTGCTGTAAATCGCCTCCCCATTTAATTATTTTATTCAGTCTCTTCATAAAGCTCACCAAAAATAATACGGCTTCAAAATTAGCCAAAAAAAACGACAATTAATATCTATATGCCTAAAATCATATCAAACACCCGTTCTTGACAATATTTGCTTTTTTGACGTTTTTATTTGTAAAACACAATCCCTTGGCATATTTTTGCAAGATTAAATTTTCGCACTGACTACCAACGTATAGTTGCCGGATTCCCCGGCGTAACATTTAAGTCTAACATAACTACAATATCATGTTTAATGAAAAACGTAGCAGTATGCTACACGGGGTGCTCTTGATAGCCCTCTTCGCCTGTGCGGCATTTTATATCGGTGAAGCACAATTTTTAAAAGACATATCATTCAGCCCCATGATTATAGGCATAATCTTGGGTATGCTGTATGCCAACAGTCTTCGCAACAATCTGCCGGACACTTGGGTTCCGGGCATACAGTTCTGTTCAAAAAAAATATTACGTCTTGGTATAATACTTTATGGATTCCGGCTTACATTTCAGGACATCGCAGCAGTCGGAGTCGCAGGCATCCTGATTGATGCTATCGTGGTTACGGTAACCATTCTTGGAGGTATTTATATCGGCAAGCTCTTGAAAATGGACAAGGAGATAGCCCTGCTCACCTCCATAGGCAGTGGTATCTGCGGGGCGGCGGCCGTGCTCGGTGCGGAATCAACCATACAGACTAAACCATATAAAACCGCAGTCGCAGTTGCCACGGTTGTCATTTTCGGCACACTATCCATGTTCATCTACCCCATCGCCTACCGTTCCGGCATCTTACCTCTGACTCCCGAAGAAATGGGCATATACTCCGGCTCAACACTTCATGAGGTGGCTCATGCCGTAGGTGCGGGCAATGCTATGGGCACCGACATATCCAATGTTGCAATCATCGTGAAGATGATCCGTGTAATGATGCTCGTTCCCGTATTGCTTATACTCGGTTATTGGGTGGCGGCAAAATCCACCAAAGGCGAGACATCAGGCTCCAAAGGTAAGGTTAGCATTCCTTGGTTTGCAGTAGGATTCTTGGCAGTGATAGGGTTTAATTCCTTCAATCTGTTACCGGAAAGCGTGGTCAATGCCATAAACTACATTGATATATTCCTGCTCACCATGGCAATGGCGGCATTGGGTGCTGAGACAAGCATCGACAAATTCAAGAAAGCCGGAGCCAAACCTTTTATTCTTGCATTCTGCCTGTACATCTGGCTGCTGGGCGGCGGCTACCTGTTAGCAAAGTATTTGGCACCTATCTGGCTCTAAATGCTACGTCGCAATCCATTTTCTCATATCCCCCTTCTGCTACCCGTATTAGCCTTAACCATAGGCATTATCTGCGGAGAGTTGAAGGGGGCTTTTTGGATTGCAGCCATATTAGCCATATCCGCCGGTGCCGCTGCACTTATGCGGCATCATCTTGTGGCTGTATTTTTTGGAACGGCTTGTTTGGGTTGCTGTGAATCACTGGTTCTTATTTCACATGGACCGGATTACAGTATTCTCAATCAGGCTACCACCATTTCCGGCATCGTCACAGATATCAAAGAGAGTGACACATCTCAGTCAGCGACAATAATTGTTGACAAATACGGGGCTGATTCTTCATCTATGCACCCTTGCCTTAATTTTCCACTAAGGATATCCGTCCCGGGGTTCTCTCCCTCACTATCTGACTATGACAGAATAATCTTTCAGGCGACACCCCATAATGTAGAACCGCGAATAGACTTACCCGACGAGATTGATTATGCCGATTTCCTTCTTCGTAAACATATTTATATGTCGGCAACGGTGCCTGCCGACAACATTCTCGGATTATATCCAGCTCAAGGGTTACGAGCTTATATTACTGGTGTGCGCTCCCGAATAACCACTATTATTTACCGCAGTAATCTATCCACTCGGGCTAAAGAGTTTGTCAATACCGCTCTCATGGGCAATGCCTCTGATCTGAGCCGTGACACACGACAAGCCTTTTCCGACTCCGGTCTGTCACACATCCTCGCTTTAAGCGGACTGCATGTGGGAATAATAGCCCTTGTCATAACTTTGGCATTATATCCCCTTTACATAACCGGGGCTGGTAAATGGCGCGCGTTAATCGTAATAGCCATACTTTGGCTATACGCAGCAGTCACAGGATTATCGCCGTCTGTGACTCGAGCCGTGATAATGATGTCGGTATTTCTTGTCGGGCGACTGCTCCAACGCCGCACATCATCGGTCAATTCATTATGCTTCGCAGCTTTAGTGATACTGATTGCCGACCCTGGCGCACTGTTCACCATCGGATTTCAACTGTCATTTTCAGCGGTCCTTTCAATATTGCTATTTGCCGAACCGCTCAATCCCATACCACAACGCAACCGAATTCCACACAATCTGTTTGCTATGGTCACCGTATCGGCTTCAGCCATGCTCGGAACTGCATTGATAAGCGCGTACTATTTTCATTCTTTACCTGTCTATTTTCTTATCTCAAACATTCTCGTATCGATACTGCTTCCACCATTACTTGCCGGCTCTTTGCTGTTAATATTATTCGGCGTTTGCGGATGGGAAGCGATATGGCTTTGCGGCATTATAGATGGATTGTATTCTTGTATAGATTTTATCGCCACATGGATTTCAGGATTACCCGGTGCCACGATTGATCACATTTACTTCCCCGCCTACATATTGATACCGTATGCATTATCGTTGGCTTTACTTAAATTATGGCTAAATAGCCGACGACGCATCTATATATTGGCTATTTCAGCATCATTGCTTTTAGGGATTGCCACAATATATATCCAGCCGTCCCCACAGTCAGTTAAATCACTTTATATCAGCCGTGACACTTACCGGACGGATTTAATAGTACACGATGGTTCGGAGAGATTACTTATCCTAACTACTGCACCTAACGAATTTCTATCCGTAAAGGAAAAAGCTGATTTCAGATTCCATAACTTCATGCACAAAAGGAATATCAGCATTATCGACATAGACACCACATCATTAAAAAACGACAATGTGCTGGTATTTTCCGGAAAGCGCATTGCAGTTTTGCTCGGGAAAGATAATCACAGCTATAAGAAACATTCCGACTACGCTTTGGTATGCCGCGGCTACCGCAAATCCATTAAAGACGTAGTCAATCAATATAGCCCCGACACCATATTGCTAAGTTACGACCTACACCCCAATAGACTGAAACGCTATACTGATGAATGCAACAAGCTGAACGTTCCATACCAGTCATTGAAAGAACGTCCATGGTCTATGCCGCTATATGATTAATTCACGGTATCCGCGTTGGAAATACTCTCTTTCGAAATCTTTTTCACGTACCACCACCCCATTTACCATTACCACATCCAAATCAATGGCAACTATACACCTCCCATCATCGGCAACTTCACGTTTTCTGCCATTCTCTGATTCCCACTCTCTAAATAAACATACAACTCTTTCTATCGGTATATCCACCATACCTATAGCTACTGCATTGTGGTATATGAGTCCACAGCCGTTAACGGCAGGTGTTGTATATATCGTTGACACACGCGCACCGCGCATAAATTGACCGAGGAATTTCAATGCGGAGCGCACCATTTCATACGCGTCATCAGCATTGCTCCCTACACTCACACATATTTCATAGGCATCCGTCATACATCCGTCCCCTTCATACTCAACGATACCCTTTTGCGTGACTCGTCCACATCCAGCACACGCACACGAACCACCTGCCCTATCTTCACCACATCAAGCGGATTTGACACATACCTATCCGATAGCTGCGACACATGCACCAATCCATTCTCTTTGATTCCTATATCCACGAATGCACCGAATGCCGTCACATTCGACACTTTTCCACTCAATAGCATTCCGCTCTTCAAATCGGCAATAGATGTCACGTCGGCATTGTTCACTGAAGCTTCTGCAGCCACTCGTGGATCCTGTCCCGGCTTACGCAACTCGGCAGCTATATCTTGAAGTGTAGGCAATCCCACTCTGTCTGTAACATAGCGCGTCAAATCAATATCATTTATCGTCCGCTCATTGCCCACAATATCCGTCAACTTGCATCCTACATCTTTAGACATGCGCTCAACCACAGCATACGACTCGGGATGTACGGCACTGTTATCCAATGGATTTTTAGATATGGGAACGCGTAAGAATCCCGCACATTGCTGATATGCTTTATCTCCCATACGTGGAACTCGCTTTATTTCTGCACGCGAACCAAATGCACCGTTTTCCGCACGGTAGGCAACAATGTTGGCGGCAAGCGTTTCACCAATTCCTGCCACGTATGAAAGCAATTGTTTGGATGCCGTATTGACATTTACCCCCACCTGATTCACACAACTGCTCACCGTAAAGTCAAGCGCACGTTTAAGATCTGCCTTGTTCACATCATGCTGGTACTGCCCTACACCTATCGATCGTGGATCAATCTTAACAAGCTCCGCAAGCGGGTCAAGCAATCGACGCCCTATCGATACCGCCCCGCGGACTGTGATATCCTGGTCAGGAAACTCTTCACGTGAAATTTCCGATGCTGAGTATATGCTTGCCCCCTGTTCACTAACTGAGTGAATCCTGATATCTTCAGGCAAATCTATACCACGTAGGAATCTCTCGGTCTCATGCGATGCCGTACCATTACCCACGGCTATATCTTGTGGCTTGTACTTATCCACCAGTCTCAGCATAGTTCTTGCAGCTCCTTCACGGTCATTCCTTGGCTCACAAGGATAAATCACATCGTGAGCCAACAGATTGCCCTGCTCATCCAGACACACCACTTTGCATCCGGTACGGAATCCGGGGTCAACAGCGAGAACCCTATGATTTCCAAGTGGCGGAGCCATAAGCACCTGTCGCAAACCATGGGCGAAAATATCTATGGCTGCTGCATCACTACGTTTTTTAGCTTCTGCCGCTATTTCCGTTTCTATCGAAGCACGCAACAACCGTTTATAGCCATCCGCCACAGCATCACCTATTACATCGGACAAATCTTTTCGCGTATGGCGCTTAACAAACAATCCCTTTAACCGCTCTATGGCACGTTCATCATCAATTCCTATTTTCACCCTCAGGAATCCCTCTTCTTCGCCTCGCCGCATGGCAAGGTAGCGATGCGAACTGCACCTGCGCAACGGTTCGGAGAAATCAAAATAATTTTCATATTTTGCCCCCTCCGTCTCTTTCCCCTTCACGACTTTGGAAGTCACAGATGCATCGCGTTGAAACATCTGCCTGACTATCCCTCTCGCCTTCTCGCTTTCGCTTACCCACTCGGCTATTATATCCGATGCCCCGGATATGGCACACTCCGCATCCGGCACTTCGTTCGTAACAAAACGCCTTGCCGATTGGGATAAGTCCACATTATTCTGTGCCATTATCATCTTAGCCAAAGGCTCCAATCCTCGTTCCCGTGCAACTGATGCCTTGGTTCTGCGCTTAGGTTTATATGGCAGATAGATATCTTCCAGTTCCACCGCGTCGTAGCATTCGTTTATACGTCTTTGCAAATCATCCGTCAGAACTCCCTGAGCCGATATCGCTTCAGATATATATTGCTTGCGCTTATCCAATTCAGATAGTTTCTCAGAGCGCACCCGTATCTCCTCTATGGCTACCTCGTCAAGGTTTCCGGTAACTTCCTTTCTATAGCGCGCTATAAATGGAACTGTAGCTCCCTCCTCGAGCAATCGGACAACTGATTCAACGTTACGCTTGGCTATTCCAAGGTCGCGGCATATAATATCTGAATGTGTAAGCATCTATTGCTATTATAATATTACTAATCTGCCCGACGGAGCGTCAGAACAGTTATCTCCGGTGTAGCACCCAATCGCATCGGGAATCCTACAGTACCGGCTCCGATGTTGACATACAGTTTATGAGAGTTGCTCTTGTCTGTGTACAAACCACCCCATGTCGGATAGCGCCAGGCTGCCGGAGACAAACCGCACACCTCTATCTGCATGGCATGTGTATGCCCCGACAACGTCAAAGCCACGTTCACACTATCATTATCCGCGATATCGGTCACCCAATGTGCCGGATTGTGCGACAACAACACTTTCACAACTCCATCTGCAAGATCAGGATAGGAATCAGGTAGCGACCCGTAGACCGTAAATGGCGGATCACCGACATTCTCTACGCCTACCAAGGCTATTGAATCATTGCCATGACGCAGCATCTCATGCTCATTGAGCAATAATCGCCACCCCATAAGATTGAAATAATCATACAGGGCATTCATATTGTCTTGTTTCCAAGCCGCGTTCTTCCACTCGCTGTAATCACCATAATCATGATTACCTAAAATCGCGTACACACCATCAGGCGCATCCAACCGCGCTAAAGGACGCCATTGCGGTTCGAGTTCATCTGTACGACGGTTTACAATATCACCGGTAAACACAATCACATCACCATTAAGCGAATTCAATTTATCAGCCAAATGGCTCACGAACGTAGTATCAGTACCGAACGTTCCGGTATGCAGGTCAGAGAATTGCACTATTCGGTATCCGTCAAATCCTTGAGGAAGATTCTCGATCGGCACATCTATTTCCACAACTTGCACACGGTAGCGGTTGACCAATGCCCCCCACCACATGGATATGAACAAAACCAATGCCAGCACTCCTCCTGACAATGACAGCCAACCCAAACGCCGTTTATGGAATAACTTAGGAATGCATGCAATCAAATCGATGACCACAAACAATATCTTGGGAAGATATACTGTTGAGAACGAAAACAGAATCCACATCACACTAAGCAACGTCCCGTCACTCCCGCTTCTTCGCGGCAATGCAACTCCGACAATCAGCCCCGCATACATCAACAGCGATGTAATCAATTGCATACGCGATGGCACTGAAGTTCGGCATCTACGCTTAGCTATTATATATATGTAGACATCTGCCACCACACATACGAAAAGCGTTATGACAAATGGCAGCACCGGTATTCTCATGATTCTAAATGTATTGTTTTAATTGCAGCGACCCTGCAGTGCAGCAAGTTTATTGCGCAATGGATTGGCATACATCGCAAACATCATTTCACGCATGAAATCACGGTCAATCTTGCTCACGTCATCCAACTCCACTTTATCTAATTGGCATTCAACATATTTCTCAAATGCCATAGCTTCCTCTTGAGTATATTCACTACTGAACCTATCCCCTTCATGCAGCTTATCGTAAGCTACATAATTTATCGGATAAATCTTATAATTGGAGTGGATACTGCAATCAATCATGGCGCAGATGCTTTTTACAGCTTCCACCTTATCCAACTCAGCGGAAAGAGCCGCAACATCTGCAGTTATGCACTCACCGATTTGGAAGTGAACACGCCCCTTGGGTTGAAGCAACCCGGTTTCCATACTGAGTAAATCGTCATGCTGCGACTTTTTGAAATCCGGATTCAGTTTACGCATCAGAAATTCTTTTGCCTTCAGATAGTCATTCGGGTCATATTCGTATGATATCGCCACAGGCACCACATTTATATCCTCGATATTTCCGGTGAAATCTTTTCCACCCTCCAGACCGAGCATCTTCACAAGGCTCTCCTGCGTCACGTCGTTCGAATCTTTAGCTCTACCCTCACGCTGTGCTATCCACACACTCTCGCGCTTTGTATTTATGGCATAATGGATATACGCCGACAGTTGATGAGCCGCTTCAAGTGCCTGCGTCATACGCAGATTGCGTTTAACTATGAAGCTTTTGTTTAACTTCACCAAGTCGGTTATCCATTCATAAATCAACAGGTTGTTACCTATGGCAATTTCCGAAGTAGGAAGATTGTTTACCAAAAAGCAATAATTGAGCAGCGATGCATCAAGCACTATATCACGGTGATTCGACATGAACGTGTAAGACCTGTCGGTTTTCACATTTTCAAGACCGCCTACCGTAACACCGGCAGTGGTACGGCTTATCAGCATTTGCAGGAACGGATACATCACCTGATGCTGAAACGTATCGTTATCAGGCACCTGCAGCAGCATATTCACAAATTCGGGGAAATTCACATCCGGCATCACATATTTTACCGCATGTTCAAATCCAGGTTCATTTACCAATTGCGCCATTTTCGACTTGAACTCATCATCGCCAAAAGGTGCTATATCGCTAAAATCAAACTGATTGCTCATAAGCCAATATTTTATTCATGCCCAGATTCAGGGCTAAAATTGCTAATTTAGGTATCAAAATTACCAAATTTTATTTAACCGACCAATCGCAGTGTTAAATCTTAGTATATTTTAAGATTACCATTTTAACACACATAGGCGCATAGGGCTGTTATCATAACCCTTTTGCATCATTATAAGTTCGCCAACGCGATATCATATCAATCATATCCGCAGGCACATCGCTGCTAAAAAACATCTCCTCACCCGTACGCGGATGCACAAAGCCCAAGGTGCGGGCATGCAATGCTTGACGCGGACACACCTGAAAGCAATTATCCACAAATTGCCGATACTTGGATGTTCGCTCACCACGCAATATCTCATCACCGCCATAGCGTGAATCATTAAGCAACGGATGCCCTATATATTTCATGTGTACACGTATCTGGTGAGTACGCCCGGTCTCCAGCCTGCACCTTACCACCGACACATAGCCCAACGATTCCAATACTTCATAATGGGTCACCGCATGCTTCCCTTGTGAACCGTCGGGAAAAACAGCCATCTGAAGCCTATCCTTCAAGCTGCGGCCTATATTCCCCGTGACAGTACCCGCCGATGGTTCCGGCACTCCCCACACTACCGCCACATATTCGCGGCGTGTCGTCTTATCAAAAAATTGTTTTCCTAAGGCTGTCTTGGCATCGGGTGTCTTTGCCACCACCAGAAGCCCCGACGTATCTTTATCTATACGGTGCACCAATCCCATTCGAGGGTCATTGACATCATAATCGGGATTATCCTTAAAATGCCAGGCCAATGCATTGACCAGCGTACCGGAATAATTGCCGTGACCTGGATGGACCACCAAGCCCGGCGGCTTGTTCACCACCAGCAAATCAGTATCCTCGTACACTATATCCAACGGTATATCCTCTGGAATAATCTCCAACTCATAACGCGGGCGGTCCATCACAACGCTCACCACATCGAGTGGCTTCACGCGGTAATTGGATTTTACTGCCTTGCCGTTGACCAATATACATCCGGCATCCGCCGCCTGCTGCACACGGTTGCGCGACGATTTCTCCAACCGGGAGACCAGAAATTTATCCACTCGAAGCAATTGCTGCCCCTTGTCAGCCACAAACCGAAAATGCTCGTAAAGCTCGTTTTCGGAATTTCCGTCACATTCCGTCAATTCCAGGTCGTCAACCGAATCCGACATCACATCATCCATCATCAGAACAAATCAAGGGTTTCCACACTTACGGTTGCGGCAACTGAATCAGTGTCGGAATTGGCATTATCTTCGGGCAATCCCGCGCCAACTTCAAGCACTATGCGCGAATTAACGGGTATCCGCGCCCCTGCCATCAAACGTTGCCCATTGCGCGTCGCCGACAGCACCAGGTCCTTAAACTCCGACGGCACCTCTTTGATTACCACATCCTTTATACCAAGACCCTCAAGTATCGATTCAGCCTGACGGAGCGACACATCAGTCAAGGCAGGCACCGTTACTGAGCGGGGCGAAAATGCATTCACCGTAAGATATATCGTTCGGCCCATCTTAACCTTGGTTCCCACCTTGGGATTCTGCTCTATTACGCAACCGGGCTTGGTCTTGGCATCATAAATGGAATCTGACAGCACAACCTCGAAGTCTGACCGCTCAAGCGTCTCACAGGCGGCGTCATACTGAAGCCCCTTCACATCAGGCACCTCTATAGACTCTCCATGATTGGTCCATGAATCAAGCCAGATGGTACCAATCCATACCAAAAGCACTCCCACGGCCATCATAAGCAGAAGGTTTACGAGCACCTTCACACCAAGCCCCATTATTTTTTTCTTCTTATTATTCTCCACGGCAGTTATAATTAGTGGTTTCTATTCTTAGGATTGTCGGCAAATTTAGGCATTTTTTTTCAATCCATATCTATCACCGTCCGCACATCCTCCGCAGACCTTAAAGATGAGAAATAAAGCATTCAAGCCGATTCCATATACCAGTGCCGGGCAAATTGACACTTTTTCACGACTAAATGAGTGGCGATTGAATAATTAATTGTAATTTTGCATGTTCTTACAACGACTTTAACGTAACCGTCAACGATTATGCAAAAATTCTTCGTCATGCTTTTAGCCGCACTGGCACTAACCTCTTGTGGTGAATACCAGAAAGCGCAAAAAAGCACCGACTACGACTACAAACTCGATTTTGCAAAACGCGCATTCGAGGCAAAAAAATATGTGCAGTCCGCCACTATACTCACAGATATTGTGACCGTATTCAAAGGCACCGAAAAAGCTGAAGACGCCCTCTACCTTCTGGCCCTCAGCCATTACGAGAACAAGGACTACATCAACTCCGGCTCATATTTCAAGACTTACTACACACGCTATCCCAAAGGCAAATACACTGAGCTTGCACGCTTCTACAGCGGTTACGGCTATTACCTCGACTCTCCGGAAGTGGAACTTGACCAGACCGGAACCATCAAAGCTATCGAAGAGTTGCAAGGATTCCTTGACTACTTTCCCCGTAGCGACAAAGTCAGCATAGCCCAAAACGCCATTTTTGAACTTCAGGACAAGCTCACCCTCAAGCAGCTGCAGAACGCTCAGCTATATTACAATCTCGGAAATTATATGGGCAACAACTACGAATCGGCGGTAATCGTTGCCAAGAACGCCATAAAAGACTACCCTTATTCACGCTATAAGGAAGATTTGGAGCTCCTCGTACTCAAAGCCAGATATCAGGAAGCATCACAGAGTGTCGAGGAAAAGAAGGAGGACCGCTACCGCACCGTAATTGACGAATATTACTCATTCATCAACAACTACCCCGATAGCCCTAACCGCAAGGAAGCCGACAACATCTACAAGATAGCACAAGGTCACATCAAGGACTAAACATTCACACCATAATATAAAAAACAAACACATCATTATAAAGTATGGATTACAAGAAGACCAACGCCCCGTTAAACACTGTTACACGCGACATGATTGAACTGTCGGAAGATACCGGCAACGTATACGAAACCGTATGCATAATCGCTAAGCGCGCCAATCAGATTGCAGGCGAGATGAAGCACGACCTCGAAAAGAAGCTTCAGGAATTCGCATCGCTCAACGACAACCTTGAGGAAATCTCCGAGAACCGCGAGCAGATTGAGATATCCCGTTACTACGAAAAACTCCCCAAACCCACCTTGATTGCCACACAGGAGTACGTAGAACACAAAATCCACTACCGCAACCCTTCCAAGGAAAAACTCAACCTCGACTAATCCTTGACGCAATACATATTACGCAATCACATATATTTCCAACAATATGGTCGAAAATAATTGACTATATTGTTGGAAATGTTAATTTAAACGCATACCTTTGCACTCGATTTGCCACAAGGCATCATTTATACTATTTTATTAACTATTTTAAATTTTCCAAGAATGCACTTGAATTCTGACGAAAAAGTAGAAATCTTTGAGAAGTACGGTAAGGGCAAGACTGACACTGGCTCACCCGAAG
>CAJTMM010000001.1:108522-172995 GCA_910577465.1 uncultured Muribaculaceae bacterium | reverse complement strand
AATATCCCACCCCCACCACACACATTCCTCATTCCTAATTCCTCATTCCTAATTGGACTAATCCCACCGGCGGCAAGAGCACATTGACATTTTTGCATAAAAAAAGCCGCCAGCACAATGGCGGCGGCATGACTGTTTGCATCAGACTATGCAGTTAGGCATCAGGAGAAAGGCGACCAAGTAACCGGTCCATAAGCGAAGCCTTCTGTTGGCGGATATGGATATGCGATCGGGAATCCTTCTTATTCAGGAATACTATTGACGAATGCAGCACAATAGCTATCTTGTTCTCGAACTCCACTATCGCATGGATACGGTTCAGCGACAAGCGGTGAAACGGTGACCCTACGGGGATACTGTTGATTATGAGATGAGCTTCATCATCTATTGCTATATCATGGGTATCCATCAGATACTCAAAAAGCAGAGCGATATCAAGCTCGTCAGCACTTTCAGGACGGTTCTTGTATTTCTTATAGAGAGATTCGATTACCTTTTCTGTTATCATAAGTATGGCTGTTCTGTTAAATTAAAGATTTGCCCGGAGGCATATACCCTGTAGTAAGGATTCGCAGTAATAACGCGGCTTTCCACCCTATGGTTTTCCCTGTTTGGTTACAATGTAGTTACATTTAGTTACAATGTAGTTACAAATAACGTGCGACATGTCTAAGGTAATAAAAAATGACATGCCGCACGTTTAAAATCTTATGTTAAGAGCGTGCTCCTGACATAATTATGCAAGGAATCCGAGCAGTACACCGGCAGCTACGGCTGACCCTATGACACCGGCAACATTCGGACCCATGGCATGCATGAGCAGATAGTTCGACGGGTCATATTCCAAACCGAGGTTGTTGGAGATACGTGCCGACATCGGTACGGCGGATACACCGGCATTACCGATAAGCGGATTGATTTTCTTGGACTTGGGCAACACAAGGTTGAACAGCTTCACAAACAGTACGCCCGACGACGATGCTATGATGAATGCCATGAAACCGAGTGCGAATATACCGATGGTCTCGGCTGTAAGGAACTCCGACGCTTGCGTCGATGCACCTACGGTCATACCCAAAAGTATGGTCACGATATCGGTCAATGCGTTGCTAGCAGTCTTGGCAAGACGGTTGCATACACCGCATTCGCGCAAGAGGTTGCCGAAGAACAGCATACCGAGCAGGGGAAGACCCGACGGTACCACAAAACAAGTCAGAAGCAGACCCACTATCGGGAATATGATCTTTTCGTTCTGCGATACGGCACGTGCCGGTTTCATCTTTATCAGTCGTTCGTTCTTGGTTGTGAACAAGCGCATCAACGGCGGCTGGATTACGGGCACCAATGCCATGTAGGAATAAGCCGACACTGCGATTGCACCCATCAGGTTAGGAGCCAGCTTCGACGATAGGAATATGGCGGTAGGGCCGTCGGCTCCACCGATTATAGCTATCGCACCGGCTTGGTCGGGAGCGAATCCGAGAAGCAGAGCCACCATGTAGGCCCCGAAGATACCGAACTGCGCTGCCGCTCCGATAAGCATCAGCTTGGGGTTGGCTATCAAGGCAGAGAAGTCGGTCATCGCTCCGATTCCGAGGAATATCAGCGGAGGATACCAACCGGCACTCACACCGTTGTAAAGAATGTTGAGCACTGAGCCCTCTTCATAAATACCTATTTCAAGGCCGGCTGTGGCATTGAACGGAATATTGCCTATGAGCATACCGAAGCCTATTGGCACAAGAAGCATCGGTTCAAAGTTCTTCTTTATGGCAAGCCAGATGAAGAACAGACCCACTGCGAGCATCACGAAATGCTCCCATGTGGCATTGTAGAACCCTGTCAGATGCCAGAACTGCTCAAGGTTTTGGGATAGAAAATCACTAAATGACATAATCTATAATCGTTTAATGAATTAGTCGATTGATACCAATGGTGCGCCTTCAAGCACTGCATCGCCGGCGTTGACATTCACTGCGGTGATGACACCGTCGCGGCCTGCATGGATAGCGTTTTCCATCTTCATCGCTTCGAGTACCACTACTGTATCGGATGCCTTTACGGTGTCGCCTACTTTCACTGATATGGACAGTACGGTACCGGGCAGAGGAGCTTTCACCTGATGGCCGGCTGCGCCGGTTGCGGGCTTCGCTATTACTTTGGCTCCGCTTTCGGTGCGGGGGGCTGCCGAGGGACGGGGTGCGCTTACCACGGTCACCGGTTTCTTGGCTGAATCAAGTTCCACTTTGTAGGGGATGCCGTTGACCTCTACTTGGGCAACGTTGTTGTCTATGTCGCCTACGGCTACCTTATAGGTGTTACCGTTGATTTTATATTTATATTCTTTCATCGGTAGTTGAGAATGTTTGTTTTTAATTTTAAGGTGTTTCTGTTAGTTCGTTGATCAACGGTGCGGAAGTTCGCGCAATCCATAGATTTTGGAGTTCCATGGCGAGTAGGCACGTTTCACTTTGTTGATTGTGAGCACTGTGCTCTCCTGGTCATGAGTGTCAAGATGCTCATGGAGCGCCATCACGATAGCTGCGATCTCTTCGCCTGAGTCATGTTCCGGACGTGCTTCCTTGGGAAGCTCGGTCAGTTTGGCTCCGTGCGATTTGGCCTTGTTGTGACGCGACACGCGCTCGCCTATCTTGCTTATGATGTAGAAGCAGATGCACAGCAGCAGCAATGCCGAGAATACGATGCCCATAGCCATGATGGTCAGTGCGAATCCGTTTTCATCCTGTTCGGAGAACATCTCCACCTTTCCGTTGGTATCCTTGATGATGTTGTTGCTCGACGGGGTGATGTACTTGTTGCCTGTTCCGTCGCGCACCTCCCAGGCTTCGGTGCCGGCTCCCTCTCCGTCCGCCTTGCGGGCGTAGGTGGTGTTGGGCAGAAGCGATGCGGGGATTACAACTTCATCGATAAGTGTGATGCCGTCGGCATCGTACACACCTATCCAGTTGTCCTGACCCGGCTGCAACTTGAAGTTCATGTGGAATGTTCCGCGCGACGGCTGGCCGTCGGCCCAGAATATCACATGCTGGCGTGCGGGAATCTCAGTGTTCACGTCGCCCAGAGGCACAGGGTACAGTTTGGGATTGTTCTTATCGTTGGTGATGTACACGCTCGATATCTCGAGGGGGGCAAAGGTGGAGTTGAATAGTTCCACCCACGCTGTACGGCAACCGTAGTCGTCCACATAGTTGCTGTCGTTCTGCACCATCACTTCATTGATGCGCAGTCCGCGGCGACCCTGGGCCGATACTACGGTGGCGCAAGCCACCACTGCCACGAGGATTAATAATAGTTTCTTTTTCATAAACTGTAAGTTCTCGTTGGTGTGGGTTATAAAGGTATGTTACCGTGCTTCTTGGCAGGGTTGGTCACTTTCTTGGTGGCAAGCTGCTGAAGGGCTCGGATTACGCGGAAACGTGTGTTACGCGGTTCTATTACATCGTCGATATAGCCGTAGCGGGCTGCGTTGTAGGGGTTGCAGAACAGCTTGTTGTATTCTGTTTCCTTCTCCTTGAGCACTGCTGCCGGATCGGCTGCCTCTTTGGCTTCGCGGGCGTAGAGTACCTCCACTGCACCGGCACCGCCCATAACTGCGATTTCTGCTGTAGGCCATGCGTAGTTCATGTCGCCGCGGAGTTGCTTGCAGCTCATCACTATATGGCTGCCGCCGTAGCTCTTGCGCAGGGTTACGGTTACTTTAGGCACGGTAGCTTCGCCGTATGCGTAAAGAAGTTTTGCGCCATGGAGAATCACGCCGTTGTATTCCTGACCGGTACCGGGAAGGAAGCCGGGTACATCCACCAGTGTTACCAATGGAATGTTGAATGCGTCGCAGAAGCGTACGAAGCGTGCGCCCTTGCGCGATGCGTTGCTGTCCAATACGCCGGCGAGATATTTGGGCTGGTTGGCAACGATACCTACTGCCTGACCGTTGAAGCGTGCGAAGCCCACGATAAGGTTCTTGGCGTAGTTGCGCTGTACTTCAAGGAATTCACCGTTGTCGATGATGGCTCCGATTACTTCGTACATGTCGTAAGGACGTGTGGCGGAGTCGGGGATGATATCGTTGAGCGAGTCTTCCAGACGGTCTATCGGGTCGTTGCATTCTACCAAGGGAGCCTCTTCGAGGTTGTTCTGGGGTATGTAGCTGAAAAGTTTGCGGATTATCTTCAGACAGTCCTCGCCATCCTCTGCTGCGAAGTGGGCAACACCACTCTTCGATGAGTGTACCTCTGCTCCACCGAGTGCATCTTGTGTCACATCTTCACCGGTAACGGTTTTCACTACCTTAGGACCGGTGAGGAACATATAAGAGATGCCCTTGGTCATGATGGTGAAGTCGGTGAGGGCGGGGGAGTAAACGGCACCGCCGGCGCAGGGACCGAGGATTGCTGAAATCTGGGGTATTACGCCCGATGCGAGGATGTTGCGCTGGAATATTTCGGCATATCCTGCAAGTGCGTTGATACCTTCCTGGATACGTGCGCCGCCCGAGTCGTTAAGACCGATTACCGGAGCGCCCATCTTCATGGCCATATCCATGATCTTGCATATCTTCTGAGCCATGGTTTCGCTCAGTGAGCCGCCGAATACGGTGAAGTCCTGTGCGAACACATATACCAGACGGCCGTCTATTGTTCCGTAGCCGGTGACAACACCGTCGCCGAGGTAGCTTTTCTTTTCCTGACCGAAGTTGTGGCAGCGGTGGCGCACAAACATATCTATTTCTTCAAAAGAGCCTTCGTCGAGCAGCTGGGCTATACGTTCACGGGCTGTGTATTTGCCGCGGTCGTGCTGTTTCTGGATGGCTTTTTCGCCGCCGCCGAGACGGGCTTCATTGCGCAGGGCTATAAGCTCCTGTACTTTTTCAAGCTGATTACTCATTTTCTTCGTAAGTAAGTGTATGGGTTGCTTAATTTATTGGTTGTTTTATTTGTTGGGGTCCTCGCATAGCTCGATAAGGGTACCGCATGTCGATTTGGGGTGCAGGAATGCTATGTTGAGACCTTCGGCTCCCTTGCGGGGGGCTTTGTCGATAAGGCGTCCGCCCTTCGATTCTACCTCTGCGAGCGCGTTTGCCACGCCGTCTTCTATGGCGAATGCTATGTGCTGGATGCCGCCGCGGCCACCGTTGTTGGCTATGAATTTAGCTATGGCGCTGTCTTCGGCTGTGGGTTCGAGGAGTTCTATTTTTGTCTGACCGACTTTGAAGAATGCGGTGCGCACTTTCTGGTCGGCAACTTCTTCTATAGCAAAGCATTTGAGACCAAGCATGTTTTCGTAGAAGGGTATGGCTTCCTCCAGTGAGGGAACGGCTATACCTACATGTTCAATGTGGGAAATGTCCATTGTGTTGTGATTTTTATGGTTTGGTAATATTGTTTGTTATCTATGTGATTTGACACACGTATCAATGTGCAAATTTAGCAAATAATATTAATTATTGTGTGTTTGCGGCGGAATTTAGTGCCATCTATGTTTATCCGTGCGCTCCCTGTGGCATTTTGTATGATAAAAAAGGCGTGGTGCGCCTGAAAAATATGGCGCGCCACGCTATGATGTCTATGGGATATATCCTGTGATGGCTTATTGCTTGGGCGACAGTAGTGTGAGGGTCGATGTGCTTAACATCGGTGAGTTGCCTATTGTTTCGAGTGTTCTCAAACGGAAATAGCGGGCTTTGACCGGCGTCTCAAACACCACTTGCTGCGGTATCGGGTTGGCTTCCACGTTGCTGAATTCACCCGTTGTGGCAATATCTGTCCATTTCTTGCCGTCAAGGCTTGATTGCACTGCGTATTTGAATAGCAGGCCTTTCGCAGGTTCCGGAGTGTACACGAATCCGGCTATCTCTGTCGCTTTTGGCATACGTATGGTGTATATGAAGTTGCCGTCGTTCTTTGCTGTGGTCAGCTTCATTCCTTTAGTGGGGATTGATGGCAGCTCTATGGTGGCGGGTGCTGTTTCCTGCGGCATGGTTATATGGTATGCTCCGGTGATTCGGGCGTGGGGTGTGCTGCGTGAGGATAATATCTTGAGTCGCAGCGCATCGACCTTGGTGTCGGGGAACGTGAGTATCCGTTTCTTGCCTATGGTGGTACCCTGTGCAAGGGGTGTCCAGCGGTCGTTAGTGGAATCGTAGCCGAGTATCTCGAATTGTTCCACCCGCTGTCCGCGGTCTATATCCTCTTCCAGCACCACACTGTTGATGGTTGCCGATGGTGTGCCGAGGAGGTTGTCGGTGAAGTTTTGGTCAATCCAGCGGCGCATCTCCATCAGTCGGTTCACATCGGCTTGGTTTATACGTCCTGAACGGTCGGGTGGGATGTTGAGCAGAAGCACTGAGTTTCGACCTACCGATTGCAGATAGATGTCGGCTAATCTTGAAAGTGAATGGGGCTTTTCATGAGAGTGGTAGAACCATCCCGGACGTATGGATACATCGACCTCCGACGGCCACCAGTACAGACGGTCGGCTTTTGCTACCAGCTCGCGGCTGCCTATGCCTGGCGACATGGCGTCGATACCGAGTGATTTGTTTATCGAATCGGAGTAGGAGTATATGCTCGGAACCAACGGTGTGACGCTCCATTCGGTTTCGCGTCCGCGTCCACCTTCATTACCAACCCAGCGCACATCGTCGCCGGTGATGGCAAGTACGGCTTCGGGTTGCAAACGCCGCATGGTTTCGCGGAACCGCAGCCAGTCATACTCCTGTTTCTTGCCGTTCGGACCCTCTCCGCAGGCCCCGTCAAACCATACTTCGTCAATCTTGCCGTAGTTGGTCAGTAGCTCTGTGAGCTGTGCCACGAACATGTCGTTGTAGCGTGGTGAGTCACCGTAGCATGATGCGTTGCGGTCCCACGGCGACAGATATATACCGAGTTTCATTCCGTATTTGTCGCACGATTTGCGTAGGTCGGCTACGACGTCGCCCTTCCCTCCGCGCCATGGCGATGAGGCTACGGAGTGGTCAGTGGTGGCTGTGGGCCACAGGCAGAATCCGTCGTGATGCTTGGCTGTTAGTATCACCATCTTGAATCCGGCATCCTTGAGGGCGCTTACCCATTGGTCGGTGTCGAGTGAATCAGGATTGAACAGTTCCGGCGATTCTTTCCCGTCACCCCATTCACGGTCGGTGAATGTGTTCATTCCGAAGTGCAGGAATGCTGTAAGTTCGCGTTGCTGCCACGCACGTTGCTGTTCATTGGGTACAAGGCGTGCCGCCATCTCTACCTTTGTTATCGAGTCCGTTCCTTCCGGGAATATGAGTTCCTTTACGAAATATTCATCTGAAGCATGGGCAACGATGCCGCATAGGGCTATTGCTGTTCCGGCAAGTATCTGTTTCATGTTGGTCATTTGGCTTGTGAAATTTGTATTGGCGTTTCGTTATTGTACGGTGATGGGAAATTGGTGACGTACCGGATCATCGTATTTCTCCTGTGCGTCGCGCAGTTTGATCATCATGCGTCGGGTTATCTCTTCCGTGCCGGGATTACCGTAGATGTTGTGCATCTCGGTGGGGTCGGACTGAAGGTCGTAGAGTTCCCATTGGTCAATATCGTTATAGAAATGAATCAGCTTGTAACGTCCGTCGCGTATGCCGTAATGGCGTTTCACGGCATGTTCGGCAGGGTATTCATGGAAATGGTAGTAGAGATTGTCACGCCATTGTTCCGGACGTTCGCCTTTGAGCAGTGGCAGCATGGACACTCCCTGTATGTCAGATGGAATCTCTACTCCCGCAAGGTCGAGGAATGTCGGTGCGTAATCGATGTTCTGTACCATGAGGTCTATGTCGCCTTTGGCATCAAGTCCGTCGGGCAGCATCATCACGAGCGGCGTGCGCATTGATTCCTCGTACATGAACCGCTTGTCAAACCATCCGTGCTCACCCATATAAAATCCTTGGTCGGAGGTGTACACCACGAGTGTGTTGTGGAGCATGTCATGGTCACGCAGGTAGTCGAGTACGCGGCCTACATTTCGGTCAAGTGATGTCACCACTTTGGCGTAATCGCGCATGTATCGTTGGAATTTCCATTCGGTCAGCGAGTCTCCGGTCAGCGAGTCGGCATAGAATTTTTCTATAATCGGATTATAGTGTGCATCCCATCGTGCGCGTTGTGCCGAATCCATGCGGTTGAGCATTCCAATGTGTGCGCCTGTCAGGCGTGTACGGGAATCCGGACGGAGCATCTTGCAGTCATAAACTATGTCCATGTCATGAGGACTGGCTATGGACATTTCCTGCTGCTGTGCTGCTATGCGGCCTTCGTAGTTGTCGTAAAAATTGGCAGGGAGCGGGAATGTCGTGTCCTCAAATAGTTCAAGGTCGCATGTGTCGGCAAGCCAGTTGCGGTGTATGGCTTTGTGATGTATCAGCAGACAGAACGGCTTCTCGGGGTCGCGCTCATTCTCAAGCCAGTTGAGCGAGCGGTCGGTGATGATGTTCGTGAGATAGCCGTGGTGCACTATGGTGTCGCCGGTCTGTTCTATGAATTGTGGGTTGTAGTAGTCGCCTTGTCCCGGCACTATGGACCATCGGTCGAATCCTGTTGGCAGGGTGTGCAGGTGCCATTTCCCGAATATGGCGGTCTGGTAACCGGCTTGTTGAAGGTATTTCGGGAAGGTAGGTTGTGAGCCGTCGAACACATCGGTCTCATTGGAACGGAAACCGTTTGTGTGGCTGTGTTTTCCGGTGAGCATACATGCCCGCGACGGTCCGCTGAGGGAGTTGGCTACGAAGCTGTTGGTGAAGCGTACGCCGTCGGCAGCGATGCGGTCGAGGTTGGGTGTCGACATATTGCGGCGGTCGTAGCAGCTCATCATCTGAGCCGTATGGTCGTCGGTCATTATATAGACTATATTGGGACGGACGTCGGTTTTCTTCTCGGCTGGTGCCGCTTGAAGCATTTGCAGTGGCATAAGCCCGAGTGCCGCTCCGGGCAGGAGCTTGTGGTAGGGGGTATTCATGATGTCAGATTGTTGTAATAATAGATAATGCGAATATAGTTATTATTCGCTAATCGGGCAATAGTGACAAAAATGGCAGTCGGTCGTGTCAGTTGTTTTGTTTTGACTAATCAGTTGATATATAGTGTATTATTATATATGCAACCTTTTTGGCATAAAATTTGTTTTTATAATGACACGAAAGAATAAACGAATCAAGAATAATCAAAATTCAAAAATAAACATATAAACACTTATTTATTATGGGAAAAATTATAGGCATTGACCTTGGAACAACCAATTCATGTGTTGCCGTGCTTGAAGGCAACGATCCCGTTGTGATACCTAACAGCGAAGGACGTAACACTACTCCTTCTGTGGTAGCGTTTGTGGACGGCGGCGAACGTAAGGTGGGCGACCCTGCTAAACGTCAGGCTATAACCAATCCGAAACGTACCATCTACTCTATCAAGCGATTCATGGGCGAAACCTGTGATCAGGTATCGAAAGAAATAGAACGCGTACCTTACAAAGTGGTATGCGGTGCCAACAATACACCTCGTGTGGATATCGACGGTCGTGAATATACTCCGCAGGAAATATCCGCTATGATTCTTCAGAAGATGAAGAAGACTGCTGAGGACTATCTCGGACAGTCGGTGACTGAAGCGGTTATTACCGTACCTGCTTACTTCAACGACTCGCAGCGTCAGGCTACTAAGGAAGCCGGCGAAATCGCAGGTCTTACTGTTAAGCGTATCGTGAACGAACCTACCGCTGCTGCCCTTGCCTATGGTTTGGACAAGAGCGACAAAGATCAGAAGATTGCCGTATTTGACCTCGGTGGCGGTACATTCGATATCTCAATATTGGAGTTGGGCGACGGTGTGTTTGAAGTGAAGTCGACCAATGGTGATACCCACCTTGGCGGTGATGACTTCGACCAGGTTATTATCGACTGGCTTGCCGATGAGTTCTTGAAGGACGAAGGTGTTGACTTGCGCAAGGACCCCATGGCATTGCAGCGTTTGAAGGAAGCTGCCGAAAAAGCTAAGATTGAGCTTTCGAGCACCACAAGCACTGAAATCAACTTGCCGTACATCATGCCTGTCAACGGTATTCCAAAACACTTGGTTAAGACCTTGACCCGTGCTAAGTTCGAACAGCTTGCCGACCGTTTGATTCAAGCTACCATCATTCCTTGTGAACAGGCTTTGAAAGATGCCGGTATGACTGCTAAAGATATCGACGAAGTGATTTTGGTAGGTGGTTCGACCCGTATCCCCGCTATTCAGCAGATCGTTGAAAAGTTCTTCGGCAAGGCTCCTTCCAAGGGCGTTAACCCCGATGAAGTGGTTGCCGTAGGTGCTGCTATCCAAGGTGGCGTGCTTTCCGGTGATGTTAAGGATGTGCTGTTGCTTGACGTTGTTCCTCTGTCGGTGGGTATCGAGACTCTCGGTGGTGTGATGACCAAGCTTATCGAAGCCAATACTACCATTCCTACCCGTAAGAGCGAGACATTCTCAACAGCTGCCGACAATCAGCCTTCTGTGGAAATCCACGTATTGCAGGGTGAACGTCCTATGGCTAAGGATGACAAAACTCTTGGTAAGTTCCACCTCGATGGTATTGCTCCCGCACCCCGTGGTATTCCTCAGATTGAAGTTACATTCGAAATCGATGCCAACGGTATATTGAATGTTTCGGCTAAGGATAAGGCAACTGGTAAGGAACAGAGCATCCGTATCGAAGCATCAAGCGGCTTGACCGACGCTGAAATCAAGCGTATGAAAGATGAGGCTGCCGCTAATGCTGCCGCCGATGCCAAGGAAAAGGAACGCATTGACAAACTTAATCAGGCAGATGCATTGATTTTCCAGACTGAAAAGCAACTCAACGAGCTTGGCGATAAGATTCCTGCCGACAAGAAAGCTCCTATTGAAACAGCGCTCGAAGCACTTAAGGAAGCTCACAAGAATCAGAACATCGAAGGAATCGATGCCGCCATCAAGCAGATCGAAACCGCGTTCGGTGCCGCACAGCAGGACATCCTCAACGCTCAGGCACAAGCCCAGCAAGGTGCCCAGCCCGGTGGAGCCCAGCAAGGTCCCACCCCCAACCCCGGAAACGGCGACGGAGTAACCGACGTAGACTTCGAGGAAGTCAAGTAATCTCCAAAAGGACAACTGACATAATGCGGATTGCGACTTACACAGTCGCAATCCGTTTTGTTTATTCTCGCACATTATTATTACCTTGAAGGAATGGGTGCTCGACGGCGCTTCGGTGCTTTATGGCTCGAATGAAAATCTCGTCCGCGCCAACTATAGCAACGTGTCCAAAGGGATAGAACCCCCACCGACTACCTTCAGCTATTCTTACGCAATTTTCTCTTAGGTGAAACCAACGAACTGAAAAATCGCGACCTCCACATTCGTTGGCAATCCGTGGAACCCCATAATGATGTCTCAACCCACTTGAAACATCATTTTGATGTTTCAGATAGATACCCCGGATACCTATCTCTGAAAGAAACTGCTGTGCTGAAATCCTAATGACTAAAATTAGTGATTGGTGATATTTAATACTTTTTGTTATTTGAGCCTGCACATAGACGATGTTTTTTATCCTAATGGCAGAAATTGGATGGAAATTTATATATTTGCAGTGATATAGATTTGTGTATATGAGGGATTTCAAAATATAGGGCGGGCTGGTTATGCCGGTTCTGTGATTTGGTTTCTTTTTATAGGGCTCAAATTCTGTGTGACAAACAAATTTACGGTATTATGAAAAAACTGAATTTATTTCAAAGCTTGGTCGTGTTTTTTGTGGATGCTTCTGCGTCGTTTTTTATTTTCCAGACAGTCGCTTTCATTTTTTCATACTTTTACTTTTTGCCGTTTTTCCCCGGATTTTGGGCTGTGTGGACAATCTACTATATAGTAGCCTACAGTGCTTTTAATAAGACATTGGGGCAGGCATTTTTTCATGCCGGTATTGTAGTGGAGAAAAGACCGGCTCGTTTGTGGATAAGGATTTTGTTGCGTGAAATTTTGACCTCTTTTCCGGGAATCTTATTTTTGACCACATTCCGGACTCCGGTTGCAATTCCGCTTTCGCTCGCTATATTATTGGTGTGTCTCAGTTTGCTATGCTTTAGGAAAAAGTTGTTTGGTGTGACCGTACGTAGGTTTGACACAATGCCTGATTTTGTACCATGCTGGATTTATTTTGCAATTGTGGTGTGTGGTGTGATTGCCCGGTTTGTAAATGTTGCGGTAACAAATGATGGAGATACCGGGAATAAGTCGTTGTTGAGTTCCGCACCGCGCCCAACTGTCAACTCGGCGCAAAAGTACGTGGATTTTTTGAAGGAGAACCGCCAAGACATAAATGATTATATAATGGGACTTTTCGATGAATATGATCATGTGATACTGTGTGAACGCATGCATCCTGAGATGACCCAATATGATATGATTTACAACCTTGTGACAGACAGTCGGTTTGTGGATTCTGTAGGTGTTGTGTTTACAGAAGTTGGTAGCGCGGAATCGCGAGACGCATATCGTGATTTTGTCAATACTCCGTTTGCCAATGATACTCTTGTAGAGAAAAATCTGGCTTCGTTCTTGATGGATAACCAGACCGTGTGGCTGCTATGGACCAACACTAACTGGTTTGATTTTCTGAAGAAAATGTATTATTTCAATCATGATAGAGAAAATAAGGTTGAAATAATGTTTTCTGATAGAAATTGGATTGACAGAAGTGAAATAGGTTGCCGTGACAGTATTATGGCTGACAATATTATCTCAACAATTGAATCTGAAGGATTAGGAAAGTCGCTTACCATAATGAACTACAGGCATGCATTTCTGACGCGAGGTAATTGCGGGTACTATCTGGCACGCAGATTTCCCGGCAGAGTAGCCAACGTTATGATAAATAGCGTGACTATGGCAACGGGTCTAAAACCGATTCAGAACGGATTGTGGGATGTAGCTGCCGAACAGATGCGTCCTGTAGAATTTGCATTTGATTTTAAAGGTTCACCGTTTGGAGCCGATGATTTTGATTATTTCCCCTTTTGTATGAGCTGGGGAACAAAACTAACGTATCAGGATATGTTTACCGGAATGATATATTATAAATCTCTGGATGAACAATATCTAAGTGACGGCTTCAACTACATCTTTGAACCTGAAAATATAGTAAAGATTGAAGAACGTGAACGACTATTGCCCGATGAGGTCCGGAATCCGTATAAGTTCCTCAATGGTGTAATAGTAGTGCGGTCTGGCAACGATGTGTTTAATATGTTTGTGCGTTTATCGAATATTTTTACACTTGGGCTAACAATACTTTCATTAATCTTAGTCTGTGTCATGTGCATATACATCCATCGCAGAAGGAAAAAATATTTGTCAGTCCGGGAGGACGTATAGTTGTGCGTTTTCGAAGCGGGTTATGCGTACTGCAGTGCCTGCTTCGATGAATCCGCGTTGAGCCACGGCGTCGTATTCATTATCGTCAATTATAATTTTTCCTGCCGGTCGGAGGTCGGTGAGTGCTTGTGCCGATTGCCCCACAAGACGTTTTAGGGATGTGTCAACTCCTATATAGCCTTCTTCAATACGTTGGCTATGGGTAAGTTCTGTGGTGCGGGTTATGAACTTTGGTCCGTAGTGCGATGTAAGATACATTATCAACGCTATGCATGCGGCTGTGGCTATGGACAATGTCAAGATTGTTTGCCATATTGCGGTTATATCGATGTGTCCGCTTGGCAACGAGAAGCTTTCGAGTAGACCTATGATTACGGCACCTGCCATGGCGCAGCATCCTGCTATACCAGCAATGCCGAATCCCGGAATTATAAAAATCTCAATCAACAGGAGTATCAGTCCGCCCACGAACAACAGTACTACCCAACTGCTCACGATACCTGTGAGGAATAGCGGTAAGAAATAAAGTATGGCAGCCGTAAGTGCCGCGAGCGACGGAAATCCCATGCCGGGAGTCTGCAATTCGAAGTAAATGCCGCCGATTATAATCATAATCAATATCGCCTGAATTGCCGGGCTGGTGAGGAATCCCATGAGATTGTCGACCCATGATGCGCGGAACGTTGCGGTGGTGTAATGGTTGATGCCTAATTGAGATATTACATCGTCGATGGAGTCGGCTTTACCGTCGGCATAGCCCCAGCGGATGGCTTCGTCGGGGGTAAATGTGAGTACTTTTGTGGAGTCTATCAGTCCCGGGACAACTATACGGGTATCTACCATGGCTTCGGCTATCAGTGGGTCACGACGCCATCGCCAAGTGGAATCATTGCCTTTAATCTTACCGTGTTGTTCGGCTGTGGCGCGCATCATGGCACGCATGTACGACTGATATTTGTCGGGCATGGCAGTGCCGTCGTTGCCGTTGACCACGGTGGCAGCTCCCATTGATGCGTCGGGGCGCATGTACACGGAATCACATGCGAGAGCTATCAGAGCTCCGGCTGAAGCTGCATTGTTATCCACAAAAGCCACTACCGGTATGGGGCTATGTAGCAGTGCGGTGCGCATAGAGTCGGCATGTTCAACTGTACCGCCATAGGTGTTGAGGTGCAGAAGTATGAGCGAAGCATTCATTTGAGATGCTTCTTCGAGACCGCGCTTTGTGTGTCGCCAAGTGGTAGAACCTATCTCGTCGTTGATAGGCAGGATGTAGACCAACGTGTCTGTGCAATAGGCTGCAATGGATACGATGAGCGTGATGAGTGTCAGGAGAGTCCGTTTCATTTGATGTGTTGGTGTTTGGTATAGCCTTTCCGTAGCCACGAGGGGAGCATTATGGCACCGGCTATCAAGTAAATGTAATAAGATATTATGCGCCAGAATATGGCAAGAATGAGAGCTATTGAAATGTCGCCTATGAGGTCGCCGTAGTAGTTGGTGAATAACCATTCACTCACACCGCTGCCACCCGGTGTCGGGCTTATGGTAAGTATGGTCCATACCACGAACTGCCGTGCGAATACTATGGCTTGCGGGGCTGCCGAAGCAAATCCCCAGAACAGAGCATTGACTACCAGATAGCGGCATACCCATGTCATGCATGTGGCAGTCATGGCTTCGCACCACCATCGTGCCGTGCGGTGGCGTATATCTTTGCCTGTGGCAACCAGATTATCGCCAAGTTCTGATACCTGCCCGCGCCATCTCCGTAGCCATGGTATGGAGAATAGCTTTAGCAAGGCTGCCGCCACACGGTGAGGTGATATGAATATGCCTATGAACAGAAAGAGGGTCACAACGCATATACCGCCATAGACAATCCAGAAGGATGTGCGTACGCCTACCGTAAATGCCGAGTGATTGAATCCGAAGATTTCACCGCCGGGCAGTAACAGGAATATGAGCGGACATGCTATGACGTAAAAAAGCTCGTCGAGCATCAGTGTTACCATGGTCAGCGCTGTGGCGCGTCCGAGGTTTATGCCCTCACGTTTCATGAACAGCATGCTCAGCGCCGAGCCGCCGGCAGTGGTGGGGGTGACCGCTGAGGTAAATTCGCATAGCATGGTCACCTTGAAAGCCTTGCGCCACGATAAATCTCTGTCGGTAAGAGTGCGGAAACGCCACATCATGCCCCATTCGCGGCCTGCCATGCATAGCCAGGCGAGTATAATGGCACCTACGGTACGTATGGTCCATGGTATCTGTAGAAATTGCTCGATACTGAACTCCCGAGCAAACAGCCATGCTACCACGGCAAGTCCTATGACTACCGGGAGTATTGTTTTGAGCAGCATGTTGTTGGTGCGGTTCATCTGTCTTGTGATGTCGGGGGGAATATGCTATTGATTGGTCTCGGTTTCACCGTCAGGTTCGGTAACGGAGGTGATATTCTGTTCCGGTTTTTCTGCTGCAATAGAATCGGGCTTGATTTCGTTGACAGGTATTGAATCGGTGGAGATGGAGTCGGTCTTGGCTTTTTCCTTTTCATCATCTTCATCGGGTATGGACGCCGGGTCAACCGGGCGTTCTTTGACTCGACCGAGATTGATTTTAGGTACTTCACATTCCTCCTTTATATTCACAGCCTGGTCACGTGCCGACGGGTTGACTATGATGGGCATTCCTACCTCTACGAACTTTACGAGTTCGAGTATATTGTCATTGTGTATGCGTATGCACCCATGGCTTACTCGTGCACCTAAAGCCCAAGGCGCGCAAGTGCCGTGTATGCCTATCTGCGACGTGACATTGGTTTTCAAACGTATGAAGCGCGGACCGAACTGACCTTTTTTCTTGGAAGTATTTCCATCGTCGTCGGTGTAAAGCCATTCGGTGGAGTCGTATATGCCTTCTGCCGTGAAAAATCCTTCGGGGGTGCGATTGTCGCGTTTCTTGTGTTTTGTTCCATACTTACGTGAGCATGCCATCTTGTAGGCACGTTGTTCGACTCCGTATCGGTCGAAAAGTACTACGTGCATCGATGGTTTGTCCACGACTATGAAGTAGTCAAACGGATTCTTGAGCAGGCGTTCTGTGTAGTCAAGATTGTCTTTTGCCATGCGTGGCAGTATGCCCTGGCTGTATTGGTCCCATCTGCCGGATTGTTCCATGAATTCTATGGCATCCTGCTCGGAGCGTAGTCTGTGGGTAAGTATTGTGTCCGGAGCCGGCGTGGTGTCCTCGATTACGATAGTGGTATCAGTATGTCCGACTATACTATCGGTTGTTGGTTCGGCGTTAGGTTGACGAGTGTGGTTGCCGCATCCTTGAAGTGCGCTAAGGCATAGTACAAATGAGATAAGTAAAAGAATCAGACGCATTTTCAGGTTACTTCGGTTAGCAGAATAAAGTGAATTGCAAAGTTAACGATATTTTACATATCTACAGACATCTCTACAGGATTATAGGTATAGTGGCGGTCAGAGTCAGGATTTACCGTTAACTTCCGGTAGTTTCAACAAGTAACTGACACCGATGGTTGCTACGCAGCATACCATTGTCCACAGGAAGAAGGGGCCGTAGCCGATATTGTCTTGAATCCATCCGGCTGCCATGGCGGGCAGCATCATTCCGAGAGCCATTATACCTGTGCAGATAGCATAATGCGATGTTTTTCTCGGTCCGTCGGAGAATAGTATCAGATAAAGCGTGTAGGCAGTGCATCCGAATCCGTAGCCGAATTGTTCGATGAACACGCATATATTGATGGTGAGAATGGAATGGTCCGGGACATACGCAAGATATACGAATGTGAGACATGTGAGTGACATGCTCCATGCCATGGGTATGAGCCATCGGTGTAAACCGCCGCGTGACGCAACCATGCCGCCAATGATGCCACCGAGGGTAAGACCGATGATGCCGACCGTACCGTAGACCATTCCTACCTGTACGGTAGTGAGTCCCAGTCCGCCGTCGGCGGGTGTGTCGAGCAGAAATGGAGATATCAGTTTTATGAGTTGGGCTTCAGGCAATCGGTACAGCAGCATGAATGCTACGGCTATGCCTATGTGGCGTTTGGTGAAGAAACTGCGGAATGTGGTGAAAAAATCCGTAATTACCTCTTTTCCGGTGAGACGTGAGTGACATATATCAGCAGCCGGATAGGGCATAATCCAGCTATGGTAGGCGGCTGCTGTGATGAAAAACAGAGATACTATGCCGAATACCATCGCCCATGCCATGGATATGTCACCGCCAATCTCTTCGAATAACCCTGCTATGATGACAAGCAGTCCTTGCCCTGCGACTAAAGCTATGCGGTAGAATGTGGAGCGTATGCCCACGAAAAACGCCTGTTGTTCCTGATTGAGACCGAGCATGTAGAATCCGTCGGCGGCGATATCGTGCGTTGCCGATAAGAATGCTACTATCCAGAATGCGGCAAGAGACAATTGGAAAAACATTGAGCCGGGCAGAGCCAAGGCTACGGCTCCGAAGCCTATCCCCAGCAACCATTGCATGGCTACGACCCATCGCCGCTTGGTAGATATGATGTCAACTATCGGGCTCCAGAATGGTTTTATGACCCATGGCAGATAGAGCCAGGATGTGTATAGGGCAATATCGGTATTGGAAACACCAAGGCGTTTGTACACGATTACCGATAGTGTCATTACTGCCACGTATGGCAACCCCTCGGCGAAATAAAGTGATGGAACCCATGTCCATGGGGAGCGTGTTTTTAGTCGTGCCATAATCAATATATCACGGTCAGTTCCGTTCCCGGGAAATAATGGGATAATATCTCTCGATAAGTATAGCCTTTGTGTGCCATCACGGCTGCACCAATCTGGCACATTCCTACTCCGTGTCCCCAGCCGGCTCCGTCGATGCGCCATCGGGCCGGTATGCCGTCAGAATCATAATCAAGGGGTGTTATCACGAATGCGGAACTGTATAGGTGGGTGCGTGAGAGTGTGCGGCGAATCTCCAGTTCCTTGCCTATGATTCGTCGTAGCCGTGTACCGTGTATTTCAAGCCGGTCAATGCGTCCCGAGGGACCGCGATGAAGTGGTGTTATGCTGATAATACTGCCATAATCCATCTCCGAGCGTGTACGTATGATGTCGGCAAGTTCCTCTGCGGAATATTCCACATGCCACCGGTAGAAATCGGATGTCTCAAGGTCGTAGTTGTTGAGTACGGTTTCAAGTACCTCTTTAGGTGGATTGGCGCAGAATGCATCGGGACGTTCATGTACCCATTGTTCCATTGCGGTTGCATCCGTGAGGTCAGGTACGGCATTAGGAGTAGTATTGTCGCTCAATGCCCGCAGGTAAGGTACTTCGACCGGTTGCCAGCATGTGGCGAATTCCTCCATCACTCCTCCACAGCATTTTGAGAAGCGGGTGTCGCACAGGTGACCGTCGAATGTGAGCACCTCACCGCATGTGGCTTCGATGGCGGCTCCTACTTGAGGTGTGGATGCTTTGGTGCAGCCTTGATAACGTTGGCAATGGTCGTCGGCGCATACATGAAACAGGGTATGTGCGTCGCGGTCATACCATCGAATTGTCTCACTCTCAGTTTCAGAGCATGTGTACCTCTGTAGTTGCATAGGAGGATTTATCTGAGCCAGAAGCCAGCTGCGGGATATTACGGAGTGGGCTTTCAGGAACTCTTCGGGTGCTTTGGCATTCATCTCCGATGATATGACACTGCGTAGGTAGCTTTCAGCATCGATGAGATTTATGGCGTGCAGCATGCCGTCACGACATATTATCTTGAGTGCGCCTTGAAATGACTGATGTTCCCTTCGCTGCCAGTGGAATCCTATGCCTATGGTCACGTCCATCAATGTAAAGGTGCATTGCGGTGCCAGAGGGGTGAGAATCAACTCTTGCATGTCGAGTCCCTGACATGAGACTTCATTACCGTTTCCTGCTGTAATGGATATGGAGTCATGGGTGTCGATGCCGTGGTTGGCTGAATACGGCCCGTCAAGTCTAATGCTTATCTTGGGTGCGGCGAGTATGCCTACGCTAATTTCAGGAATCATGGTCTCAGGATATTTATCAGTTGGGAATGGTTATAGCCCACTTCGAGATACAGGTTTGTGATTTGTTGCGGTGTGAGTCCGGTGAAATCTGATGGACGTACTGAAATTATGACTCCGCTCATGTCCACGGAAGCCGGGCTTATCAATATCCGTGAGGTGTCGGAGGGGTCATGTGCGAAATTGTACGGTCTGTGTGCTCTGCGTGGTATCACTACGGCTTGTAATGACATTCCGGTATCACGCATCAGGATGTTGAGTTTCGGCTCACCCGTTGATTCGTCAGCCGGCAGCAAAGCTAAAATGGAGCATACATTGCGCTCCATCTCTTCAGAATTGGCGGCATGTATGAGGAATATTGCCGGACATATATCATACACCTCTATGTTGGGCGCGGTATGCACGGGGCAGGTAGTGTCTATTGTTTCCCAGATTGGGAAGTATTGGGTGGGAGCGGCTTGAAAATGTAAATGGTCGGGGGCAGAGGCCCCGCATAACGGTCCGTTGTAGAATACGGTGAAGCCATGAAGTTCTTGTGCGAGAGCCGCCATGTGGCTTATATTGCCATTTATCCGCTGGGGTATGTGTGATTTGTGGGCTATAGTAAGGTGCTGTGGGAAAATAGGAAATGGGTTGAGGAGTATGTGGTAGTCATGCCAATCGATATATTCCTGCGCTTGCGGCCGATTGGCATGGCACAGAAAGCACGGTCTTGCCTTAATGGATGCGGTGTCGGTCTTGGCGGCGGTGGATATACGGCGCGAGGGATTGTATTGCAGTGTGATATGACGCGGACCTATATCGATATGGCGCGTTTGTACCTGCGATAGTTGACGGGTATTGTCGGCGGCAAGCCGCCATGAATCTATCTGCCGGTCAATGAATCGTTGAAGTACGTTGCTATCCATTGCTGCGGTTCATGGATTGACGGGCGCGTATTTCCCAAGTGCGGAGCGTGTCCTTGTACGCGTTGTATTCGTTAGCTCTTTCCATGCTGAGTGATGAGTCGGAGTTACCTCCCCAGCGTCGGCATAAGTACAATACGTCATATATGCGTCCTATACGGTAGGTGCGCGATATACGCAGTCCCATGGCATAGTCCTCGCCGTATGAGACGTTGGGCATGGGCATTCGACGTGCTATTGCTGTGGCAAATGCGCGTGGTGCACCGAGTCCGTTTATGCGAAGTGCGTTGTTGCGGCCATTGCTGTCGGTCCATTCCCGGTGGTCGATTATACCTGGAGGTATGGGTTGCAGATTAATATCGGTAAGACTGTATGAGCCTACTACCATGGCGCATGGCTGCCGGCGGAAGTGGTCTACAATGGTTTGTAGGGTGGACGAAGAACTATAAATGTCGTCGCTGTCGAGTTGTACGGCAAAACGTCCGCATTGATGGTGTGCTAATGCGAGATTCCAGCATCCGCCTATACCGAGGTCTGTACTGTCGGGTATGATGTGTATCAGCCGCGGGTCATCGCTCAGCCGGCGAAGTATGTCGGAGGTGCCGTCTGTGCTGTGGTTGTCCACTACTATGACGTTGAACGGAAAGTCAGTCAGTTGGTCAAGTGCGCTGAATACGGCATCGCCTATGGTTGCTTCTCGATTGCGTACAGGTATTATAATAGAGGCTTCGACCGGGAAAACATCGCCGTAGTCAGGTTCTTCGAAATTAGGCTCGAGGAATGCGTCTATGGCTTTCAAGTGGCAGGTACACGCGCGTTCCATCTCTATCTGGACAGCGCGGTTACGTGGATTCACGTAACTGAAATGCCGTTCCCCCTCTTTGGCGTTTTCCGTAGGTGGAGTGGCGGTATATAGTGGCTCGGGAATGTGTGTCACGGAGCCTAAACGTGAGAGATGCAGCCGCGTATGGTACCATGCGGCGTAGTCATAATCATTAGGCAGCGTGTCTACGCACATCTTTAGCAAATCGGTATTTATGAGCACTATAGGACCGAAATTGAAATCATCGCGTACCGCCCCCTCCCGATAGTCTATACACCGAATGATTTTAGTGTCTCCGTCCATGGCAATGCGATAGTCGGAATAAACAATCGCTGAACCTGTATCGGACATTACTGATGCCAGACGGTCAAATTCTTGCGGAGTGATGTCTATGGTCGTATCTGCGTCGAGACTCAGCAACATGTACGGTGTTTCGGCACATGCGGCTATTTGTCGCATGTGCGTGGAGTTGCATAGTCCGGAGGTTATGCGTGGAGTTGAATTCATGTCGAGTTATCTCATTTAGCGGGTTCGGTGGATAGTAGTGGCATGAGTTGCGGATAGATTCCCGGCGATGCTACAGCTACGGAAATTTCACGGTCGGTGCGGAAGAATGAGTGTATGGCTCCGGCTTCCTGAGATATGAGCAGTGCTGCGGACACGTCCCACCGGTGTAGGTTTAGCTCCCAATAGGCATCGAGAAATCCGGCTGCGACGTAGCAGATGTCAATGGCTGCCGATCCGAGACGGCGTAATCCGCGTACGTGAGGAAGCACACGAGCCACGTTGGGCAGATTGTTGTCGGGATTAGTGTCCTTGTCCACGGGAAATCCTGTGGACATTACGGCGCGGCCAAGGAGGGTGTTGTCTGAGCAATGTATGGGGTTGCCGTTTAGGTACGCACCCTCTCCTTTTACCGCATGGAACAGTTCGCCGAGGTACGGAGCGTAGACTACACCGATTATTGTTTCACCGCCATATTCTATGCCTATCGACACAGCAAATCCGGGTAATCCTGAGCTGAAATTAGTAGTGCCGTCAAGAGGGTCGATTACCCATCGGTATGTGCCGGTGCCTGCTTTTTCACCCGATTCTTCGGATAATATGGCATGTGTGTGGTAGTGCCGGTTGATGTTGCCTATGATCAGTTCTTCGGATGCGCGGTCGGCAATGGTCACTATGTCGGCATCATTGTACTTGCTGTGGATGTCGAGATTGCCTTTGCGGAAATGTTCAAGCTGTATGTTTCCTGCCTGACGTGCCCATTCTATGGCGTCTAACAGCAGTTGGTCTGTGTCTGTATTCATTGCTCAAGATTGTATCCGTCGATAGGAACTTGCCGGCGGAATTCTTCTTTAAAAGATATGAGTGTCTCGGTGCGTCCGGGAACAATACCGAGTATGCTGTTGTGGATGAGTTGCAGCAGGTGGTGATTGTTGCGGGCGTATAGCTTTATAAGCAGGTCGTATTTGCCTGTAGTGTAATGTACCTCCACCACTTCAGGTATTTTCCGTAGTTCGGTGGCTACGGTATCGAACTGCAGCGGGTCAGTGAGGAATACACCGATATAGGCGCATGTCTCGTAACCTACTGCCGACGGGTCTATAAGCGTTTCAAATCCGCGTATAACACCGTTGGATGTGAGCTTTTGTATGCGCTGGTGTACAGCGGCACCGGAGACGTTGCATTCGCGGGCAATCTCCAGAAATGGTTTGCGTGCGTTCTGTGAAAGCAGTTGCAATATTTTGCAGTCAAGTGTGTCAAATGATATTCGTGCCATATTGAATGTGACTATGGTCCGTAATTATGGGTTATATAAATGCAAAAGTACATAAAAAACGCGGGTCGGTTAACTAAAATGTGACAATTCGCGTTATAAAAATATGAGAGTAGGGTGAATGCCGTTTCAGTCACCCGCATTATGCGAGCAATGAAAATTATGAGCAGGATGAAAAGAATGTGCGCGGTGGCGTGTGCCATTGCGGTGACGTGTGTGTCGGCATGGGGAGAAGATACCATACCTCAGCCACAGTCTGTGGGGCTTGTGCTGAGCGGGGGTGGAGCCAAAGGCGTGGCTCATATAGGTGTGCTACAGGCGTTGGAGGACAATGATATACCTATCGATTATATCACCGGTACATCTATGGGCGCGATAGTGGGCGGACTGTATGCTGCCGGATATACTCCGCAAGAGATGATGCGGCTTCTCGCATCGCGGGATTTTTCATATTGGTCTACCGGTACCATCGATAAAACCCTTACGTACTATTTCCTTCAGGATGCACCTACGCCGACTATGCTTACGCTTAATCTCGGTGATGGTATGAAGAGCCGTGGTAAACCGGTGTTGCCGTCGAGTCTTATCAATCCGCTGCCTATGAATTTTGCTTTCATGGATCTGTTTTCGGCTTATACGGCTCAGTGTGGCGGAGATTTCAATAAGTTGTTTGTGCCGTTGCGCACTGTGGCGTCGGATGTGACCGGCAAGCGCAAGGTTGTGTGCAGTCACGGCTCATTAGGTGATGCCATAAGGGCATCCATGAGTTTTCCGCTCGTGTTCCAACCGATAGATATGGATGGCAAGCCTATGTACGATGGCGGCATTTACGACAATTTTCCGGTGGATGTGATGCGTGACGTATTTGCTCCCGAGGTGATGATAGGTGTGGACGTATCTGCAAGTGATGAGAGTGCCGATAAGAGTGATATGCTCAGTCAGCTTGAAACGATGATAATACAGCATAGCGATTATTCCCTGCCTGAAAAATACGGTGTGAAGATTCGTGTGGAGTTGGATGAGTTCGGATTGCTTGATTTCGCTAAGGCGCAGGAGATATACCGCATAGGCTATGACCGTGCCATGGCTATGATGGATTCTATAAAGGGGCGTGTGCGCGTGCGCATACCTTCGGATGCCCGCAGGCTCCGTCGGGAGGTGTTCAAGTCCCAGACACCGTATGTGCGGTTTGACTCGGTGTCTGTGTCGGGGGGCAACCAAAGTCAGAATGCGTATATACGTTATCTGTTTACGCATAATCGTCCGGATACATTCGGATTGGCTCAGGCGCGTGATGCGTTTTACCGTGCTATTACTCCGGGAAAATTCCGTAATCTGATGCCAACGGCGGTATTTAATGATACCACACGTATGTTTCGGCTTGACCTCAAGGCTACACTTAAGGATAATGTGGAATTGGGCGTCGGAGGGTATCTCACCACCTCCACTAATAGTATGCTGTTTCTGTCGGGGGCATACCGCACGCTTAACTTCAATTCGCTCGACCTGCGTCTGAACGGGTGGATCGGTCAAAGCTATCTTGCCGCTGAGGTGAGTGGGCAGGTGCGGTTGCTGCGTAAGGTGCCATCGAGTCTGCAGTTGCAAGGTGTGGTGTCGCGCCAAAAATATTTTCCGAGTGACAAGTTCTTTTTTCAAACGAGTGAACCGACGGTGCTTACATCGGATGAGTTTTTCGGGCGTGCGTCATACGGTCTTGCCGTGGGGCGCAGCGGTAAGGCAGGGATAAGCATCGGCTATGGTCATGTGGAGCATAAATACTATCATTTGGCTACAGCAGCCAATGGCCGTTACCATGATCTCATCACTCAGAACCTCGCTGAAGCTGTAGCGCGATACGAGTATAATACCTTAAATTCGGCTTCTATGCCAACTGCCGGTGCCTACTACCGGATGTCTGCAACCGGTGTCGCTGGCCGTCATTATTTTACGGCTGGAGGTGAGGGGACAGATAACAGATGTTCCGGACGGCGCGTGTGGGGACAGGCTGAAGTCCTGGCGCGCAATTATTGGGACATTGCCGAACATTTCGCTTTTGGTACGGAGATAAATGTCCTTTCATCAACACGCAAGTTGCTCCCTACCTATGCTGAGTCGATAGTGGATGCCCCGGAGTTTAATCCGTCGCCATCATTCCATAATGTATTCGCACCCGGATTCCGTGCCAACAGTTATGCGGCAGTAGGAGTGATACCGATATGGAAACTTAGCAGCATGCTTCAGTTCAGGGGTAAGTTTGATGTGTTCGTTCCTTTCCGCCGTATATTGCCTACTGCCGAGGGTGGTGCCCGATATGGAAACTGGTTCTCGCATGCCGATTTCTTCGGTCAGATAGAAGCCGTGGTCACTCTGCCATTTGCCAGCATCACGGCATACAGCCATTATGCAAGCGTACCGGAAGGCCGATGGAATTTCGGTTTATCATTCGGTATCTTCCTTTTGGCTCCGAAATTCCTTCGTTGATAGTTCGGTGCAATCCGGCAAGATGTCATAATGCTGCTCTCAGATTGATTAATCCTTGACGGGGACTGCCTTTTCGTTATTTCGGTAGTTCTGTGGGCTTACTTTCATAATCTTATGAAACAATCTTGAGAAGTATGCCGGATCGGAGAATCCGAGAGTCGATGCTATTTCATGTATTTTTAGATTGGAAAGCTCAAGATAGTAGCAGGCTTTCTGTATTTTGATTCTTAAGAAACAGTTTATCGGTGACATCCCAGTCTGTTTGCTGAAGATAGCAGAGATATGGGATGGTGAATAGTGAAAATATTGGGATAGATCCTGGAGGGATAGGTTTTGTGATACATTTTCATTCATGTAGTGCATCATGCGGTCAATGAGAGTGGGGGGAGTATGTGCTTGAGATGGGAAATCACGGTATTGCTCGAGGAATATGAAAGATGCCAGATAGTGATAAAGGCACATGGATGAGTATGCCATATATTCGCGTATGTAACCCATGGAAAAACTTGAGAATATCTCCTCGAAAATATGAGTGCGTTCTTGAAGCCGGGAGGATTCTGCCGGTGAAACATCTTTGGCTCGAGGTTCTACGAGCGATGGAGCGAATGTGTTTATCAGTTTCCCGCAAAAGTGTATCCAATATATAGTCCAAGGATTTGAATTGTCGGTTCCAAAGGAATAAGGTGTATCTGCCGGAATTATTATGTATTGATGTTTGTGTATGGTGATGCGTTTATGAAATATTTCCACCCATCCTTCTCCATCGGTGCAATGTATGAGCAGCGCGTATGAGCAACCGTCGTTTTTTTTGACATGGTGGTATTTAGCATGTGGAAAGTAGCCTATCTTGCGTAAAAACAATAAGCCTATGAGAGAGTCGTCTTTGTACTTTGCAAGCAGACTCTCGGGAATGGTTGCCATGCGTTGTCCGCGAAAACTTTCTTTAAGAGTGGTCATGTGAAATATAATCGTAAGATAGTCCAATCTAATCGTAACAAAATTATGAAAAAATAATGTACTGACAATGTAACTTTGTCGGCAAATAGACCAATACATATAATTCGATATGAGAAAGAGTAATTACGATAAAGCTCCCTCCACTGCCGTTAATGGTAATATCTGGAGTGGCTGGCTCGAGATATCCAACCGTGTAAAAGAAATCATGGCTGAGCATAAGTCCAAATCAGTTTTCGTGATGGAATGTTATCAAGGAGTCATGCACGATGAGATTCTGCAAAATATCAGTTCGCTTGGTTTTGACACCATTATAAATACAGAAGAGTTGTTTAAAAGTGAGGATGAGGTGAGGGCAATGTCGGATCCGATTCTTACTGATGACCGTCTGTTTGGTCGTCGTGTGTCGAAATCATACATGGATTTCTTTGATTGCGGTAAGATGGACGAATGTCGCCGTAGGATAGCGAATCATTCGGGCCGCATATTGGTATATGGTCATGGTGCGTCTTGTGTCGTACCTGATGCGGATGTGTTGATGTATGCTGATATGCCGCGCTGGGAAATCCAGATGCGTAGCCGACGGAAGGAGGTGAACGGTCTTGGTGTGCATAATGCTTCTGATGCACCTTCAGCACATTATAAGAGAGGGTATTTCCTTGATTGGCTTGTCTGTGATAATCAGAAGAAACGTGTGATGGACAAGGTGGATTATTGGTTGGACACTACCATAAAAAATAATCCGAAGATGATAGACCGGGTTACATTCAATAAGGGAATGGAGCTTACGGCAACCAAACCGTTTCGTGTAGTGCCGTTCTTTGATCCGGCGCCATGGGGCGGTCAATGGATGAAAGAGGTGTGTGACTTGGATAAGGATGTGCCTAATTTCGGATGGTGTTTTGATTGTGTGCCTGAAGAAAATAGTCTGTATCTTGATATCAACGGTGTGATTTATGAGATGCCTGCCAATAATTTGGTGTTCAGTCAGACACGTAAGCTGCTGGGTGCTCCGGTCGAAGCCAGGTTCGGAGAGGATTTCCCCATACGTTTCGATTTTCTCGATACCATGGGTGGTGGCAATCTGAGTTTGCAGGTGCATCCGACCACTCAGTATATAAGAGATACATTCGGCATATATTATACTCAGGATGAGAGTTACTATTTGCTCGATGCGGAACCGGATGCTACGGTGTATCTTGGTTTGAAAAGTGGAGTGTGCCCTGAAGAGATGATTGCGGCATTGAAACAGTCGCAGGATACAGGTTGTGAGTTCGATGCAGAGAAGTTTGTGAATAAGTGGCCTGCGAAAAAACACGATCATTATCTGATACCTGCCGGCACGATCCACTGCTCAGGAGCCGGTGCCATGGTGCTTGAAATCAGTGCTACCCCAAGCATATTTACATTCAAGTTATGGGACTGGGGACGATTAGGGCTTGATGGACTGCCACGACCTATAAACATAGGGCATGGCGCAAATGTGATCCAGTGGGACCGACAGACCGAGAAGATAAAAAATGGATTCATAAATCAGGTTACTGAAATAGCTTCCGGAGATGGTTGGCGGGAAGAACGTACAGGACTGCACGAGAATGAGTTTATAGAGACTCGTCGGCATTGGTTCTCTGTACCGGTCACGCACGATACCGATGGCGGTGTACAGGTCTTTAATGTGGTTCAAGGCGACGAAGTGATTGTCGAAAGCCCGACGGGTGCCTTTACTCCGTTTGTAGCGCACTATGCCGAAACATTTATAGTCCCGGCAAGTGTAGGTCGTTTCACCGTACGTCCATACGGAAAGTCGGTTGGCTCTGAATGTGGAACTATAAAGGCATACGTGCGTTTTCGCCAATAATTGTACAACACTATAACTTTGTGTCTATGGAAATGAATAAAAGGCATAGCTCCAATATTGTGATGACATTGGATGCCGGAGGTACAAATTTTGTGTTTTCTGCAATAAGTGATTTTCGGCATGCGGTAAATCCCGTTACCTTGCCGTCCTGTGCGTCGTCATTATCCGAATGTATAGCTAATATCAAAAAGGGGTTCCGCTGCGTGGAGACGCAATTGAACGGTGATAGCCCGATTGCCATAAGTTTTGCATTTCCGGGACCGGCAGATTATAATTCCGGTGTGATAGGCGATTTGCCAAACTTTCCTTCTTTTCGTGGAGGAGTGCCACTTGGCCCTATATTAGAGGACGAGTTCGGTATACCGGTGTATATAAATAATGACGGAAAGCTGTTTGCATACGGTGAAGCCTATGCCGGAGCGCTGCCGGAGGTAAACCGAAGATTATTGGATGCAGGCTCGGAAAAGCAGTATTCCAATCTTCTCGGAGTGACATTGGGAACAGGATTCGGTGGCGGTGTTGTGATTGATGGGAAAATGCTCACCGGCGACAACGGTACGGGGGGCGACATCTGGTGTTTCCCAAATAAGAAACATCCTGCTCTGATAGTGGAGGAATCTGTGAGCATACGTGCTGTCAGGCGTGTTTATCAGGAATTGTCGGGTGATAACAGAGACTTGTCTCCAAAGGATATATATGATATCGCGGAAGGTACTGCACCCGGTGACCGGCATGCTGCCGAACGGTCGTTCACAGAACTCGGTACCATGGCAGGTGATGCGATAGCCACAGCTGTGACACTGATTGATGGTATTGTGGTCATTGGAGGTGGTGTGTCAGGTGCATCCAAATACATTGTCCCGGCGATATTGAAAGAGATGAACGGGCATCTGGGCATGATGGATGGTACTTCTTTGGGCAGAGTGCAGATGCAGGTATATAATCTGGACGATGAAAATGATTTTGCCGAATTTGCGAAGCCGTATGTGGAATATATACATGTTCCCGGCTCCGGGCGTGTTGTAGCGTACGATAAAGGTAAAAAGATTGGTGTTATGGTAAGTAAAAACGGGGCAAATCATTCGATAGCTTGTGGAGCGTATATGTATGCTCTTAACCGGTTGGAAAATAAAAAGTGATATTATGACGGCATTTAGATTGATTTATGGGATGAGAGTGTTTAAATGTGTTTTGATGCTGCCACTGCTGATATCGGTGCTCTTGACCGGAGCTGCCGATGCCAATGGCGGCAATCTTGGCAAGTATGTCAATCCTCGTATTGGCACGGCGCATTGCCGTTGGTTTCATTTTGCTCCCGGAGCACTCCCGTTCGGTATGGCAAAGCCCGGTCCATCGACCAATGGTGCGTTGGGCAATAAGTCGGGATGGGAAGCTACCGGCTATGATTTTCGGGAAACAAGTATCGACGGCTTTCCTAATTTGCACGAATTTCAGATTGGCGGTATATCCCTGATGCCAACGAGGGGAAAACTGATAACTGTGGCTGGTGACACCGCGGATGTGTACCCCCAAGGCTACCGCTCAAAGTTTACCCATGACAATGAGGTGGTAGCTCCCGGGTATTATTCAGTGATTCTGGATGATTACGCTATAAAGGTAGAGTTGACAGCTACCAAACGAGTGGCATATCACCGCTACACCTTTCCTAAGGGAAATGATAGCCATATCCTGTTTGATATAGGCCGTCGTAATGGTGAAAGCGGTGCGGTGACCGATGCGAGTGTGAGGATGCTCGAAGATGGTACCATAGAAGGAATGGTAGTGACGGAACCCGAATATGTTAAAAAATATCAGCCGGGAGCCGATGTGAGAATCTATTTTTCCGCCAATGTGAGTAAAAAGCCTAAGGCAGTTGGTACTTTTATCGGTGATAAGCAGTTTTCGGGACAAAAGAGTGTTGCCGGTCCCGGTGCCGGCATGTATCTTACGTTCGATACTGAATCGGGTGAAGATATTACGGTAAAGGTGGGGTTGTCGTACACTTCTATAGCCAATGCGCGTGAAAATCTTGCGGTGGAGAGTGATGGATTGTCATTCAATCAGGCTCGTGCTCAGTCTGAAGAGTTATGGGAGGATATGTTAGGCAGGATAAAAGTGGAATCCACATCAGATATAGACAAAACCAAATTTTATACCGGGCTGTATCATGCAATCTTGGGTCGTGGTATCGCCAATGATGTTAACGGAGCTTATCCACGCCATGATGGAAGCATCGGACAATTGCCTATGAAAGATGGTGTGCCGGTGCATAATATGTACAATACCGATGGGGTATGGGGAGCACAGTGGAATCTGGTTCAGTTATGGGCATTGGCGTATCCCGACTATCTGTCTGATTTTGTGAGCAGTCATCTTCAGATTTATAAAGATAGCGGATGGCTTGGTGATGGCATAGCGGCATCCAAGTATGTGTCCGGTGTGGGAACAAATCTACTGCCGGTTATGATTGCTGCAGCATATCAGTCGGGTATCCGTGATTTTGATATCGCTACAGCCTATGAAGCTTGCCGCAAGAATGAACTCGACGGGACCGACCGACCGTTTGGAGCCGGTAAGCTTGATACGGATCAGTTCCTTGAATACGGCTTCGTTCCACATAAGGATACCGGAGAGGGTATGGATGAGGCTTTTATGTTCTCAGCGTCGCATACCCTTGAGTATTCATATAGCGCCTGGGCGGTGGCTCAAATGGCAAAATCCCTTGGGCATGAAGCCGATTATAAAAAATTGATGAATTTGTCGAAAGGGTGGGAACGGATTTACGACACTACACTTGGTTTTGTGCACCCTAAGAATGCAGATGGCACGTTTATAGACAATTTTAATCCTATGGATGTGTGGCGCGGATTCCAGGAAGGTAATGCGTGGCAATATACGTTCTATGTACCTCATGATACACAAGGATTGGTTGAAAAGGTCGGTAAAGAGCGGTTTGTGGAACGGCTTGACAGTATATTCTCCGTATCTCGTGACAAGATATTCAGCGGTGGCACGGATGTATGGGCTTTTTCCGGTCTTCAGACTGTGTATAATCATGGTAATCAGCCGTGTTTGCATATTTCATGGCTGTTTGATGCAGCCGGAAAGCCTGCGTTGACCCACAAATGGGTGAGGGCTATCCTTGATGAATTTTATGGAACTGATGGTGTACATGGATATGGGTATGGGCAGGATGAAGACCAGGGACAGCTCGGAGCATGGTATGTGATTTCATCTATCGGTCTGTTTGATGTCGGTGGTCTGACCGCCAGCCATCCGTCAATGGCTATTGGTAGCCCTAAGTTCAATAAAGTGATAGTGAAACTTCATCCTGAATATTACCAGGGTAAAGAATTCGTTATTGATGCTCCCGGTAATTCTGATAGGAATATATATGTCTCAGGGGCTAAATTCAACGGTATGCCTATGGATAATATGCGATTGCCTTTTGACAGCATTGTCTCCGGAGGATATCTGGAACTTGAAATGAGTGATAACCCTAAAAAATGATAGATATATGGATAATGGTAAAAAGATATTAGGAGTTCTTCCGTTGTTGTTCGGATTCTTTATAATGGGGTTCGTAGATGTTGTTGGTGTTGCCACCAATTATGTCAAACACGACTTCATGCTGTCTGATTCAGTGGCAAATCTGTTGCCCATGATGGTCTTTGTTTGGTTCGTGCTGTGCTCCATACCCACAGGATTATTGATGGGGCGATTTGGCAGGCGTAATGTTGTGTTGCTGTCGATTGTTATAACTGCCGTTGCAATGCTTATCCCTATTGTGCGATATGACTATCCGTGTGTATTGGTCGCTTTCGCATTGCTTGGAATAGGCAATACCATACTTCAGGTTTCATTGAATCCGATGGTTGCGGCTGTGGTGTCGAGCCGGAGGGTTGCAAGTGTGTTGACCTTGGGGCAGTTTATCAAGGCTGTTTCGTCAATGCTCGGTCCGGTGATAGCGGGCGCAGTTGCCGCAATGTATGGTGATTGGAAGTTGATATTTGTAGTTTATGCCGTAGTATCGGTTGTGTCCATGTTATGGTTGCTATGTGGTGTCAAGGCTGAAAATCCGTCCGGTTCGGAGCAAGGTGCCGCGACGATGCGGTCGGTCATTGCTCTATGTTGTAATTCACGCGTGGTGATGTTGTTTTTTGGCATTATGTGCGTAGTAGGTCTTGACGTGGGATTGAATGTTCTGATACCGCAGGTACTGATGGTTAGAACGGGTATGCCATTGCATGAAGCCGGTTTAGGCACAAGCTTGTACTTCCTGTCTCGTACTGTTGGAGCACTTATTGGCGCGTTTATGCTGACAAGGATTTCCTCGCGAAGTTTATTGAAGTGGTGCATGGCTGTGGCATTGGTTGCATTGGTAGCATTGATGTTGGCATGGGACTTATATGTGATAGTAGCGTTGGTGATAATCTTGGGATTGATGTGTGCCAATGTGTTTTCCATATTGTTTTCCATGGCATTGGAATTGGAGCCGGCTAAGAATGATGAGGTGTCGGCACTTATGATTATGGGTGTATCCGGCGGAGCTATGATTCCTCCTGTTATGGGACTTCTGTCGGATTTAGGAGGTGTTACTTCCGGTATACCGTTGCTGATTGGTTGTGTTGTATATATATGCTTGTTGAGTTTTCTGAAAGGTAAATGATTTGTTCGTGTATTGGTGCGCGTATATCGTTTTCCGCATCGTTATACTTTTGTGCATCTAATGTTTAGATGTTGTTTTGAGCTTGTTAAAATCACTACTTTTGGGTATAACTGACAAAGACAAAAAAACGGCGGTAATCCGCCGTTTTTTTGTCTTTGTTATCATTCCAATGGAGTTCCATTTGGGTATCTTGAGGGATACGGAATCTTGCATTTCGTATAATGGTTAATGTATTACATGCATAATATTCCATTTCCCATCCGTAAATATCCGTATTCATTACAATGTACGTGTATTAGCTGTCGTGTGTAGGGAATACATTCAGTAAGCCGTATCCGGTGGATTAAGTAGGTGCAAAAAAAATTGATTGTCTCACGACAACCAACCTTAGTTAACCTTAAATCTAATACCATGAAAAACACGTTGCAAAGGTAAGGGCATTTTGCAATATGTGAAAGCGTTTTGATGAAAAAAGTATGTTGTTTTAACATAATTTTGCTGATTGTGCCACTTGGGGTTGTGATTGAGTGACAAAATGCTGCTTGATGGTGCATTTGATGGCAAAATGATAGTGAGGGTGCGCTTGCGGGTAAGGTGTGCGAAACAGCATGATTAACATTCGTTAGTACATAAAGAAAGCACCCCCGCGACATCACGTCGCAGGAGTGCGGGAGGGGTTAAAAAAATGGGATATCTTCAGGAGTGTTTTGAGGATACGGTCGAATTAAACACGGCTACACCTCATAAATGCACACTCCGTATGGCTATTTTATTTAATCAAGGAATGTCCTGTCATTTCTGCCGGTTTTTCAATGCCCATGATATTGAGTATCGTGGGGGCTACGTCGGCAAGTTTGCCTGATTCAACCTGTGCGTCCTTGCGGGCTGTTACATATACGCAAGGTACAGGGTTGAGTGAATGTGCGGTATTGGGGGTGCCGTCGGGGTTCACAGCATTGTCGGCGTTGCCGTGGTCGGCTATGATGATTACTTCATAGTCGGCTTCCTTGGCTGCTTCAACGGTGTCCTTCACGCATTCGTCGACAGCTTTAACAGCTTTTTCGATGGCTTCGTATACACCGGTGTGGCCTACCATATCACCGTTGGCATAGTTGACTACGATGAAGTCGAATTTCTGAGACTTGATGGCTTCCACAAGTTTGTCGCGTACTTCAAATGCGCTCATCTCGGGCTTGAGGTCGTATGTGGCTACCTTGGGAGAAGCGACGAGTATGCGTTCTTCGCCTTCGTAGGGTGCTTCGCGTCCGCCATTGAAGAAGAATGTGACGTGTGCGTATTTTTCGGTCTCGGCTATGTGGAGCTGTTGCTTGTCGAGCGACGAGAGGTATTCACCGAGGGTGTTGTTGACATTCTCTTTGTCGAAAAGGATGTGTACGCCGGTGAATGATGCGTCGTAAGGTGTCATGCAGTAATACTGGAGGTCGGGAATAGTAGTCATTCCGGCTTCAGGTATGTCGTGTTGAGTGAGCGCCACTGTGAGTTCTTTGGCTCGGTCGTTGCGGTAGTTGAAGAATATTACAGCATCGCCTTGCTTGATGGTGCCGTCGACGGTGGAGTTGTTGATGGGTTTGATAAACTCATCGGTAACGTCGGCATCATAAGATTGCTGTACAGCCTGTACCATGTCGGTGGCTTGTTCGCCTTCTCCTTTTACCAGGAGGTCGTAAGCTACCTTCACGCGTTCCCAACGTTTGTCGCGGTCCATGGCGTAGTAGCGTCCTATGATGGATGCGATTACGCCTGATGATTTGGCGCAGTGAGCCTGCAATTGTTCGATAAAGCCTTTACCGCTGCGGGGGTCGGTGTCGCGACCGTCCATAAAGCAGTGGATGTAAACGTGCTCAAGACCGTAGTGCTTGGCTATATCGCACAGCGCGAATAGATGGTCGAGAGCGGAGTGTACGCCACCGTCGGATGTAAGTCCCATGAAGTGCATTGCCTTGCCATGTTCCTTGGCGTAGGTAAATGCGCTCTTGATTTCAGGATTCTCGAGTATGGAGCCGTCGGCACAAGCTTTGTTGATTTTCACGAGGTCCTGATATACTACGCGTCCGGCTCCGATATTGAGGTGACCTACTTCGGAGTTACCCATCTGTCCGTCGGGCAAACCTACGTTTTCACCGCTCGCTTGCAATTGTGAGTGAGGGTAGTTGGCAAGTAGATAGTCCCAATAGGGGGTAGGGGTGGAGTATATCACGTCGCTTTTGGAGTGGTTGCCTATTCCCCATCCGTCCAAAATCATTAATAAAGCTTTCTTAGCCATCGGTATTTTATGTTTTATCGGTTATATTACGTTAATTGTAAATTCACGTGCAAATTTACACATTATTTTATTACCTTTGCCGGAAATTACATAAAGAAATTATGAAGCGTAAACTCATTTCTGCAATTATAATTATAGCTGCGCTTGTGTGCGTGTCCAATGCATCTGCTCAATTCCGCTACGGTCCTATGGTGGGAGTGGATGTGACTAATCTTAATTTCAAACAGGATTTGATGACTGTGGACAAGAGTGTTGGATATTCAGCCGGCGTGGTGGCCGAAATGATGTTCCCCGGTATCGGTTTCGGTATAGACCTCGGACTTTATTACGAGCAGCGCGGTGCCACATTGCATCTGGGTGAGAAGGCTATGTGGGCGGACCAAGGATACGGTGTTGACCGTTCTTATCTGCATTATGCCGTGATACCGGTACACCTGCGGTTCAAATATACGCGTCTCAATGGCTTTGAGGATAAATTGGCTCCCATTGTTTTTGCTGGTCCTTCATTTGGCTTTCTTGTCGGTCACAGCGATATAGATTGTATGAAATACGCTGCCGGTGAATTAGGCGTGGATTTCGGCTTGGGTGTGGAAATCATGCGCAACTGGCAGGTAACTGCAAGCTATAATCATGGGTTTACCTATGCTTTGAAGGATAAGACTCTTACTAATTTCTCGGCTCGCAATACCACTTGGTCAGTGCGTGTTGCCTATTTGTTCTGATTCTGAACATTTGGTGTCGGTGCCGGCTGTTGCAATTGCGCCGGTTGCTGTTGTTGCGGGGCAAGTGATTTGACATCGCGACCCGATGGATTGTTGAACAAGCGCAAGTCAAATTCCGGAGCCACGGCGGCTATGTGTTCAAATATCTCGCTTTGTACGGCTTCATAAGCGGTCCATGCGGTAGTGGTGTAGCAGTAGATCTGCAGCGGCATACCGTTGCCGTCGGGTGTCATTATGCGCACCAATATCTGTTGGTCGGTGCCGATGAGCGGATGGTTCAGAAGATAAGAGCACATGTAGGCTCGGAGTAATCCTAAATTAGTTTGCGCAGTGCCGTTGACCACAGCGAGTCCCGGGTCGTAGAACGGTCCTGACTTTTTGACTTTGGCGAGGAAGTCTGCCATGCCCGGCAATGCTGCTACGCGTTGCAGGAGTTCGTCGGTGGCGGGTTTCACCGAGTCAACATCGAATATTACCGAACGGCTAATCAAGCGGTAACCGCTGTCGCTCATACCGCGCCAATTCTGGAATGATACGCTTACAAGTGTATAGGGAGGGAGTGTGACTATGGTGTTGTCCCAATTCTGAACCTTTACGGCTGTCAGGCTCATGTCCACTACTATACCATTAGCTATGGTGGAGGGTACCACAATCCAGTCGCCTATACGCAGCATGTCATTTTGAGAGAGCTGTATACCGGCAACGAACCCCAGTATGCTGTCCTTGAATATCAACATCAATACTGTGGCAAACGCGCCAAGTCCGGTGAGCAAAGCTGCCGGCGATTTTCCGAGAAGTACTGAGCCTATGACTATTGCTGCTATTATCCAAACCAATCCTTTACCTACATTGAGTATGCCTTTGAGGGGCAGGTTCTTGGTGTTTTCACGTTCGTTATAGCGCATCCATATAAATGTGAGAACCGTATTTATAGCAGTGGTAATCACCATTATGGTATAAATCCATACTATCACTTCACATATATGCAGAAGGGTGGATTTGCTTTCGAAAGCAAATGGCAGCAGTCCGAGAATCACCAATGGGGGAATGATATGGCTGCATCGTGACAGTACATGCTGATTGAGTAGTTCGTCGCCTATATGTGTGTGATGCCAACGTACCATGCGCCGAGCCACCCAAAGTATGCCGCATCGGATAATCCATCCAAGCAGCATGGCAACACCTACAATCACGGCTACATAAATAATCTCCTCAATGGTTTTGTCTCGTGCCAAACCTAATTTGTCGAGGAGGTTGTCGATATTGGTCAGTAGCCAGGATGCAAATTTGTGTGACGGGATTATCTCACCGGATATAAGTAGTGGATTCATGACTGTGCGATGATTAATAAATAGTGAATCGGTTTTATACTACAACGCCACTCCCTGTGGAAATGTTTTTTTGAGTTGTCAGAAGTGCGTATTCGCATGGTATGTATTTAGGATTGTAGTATCTTTGCATTATGAATGAGAATAATTCTAATAATAACAGTATGCCGGCTATGGATGCCAATCCTTTCGGTTCGGTACTTTATATGATGGCAAAGCCGGCAGGGGCGGCTTGTAATCTGGCGTGTGAGTATTGTTATTATCTGGAAAAGGGTGAACCTGGAGTGAAGCAGGTGATGGATGACGGCACACTGGAGGAGTTTGTGAAGCAGTATATCGAAGCGCAGACGGTGGATGAGGTTATGTTTACGTGGCACGGTGGAGAAGCTATGATGCGTCCGTTATCGTTCTATCGTAAGGCTTTGGAGTTCCAACGGCGGTATGCACGAGGTCGCAGGGTGCTGAACTGTTTGCAAACAAACGGTACTCTGATTACAGAGGAATGGGCGCGTTTTTTACGTGCGGAGCGGTGGTTGGTAGGCGTGTCGATTGACGGTCCTGAGGAATTTCATGATGAGTACCGGCGTGCGCGCGGCGGTAAGCCTACGTTCCAAAGTGTGATGAAGGGGATACGTATGCTACAGCGTTATGGTGTGGAGTGGAATGCCATGGCTGTGGTCAATGACTATAACGTGGATTATCCGGTGGAGTTCTATCGTTTTTTTAAGTCGATAGGCTGTCAGTATATACAGTTTACTCCTATTGTGGAGCGCCGCCGTGGTGATGGACGTCTTGCTACATTGGGCGATAATGGCGAGATGACTCCGCATTCCGTGGAGCCGCGGAAATGGGGTGAGTTTCTATGCGGTGTGTTCGATGAGTGGGTGAAAGAGGATGTGGGCAAGATATTTGTACAGATATTCGATGCCACTCTTGCTGGATGGGTGGGGCAGCAACCGGGAGTGTGTTCAATGGCATCGTTCTGCGGTCATGCCGGTGTGGTGGAGCATAATGGCGATGTATATTCGTGCGACCATTTTGTGTTTCCCCAGTATAAGCTGGGTAACATACATCAGCGCTCTATAATAGAGATGATGATAGACCCGCGCCAACAGCAATTCGGCAGTATGAAACGAGGTTCGTTACCACGTCAGTGCCGCGAGTGCAGGTACTCACATGTGTGCAACGGGGAGTGCCCTAAAAACCGCATATCGGTCACTGCCGACGGTGAGCCGGGGTTATGCTATTTGTGCGAGGGTTATAGGATGTATTTCGACCATGTGGCTCCTTACATGGACTTTATGGCTGCTGAACTTGCTGCTCACAGACCACCGGCAAATGTTATGACACAGTTCCGCGGATAATCTGATGTCGATGGTGCTTATTATTCAGTATCGTCATCCAGGAAGTCATCGTCGAAATCAAAATCCCAACCGTCATCCAAGGCGTCATAGGCTTGTTCGGTAAATCGAGACAGTTCTCGACCTTCGCGTTTGGTGGGGCGTCCCAGTCCTTTGCGGCGATCTATGAAGCCGCTTATCTTCACCACTTCCAATAGGTCGAGTTCGCTACGCGGAGTGATGTTCTCCATGTATTCCGGCACGAGTTTCGCGCCGAGACGGTTTTCGGTAAGTGCCAGTACGCGGAATGAATATGTAACCGGCGGTTTGCGCACTTTTACCACATCGCCCACCTTTATCATACGGGCAGGTTTGGCAGTGGTGTCACCAAGCATTACACGACCTTTCTTACATGCGTCTGTGGCAATGGTACGCGTCTTGAAAATCCTTACCGCCCACAGCCATTTGTCGATTCGTACTTCCGATTTTGCCATAACATGAGAGGTGTGGAGAGCATTATTTATTGTTGAAGGTATTCATGGCTATTGCTATGCCTGCGAGACAGAATGTGCGTATGGCTTCAATAGCTACATCTATTCGTGTGGGCAGCATCTGTCGTTGGTCAAGTGTGAAATTGCCCAATACATAGTCTATCTGGCATCCTCGCGGAAAGTCATTGCCTATACCGAAACGCAGACGGGGATAGGCATCTGTGCCAAGCATCTGTGCTATATTCTTAAGACCGTTGTGTCCGGCATCGCTACCGCGTTGCTTGATACGTATGGCGCCAAATGGCAACGCAAGGTCATCGACGAGTACAAGGATATGGTCTAAGTCCACACCCTCTTTCTCCTTCCAATACCGCACGGCGTTACCGCTTAGGTTCATATAGGTGGATGGTTTGAGCAGCACAAGCTGTTTGTTTTTCACACGCGTACGCGCCACGTCGCCGTAGCGTTCGGTAGAAAAAGAAATATTGGATGCCTCGGCAAAGGCATCCAATATTTTAAAGCCTATGTTGTGGCGGGTGTTACGGTATTCGTCGCCGATGTTGCCCAAACCCACAATTAAATACTTCATACAGAGTATAAGGCTAAGAATTAGTGGTGAGGTTAGATTACTTACCTGCGGCTGCGGCAGCTGCGGCACCACGTGCGGCACGGGTGAGCTGAACAGCGCAAACCACTGCATTCTTGGCGTTCATCAGTTCGAGACCTTCGAAGTGGAGGTCACCGATTTGAAGAGTCTTGCCCAGTCCGAGGTGGTCAACGTTGATGACAACGCGTTCGGGAATCTGGGTGTAAGGAGCTTTAACGCGGATCTTCTTCATGGAAAGGGTGAGCTTACCACCGGCTTTCACACCTTCGGCGTGACCTTCGAGCTTCACGGGAACTTCGATGGTAACGGGTTTCTTTTCGGTTACTTCCAGGAGGTCGATGTGAAGGATGGTATCCTTAACGGGGTGGAACTGGATGTCCTTCAATACAGCCATACGCTTTTCGCCGTTAACGTCGAGTTCGATAGCGAAGATGTCGGGAGTATAGATGAGGTTACGGACGGCATCCTGAGTAACAGTGAGGTCGGTAGTGATAAGACCTTTGCCATTGCCGATTTCAACCACCTTCTCACCTTCGCGGAGAGTACCGTTGTAGGGGAGTTCGATGATTTCGCCGCCGTTGAGAACCACGGGAATTTTGTTTTCTTTACGGATTGCCTTTGCGGCTTTCTTGCCGAGGTCGGTACGGGGCTCGGCTGTGAGCTGATACTGCTTCATGTTTGTTTTGATTAAAAATGTGTTACTAAAAATTAAGTTGCTCCTTAATTTCCCATCACACGGGATGCTAAAAAGCGACTGCAAAGGTATGCAATTTTTATGAATCCGCCAAATACGGATGTTATTTGGATTTGGAATTGTGTGCGGGTGGTTTTATATGATGCATATGCTTTATATATCGTCGATTATATAATGAAAGCGGTGCGACAAACACATTTGTCGCACCGCTGAAGGAAGTGTCGGTATTTATATTAGGTATATGTAATCAGAATGAGTAGTGCGCTCCAAGCATCAGACGCATTTCCGGGCGCATGCGGTAGTTTTGTGTTGGCAGGGGAAGTGCCGCTGCAATAGATTGGGTTTGTACTACAGCACTGAGTGATTCACTAAGACGGAAGCGAGCAAGGAAAGATGCCTTGAACGATGCAGTGAATCGTGTGGTGGGGTCAGACGCGGATTCTCCCGGACAGTATCCTACGCCGGCGTATGCACCTACGGAACCTGAGAAGTCGAAGAAGCGTTGTGGGTTGTACCCGCAAAGTGCCGAAGATATGCTCAGAATGTAGTCGCCGCCTAAGGATATGTTGCGGAAGCGCATACCAAGGTCGGCATGCGGGAATGTCTGTGCATCAACCGCTACACGCCATGCCGACATGGGTGAGAACCAACGTCCATAGCCTACTTCAAGGGCATAACCTATTCCGTATGGACCTTTCTTATATTTGGCGGGTCCTACCGTGGCGGTGATGAAATTGCGCTTCTGTTCGGGGGCACTGAATTTTGCAAAGTTCTCTGCATAATCGTATTTGAAATCTCCTACAGTGTAGCGCAATCCGATATTGACGGATGACATTGGACGGCTGTCGGCGATGTCGGCGGTGAAGTGACGGCCGAACAGACGTAGTTGCGGTTCGATAAAAATACCCCAGTTATGGTTTATTTTATAAATTGCCTTAAGCCCGGCTTCCAGTGCCGGATATAATTTAGCGCGCGCGTTATTGACATATATGCCGGCGACACCTGCGGTGAGGTCGAGTTCAAAGTGGTCGTGTGTACGGTAGCCACTGAATGTCGATGTTAGATTCCACACGTAGTCGAGTCCTGCCATAACGAATTGATGCGGGTGAGACAGTTTTCCGTAAGTAGCTGTAAGTCGCAGACCGGATTCGGGCGTGAACCATTTTCCGGCCGAGTAGGCGAATTCCATATTGTGGTCATCGAATATGGCGGAACGTCCGTCGTGTTTCTTGAGATTAATCCACCCGACGCTTACTTCGTAGAACATATTGTGTTCGAAACTTTTGCTTTCAAACGGGTCGGAATTTTCGATAATCTCACGGCGGCTGAGACAACGCATGCCCAGACCAACCATGATGGATGGTTCAACGCGATAGTGGAAGTCTGATTGTGTCTGTGTGCCGTGTGTGATACCTGGACCGAAGTAACCTCCGATACGTGGCTCGATGTATGCAAACATGGATTTGCTGAAATTCCAACGACCTTGTAAGCCAAGACGTAATCCGAAGATGTTGTAGTTGTTGCTGCAGTGGTGGTTGAGTTGATATTCGATGCCGGCGGTACCTATGACCTCGAATTTTCGGGATGGGTTATCGCCGCGTACGAGAGCTGATAGATTGGCAATATAATCAGCGGACATTCCAACGTAAAATGGTTTGTGTCCACCATCAAGACGGTGGCTGCCTCCATTGATACCTACACGCCATCCGTGGACAGGAGTAACCCAGTCGCCCACATTTATACCGAATTTGGCATCGGTGCCTTCAAAGTCGAATAAGCGTTCCGGATTATGAAACCATCCGGTTCCGGCTTCGAGGGCTATGAAGAGGTGGTCACCGAATTTCTTGGGCTTGTAAAATTGGTTTCGGTTGGGACGTTGGAGTACATAATCAAGGGCATTGAAGCCTGAGGAAACTGTATCGTTGCTCACAGATTCCGTATTATCCCCCATCGTATCACCGGCTTCGACTGATACGATGGCGTCTGACTGAGCCGAAGCCAGAAGCGCGCATGCCAACATCATAAGCATTGCCACATGGCGCAAGAAATGAGATGTTATATTCATATAGATATAGTTCTATGTTTTTTATAGTTAAATGATAGTTTTTGTTTATCGGGATTTCAATAGTCGGTTGACTCGTCGTCTATGTCGTTGAGCAAATCCACGATGTCTCCGTCAATGCGTGCGGTCTCTCGTAGCGACGGGTCAAGACGAAATGCGTTTTTGAGATGCGACAGAGCTGCCATGTATTTGTCGAGTCGGTTTGCTGCTACGGCTTTTATATATTCTTCTTTGGCGGAATCACCAAGCTTCTGTGCTTTTTCCCATGCTTGGTCATTGGCTTTCATTGTGAGTAGCAGTAGAACCTCGTTGAATGGAGAGTCGGATGAGATTTCTTCAATCACATCATGGTAGCGACCATTGAGTGTGGCGCTGTAGATTTTTGCTTTATGGTATATCTCGGTGTCGGGTGTCAGGCTCAAAATTGAATCCGCGCGAGTGTATTGTCCGTCGGTCAATAGTGCTATACCATGATTAAGACGTGATTCATTCGGGACTTCTCTTTTGGCAGAGGTGAGCATCTGCTCGAGAAGAGATGCGTCAGGCGTACCCTTTTCGATGAGAATGTCGGCAAGGTCAGTGGCTCCAGTCAGAAAATGCGGGTCGACTTCAAGAGCGCGGCGTATGATACTCTCGCGTTCAGTGGAATCGGCACGTGAGTACAGTCGCCAAAATTCATATCGTGTCATGTCACTGCTGTTGGTGCGGTACAGGTCGGCAATCTCTTCATCAGTGAGATAGCGGTAACGTTGAGTGACAATGCGGTAGCTTACGTTGCGCAGACGTGGGAGATAATTATTCTTAAGAAGAGTGTAGAACGGTAGGGATTTTATATTTCGTCCCTGACGAGTGATATTGCCTGGATAACGGTCAATGATTTTCTCTATTGTCTCCGCTTCGTCAGTGAGATTGTCGGCACGCAGAAGTTGTGCGACTTCGTCCCATCCGGCAACTGACGCTTCGGTGCCCACTTCGATGTTATGACGGGTATCGTCTGACAGTCCTTGAAGAATTACGTCCATCGCTGATTGCATACGGTGCTCGGCAAGACGGCGGTTGGACTCGTAGATTCCTTCGGGCGATGCTGTACCGGAGATGGTGAAGCTTTTAATTGCCATGTCGGGATTGTTTTCGATTTCGCGAAGTTGTTCCGACAGGCGGTTCATTTCTGAGCGGTTATTGCCGAGTGTGAGGTCGAGATTTGATTTGCCTACTTGGAATGCGAGTTGCATTTCGCCGCGGGTATCACGTAATTGCATCTCCGGGGCAGGGAAGAAGCGTTCATCGGTTACGGGAGAGCCCTTCAATGAGTACGATAAGAAACGCAATGGGTTGACAGTGCCGCGGGCTATCACAAATGTATCGGTATAGATTACACTATTGTATGTCTCCAGTGAACTCATCACGTCGCATCGGAAATCATCTTTGGGATTTTTTACGTACACTGAATCATGAAGTGTGAGTACGTCGTCGGCACGACGTCCGGTGTGCTTTACCTGTATGTAGGGGGTCAAAGGATCCTTGGTGTTGTCCCAGTCATGCATGCGTTGCTGCGTGATGGCATATCGGTGACCGTCGAACACAACCGGACGCATGTACATGATTTCGTTGCGTGTCACATTGTAAATTGCCGGTTGGACAATCATGCGCACGTTGGAGGAGAACAGGCGATGTGGAATCTTCACGTGTGTCTTGACGTGAAGGTAGTTGCCTTTTACGTCGATGTCGGTGGGTTCGGTAATGAGTTTATTGTTTATTGCCTTTGCCATAACAACTACTTCGTCGAGTTCGGTAGCTTCCGGTAACAGGGTTACGTTAAGCGACAATTGACCGTTGACCGGTATGGTACGGCTCTGCGTACCCATGGCTCGGAACTTAAGCGAACCGTTTTCATCGATGTTTACCGTATAGCGTCCTTCGTCGTTGGTGGTTGCAATGAGTTTGTCGGTGGTAGCATTGTAAATGCCGACACCGTATGCCGGTTCGCCTGTGCCCTCGATGGTTACTTTACCCCGCACGTTGATGTTGCGGGCTTGTGCTGTCATGCCGGTTAATACAATGGCAGCGGCGGCAATTATAGTGAGTAGTTTTCTTGACATGTTGACCGGTTATTTAAATACATAGACAAAGGATACTCCGAGTCTTACTGGTACGGGAATCCATTTTTCGTAATTGGCTCTTTCGGGACGGTAGTCGTCCTCATGATATTTGTAGCATTTGGTGTATCCGGCACCTAAGCCTGCCGTGAATTCCACATTCCAGTGGTCATTGATAACCAATGAATAACCGTAAGTGAAGCCTATGGCGTAAAGGTCGCCTTGATAATTGCGGTGGTTGAACCGCAGGCTATAGTCTGCGAACAGCGGAGCGAATCCTACGAAGTGGCGAGCCATGGGACGGTTGAACCAATATCTTAGTTCCGGTTCAAAACGGAAGTGGGATGTTTTCATGCCACCGATTGGCTTAGTTACCGGATTGACGGCAAATCCCACACCGAGTGTGAGTCGTTGGTTGAGTCGGGCCTCTACGGCTGCGTTAGGAGTCAGTGTAAGCCAGTCGAGCGCATTGGTTCTCACGGCAAGTCGCTGAGCTTCTACCTGTTGACTACATGCTGCTATTCCCAACAGTAGCAGTAGCCTGAGAAAGAATCTGTTCATAGTAATTAATTTTACCTATTGATTTGATTATGAAGTAACAATAATTGATAGTGGAGAGAAAAGCGTTATGTCGGTTGCAATGCCGGATATAATCCAGATGCAGATGGTTCGTTGAATGAGGTTGCGACGTAATCTGCGGTTGGAGTATCAAGGGCTGCGTATTTAGAGTGTTGGCTCTTGAATTCGGGTACAAGTTCTTTCATGTGTTTCACTATTGTCATATCATCGGCATCGGGAGCTATGTTTATTAGATGGTCTATACGTGTGCGCACTTCATCGAAGTCGTATTCGCGAACTCGGGCTATATTTATCTTTTCATGGAAGGTAGGTAATGTCACTTCCTGGTCGTTGAGTACCTCTTCGTATAGTTTCTCACCGTCGCGTAAGCCGGTATATTTTATTTCGATGTTCTTAGCTCCGCTCATCTGTATCATGCGCTTCGCCAAAGCCGCTATCCGTACGGGTTTGCCCATGTCGAATACAAATATCTCGCCACCATTGCCCATGGTACCGGCTTCGAGTACCAGTTTGCAGGCTTCGGGTATGAGCATAAAGTAGCGTATGATGTCGGGGTGTGTCACTGTCACGGGACCACCCGCCTTAATCTGCTTTTCAAAAAGCGGAATAACGGAGCCATTGGAGCCGAGTACGTTGCCGAACCGTGTGGTGACGAATCGGGTTATGCCATCAACGCGTCCGTCCTTAATGGCTTTGTCAAGTGACTGGACATAGATTTCACATATACGTTTGGAGCACCCCATCACATTGGTGGGATTGACAGCCTTGTCAGTGGATACCATCACGAATTTCTTAGTGTTGTATTTCACAGCGAGATCGGCTATGATTCGTGTACCGTTGACATTGTTCTCAACGCTTTCATAAGGATTGTCCTCCATCATGGGAACATGTTTATATGCGGCTGCGTGGAATACATACTCAGGTTTGAATTCCGAGAATATCTCTTCCATGCGGCATGCGTTGGCAATGTCGGCAACGAGAGTGCGTGACGGAATCTCAGACCATCGATGTGCCATCATAAGGCGTATATCGTGGAGTGGTGTCTCGGCTTGGTCAACAAGTATCATTTTCTGAGGTCTGAATGGAGCAATCTGGCGAACCATCTCCGAACCTATGCTGCCTGCAGCCCCGGTGATGAGAATGGTTTTGTCTCGGAGCAGTTGTCCTACAGCCTCCATATCGATTTCTATTTTGTCACGCGGAAGAAGATCCTCTGCATTCACCTCTTTGAGTTGCGTATAGCTTAGTTTGCTCTTGCCGTCCCATTCCTGTGCGGCGGGAATCATCAGAATCTTTATGCCGGCATCAATCATGGCATTGACCATCCGGTCGTTGCGTCGGAATATATCGCTTTTCAGCGGTGACACGAGCAGTGTGGTAGCTCCGCATTTTTTCATGGTATCGGCCAACTGGTCGTCGTTAGGATAAACCTTAACGCCCATGAGGTATCGGTCGTGTATGTCGGGACCGTCGGAAATGAATCCGTGAAGCATATACGGAGACTCAGTCTGGCTGTTGATACTATTGGCAATGGCAATGCCCCCTTGCCGGACACCGTAAATGAATGCGCGGGTATTGCGATGGCTTAAGATGGATGTGTCGTAGAGCGACTTAATCCAAATTCTCATTGTCCACATGAGTACGAGCGATAACGAACCCCAAAGGATGATGCGGCTTGTGCTCAGTGCTACGAGCCAGCGATTGAGCTGAAATACATATTGCAGCGAGAGAATAAGTGCAGTACTAATAAGTACTGCCAATCCGAGCCGGCGCAAGTCAATGAAAGAAGAAAACCGTATCACACCGGAATAGGTATGGAAAATGCGGAATCCGATGATGTATATTATGGAGTAGAGTGCGAGTGTAAAAGTAAGTGGATAGAATATAGTGAGTGTGTGCAAAGCACCATATTTCAGTGCGTACACTATTATGCCTGAGACATATAATATTAGACAATCCACAATCAGAACACTCCAGTAGGGCATGGCTCCGCGTGAAAAGTACCAGTTGAAAACTTTGTGTAGTGGATTCATAAATTACAACACATTAATAATTGTGACTAACCTATATGTTACTAACCTATAATTGAAGTATGAGTATATGAATACGTCAGCCGGGTATAATGGCACTCTTTATCTGGCTGACAATGTAGCGAACATCGTCGTCGGTAACCATTGGACCTGAAGGCAAACACAATCCTATCTTGAATAAGGATTCGCTTACACCGTTGATGTAGGCGGGATTTTTGGCATAGACGGGTTGACAGTGCATCGGTTTCCATAGCGGACGAGATTCGATGCCTGCCGCATCGAGGTACATACGCATAGCTTCTACGTTGGCATTGGGCTCGCAATCGGTGTGAGTGCCTGATGCTTTGTGTGTCACTCCTGCAGCCCCACCTACGGCTCCGGATACGGCGGTGGCATAAGCGTTGTCTTGCCCTTTGACTTTCAATTCGGGGTGGAGTGTTATGGTACAGAGCCAGAAGTTGGAGTCGTAGCGTTCCGAAGGGTTGTCGTGAAGTGTGACTCCGGGAACATCGGCAAGGAGCGTGCGGTACATATCCTGGATGTGCTTATGGTGGGCTATATGCTCATCAAGCACGAACATCTGTCCACGGCCTATACCTGCACAAATGTTGGACATGCGGTAGTTGTATCCTATACGTTCGTGTTGGTAATAGGGATATGATTCACGGGCTTGTGTGGCGTAAAACATAATCTCATTCTTGGCTTCCCGGTCCGGGCAAATCAGGGCACCTCCGCCTGATGTGGTAATCATCTTGTTGCCGTTGAATGAGAGTACTCCGTATCGTCCGAAGGTTCCGCATACGCGACAGTCGAAACAAGAGCCGAATCCCTCGGCCGCATCCTCAATCACCGGTATGTCGTATTTTTGTCCAACAGCTATAATTTCGTCGATTCGGGCGGGCATTCCGTAGAGATATACCGGAATGATAGCTTTAGGTTTACGCCCTGTCACTGCGATACGGTCGGCTATGGCGCGATCGAGCAACTCGGGGTCTATGTTCCAGGATTCCGGTTCCGAATCTACAAATACAGGGGTAGCACCGAGGTATGTCACAGGATGACTTGATGCACAGAACGTGAATGATTGTACCATGACCTCATCGCCAGGCCCAACTCCACATGCCAGCAGTGCGAGATGTACGGCGGCTGTACCGGCACTCAACGCCACGATTTCCTTACAGTCATCGCCACAAAAATGTTTCAAGTCATCTTCAAATCCATTGACGTTGGGACCGAGAGGTACCACCCAATTAGTATCGAAAGCTTCCTGTATGAACTCCATTTCGCGCCCTCCCATGTGGGCAAGGCACAGATAAATACGTTTATCCATAGTAAAAATATGTTTTCTATCAATTAGTTTGTTTGATTATTCTTGCAGGGTTGCCCACGACGGTGACTCCGTCAGGAACGTCCCTGATGACAACAGCACCTGCACCAATCATTACGTTTTTTCCAATCTTGACACCTTGGATTATCACAGCTCCGGCTCCAATCCATGAGCATTCGCCGATGCTTACACCTCCACATACGGTGCTACCGCTTGCGCAATGGACGAAGTCGGCCATTGTTACGTCGTGGTCAACGGTCGCACCGGTATTTATTATGCAGTGACATCCAATCACGGTACAAGCCTGTACTATAGCCCCCTGCATTATTACCGTTCCGCAGCCGATACTGCTGAGTGGCGAAACGATAGAGGAGGGATGGATGACTACCGGATATTCGTTGGCTGATATCTCAGATACTATTTTTTTGCGGACAGAGCAGTTGCCTATTGTTACAACTACTCGATTGTATTTTCCGACCGGTTTCGTAAGTGGGATTCCCAGGAATGTCGGAGTGAGGGCATTATCATCGACAATGTTTTCTACGACCAGTCCCATTGCCCGTATAATGTCAAGTACAACCTTGCAGTGACCGCCGGCTCCATATAGCGTAATATTCTCAAATTTATACATATATGGTGAGTTAGTTGTTTCCGTCGAAAAATTCCATAGTAACAGATGTGGCGGAAGATATGTCCTCGCGTTTAATCACTTTACGTATAGTGGTAATAATCACCTTGCAATCGGTAATAAATGAGATATTGTCAACGTACCAGACATCAAGTTCGAATTTCTTCTTCCAAGAAATGGCATTACGACCATGACATTGTGCCCAACCGGTTATTCCCGGGCGGACTTCATGTCGTCGTGCTTGTTCTGGGGAGTATAGCGGCAGATATTGTATGAGAAGTGGGCGTGGACCTATGAGAGACATGTCGCCCTTTAGGACGTTCCACAATTGGGGTAATTCATCAATTGATGTGGAGCGAACAAATAGTCCTACTTTGGTTAATCTTTTCTCGTCCGGTAATAGGTTGCCAAGAGAATCTCGTTCGTCAGTCATGGTCTTGAATTTCACAACCTTGAATATTTTAGCATCTTTGCCTGGACGTGGTTGGTAAAAGAAAGCACCGGCGCCTTTGTTGGCAAAATGCAACCATATTGTTACTGCCAGCAGAATGGGGCTGAGCAAAATCAAAGCAACGGACGCGATTATTATATCAATAGCGCGTTTGAAGAAGTTACTATAGGGTTTCATTGGATAATGTTGGCTTTAATTCCCATTTACCGGGTGTTTTGTTTTATTGTAGGCAGTATAGATTTGTAATATTCAATTAGACAGTTGCGGACGAATCCTTGCTCGAAGCGGGAAGCGATCATGTCGCGGGCTTTAGATGCAAGGAGTGTACGTAATTCATGATTGTCTGTAAGTTGGTGCATTACTGAGTACAAAGCTTCGGTATTGCGTGGCGGAATGATTACTCCGTTCTCGCCATGAGAGATAATCTCCCGTGAGCCGTTGATGTCGGTGACGATTGATGGTAATCCCATAGCTCCTGCTTCAATGACCACATTGGGGAATCCTTCGCGATAGGAAGGGAATACAAATATATTGGATGCCGCTAACCATGGGCGAACGTCTTGTTGCTGTCCAACTGCTTCTATTGCCGGATGTTGGCATATGGTCTGTTCTGTATCGGGATTAATGGGGTCAAGTTCAGGCTCATAGCCGCCGATGAGAAGTAGACGAGTGTTCGGTCGCTCATGGTGTAGACGTGTAAAAGCTGAAATGAGCTCATTGATGCCTTTGTCGCCGACGATGCGACCGATGAATATGAATGTAAGTCGGTCGGGCTGTCGTATATTGGCTGCGAGGTTGCTAATTTCGGGTAGTGTGGGGTCAAAGTGGCAAAGGTCTATACCGCGGATGTTGCCATGTCCAAGCACGCGTAAGGGTTTCCTTGTTATTCGGTGGGATAAGAGATCATTACGCACGCCTTCTCCCTCCGGGATAATATGTGTGGCGCATGCGCATGTGATACGGTCCGTAAGCATGAGTATGTGGCGTTGTAGCCCTGTGGATGTCGGAAATACAAGACCAGTGAATGTGTGCAATCGTACCGGAACCCGAGCTATCCAGGCTGCTATCATGGACAGCAGTCCGGCCTTGGGAGTCATGGAATGCACCATCACAGGCTTTTCATACCGGAACACACGGTAGAGTTGCCAAAGACTGCGCAAATCTTTGAATGGCGATATACGGCGCTGCATAGGTACGGAAATGGTTTTTACACCTTCGCGCTGAGATATCTCGTCCATTTCATGGCCGGGAGAGGATACCACTACCACTTCCATATCTTCCTCATCCTGCAACTGTCGTAACAGTCCGCGGCAGAATGTATCGATTGATTTAGGAATTGTAGATGTGCGGATGATTTTCATGGGAATCCAAGTGCCAAATTGTGAATGGATTCTATTTACTTAGTATATAGATTGTTTTAAATCGGTCAATAGTGCTTGGGAACAGCAGGTTGTAAATTTTCAACTTTTTCATTAACTTGATTGTACCAAGGCATATATACGCTATCGCTAAGGATAGACAAAGGCAGAGGGGTAATTCATAATTGGTGTTTATGATGCCGTATATTTGTTGGGGAATATGTGGAATTTGTTTTAATATGTTAATGAAAAAGTAGTGCAGAAGATATATTTCTAATGTTTTCTTGCCAATGAACTGCAGTTTTTGTGAAAAGAGACTATGTTTGAACTTATCAATGTTGAATAAGTGGAAGAAGATGTAGTGTATGATTATAATTCCAGTAAATCCTTGGATTAAAGTCGCTATAAATCCCAATAGATAGAATTTGGCTAATATGTATATGGCAATAGCAGATATTAGGGTGTAAATATGGGTGGTATATTTTAACCATGCATGTGATTGGATTTTGAAAACGGCTCCAAATAAGAGAAATGGCATATAAGAGAATAATAGTGATAAACTGAATCCTTTCCAAATAGCGTTAGTATGCACACAGCCAGTCTTTAATGCAATGTATAAAATACCGATACACAATATCCCAATTAATATCAAGATGGATACTTGGATAAATTTGGATAGCTTTTTTGAACTGAATATTATAAATAGAGGTGCAATCAGAAAGAACATCTCTATGGATACAAAAGTGAACCAGTATCCTGATTTGTATTCATCGGTCAGGGAAAACTTACATCCCATAAAGCAAATGCAGAATAGCATCCAAAATACAATTGTGGGATATAGTTGCCGTATTAATCTGTTCATGGAGCGTTTCCGGAACAATTCGATGTCGTATTTATAGTTGTAAACGAAATATCCGCTTATGAAAAAGAATAGTGGCATTCGGAAAGTAATGAATATTGAATTAACATTACTTAACAGGGGGGGGTAGAAGTAAGCAATGACACTATGTGACTGTAAACGACAAGTATTATGGTGAAACCTCTGAGACCGTCGATATACTCGATTCTATTTGATGCCATAATATTAAAATTTAAGCGATTATCTCATTAAAAAGAGTAAGCCATTGTTTACCTACAGTGTCTATGGAGAACTGGCTGATTGATTTTCGAGCGTTTTCGGCGTATGATGATAAATCAGAGTTCATGAGTTTTCGGCACGTGTCGATGAATTCTGATTCGTTGTAGTCGGGAATAATAAATCCGTTGGTTCCATGCTCTATGATGTCGTGAAAAACCATTGATGTGTCGAATACTACCGGGACACATGAGTGAGCCATTGATTCAATAAGGGACATGCCGAATCCTTCTGAAAAGGATGGGAATACAAATATGCGTGCATCACGATAATAAGGGTATGGGTCTGTGTAGCCGGTTATTGTTATTCGGTTGAGTCGGTATCGTTTTATTTTGTCCTCCAATAGATGACGATCACAACCGTCTCCTACAAGTATCATTTCCCAATCAGTAAATTCAGTGGATAAATTTCGCCATAGTTTGATTAGAAATAAGACATTTTTTGGATTGTGGACAATACGTCCGCACCATACAATCTGTTTCTTCTTACAATTAATTGGTGATAATGAGGAAAGTTGATTTTCACAAGCATTTGGAATGGCTGAAAACAAGCTCTTGTTTTTAGGGTGCTTTTTTTGCATGTGGTTAACATAATGCTTTGACAGATATATCAATCTATCAATTCCACCTGTTAATAAGTTGCTGATTTTACGATTATTGTAGAATCTGCGACGAGGGGTATTCAATAAAAATGCAACATTCATCAAACTGGACTTTAAGTTATTAATACTAAAAGTTTGTAGCAAAGAGCGAAATATATGTCTTTCAATGATATCTATATGGTGGCATCCTATGATTTTTATAGTTGAATCGATATGTGGATGACGGAGATATGGCTCAGAGATATATTGGTCAATTAATATACGGATATTATTCTTTTTCAAGAATTCGTTGATGAATGCCGCGCGTTTGTCGAGATTATATTCTGTAGGAATCAGTCCTGAGTGGTGTTTCCCTCCCGTGGTTAGAAAATAGACATTTATTCCATTTTCTTTGAAGTATTGTGTCAAATTGTACGTGACACGTTCCACTTCACCTATATATGGGTTGGGAAGATAGTGTGTAAAGAAGCAGATATCCATAAATCGAATTATAATTTTATGTGGCGAAGTAATGCGGAACTAGCCTTCTTGATTATCAGACGGACTCTTGACTTTATTTTTCGTGAATCATTATAGGCAATTTCGTAGGCGTTCCGATAATCAAGGTTAATGCATGCGGTATTTAGCGCATTGGGTTGGAAATATGGGTCGGATGTGTATTTTGCAAATGAATCATAGGTCGCATCTTGGAATTCCTTTTCGAGAATCTTAAGGTTCTCTTCACGGTTCTTTGGATAATATGTGGCCAGTTGTGTGACGTGGGTTGCCAAGCAGTTGGCCAATTCGATTACAGCTGTGCGTTTTTCGTTTGTTAGATTGTGACGGGTTATGAATTCAAGCTTTCGTTCAAACAGAGCTTTTACTGAATTTATAAAATTGGGTTGGAATTTGGCCGTGACACCTCCCCACCGATAATACAGAACCGGAGTAGAAGTGACGAATATAGACTTAGCTTTATGGTACAGTTGCATACCGAGTGCAAGGTCTGCTCCAAATTTTAGTCCGGAACGTTTTAAGTCTGCAGTGAATAAATTACGTCGGTATAAGTTTCCCCACGTGGTTACCGGAACTATATTCACACCAAAAAATGAGATGAAAAGATTGTCTTTTTCATTTCCGGAAATAGTACGTTCTGTATATCGGGAATCAAAAGTATTGATGCGGTTAATCTTTAATTTTTGAGAAAAGACACGGATATTGTTAGCATACACAATGTCTACATTATGTGTGTTTGATATTTCAAGCAAGGTTTTGACGGCATCTTTTGTAAGCCAATCGTCGGCATCAAGGAAAGCTATATAATCTCCTGTGGCTTTTTCCAAACCGGAGAATCGAGCATAATCTTCTCCTTCATTGACTTTTTTATTGACAACGATTATTCGGTTATCCTTATTAGCGGCATCGTTGATAATCGTTAAAGAGTTGTCGGTGGAACAATCGTTGACAAGAATGATTTCCAAATCTTGGTAAGATTGCTGCCGAATGGATTGTATAGTTTGCGGCAAGAATACAGCTGCATTGTAAATAGGAACGATTATTGATACTTTCATTGATTAATGTCAGATAATGGATGAGTATAAATTGAGATAGTTTTCGGCCATTATATAAATGTCGAATGTCGAAGCGCGGCGATGGCAACACATTGCTATGTGATTGTAATAAGCAGAATCGTTGTCGAGTGCGATGATTTCCTGTGCTAATTGTCGAAAATCACCGTGCGGAAATAGAATTCCAACTCCTTGGACTACTTCACGTAGGCCATCGACATCAGAAGCAAGAAATGCTTTGCCGGCACTCATTCCTTCGATGGATGACAGGGACATACCCTCGAAATGCGATGACATGACGATATAGTCGCTTGCACGAAGTAGTTGTGGAACATCAGAGCGTATGCCTAAAAAATGGGTGCGGTGGGTTACAGATTCTTTTTCGACCAATAGGCGGCATTCATTTATTCGCACACCGTGGCCAATTAAAAACAGATGGAATGTTTCTGGCAAAAAACGCATGGCCTTTATCAGTGTATCCTGGTCCTTTTCCCAACGGAAACCGGCAACCATGGTGATAGCCTTGGCTCCATTGGGTAACATGTCCCGTAGTTCGGTAGATGGTGTCGCCGAGGAGTATTTTGTGACATCAACACCGTTTGGTATCGTAATAATATGGTCATTGATCCTGTTATTGCCGAGATGTTTGCGTAGGTTTTCTTCAGTTTGGCGTGCAATGCAGATGATACGATGGTAACGGCTGTACATCCATCGATCCAATATGCTTAGCAATCGAGAGCCACGGCGACGGTTGGATGAAGAGTGTTCGGTGGTCACTAATTTAGTCTTGCAAAATAATGAGGCAAATGCTCCAAATAATTGGCATGCGGTGTTGTGGGTGTGTACAATGTCATATTTGCGCATAAGCCATGCGAGCCTTATGGCATGTAATGGATTGTAGACAGAGCTACCTTTGCCGAAATTAATAATATTGATGCCCTCAGCTTTTGCGATTTGCATGAAAGGTGTTTCAGTTCCGTCAAATAGTAGTAAATCCACATCAATGCCGTTGCGCTTGAAGCGCGGAAGCAAATCCACTATCAGTTTCTCGGCTCCGCCAGTTCGTAGGGATGTGATTACGTGCAGAATTTTCATGTGTTTAAGAATGGAAATTCATTTTGGCGTTAGATTGTATTTTGGCACGTATTCTCAAATACCATATAATTCCAAATGGGATTGCGAGTATGGTGAGTGCTTTCTTAGGCGATTCGTTTATGAAAGCTTTGTTACGTGATATAATAGAGCTTGCGACATAATGGATGCAAGATATGAACTGACGTCTCAATGTTGGTGCGCAAATCATCTCGGTTCTGCGGAAAAAAGAGAATCCTCGTGGATTACGCCAGTATTGGTTGTACATATTGTAGCTTGAACCGTCGGGTTGGTATTCTACCACCACCAAAGGCTCGTTTAAAGTAAGCAGTTTGTAGTCTTGGTCTATCAGCATGTATTTGTATGCGAGTCCAACATATTTTTCACCGTTGAAAATTGGATATCGAGGGTATTTATTGATTATGTCGGTGCGATAAACCATCTTTTTATCTCCGGATCCACCATGTGCATAGAATTCTTGCAATGTGGTTCCCGATAAATTTTCGGGAAATTTCGTGCCGATTATATTACCATCGGAGGTGCAATCGAGACCTATGATACCGGCGTAGTGGTCGCTACCATTTTTGTTCCAAAATGTTAGAATCTTTTCTACAGCATTGTCTGGCATGTAGTCATCGGAATCTATGCAGGTATTCAAAGGTGTGCGGATATTGTCGTAAGCTGTGTTATGGGCTCCATGCATACCTTGATTCTGTTGGCGAATATAACGTATGGATATTTTATTTTCCGCTATCCAGCCTTTTACGATATATTCGGTATTGTCAGTAGAGCCGTCGTCAATTATGAGCCATTCAAAATCTTTACAGGTTTGGCGAAGGAGACTTTCGTATGTCCGGCCGATTGTGTGGGCGCGGTTGTAGGCCGGTGTAAATATAGTGAGCGTTTTCATTTTTGATGAAGCCGTATTATAATTTGCCAAGAAGCCACATTATGTAGGTGAATCCTACGTTAGCAAGCATAATTTGTTTCAAACGTTTGCCTTGATTCTCTTTCCAGATAGGTAATTTTAGTAAGGGATATGCAATTACAATCGGATAAAGAAACCATGAAAGATAAGCAAAACGATTGGAGAATGCGGCACGTATTACCATAACCCAAAAAGAGTTGCTTAATACATAAGTGTTAAGTAAAAACTCGTATGTACGGTTACGTATTCCGCGTTTGATAACAATGTAATAACCTAAGACAATGGGCATGGCACTATACAATAGGAAATCCCAACGAAAGCCTGTAGAAGAGAATTGATGATTATATTCGGAGTTGTTGAGGTATTCAGTCATTCGGTCGTCAAATCCCATGGTGGCAAACAGATTTGCCACTGAATTACCAAAAACGAGACTTATAGCGATTGATAAAATCCAAAATAAGTAGGCATGGCGGAAATCCTTAATAATGTATATTGAGACTATGGACATGGCCGTAGGTAGTGCCACGGATTTGTGTAACATGCTTGCTATAAGGCATATTAAAAGTCCTTTGATCGGAGACTTTTTGTCTGTTGCCATAAAGGCAAATCCCAATATCACTATACTGCAGGCAAGACCGTTGCGAATACCGTTTGTTCCGAAAGTGAAAAATGAAAATGATGCTATATTAAACAATACAGCAGCCATTGTATTGTTTGGCATCAGACGTTTGCATCCCCAGAACATAAATCCCAGATAGCTGATATCTATCAGCAGGAAAAATCCTTTGATATCCATTATTGGCCTGCAAGTTTCCATAATCCATCCAAAAAGCTCTTCTCCTTCATGAAATTGGCTTCTGAACATTGCATCATTCATCAGGTATATACGATTGTATACTACTGTATCTCCAAAGGCCATTGAAACCGGGCGTAATCCCATGTAAAATGCCACAATGATGCTTAGTATAAATGCCGGGAGATAGTCGGTTGTACCCTTAAGAATCTGCTTGTCCGTCTGTTGTTTTAGAGACAGGATGTAGCATAGTGTCAGAATTAACACTATATTGATGTATACGGATTTGTATAGGATTGCAGGAATCATATATTAAGCATGCGTCTGACTCTCGAAGAGAATCCAGTGCCAAAAATACGATGTATAAGTCGAGAGATTTTTTGACGCCAAGGATTGATTTCCATCCATGTTTTTGAATACCAATGTATGGAATGTGTATTGGATGTTTTTTTTAAACGTCCAGTGGCATCGTCAAGCGGATTGAAGTAATCAGATGGATATATGATAATGTTATCTACCGTTTGTATGCCAGAAATTTGTTTTAATCCATGGCGTAGTAAAAAGTCAGTGGTAATACGAACTACCGCATAAGGATTGATGTTTCCGTCGGGAAGATAGAAATTAAGGGTGGAATAAAAGGTTATGATTTCAGCGTATATCGGATTTCCGGCTTCCGCTCCTATACCAAGCCCGGCCGCAACGGCAATGGGTGCGTTTTTTGAGGGTTCGACTTCCACTCCCATGAATGAGCCATTAGAGAGAATATCGTCGAATGGTTTTATAACCTCTACGTCGGTGTCAAAATATATACCTCCATGCTCGTAGAGTATTTTGAAACGGGCGTAGTCGCTAACGAAGGCGTACTTCTTGGCTTCGTAAGCTTGTGCTGTGTAGGGGATAGAGTTGACATCGAAATTGTCCTCATTCCACTCAATAATCTCGTGGTCCGGGAAAAATTTACGCCAAGAGGTAATACATTTTTGTGCTGAAAGGGGGAGAGGATTACGCCCGAACCAGCAGTAATGAATTTTTTTGGGTATGTTCATAATTAAAAATCGGATTATGCCCCGGTGATATATTTGCCATTTGGTATAATTGATAGTAATCTTGTCAGGAAATAGCCTGTGGCTAATGTCAGCAAAGCGATTAAGAATGTTCTTGGAAATATATGAATTGAGCTACCATCAAATAATCCCCAAAACATTTCACGAGCTATGTAGATGTGTGTCAAATAAATTCCAAATGAATATTTGGCTATGCCTGTGATCGATTTTTGTATTTGTGCTGACAATCGGATGTTCTGGAGCAGTGTGTACAATGCTGCTACTAATACGGCACTACCGAGTTGCAGGTTATCTGTCAATATTGTTACATCATGTCCATTTGTTTTAAGACAGAGAATCATTATCGGATAGCTAATAGTCAGTATGAGTAATATAGTAAATTTAAAATTGCATCCCACTTTAATAGGATATCTATTAAGATAGTAACCCATAAGCCAATATCCAAGAAATCCGCCAAAATAGCATAATTCCCAATAATAATTGCCGTTCGTGATAAAATTGGTAGAGAATGTTGGGATTAAATAATTAATTATTGGTAGGGTCATGTTAATTAACCATAGTGAGAGAAACCATTCTATCTGTAGTTTTGATGCGTTTTTTAACCAAGGTGAGATGTATGGAGCCAATAAGTATAGTCCAACCATGGCATAAACAAACCAATAAACTCCTATTGCAGGTTGTACAGGTATATGTACTATACGTTGGAGTGCTTGACTCCATGGTAAATCGTGAGTTTGAGTGTATAGTAGCACACCTAAGATTGACCAAATGACTAACGGCGGTATCAATTTAATAAAACGGCGTCGGTAAAATTTTGCAAATCCAGTTTTAACCGGTAATAGAACTGTTCCAGATAATGCTAAGAATAGCTCTGAGGATGGGCTGCCTATAAAAGATAGGGCAAATAGCCATGAGCCTTCTGTCTCGGGATTGGACGCAGGCATAGAGGAGTGTGTCAGTAGAACAAGAAAGCAAGCCAATACTCTAAGATTGTCTATGTAATCAAGTCGAGGTTGGGGTCTTGATATTACGGGTTGCATTGTGACGTTCTGATTATATTAATTGATATATTTTCTCGACTTCGGAGATGCTGCCGTAGTCGCGTGTTTGCAGGTTGGCTGTGATTTGCTGTCGCAGATTGTTGTCGCGGATGAATCTTATTATGCCGTCAGCGCAACCTTGATTGTCGAGGGGGACTATGCATCCGTCTATGCCATCCGTTACCTGACTTTTGGCTGTTGGATAATTTGTGACTACTACCGGTTTGCATAGCATTTGGGCTTCACGCACAGTTATGGATTTGCCTTCATAACGAGACGGCTGGACGTAGATGTCGCAGGCTTTAATGTATGGATATGGATTATCGCGTTTGCCAAGCAAAATCACATGATTTTGCATACCCGATTCTTCTATTTTGGTGCGTATCAGCATTTCATCTCCACCGTAGCCTATGATATACCATTTGAGGTCTGGAAAGCCGGCTTTAATTATACGCCGGCATATATCGGGCAGGTTGTCGTAGTTTTTAGCTGTACAGTAACGTCCGATTGACAGAAGTTTTGTTGGGCCTTTGACTTCAGATGATGCGTCAAACTCTTCCGCCCGTGTCCGTACAAAATCTGGGGATAGTATGTTTTCGATTTCTATGATCTTATGTTTGAGGGTCGGGAATGTTCTCAAGAATGAGCGGGTGACGTCGGGAGATATTGATGCAATATGATTGTAGGCTTGCCACACGGGTAGTTCCTTTTCTGCGTTGACGTTTACAATGGAATAATCGGTGTGAATCCAAGCTATGCGTTTATGAGCCTTGACTTTGTCTCGACCTATATTGTGTGGTGTGAGGAAGCTGATACATAGGTCGTAAGTCACGGATGGGTTTATAGTTGGAAGAATAGGAGTCACGCAATCGGCGACAAATTGGAGTGCAGAACTATCGTCACCGGATATAGGGGTATTCTTAACATATTTATGATGTGCATATTTCGCCATTAATCGTCTGGAAACGACTCCTAATGAGCCACACCGAAGAGCTTCAATCATGGGACGTTCAATCATGGAATAACTTTTGATTTCAGGAATTATGTTGACCCATTTTGGAATGAATTTCATCAGTGGTCCTTGATGGCTGTATATGAATAAATCAACGTTTACTTTCTCAGGTGAAAGTGCATTGAGAAGTCCTATGAGAGCCATCTCGGCACCACCAAGTTCCATGTAGTGTATTAATATGATAATCCGCGGTTTCATCAGTTAGTTATCGATAATGCTCGTGAATTTTCTCAATTGATTCTCGGTCCCAAATGTTTTACTCCTTTGAATGGAATGGTTTGAAAGATGCTTGAGAACCTCGGGATTCATATAAATATTAGTTATTGCGTCAACGATTTCTGAAATACCATTTTCTATAAGAATGCCATATTCCCCTTTGTTTAGTATTTCTTCCGGTCCTGCACTATTAGTTGCTATTATTGGCTTTCCCAAAGTCATAGCTTCAAGAATAGCGATGTTAAACCCTTCTTTAAGTGATGTGCAGATATATGCGTCAGCCGCTGCAATATAAGGGTATGGATTGGATTGGCTTCCGGCAAAATGTACGTATTCTCTTAGGGCGTATTTGTCAACAGCGTTCTCTAATTCATTTCGTTGCTTTCCATCGCCTACGAGACAAAGAGAAATATCTAATTTCTTGTTGTTAACTAATATATTTAAAGATTCTATGAGATTGTGATAGCCTTTGATTGGTTCGAGTCGTCCAACAGAAACAAGATTGAGTCTATTTTTAGGGGTTAATGTATGTGGGGTTAGCGATTTCTTGATAATGTCTGGATCAATAATATTATAAATCGTAAAGACATTCTCTAGATTGAAAATGTTTCGTAGGCCTTGTGCCACATTTTCAGAAACTGCAATAACATTACTAAATTTATGGTAAGCAGCCATTTCCTGTGTAGAAGATGCGAAAATGCCGGTTTTTACGGGCCAATCATTTGTTACCATATCGGTGTGCACCCACGCTATCTTTTTGCAATCTATAGATGCCGCCGCTACCCATTTTGTTAGATATCCTTCACAGAAAGCTATGACTGTGTCGTATCCATTACATAAATAATTGCCAATCCAATTGGTTGGTAACCATTTGTAAACGGCTTTGATTTTCAGAGAGTTTATAACTTGTTGAAGTTTGTTGTGAGTTGGCTTGATGATTGATTTTCGTTTTAAGTGCTTTAGATTGCTAATGTCGTTAAGAAAAGTTCCTGATTCAGATATCAACATTAGTGAAATGTCGAATTGTGAATAATCCAATAAGTTCAGTAATGATATTAAGGCTTTTTCTGCGCCCCCAACATTCAGTGATTCAACTAAAAACAAAATCTTAGGTTTTGCCATGCGAATGTCAATTGGTAATTTCGGAAGCTAAGAATGACATAGCTTTGTTTTTATTACTGAGAAGTTTATTATTTCGGCTTTCCCTACAAGCATGGGTAAATGCTTGTTTAGGAGATTAATTGTCGGCCAAAGTAGAAGTAAGGTCAATCCGGTTTGGAGCATGCCTATCAAGATATTAATCTCGCCATATAGGTGAGTGAACATAATCAGAAATATTGTTTGGTAGATTTCATGCACACCAAGAACTATGTATGAATTTCGTCCATAAAACCAAAATGGATATGCTATACGGAAGTAATGGATTCCTTTAAAAAGATAAATAAGTATTATGATTAGCCCGAACGTTTCGAAATATGTCAACAATGGTTCATTAATTTGTGTTGTATATTTAAGTGTTATTGACAGCGCATACACAACTGTTGCTCCTATGAGCGGTGAATAGGACTTAGTTGACTTTGATTCAATTATTTTTAAGAGATCTTTCCCATAGAGATGTCCAAATATGTAATAGACGAGATATGGTAAAGAACGTCCGAACATAAACAATGTGGATAATTGCTGGATATACAGACACCCTATTGAACTTATTGTAATGGCGGCTAATGAGATAAGCCATCTTTGGCGTAATGTTTTTACTAATATCCAAGTAAGGATTTGTTGACATAACAATGCGCATATAAACCACAGTGGTGGATTTACTGTAAAAGATTCGGTGCCAGAATGAAGTGCGAAAACGCCCCAAATGCATCCAAAGTCAAAGTCTATTAAGCTGCCTTTAGCCAGATAGTATTGAACAATAAGATATACATAGTAAATGATGGTGAAGAATATGAATGGAACAATCAATTGGTTGGTCTTCTTCCGGACATAAGTCTTTATATCTGCAACTTTAAAAAAGATTCCGGACGCGAGAAAGAATAAAGGCATGCGGAAACTGAAATCCACAAACCAAGGTTGTACGGTATGGTACCATACAACCCAAATGATACTTAATCCTTTCAAGTAGTCAATATAGTCAATTCGTTTACCGGACATAAGTGAAATTTAGAGTAGGGTGATAATTGCATCTGCAATTTTTGATGAGTCGTGTGGAACTATTATGTGTGGATAATATTTTGTCAACTGTTCCTTTGCTCCGGTAAATTCTGTTGCAATTATCGGCTTTTTAAAAAGTTTGGCTTCGGCTAATGTGATACAGAACCCTTCATGTTCAGATGGCTGTAAATATATGTCACAATTGACCATATATGGGTATGGATTAGGCTTTGCTCCTAAAAATTTCACGGTGTTTTCTAACCGATTTTCAATTGTGTATTTTTTGCATCTGTCAAAATCTGTACCATCGCCAACTAACCACCATTGGATATCATTAACTCCTGATTGGACAAGTTTTTTTATAGCTTTTAAAGCTCGGAACTGTCCTTTTTCAGCCGAGATACGTCCGACGGTGAGTATAACTTTTTTTCCACTATGTGAAGGTAAGTCGTCAACAGTTTCTGTTGCTAAGGTTGTTATAGATTCTACATCAATTATATTGGGTTGATAATACGTTTTTTGACAGAACATTGGGAATGTCCTGTCAAAAATTGCTTTGGCGTCCAATGAAACTATATTGATGCGGGAGAAGTTGCAATAAGCTGATCTTATGATTCCAGAGTCAATGCCAAATTTAGTTATATCAAAGTGTATCCATCCCCATTTTTCATTGGCTCTTATTCGAGACGAAACGTATGTGTCAATAAAAGAATCAGGTCCGGCAAAAGCAACAGCCAAATCAAATATCTGTTCTGATAAAAATGGCACTTTTTTAAATGCGTGGGCGTACAGGTGTTTTGATGTATTGCAAAGTTTCTGAAGCGAGTAGAAACAGCCTAATTTAACGGCATCCAATAATCGTAATGTTTTAAGCGCTTTTGATATTGCAGGGCGAAGAGGATTATGTATAATCGAGCGTATCTCCTGAAAACCTTTGATTTGGTGGATGCAAACCTCTTTGGGTAGATATTGAAGAAAGCCACCACCTATTGTCAACATAGCCACATGTACTTCCCACCCTTGAGATAGGTATTGCTTTACAACTCCTAACAGGGCTTTCTCAACGCCACCGACATTCATTGTACATATTACGAATACAACCGATTTCATTATTTATGAGGTAAAAGTTTATACCAGCAATGAGATAGGACTGGAGGTAAGTTGAGAAATGAGTATGCAATGCATTCTTTTATGGATAATTGATTCTGTTTGAATAGTTTGTATGGAGACATTATATTTAGTCGGACAATATCGTTTAGCAATTCAGAATTTAAGGCGTTGCAACTATGAAATCCGGTGATGGTGACAAGAAGGTTCTCTAAGAAATATTTGCCGACATATGGATTAATCGCGAGATTGTATTTTAAAATTTCGTCTCGGATTAATTTGTTTATTTTGAGAAATGCAAACCATCTATGGCTATTGCCTTTGATTGTCGAAATTATAGATTTTGGCCGGATATAATAGTTATAGGTGCATTTCTTTACAAAACTTATTTTTTTAGCCAATGCGGCTATTTGGAAGCTCCATAATTCATCTTCAAGGATATGGCCGGATGCAAATTTCAAATCATGAGATTTTAAGAAGTCGAGACGGTATAGTTTATTCCAGACTTGATTGTACCATTCTCTGCGGCAGTAAGAATTGATACAATCATTATTTTCGATTGTTTGCGATTTTATTTTTAATGCAACCTTTTTTTGAGAATTATCTGAAATTATGAAATTCTCACCAATAACTACATCATAAGGGTATTCAAATGCTTTTTTACTCAATATATCAAAACAATCCGACGTTATGTCGTCATCACTGTCAAGAAAGTATATATATTTTCCTCTGGCAATTTTTAGCCCATGATTTCGTGCGGAGCTTATACCTTGGTTCTGAGTCAAATTTAAAATAGAAATTTTTAAATCGGAGTTTTCTGATT
>CAJTMM010000001.1:0-108499 GCA_910577465.1 uncultured Muribaculaceae bacterium | reverse complement strand
GAGGAATTGTCGGGCGATGCATCATTGACTATAATTATTTCGAAATCCTTGAATGTCTGATTCTTGACTGATACCAAACATTTGTGCAGGTATTTCTCGACATTGTAGACAGGAATGATTACAGATATGAAAGGATTGTTCATATTCCAATTTTGGCAATAATTTCAGATTGGTATTTAGCGTCATGAAGATTCTTAACGGGATTATTGAATGAACTTTCTGCAACAAATTTAGTATCTAAAGCCACCTTATCTTTTGCTTTCATCTTGAACCATTCATACTCCACGTCAATATGTCCGATATCAATAGCTTGATAACCGTACATGCTTAAATCATAGGCAAGACAGGTGGCTGTCATGCCCAACGCAATTAAAATAAGAGTGTCTTTAGGCAATTGTTTTGCTTCTGACATAATCTCATCGTATACCTGGAAAGCATTTCTTGACGGACATAATATTCGTTTTATATCTGTTGCATTGTTGAAAAGATCGTTACCGACACCAAGTCGTGAAAATTCACCTTCTATAAAGCATACGTTACGATTATGCCAAATTTTTTTTATTATTGGTACTAATTTTTTTGCATTGGAATCTGTTCTGTAATCAATGTAAAATCGTGTGAAGTTGGTGTCATAATATTGTTTCTCTATAGATACGAATGGCAGAATATGCTGTGTAATACTTCGATTTAGATACCCTCCCCAGAATTCAAATGCCCTATATTTCAATGGCCATAAATTTTTCCATACATAAGGTAGCCCTATTAGGACTCTTGAATTATCAGATTTTAGAATGTGTCTAAGTTTGGAAATTATCTGTTCGTTTTTATCTTGAAAGCCTGTATTATTCCCGGCAAGCAATGTCAGCTCTCCATCCCCAAATCTGGCGATGGAGAGACGGTTGTCTATAATTTGTTGTAATGTTTCCTCGCTGGATGCAATTTTAATCTTCCGGAATTGCTTGAATTTTGCATCAAACAATTGTCTCAATATGAAATATAGAGTGAAATTCAGTTTGTTGATTAATGATTGTTTCATCTTTATACCTTTAACCATGTTACAATTTTATTGCTACCGATAGAGTGCTCGAGGAAATGAATGAGCTCTTTGTAATTGTTGAGTTTCACTGATTTACATATCGTAAAAAAACTAAAAGTAATAACAATCGCACCAATTGCTAATCTAATGATTGCGGCTAATGTGATATCTAAATCTGCGTTCATTAATGCGAATGAAACTGCATAATCCACTATGGCAACGGGTATGACCGAGACCAACGCTAATAATAATGACGGATATAAGTCGGAGATAACATTCAGGAAGGAATAGTTGATTATGCGTTTCGTCACAAATGAGTATATAAGACATTCGCAAATATTCACAATAATCTGTCCAATTAATAGCCAAAGTACTCCAAATCGCCAAGCTATGGCAAGCATTGTCACTACAAATATTTTACGTATGATAGATATCGCTAAGAATTTCCCTGAATAGCCCTTTGCAAGAATGACTGATTCTAAAATAGAGATTATCGGTGTAAGCATGGCCATTACGCATGCAAGTTGGAAAAATGTAACTGCGCCATCCCATTTTGATGAGTACATGAAAATGAATAAGGGATGAGCCATAAAAATCAACCATATCATAGCAGTGAATATCAGCATGCTTACTATGGAAATGAATTTTATGATATTGTTTCTGAATCGTTCATTGTCATGCTGCATTTTTACAAATACAGGGAATGTCACCCCACTGAACACACCAAAGAATGTGTCTTTAAATATATTTGAGGTGGAAATGGCTCGATTGTATAATCCGAGACTGGTTGGGTTGTAAACACGTCCGATTATTATATCATAAAGTTTTGAAAAGCCGTAATCTATAATGCTGGATGCTAAAGTCTTTGAGCCATAGTTAAATAAACCTAAAAGCCGTTTCCTTGAAAATACAAGCATCGGACGCCATGAAGATATAATCCAATTCATTATGGTTGTGCAAAAAGTATAGATTAGTCCTTGTGCGACAAGTGCCCATACCCCATAGCGGTTGATAGCCATTATAATGGCAATTACGGCAGATATAATCTGGCATGTGAGATTAATAATTACTTGCCGTTTATAATCTATTTCCTTTTTGAATATTATTGTTTGTATTTGCCCGAATGATAATATTATAATGCCGAGTGATGAAAATCTAATTATGGGTATAAGTAACCTTTCATGGAAAAATTCGGCGATTAATGGGGCGCAGAGATATATTATCAGATATATGATACCACAAATACCGATATTAAAATAGAAAACCGTACTAAAATCGATATTGTCAGCATCCCTTTTTTGAACCAACGCATTACCAAATCCAGCATCGGCAAGTTGGTATGCAATGCCGGTAAACACCCCGGCCATTGCAATAAGCCCATATTGTTCAGGTCCAAGCATTCGGGCTAAAATCATAGCGGGTATTATGGCTATGATTTGAGATCCAAAACGTCCGATATAGCTCCAAACAATGCCCCAAAAAGTTTTTTTTCTTAAATCTTCGGACATTTGATGTTATTTGGTGGTGTAGTGGGAGTAGTTGCCGTAGCCGTAACCGTAGGCGTAGCCGTAGCGGGAGCCGCGGCGGTGGCCTTCGGTGGCGGTGGCGTTGAGGACGAGAGTCATGTTGCGGTATTTTTTCCGGTCATATAGACGCTGGAGCTCGGGGAGCATGGAGCGTTCAAACAGTCCGGCACGAATCACAAATATGGTGCGGTCGACTATGGTGGATATAATCTGTGCGTCTGCCATCATCTCTACCGGAGGACAGTCAATGAGAATGTAATCGTATTCAGCCTTGAGTGTCTGGATGAGTTTGGGTAGACGTGGCGACTCGAGTAGTTCGGTGGGGTTAGGTGGAATGGAGCCTACCGGTATCACGCTCAATCCCGGTGTTAGGGTGTCGGCGTGGATTATGGTTTCGATGTCGTCGGTTTCGCCTACGAGGTAGTTGCTCAGTCCTATCTGGGGGGTGTTGATGTACGCGGATGTTGAGCATCGTCGAAGGTCACCGTCGATTACAATGACGCGTTTACCTTTTATCGCGAGACTCACAGCTGTGTTCATGGTTATGAATGTTTTGCCGGAGCCAGGGTTGAAAGAGGTAATCATAATTACGTTGCCTGATGTGTTGGATGTCAGGAACCCGAGATTGGTACGAAGCACACGGAAGGCTTCATTGATGACGTTGCGTTTGCCTTGCTGTACTACGATTCTTGATTCTTTGCGCTCACCTTTCTTGGGCTTGTCATCAGGGATTTCGCCGAGGAATGGGATGGTGAGGTTTTCGATGTCCTTGCGTCCGCGTATGCGTGTGTTGGAGGTTTCCAGGAGGTATGTTACGCCGAATGGGAGTATAAGACCAATGGCGAATGCAATGAGGATAATCTTGTCGCGAACGGGTGCGGTGGGGGAGGATGAGCCTGTAGGGCGTTTGATAATTTCAGTGTTGTAGGCTGTGAATGCCTGGGATAGTTCGTTTTCTTCTCGTTTCTGAAGAAGGAACAGGTACAGGGATTCCTTTACTTTTTGCTGACGTTCGACGGATAGGAGATGGTTGGCTTGTTTCGGAGCCGCAGCCAGTTGAGTGGTGATGGTAGATTTGGATGATTTGAGATTGCGCATCTGTGTCTCGAGTGCTGTGAGTTGATTGTCGAGCGATGACATGATGGATGCGCGCATGGATGCAAGTTGATTGTCAAGGGTTTCCACAACAGGATGTGTCTCGGATGAGTTGGCTGCCTTTCTGTTACGCTCGAGCATCTTGTCGTTGTATTGTGCAATGTTGCTTTCAATAGCTGAGCTACCTATTCCGGTATTTGCCGGCATTGGCTCATTCGGCGCTGTCCCGTTCAGGTGGTTGCGCAGGTAACGTGTCATCTGCAACTGGTTGTTGAGCTCGCGTATCTGCACTGCCGATGCTTGGTTTTCGCTCATGTACATGGATGCCGCCTGCTGTACATCGGGGATTAGATGCTCGCTCTGATATGTAGCGATGTCTTTGTCTATGCCACCGAGCTCACTTTCGATTACAGCAAGACGTTCGGTGATGAATTTTGCTGTGGATACGGATACTTGGTTGCGGTCCTCAATCCACTTCTCGTTGTAAACGGCTATGACTTCATTAAGCAGGTCCACGGCACGTTCGGGCGAGGAGTCCACAACTGTGAGGTTGACGGTGTTGCCTGTGTTGCTTTTTAAGTCAACAGATAGCTCTCCTAAGAATCGTGCGGCAGTGGTGCGTATGGGTTGTTTGTCGATGAATATTTGTGTGTCTCGGACGTTACCTCTACCGGTTGCCGTGATTACGATATTACCTTTGGGTGTGCGTATCGTGTCTCCGGATATTACTTTGGATGCCGGAACAGATACCGGCTCGCCGTGGAGTACAAGGTCGGCTAATGTGATATTTCCGTTGCTGTCAATCGTTATTGTGGCAGACCCGCTTTCACTTTCGGTTAGTGTGGGGAAGTCGACGGTCACAGGCAGTGATGACCCATATAGTACTTCGCGGTGGAATCTGCCGTCGATGAAGTAGTTCTTGTCGAGGTTGAGACGTCGTACCACTTCGTCCATTACATCAGGCGATTGCAATTTGTTGATTTCGTCGCTGATATTGGAGCTTGTTTGCCCTAATCCCATTTCGGAGAATGCGCTTATGTCGGATATAGAGTTGCCGGTGGTACTGCTTTTTATGACAATGGATGCAGTACGGGTATAAACGGGCACTGTGCGCAAAATATGGAAAACGGCGGCTCCGACAAATAGGGCGATGGATAATACGAGCCAAGGCCATCGGCGCAAGGTTATGAATATGACATCGCTTATTCCAGTTTGTGTGGATGTCGATTGTACTTCCTTTTCAGTAGTTTCTTCCATGGAGATAATAATGAGTGGTGCTTATTTGAATATAAGTACTGACATGGACGCTATGAATGATGCAATGGAGAACCAGAAACCGGGTGTGAGTACGGAGGTACCGTTGACGGTCGACTGGCGTTTGTGCATGCTGTTAGGCTCCACGTATATTATGTCGTTTTGCTGTAGGTGGTATGCCGGTGATTCCATTACTGATTTCGGATTGGTGAGATCGACGAAGTATGCTATCTCATTGTCGCCATCCCGACGCAGTACCATTACGTTCTGTCGTTGTCCTGTAATCTGGAGGTCACCTGCCTTGCTTATGGCTTGCAGCAGATTCAGGTTATCCTTGTCAATGGGGTATTCCCCAGGTGCTCCAACGTCGCCCAATACGGATATGGTGGCATTCTGGAATTCAACTATGACGATGGGATCCTTGAGCAAGCCTTCGTTGCGCAAGCGGTCTTCTATTACTTTGCACAATTCGTTGCGTGTTAGCCCTGCAACATGTATATTACCAATAAACGGGTAATTTATGTCCCCTTCGGGATTGACGGTAAAAGGTACATTCTGTCCAGAATTGCCGGAGCCGGATGTGCTTGCTTGACCTATGCGCTGCTGTGAAACGGTGAGGTTGAACACTTGTGATAGCTCGGGATCCTTGGAGCTAACGAGTATCGACAACTTGTCGTCGGGCTTTATCGTAAGCCGACGCTGTTCGGAAAGCGCTTGGATCTCGCCTTGGGACAAACCTTGCAGGTAAGCAATGTTTTTGGGTGTAGAGCATGAGGAATATGCCATAGTCTGCATTATGGCAATAATAGAGACAAGCAGGATGTTTTTTAAATTCATTGATATAATATGTTTGGTCCGGCTAAGAGGATGTGGTATTCGTCTTCGTCGGGCATTAGCTTAACAGTTGAATGAAATCGGGGTTTATTTCCACGCCCACTGCCATAATTCCGGGAATTTCCACAATGATCCTTTTTTTACGGGAGCCACGGATTGATAACAGCGCTCCTTCGTAACCATCAAGTGCTCCTCCCACTATGCGTATGCGTTTGCCCACCATATTGGGCAGTAATTCTGTGGGGTGGTAAAACACCGGCGTATCTGTGGATGCGACTGCGGCTATGAATTTGTCCATATCGGAATGCCTGACAGTCATGGGTTGACAGTAGGAGCCGCCTTTGGCAAATCTGTATTGAAGCGTTGCGGTCCGCTGGACTATGGGGTCAAGAGAATTGCGCGTTGATTTCACGAAAAGAATGTCCGGAATCACCGGTACTTCACAGCGGGTGCGCCTGCCTAATCGTGTAGATATGAGTTGCCGCATGGGCGTGAAAACTTCAAATCCTATGTCAGATAGGAATTTGTAGGCGGGGAGCTTTGCGTTGGGCCTTTTGAGGTCGCGCATTACAAACCATGTTAATGTGTCCTGATTACTCGAATCTATGTTCGAGACACCAACGTTGCTACAAGCGCTCTTATTGGGGAGAGTAGTCATAGTCGTATGATGATGTGCTGTATGTTTGTGCAATACCTCTAATCCTGCCTGGGGCTGTAATTAGTTGCAAGCCAAGCATGTATATGTATTTATAACCTATCATGTGCCGCCATTACATAGAGCAGTCCCTTAGTGAGTGCTTAAACAATGGAGACGTTATTTATTCCTGTATATTTAGGTATCTCTTGCCAAGAGATACTTATTTGCGTTGCAAAAGTATAAAAAATATGAGAAATAATAAAATACTGTTATCTTTTTTGCGACGGTCTTTTGGAATAATTGGTAAAATAAAGGCTTCGTGATGTGTAATTGTCTGTCATACAGCCTACTCGCTGTGATTGCTATCTCTTGGCAAGAGTGCATGGTATATAACTAAACTTGAGTTATTGAGTCCTGTCGTGTTTTACCATTGATTTGTGGCTGTTCGTCCATGGTCAATAAACTTTTTTAATCAGATTTGTCTTATATCTACAATATATAAAAGATATAATATGGATTTGAAAAGTAGACTGGTTAATGTAATTTTCCCTTTTGTAGCAATGTGTGTTGTGGCTGTAATGGTTACTTCTTGTCGAGTCAACAGCCATACTTCTGATGGGAATGCTCCGATTGCTGAGCGTAATGAGCGTAAGTTTGGTAAAGTAGGTGGTCCGCAACTTGGCACTCCCGGTGGAGGTCCTGTAATTGACAAAACCGGTGATGATGTTTTGCAGGCTATGATTAGAGCGGAACTGCCCGAGTTCAGGCAGTTGGAATTCAAGGATGCGGAAACAGGCAAAAGCATGAAATATAATCTGTTCTCACCGCGTAATATAGATGTGGATGAAAAATATCCCTTAGTGCTATTTATTGCCGATGCCAGCACTCCCGGGACAGATATAACCAGACCTTTGCAGCAGGGGTACGGTGCATTGGTTTGGGCAACAAATGAGTTTCAATCTAAGCATCCATGTTATGTGCTTGTCCCGCAATTTTCAGGAGTGGCGGTAAATGATGCTTACGAACATACTGATGAAGTGGATATTGTGATCCGTCTTCTTATGAATATTGTTTCCGAAAAGAATATTGATACAACTCGTCTGTACACAACAGGACAATCGATGGGTGGTATGATTTCGATGTATTATAATATCACGTATCCGGATATTTTTGCAGCATCATTATTTGTCGACTGTCATTGGGATACGGATAAGTTTGATGAACTTGTCAAGCATAAATTCACTTATGTTACGGCGGGTAAGGAGGGCACTTCATTTGGTAATATCAAGGCGGTGGAAGATGCTGCTGACAGAGATGGCGTGAGATATGAGTATGCAACATGGAGTGCAAAATTGCCGCAGATTGAACAGGATTCTCTCGCCCGGAATTTGCTTGACAAAGGTGCGCCGGTAAATATAATCAATTTTACTCCCAAGTCCGTATTGCCAGACGACGGCAAAGGTAGCGAGCACATGTATTCTTTTGATTATGCCTATAAACTGGCTCCGGTAAGGGAGTGGTTGTTCCAACAGAAAAAGTAAGATGACCCCAAAGTCATGTGATGTATAAGAAAAAAATAGGACAGCACCCTAAAAAGTTTTAGATATTTGACTTTTAGGGTGCTGTCTTATTTTTCTTACTCTCGTCCTGAGCGGTGTGTTATTCGCTTAGTGTGGTCTTTATCCAATTGAAAAGGTCGTCAAGGTTGTAATCACCGCTATGCGGACGATTCCATGGCAAAGCGAAATCAACATTTTTATCTGCGTTCATCAGTTTTGTGGCAAGGTTGACCGGCACAAGGAATGAGGTGTCCCGGTCTTTTGCTCCATGGCGTATGTACCAGTTCGGTGCAACGGATGCCTTATCATTTCCGATAAAGTTCATCGGATTCATCAATGCAACCCTTTCCACCATTTCAGCGTCAAGTGTAGCCGAGGTATTGTCCAGACGGTGTTGCAGGCTGAAATTAGTGAAGTTCGCAGCATCACCGTATGTATTGCCAAAGACTTTGTTTTCTGGAGATGGAGTTGGAATCAACACGCCCATCTGATCAAATGCCGGCGGTGTCTTTAGTGGTGTAGTTGTTGCCACATAGGTTAAATATTTGTCAAGGTCGAGCCCTGAGACGAAGTCGCTGGTTTTATTGAAGCGCGGTGCATTCCCCGGACCGAATGACGGTGCGTCGCGATTATCATCCATTCGGTGTCGCATCCCTTGACGCGGGATATTGCCCGGGGCTCCCATCGGACCGCTTTTGTCTTGATAAAAAGCAAATCCTATGGAATCGGGAATCTCACAACCCTCTTGAAGAGCGCGGTGTGCCGACGCGATAAGAAATGTCTTGAGGTACTCTTTGTATATGTCGGCAGTAATGATATTGCCGGATTTGTCTTTCAGTTCAAGTGAGTTGATGTATGACGGACACTTGGCAGATAGCTCATTGGAAATTGTAATCTGCTCTTCACTAAGATGCCGTACTCCTGTGTTAGTGCAACCATATAACCATTCATATTCCATGTCGGCATGGTTGAGGTCTGTGATAGGGCAGTAGCATATAGCGGCAAACACATCATCCCGAGTATCGGCGGCTCCCATCGTTTTAAGATATGGTTCATATTCGATGGCGTTACCTGTGGCACCAAGCAGAGATGACATTGCCCCTCCGGCACTTGTCCCGTCGGTGAATATGAGTTCTGATTCTCCCGGTATGAGTGCGTCATTATATCGCAGATAGCGTACTGCTGCTTTTAGGTCAAGCAGCCCGTTAGGTGCTATGCCGGTATATACCGTTTTGCCGTCGCGGTCAATTGTTGAGTTGGATCCTCTTGAGCCTGGAATACATACGACATACCCTTCCCGCAACGCTCGTCCGGTAGCATCAGATGGCGATGGAGACTTAGCTGTAGATGCCATATATCCACCGACATATGTACGCATCAGGATTGGCACACGTGTAATATCGGCAAGTGTCTCTGGTACATAAATGTTAAGTGTCTGATATGTGGAGTCCTCGATGTTTTTTACATAAGGGATACCCTCGTAGGCTTTATAAGCTACTGATTCTCCGTTGGGCATCGTGATGGTCTGTCGGGTAAAATCGTCAGGATCAAACCTGAGCGGGTCAGTCTGCGCCATTGCGCCCGATGTCGCTGCCATTAGAATCAAGGCGGCGTTTGTAATCTTGTAAATCATGTTGTATTATTTCAGTTTGTTGATTACATCTTCCATATTTTCTGTAAACGAAATCGTGCGGGAAGCCGTTTCGGCAGGTCCGTAAGGAAACTCTGAGTTTAGACGGATTAGCGTTGCCTTAGGATTTCGATACGTAATCTGTTCAAACGGGAATCTTATGATTGCCGGAGTATTAAATCCGATTCCGAGTTCAAGAAGCACAATGCGATTATTGTCGGCATAGCGAGCGATAAAGTTTTCGTAACGTTCAGCTGCATTGTTCCAATTGGAATCCTGGACGAAATACTGATTCTTGCGTACATGTACATCCATATTGCCCCCGCATACAGGGCATACGGGGATGTATTCCTGGGCAACCGTCAAGTTGTGAGAATGTCGTAGTATATTATCCACAGTATCCTTATCGGAGTAGACTGTCGGATGACATCCTACCGCACATTGCATAAGTCCGTAGTCGCCTTGTACTTCAAATATCTTTTTTGAATCGAATCCTGCTTTGCGGAATTGAGCATCCACATTTGTGGTAATCACAAAATAATTCTTATCTGAGACCAGTTCCAACAGTTCCCGATAGAGTGGGAATGCTTCCGGACGAAAACGGGCATAGTCAATGTGACGTGCCCAGCGAGCCCAACGTTCTTCTTCTGTAGGGAAGTCGTAGAAACTTGATGTGTATAGGTCAGGGAAATTATATTTATCTATGTAGTCAGCAAATGCATTCTTAAATTCCTGTCCGGAATAGTCAAGCCCTGCTGCGGCTGAAAGTCCGGCACCGGCTCCAATGACAACGGCATCTGACTCCTCCATCCGTTTCCTGGCTGTATGGATTCTCTCCTTAAAACTATTCATATCCTAACAGTTTCTTATACAGGTTATAATCTTGGTCCTTGAATACATTAAATACTATGGCTGTAAGAGAACCGGCAGGGTGTGAATTCAAAAAATCCAAGACTGTTGTTATCGCTATTTCTGCTGCTTTTTCATGTGGGAACCGGAATTCGCCTGTCGAAATACAACAGAATGCAAGCGACTCAAGTCCCTTGTTGTCGGCAAGTTCCAGGCAGTTGCGGTAACAATCGGCAAGTAATCGGCAATCCTCGTCCGTTGGATAATCTCCATAAACAATAGGTCCCACGGTGTGAATAACCCATTTAGCCGGAAGATTGTATCCATGGGTAATCTTGGCGTGACCTGTCGGTTCGTCATGTCCCTGCGCACGCATAATGGACGCACATTCTTCGCGCAGCTGCATTCCGGCTGCCGAATGAATAGCGTTGTCAATGCAACGGTGCAATGGAATGAAACAACCGAGCATCTGCGAATTGGCTGCATTGACAATGGCATCTACTTTAAGACGCGTAATGTCGCCTTGCCAGAGTCGGATTAGCGGATTTAACGGAGATACTGGGATTGAATCGAGTCTGACTATACCTTTCTCCCGGCATTGCTCTGCAAGTTCTTCATTCTGTAGAGTCAGGATATTGTCGGGCAACGGTGATGCCATCCGCACATTCATTAGCGAACGGAGCAGATTGCGCTTACTGTCGATGGAGTCGGGAATGGATATGACGGAATACTCAGGGCGCTCCGCCAGAAGTGCCCTGAGTAATTTATTTAGCCTATTTTTCTCAGAAGTCATAATGAACAAGTGTAGGAGGTGTGGTGCGCAGGTCGAAGTAGTCGGCACTCTTTGCCGGCAAGCGCATGTACACCAAATCCTTATATGTCTTGTATAGATGCGGGAGCACGGGGTTGGTATCGAATATCTCCCGCTGTATTTCATCAGGGATGTCGAAATCTATAGTTCCATTGATGCGTGCGAATTCTGCGCCTTTCAGGTCAATAATAGCCACATAGGGATTAATATTAAGTTGTGCGTATACTTCCTTTTTAGGAGAGGTGGCGAAATAGATTGAATTGTTGTCGGCATCGATTTTCATAATCTGAAAAATGCGCACGTGTGGCTTTCCGTCGACTGAAGTAGCGAAAGCGACCTCTTTGTTCTTATGTAATATTTCCAACAATTTATTATCCATAACCTGCTTAATATCCAATAGTAAACCGCTCTTTGTGGTGCGCGGGAGTGGCAAGCTCATCAACCATTGCCTTGGCGTAATCCTCGACCGAGATAAAGCTGTTGCCCTCTTTGTCAAAAATCATATCGTCCTTTCCAAGACGGTATACACCGGTGCGTTTGCCAGATCCTTTTGCCCCCATATCACCGAGGTTGCCTGCCGGAGAAAAGAATACCCAGTCTATGTCTTTTTCGTTCATCAAAGTGTTGAGGTAAAATTCACCGAGTGATTTAACCCCCGGTACCCATGCTTCAGGTAATGTGCCGGTGTCAATGAGCCGTACTCCGGGTTTAACAAAGAGAGTACCGGCACCACCAACGATAAGAAGGCGTTTGACTCCGGCATTTTTGGCGGCATCAAGAATCTTAGGATAGTTGGTAAGGGTATCTTTGTAGATATTTGGATTTGACCATCCCGGATTATATGCGCTTATTACATTGTCGAAGCCGCGTAGGCTTTTCGTCAACGCTTTCTCATCAGAGACATCGACTTTCTTTACGGTCAGTGCTTTGTCCTGAATTTTAATTTTTTCGGGATGATTTACGAGTGCTTCGACCTGATATCCACGGTCGAGAAGTTCTCTAAGAATAGCGGAGCCGACAAAACCGCTGGCGCCGATAAGTGCTACGTTCTTATTCATATTTGTTTGTTATTCAAATTACTATACTTTATATACCACAAAAATAGATAAAAGTTTAATCTGAAATTTCGCTGATAAAAATTTCAGTAGTCTTACTTTGATGTTAGTATTGCTGATTTCCAAATGATTTGATATGCAATATGAATATAAAGGTTAGCTATTTTTAACAAGGGATATTTTATATCGTTTCATTCTTAAATATAAATTGTTACTTTTGTACACTAATGCTGAATATTAATGATATATGGAAAGAAATTTCAATAAAAACGAACTCTATCCGGATTGCCCTATACGTAATATACTCAATCGTATCAGTGACAAGTGGACATTACTGGTATTATATACGTTGAATGGGCGCGATTCCATGCGCTTCAAAGATCTGTCGGCGGAATTGCCAGATATATCACAAAAAATGCTGGTACTGACACTGCGGACACTCGAGACTGATGGTTTTGTGCGTCGAAAGGTTTATGCAGAGGTTCCGCCGAGAGTGGAATACAGCCTTACCGAGCGGTCACATTCCCTATTCCCGGTAATCAACCAACTGATTCAGTGGGCAAAAGATCACATGGAAGAGATATTGCTCGACCGAACTATATCATTGAATAAAACATCAGCTCGATAACTCCCGTTTCTGCAAACGATATGTAGTAGGTGATAGCCCTGTGTGTTTTTTGAAAAATTTGCAGAAGGCAGCCATTTCTGAAAAATGAAGTTCTGAAGATATTTCCTGAATCGGTTTTTTGGTAGTTTTGAGCAACTCCATTGCTTTTTGGAGCAATTCATCACGAATAACGGCGTATGGTGTTTTTCCGAGACTATTTCTGACTACCCTTGACAAATGTTTGGATGATAGACAAAGGCGTTTAGCATAGAAATCCACATTGTGCTCGGATTTATAATGTTTCCAAACTAATTTCAGGAAACTTCGTAATATCGTATCTTGTCGGCTTTCAACACTGTCGCTGTCGTCCAGCGCCATCTTTTTGTGTTGAACCAAGTTGCCGGTCTCAAGCATAAAATTACGGAAATAACTCCGGCATAGTTCGGTACGGTAGTAGTTTCCGAAATCGGCAAGTGATTCACTGAGCAATTCAAGCTGTCTCTCCAGTCGGGCTATTTCATCTGAAGTCAATACCATGACTGGAATTTCGTGCCGGTCCTTGAATGATTCAGAGTCGGCCGGTTTCAATCCATTAAGGGATTCATTTGTAAATAGATAGTTTGGGAGCATGCACCATGCGTTCAAATTATCACTTAGTCCAATAAACGAGATAGGCTCCCATGCCAAAATGTCAACGAGAGAATTGGATTCAATTTCGATTTCTGAACTTCCAACTTTAACGGTAATTTTTCCTGCTGAAACCAAAAGAAATACCCTACATTCCCGAATGGATATATTAAGAATACGTCGTATTATGGTGGGGGTGATTAGCAAAACTCTGTCTTGAATTGCATTCTCAGGAGGAAAGATTGAAATTAGTTCAGACTGTGTCATTGATGTAGAAAAATGGTGGCGCAAAGTTAGTGTTAATGCGCAATTTGGAAAAATATAGGCTTAATAAAATGTTGTTTAGTATTATTTATGCGCATAATGGACAATTTTTGGTCGTTTATGAATAATATATTAATGGATGCTTGGACGTATTTTTGCGCAAAAATTTCAAATATATGTCATATATCAAAAGTATCGTAGGTGTGGCTATGATAGGAATGGCTGTTGTCTCATGCAGCAGAAGTAACGAAGAGCAAACGGCTGATGTTCCGAAAGAATATCCACTATCTGTAGTCAAGCCGGAGGACAGGAATTTGTCAGTAAAGTACTCTGCCGTTTTGGAAGGTCGTCAGGATGTTGAGGTACGGCCAGAAGTATCTGGTCAAATAACTAAGGTGTGTATAAATGAGGGTGCTCATGTCAAAAAAGGTCAAGTCCTTTTCATTGTAGACCAGGTGCCATATCAGGCTGCTTTACAGAAAGCTGAAGCTGAGGTAGCTACTGCCGCTGCAGAAGTGGCTAACGCAAAATTGTTATTGGATGGTAAGGAAGAACTGTATAGGGAAAAAGTAATTTCCGATTATGAGCTTCGTACAGCCCGGAATTCTTACAAAAGAGCCGATGCCGCATTGCTTCAGGCAAAGGCACAATTTAGAGAAGCGCAAAACAATTTGTCATATACAGAGGTGAAAAGTCCGGTAGATGGAGTAGCCGGTATGACATCGTATCGTGTGGGAGCCCTTGTTGGACCTACTATGGTAGAACCATTGATTACTGTATCGGATAACTCTCAGATGTACGCTTATTTCTCAATGAATGAGAGACAAGCTCTTGAACTCGTATCCAAGTATGGAACAATCGATAACGCGGTAAAATCTTATCCTCCTGTAACTCTCGGACTAAAAGACGGCAGCGTATACGAAAATGAGGGACGTATAGATGTGATAAGCGGTATTGTTGACAAGACAACGGGTACAGTGTCGTTACGAGCCAATTTCCCAAACACCGAAGGTAAATTGCTGAGCGGAGGAGCCGCCAATGTCATTCTTACATATAACCGTCCTGCATCTCTTGTGATACCGCAAGAAGCAACATATGAAATTCAAAACAGAATATTTACGTATAAGGTAATGGATGGAATCACGGTTTCCACTCCAATCGAGGTCTTCAAGATTAATGATGGTAAAGAATATATCGTTACATCCGGACTTTCGGTTGGCGACACTATAGTTGCAGAAGGCGCCGGTTTGCTGAAAGCTGGAATAAAAGTAGTCGCGATGAGACCGCAATCAAAAGTTGAGGAGGATAAAAAATGAACATTCAGCGTTTTATTGACCGACCGATACTATCTATTGTCATATCAGTAGTAATTGTGGTCGCAGGGCTTATAGGCCTTTTTTCTCTCGCTGTAGAGCAATATCCGGATATCGCTCCGCCTACTGTCCGGGTATCTGCGACTTATAGTGGTGCGAATGCGGAGACTGTGCAGAAAAGTGTTATCGTACCATTGGAAGAGGCTATCAACGGTGTGGAGAATATGACTTATATGACCTCAACAGCAAGCAATACCGGTAGTGGTGAAGTAACTATTTTCTTCAAACAGGGTAGTGACGGGGACATGGCGGCAGTAAATGTACAGAACAGCGTCTCTACAGCCACCGCACTTCTCCCTGCCGAGGTTACAAAGGTCGGCGTTACTACGCGCAAGCGACAGAACAGTACCTTGATGGTATTCGGCTTGTTTAGCCCTAACGGTACATACGATGAGACATTCCTCACGAACTACATGAATATAAATGTCAAACCGGGTATACAGCGCATCACCGGTGTGGGGGAGGTTAATGTCATGGGTGGAGCGTATGCTATGCGTATCTGGTTAAAACCTGATGTAATGGCTCAATATGATCTGGTGCCTGATGACGTCACGGCTGCTCTCTCAAGCCAAAATATCGAAGCATCAACAGGAGCGATAGGTGAAAATTCCGAAAATGTATTTCAGTACACACTTAAATATCGCGGACGTCTTGAAGAGGAGAGTGAATTCGAAGAAATCATTATAAAGGCTTTTGATGATGGAAGAATCCTTAGACTCAAGGATATAGCGGATGTTGAACTTGGTGCGCAAAGCTATTCCTATAAAGGATTTGTCAATGGATTACCTGGGGCAACCTGTATGATTAATCAGATTTCAGGGTCAAATGCCAATGAAATCATCATCAATATAGAAGATTACCTTGAGCAAGTGAAAAAATCATTGCCGGATGATGTGGAGCTTGTGCAGCTGATGAGCACCAAGACGTTCCTTGATGCTTCCATCGATAAAGTAATTGAGACCCTTCTTGAGGCCATTATCCTTGTGGTTCTCGTGGTTTATTTCTTCTTGCAGAATCCACGCTCCACGCTGATACCTACTATAAGTATATTCGTTTCTCTCATTGGTACATTCGCAGTATTGTATCTTGCCGGATTCAGTATCAATCTTCTTACCCTCTTTGCTCTTGTACTTGCTATAGGCACTATCGTGGATGATGCCATAATTGTGGTGGAGGCTGTCCAGGCTAAATTTGACGATGGCTACAAGTCAACGTACCGAGCGTCAGTCGATGCCATGGGTGGTGTGTCATCTGCCCTTGTGACATCCACACTTGTATTTATGGCAGTATTTGTGCCTGTTTCATTCATGGGGGGAACCTCAGGTGTATTCTACACGCAGTTTGGCATAACGATGGCTGTGGCGGTGGGAATATCCGCTATTAACGCTCTTACACTTTCTCCGGCACTCTGTGCATTGCTTCTACGACCCAATCAAGAGATAAAGGAAGGGACTAAACTTGAGTTTTCGACACGTTTTCGCATGGCATTTGATAGCGGTTTTAGCAAGATAGTACGCAAGTATGTTTACGGTGTGTTCTTTTTTATAAAGCATAAATGGGTTGGCTGGTCTATTCTGGCGATTGCTTGTGGTGTTCTTGTTTGGTTGATGAGTACTACTAAAACAGGTCTTGTCCCTAATGAAGATACCGGAGCCATGTTCATGAGTTTCGACTCTCCGGCTGGAAGTACACTCGCTGAGACTGAATCGATAATGCAGCAGATTCAAGCGGAGCTTAAAGAGATGCCACAGATTGACAACTTCAACATGGTGGCAGGTTTCGGCATGGCGTCCGGAAACGGGTCATCACATGGTATGTTTATCATCAAACTCAAGCCTTGGGATCAGCGTACCGGTAAAAACGACAATGTTGATGCAATACGCAACGAAATTTACAGGCGTACGGTTCATATCAAGAATGCCCGGTTGTTTATCTTCGCACCACCTATGATTCAGGGTTATGGATCGGGTAATAGTTTTGATGTATATGTGCAAGACCGCTCCGGAAAAGGTTATGACGAGCTCAGTAAGGTTACCGCTGCCTTCCTCGAAGCATTGAATAAGCGTGAAGAGATAGAGATGGCTCAGACCTCTTTCAGCTCTAACTTCCCGCAATATACCATTGACGTGGATGAAGCTCAATGTCAGCGTGCCGGAACCACGACTTCTGATGTATTGAATGTGCTTTCCGGCTATTTTGGCAGTATATATGCCTCTAATTTCAACAGGTTTACAAAAATCTATCGTGTCATAGTGCAGGCTCCATATAATTATCGCGATGGAATGGAAGCGCTTGACAATATATATGTAAGGACAAATAGGGGTATGGCACCTATCAGCCAGTTTGTGACACTCTCCAAAACTTATGGAGCCGAGTCTTTAATGCGGTTCAATATGTTTTCTGCAATAAATGTGCAAGGTATGCCGGCACAGGGATACAGTTCAGGAGATGTGATCAAAGCCATCAATGAAGTTGCCGCAGAAACACTGCCAACTGGTTTTGGATTTGAATTCTCAGGCATGACACGTGAGGAGGAACAGACCGGTAACAACCATACAACAATTATCATATATGGAATATGTATATTGTTTATATATTTGATATTGTGCGCTTTGTATGAAAGTCTGTTCATACCTCTGGCTGTGATATTGTCTGTCCCGTTTGGGTTAATGGGAAGTTTCCTTTTTGCAAAACTATGGGGCATTGAAAATAATATTTACCTTCAGACCGGTCTGATTATGCTCATAGGGCTTTTGGCTAAGACTGCAATCCTGCTTACTGAATACGGAACAGAACGCCGAAAGTCCGGGATGTCCCTGACGCAGGCTGCGATTTCGTCAGCATCGGTCCGATTACGCCCAATTCTAATGACAGCACTGACCATGATTTTCGGCTTGCTTCCTCTCATGTTTGCAACCGGTGTGGGTGCAAATGGCAATACTTCGCTTGGTGTGGGCGTGGTTGGGGGAATGATTATAGGTACAGTAGGACTTTTGTTTGTCACCCCGGCATTCTTCATCACATTCCAATGGATTGAGGAAAAAGTAATGGGACGACGTCGTAAAGAACGTGAAAAAGAAAAAACTATTTTAAAATGAAATTCATACCATTCAGTATAACAATCTTATTGCTGTTGACAAGCTGTAGTCTATACAATAATTATAGCCGTCCTCAAGAGATACAAATAGATGCGCTATATAATGAATCAACAATGCTTAACTCCGATAGCTTGGCATCTCTCGGATTTATGCCTTGGCGCGAACTTTTTACCGATTCGTGTCTGCAATCACTTATTGAGGATGGACTTCAGTCCAATACTGATTTGCAGATAGCAATGCTTAGAATTGATGAAGCCCAAGCCGGACTCTCTGCAGCAAAACTGGCATTTTTACCATCTTTGACTTTCTCTCCCAATGGCGCAATCACATCCGTTAATGGCGGCAAGGCATCCCAAATATATGAAATCCCGGTATCGTTGACTTGGGAAATCGATATTTTTGGAAAACTGCGCAATTCCAAGAAGGAACAACAGATGCAGTTGCTGGGGCAGCAAGCATACGCCGGTGCTGTTCAATCAGAGCTGATTGCTTCAATCGCTAATAGTTACTATGCTTTATTAATGCTTGACGGCCAGATAGAAATAAGTACACAGACTATTTACCTATGGCGGGAGCAGGTGCGCACTATGGAGTTACAATTAAAAGTCGGCGATATCAGGGAAAATGCGCTGTCTCAAGCCAAAGCAAATCTTGAAGAGTTGCTTTCAATGCATAATACCCTAATCCGTCAACGACATGAGACTGAGAATTCATTGTGTACTTTATTGGGCGTTGTGTCGTACGATATTCCACGTCTATCAATTGATAATCAAAATATTCCGGAAAAAATATCTGTCGGACTCCCATTACATCTATTGTCTTGTCGTCCCGATGTGATTCAGGCAGAAATGAATCTGGCTTCAGCATATTATGCAACAAATCAATCGAGAGCGGCATTTTATCCGTCATTGACCATCGGAGGGTCTGTCGGGTGGACAAATGCGCTCGGTCAGGCTGTAACTAATCCCGGCGGATGGATTCTATCTGCATTGGGGTCGCTCGCACAACCGATATTTCAACGTGGAAAACTTATCTCTAATCTGAGGATATCCAAAGATGAAGAACAGATTGCTCTGCTTAATTATAAGCAGGCGCTTATAAACGCAGGTCAGGAAGTGAATGACGCGCTATATGCAATAGAATCGTATGGTAATGATTATTCATTTCATAAAAATCAATGTAGTGCTCTTGAAAGGACTGTGAAGTCAAACGAATTATTGTTCCGCACAAATAATGCCACATATCTTGAGTTGCTGACATCCCGGCAGAATCTTCTTAACTCAAGGTTGAATCTTATAGCTGACAGAGTGAGTCAGTTGCAAGCTGTGGTGAAACTTTATAAGGCTCTTGGCGGTGGGGCAAAATGATCGGTCGATATGTACTAAGATATGTACTAATGAGATAGATTACAGGGATATATAAAACTTCAGCCCCCAATTTGTTTCAGAAATTGGGGGCTGAATTCTAATTCTCAATAAAGGGTTGATTCAGTGCAGATGGTGTTATTTTTCAATGTGTTGTTTGCGGCATGTAGAAATTGTAGCTAAGATTAGAATCAAAACGGCGCATACGAGCATTGTAGTCATTGTTGAATGTAGGATATTGCCGATACCGACGAGTGGTGATACAATACCTCCGAAGAGAAATCCCAGCGCTCCGAATATCGCAGAAGCAGCTCCGATATAGGCTCGTCCCTCGGTCATGGCAAGCGTCGTGGATGCTGTGAAGATATATCCTACTCCGGTAAGGATAAAGAGTGTCATGATTTCATATACGGCAAATGAATCAAACAGAGTGTATATGGCAAGTTGCGATATGCATGTAATTAACAGCAATACCCCTCCAATCATCGCTGCATTTGCGCTTTTTTTGATTTTAACTGATAGTCCGGATCCGATTCCGATGAAAACGGAATTTATTGCGAAACAAATGGAGAATATCAGTTGTGAATATCCGTAATGGTTCTGGATGATAAATGATGCGGAGGAGATGTAGGCAAATAATATTGCGCAGGACAAGGCATACAGCATTACATAAATAGTGAAATATGGCATGCGGATTAGTTGCCAGAACGATGTGAATGTCTGGAATATTCCTATGGTATTTCGTCGTTCAACAGGATGTGATTCCCTAAAAATATAGCACATGGCAATTATTATCGCGCCAATGCCGAGTAATACCATAAATATGCCGTGCCAACCGGAGAAGGTTGCTACAACACCCCCTAAGACAGGTGATACCACCGGTGCAATTCCATTAATAGCTCCAATAATGGCAAGGGTTTTGGCAAGTTCTCTGCCAGAGTAATAGTCAGTCGCTATTGATCGAGACAAGACAATCCCCCCGGCTCCGCCAATACCTTGAAACAGGCGGCACATATTGAACCAGTCCATATTGTGTGAATACAATATGGCTACTGTGGCGGCAGTGAATATGAACAGTGATGCTGCGAGTACCGGTCGGCGACCATATTTATCGCTCAGCGGTCCGAAAAACAGTTGACCAACGGCGAGTCCTATCAAGCTCATGGTCAGTCCGAACTGGACGGTTGAAGCTGAGGAATGGAAAATTTCTGCCATGTCAGGCAGAACGGGCAGATACATATCTGTGACAAATGGTCCGAATGCTGATAACATTCCAAGAAATACCATGAGAAACACAAGATATTTTCTGCCAAAAACTGCTTTATTGTCAATCATACCATCGGATATTTAAGTGAGTGAGCGGAATTATTTACAGGATGTATCCATTGTAAATTATTCAGCTCACTCAGCGTTTCTTAAGAATCAAAATTAATGTCGGTGTTCCGGATGTGGTTCTTTCTTTTTCATAAGGTGTTTAATCCAGATATAATATCCCGTCAAGGGCAACGATGCGCCAAATAAGGCTCCAAGCAACCATAAAATACGAGTGAATATTCCACCGATACTTCCGGTATGGATTGAATAAATCCAACCACGAAGCTTGTCTGCTTCATTTGTGTCAGCATACTTTGTAAGCGGTGTTATCTCTCCGGAGCGTCGGTTGAATTCGTAACGGTCGGCTGCACGCCCATTACCCGTTGTACTTATGGTTACAGATGCTTTTTCTGAACCGATGGTTATTTGTGGTGCGTCGGGATTCTGTGCTATGAGATTATCGTAAACTTGTTGCCAACGGCCGAATTCAGAGTGTCGCCGTCTGCCATCATGACGGTCTTGACCGTGATGTCTTTTTTCTCCATCATGATGCTTTTCTGAATTATGACGGTTACGACCTCGATTGCCTTTATCTTGATTATTTTCCGAAACGGATGGTTGTCCAAAATTTCGAGGAGTATGTTCTACACCGCACACGGCATAAAATGCGGAGCGATACCAATTGAATGACCATGTAAGCCCGGTCAAAGCCATCGCAAGAACAAGAATCAAAGCATACATGCCACCTGCGACATGAAGTCCTTTCCAGAATCCTTTCCATCCGTTTGAGAAAGATATACTGAGACTTCTTCCAAGATTTTTGCGTGCACGTGGCCACCAGATTACAACACCGGAAATTAGTGCTATGACAAATACGAGAGTGGAGATACCAACAAGCGTTTTGCCTATTTTGACACCATCACCATGAGGATTGGCACTATCCAAAAGCCAACGATGAAGCTTGAACATCGTGGAGAAAAAGCCGAGACGTTCATATCGTCCTGTGATTTCTCCTGAATATTGGTCGATGAAAAGCGAAGCCCTGCGGGGTTTTGAAAGTGTTACCTGATAAGCGCGGGATTTGTCATTGAATACAGTTACTCCTGTAATTGATACACTGTCAGGAAGTGTCGCTTTTACAGTTTCCATAAGTTCCCCCATCGGTATTGGGCTTTCCTTGACAGCGGCAACATAATAAACATCGCTTTTTACCGAACGGGTGATTTCAGGCTCAAATATGAGCATTGCCCCTGAAAAGCATACCAACGTAATTATTATGCCGAATGGCACTGATAACCACAGGTGTATTTTTCTGAAAAACTTAATCATGAGAGTACTATTTAGCAGGAGTTAGATACCCGAATCCGGTGATATCATTGGCTTGTATGACGACACCTCTCTCGGCTTTGGCGGTATTCGTGTTTATGGCGTATATAGCGGGGGATTCGTTTTCTACATTTATAGGAATGTATACATTGCGATTCTTCACATATACTGTTTTACCAATTGAGGATACATTAGCCGGAAGCCCTGTGACGTATGTCAGTTTCTTTGATGCGGCGTCGAAAATAGCGAGTTCTGTGGCGGCAGGATTCTTTTCAGTCAATGCCCGGTCGTACATCACCATGAGGAAATTATTGCCGCCTGCCGGCCAGCACCGCATGAATGATCGGTTACCGCCAGGAGTCTGGCTCTCAATGTTGCAATAATAGTCATCAAACGATGTGCTTCCTGCCGGGATACGGCACACACCTGCAGGAAGTGTGGTCTGTTGGTTCGGATCGCTCATGGTTTTTGCGTAACTTGCGGAAAATACGTATATATCTCCGTTTTCAGCGGCCCATACCGTCTGGTAATATTGGGAGCGGAAACGTCCACATGGGGTGCTGATTTTGTCGGTTTTGGCGAGGGTGGGATTGGTCATATTTTCATTGTTATAGATCGCAACCCAACATTCGTCAGGATATTGTGTCCCGACAAGTTCCCCGGCTTTATAAGCTCCGGAACCTGTTCCACCGGCTTCATCATGCACAAGGTGTTCAAATCCGGGACGTACCCATTTACGGTTTTCGTATGCTACACCATATTGGCTAAGTCCCATAGGAATTGCGCCACAGTATAGTTTAGAACCACTCTGTTCAGCACCTGCAAGAGTTACGTACTCTCCGTTGCCAAGAAAATTTTCCATTGAGTATGCTCCTGTGGAAGTGTCGTTTTTGCGTGATGTTTCGTTTACGACATCAAGATATGTTATGAGCAATGTCATAGGTTTATAACCATTGCTGTCCGCCAATGATGCCGGACCTTCTCCGGTTGACAATGTGATGATGTCGTTGTTGTAAGTTCCATAAGAAGAGAAGCGGCTTATGCGATACGCCATATTGCGCTCCTTCATTTCACCGTCGGTTCCGAGAATATAGCTTCTTGTGGTAGCTTCATTGCCTTGGTTGTATGTCAGGGCATACAGGTAGTTCTTGTGGAATACCCACTGTGTGGCTCCACTGTTTATAAGACCATTGTCGATTGTTGTAAGGCTACCTTCGTCAAGCGATGGCCCGGTTATCAGGTCGTAGGTGGTTCCGTTTGAACCTTTGATTGTGGTGGCAAATACGAATTTTCCATTTCCGTCCCATTTTTCATCGGGCGCGTTTGGTGCGTCGTTGTCTGAGCAACCGCATAGTGCCATGGTGGGAATTACCGCGGCGGCAAGTGCGCGGTACATTGATTTTTTACGTGTCATATTTTATAATGAATTTTGAATTAGTTGCCGAAATAGATTCTGAATTTACCGTAGAAAGCCCTGCCGGCTTTCTGCAGACTGAAATTATCGTATAGTCTTGCGTTGGTGAAGTTTCTGCACTCAAACGACAGGTTATAACGTCCATGTCCTATGCCATAGGAGATTATGAGGTTATGTGCAAATTGATTAGGGATTATATAGTCGCTGTTGTTGGAACCGATATTTTCGGTATAGTAGCAGAAGCTATGAGTATATTGATTGTCGTAGGCGATAGTCAGGATATTGCCTTTGCCACCCAAGCCGTGCCAATGGAAATTGACATCTGAATCAGCAAACATATATGGGAGGTTGGGAATGCGTTCTTTGTATGCAATGTTTTTGACGGTACTACCTTGGGCTGTACGCATATTGTCGCGCACATTCATCTGTGTGAAATTACCTCCAAGGCTTAGCCAACGTGAAAAATTGTATCGTGCCGAGATACTGATTCCGGTTGTCGCTACCTTGCCGTAGTTGACATACGTAGCTGCCGATTTCCCTCCGCTCAATGCCATGATGTTGCGTTGGATATAATCACGGGTATCGCGATAGATGAAGCCCGCTTCAGCGTATATGGTGCTGTGGCCGAATTTTGCGTTGTAACTTAGATTCAGGTTTACATTGTGGCTTGATTCAGGTTTTATGGATATGTCTCCCACTTCCAGGTCCTCATCGCCGAACATCTCTTCAATTGTAGGAAGGCGATATGCCTTTTCATAAGAAGCTTTGAGTTGGAAGCCCATTGGCATGAACCAAGTGCCGGCAGCCCCGTATCCGAAGTTGTCTATGGAACGTGATGTCAACTCATAGACATCTTGGGCTGAGGTTGTTGCCATCGGTCCGGATACGTATTGGTGATATTGCTTACCGAATACTGTAATATTGAATTTAGAGTTAGGCATGTAACGGTACGAGATACCGGCTATGTTTTTGCTGGTAACTTTTGAAAATTCCTCTTTGCTGTGGGGAATGGTTAGCAAATCCTCGTTAGTACGGTTGAACGTGTTGAAAACATCGTTGATTGTGAACACATGGTTCTCTGATAGTCTATAATTGATTGTTGCGTTTGCAGACCAGTTATTGTTAATGGCTTTTGAGTTTTGGTAGGACTGTTCACCCGGCGCGTTGAGCGGGGATGTCTCTCCAAACCAATTGTACGTTACAGATGCTGTATCGACATTGGTTGTGTTGTCGCGATTGTAATTGGCATTGAATGAAACGTCAAGTCCTTTCACTCCGAGGTTACGTTTCGAATATTCCAATGATGGGATAAGTGAGAAGCCATGACGATGTTTCTGTCCGTATACAATCTCCTGTCTCACACCGGTCTGGATTTCCTTATACATGTGTGAGTATGTGAATCCAAGTAGCATCCGGTCGGCCCAACTTTTGTTGACGAATCCGATTTTTGCAATAATAGCCTCATTGTGATATGTGTCGTTGAAGCGTTTCACATGTTCGAGCTTTTTTCTGTTGATTGCTCCGGTTGTGAAATCCTCAACTGGAGTATCTATCCAATAATTATTGTCGGAATAGTTCTGGAAAGCATTGATTTCATATTTGAACCCATTGCTGAGTGTTTGTCCGAAATTGATGTAGGATTTATGAGTGTTGAAAGAACCGAAAGAGTATGAGGCATCAACAAACCATCGGCGTTGACGTCGAGGTGTGACGATATTTATGACACCGCCGATTGCATCCGCACCGAATCCGACCGGAACCACACCTCGGTAAACTTCTATGCGCTCTGCAAAATTAACAGGTATATTATTGAGTCCGAATGAACTTCCTACACCCTCTTGTGGAACTCCGTCAATAAAAACTTTGACATGTTTGCCGCTGAACCCATCCATAGTAACAGCCATGTCAGACCCCACGCCACCGCTTTCGCGTATTTTCATTCCCGGAGCTTTGTTCAATGCTTCGCTTAATGTTTTTGTGGTGTTAACCATATCTTTGGTATTAACTGCGGTTGCATTGTATGCCGAATTTTTGACTTTACTTAGGGGATTGCCTACGACTATAACTTCAGCAAGCTGTGTGGAGGGTTTTAACTTTACATTTAATTTTCGGCGTTCATCTGCGGAAATCCTGATTTTGGTTTCATATTTCTCAAATCCGACGGAAGAGAAAATTATAGTATATTCTCCAGCCGGTGCGGAAATATGGTACAGTCCCTTCTCGTTGGTCGGACAAGATAATGTGGTTCCCTTTAAAAGTACGGTGGCGAAATCAATCGGTACACCATCAATTGAAAGCACCTTTCCTGAAATCATACCATTACCACTACTTGCATGCATTGTTGCTGTTGATGTCAGAATTGCAATTGCGCAGATGAAATATTTTCTCCAAATAGCCATGAATTAATCTTTTTTATCACTGCAAAGTTCGGAAGTTTAGTCACACCATTAAATACCCAATAGTGATTATATTTGGGGTAGTGTGTTGATTAGTAGTGTGATACAGGTATTGGTAATTGCCGCTAAATTGGCGAACGACATGATGGTAGTGGCGAATGTCTTTTATGTGATGCTTAGATTGGGTGCAGTCAATCTAATTTGGTTGGTTTGATTTTACGCTTAGGCATTATGCGTTCGTGTATGTATTGGAAGATGACATAAAACACAGGAACCATAAAAAGCAGCGCGAGTGTTCCGAATAGTAGTCCGCCCACAGTTCCAACACCTACCGATATATTACCATTGGCTCCAACTCCTGTAGCAAACATCAGCGGCAACATTCCAAAAATCATAGTTGCTGATGTCATGATAATAGGTCTGAAGCGGGCTTTCGCTGCTGAGATGGCGGAAGCGACCAGCCCCATTCCTTCTTTTCTACGTGCAGTAGCATACTCAGTCAGCAGAATTGCCGTTTTTGCCAGTAGTCCAATTAACATTATTAGTCCAATCTGCATATAGATGTTATTCTCAAGTCCCCACCATCGTGCAAACATGAAACTCCCGACCAGGCCCATAGGAACTGCGGCAATAACAGCCAACGGTATGGTAAGACTTTCATAAAGCGCGCATAAAATAAGATATATAAATGCAAGGCATAAGCAGAATACAATAATTGTCGTATTGCCTGTCGAAGCCTCCTCTCTTGACATTCCTCCAAATTCATAGCCGAATCCCGATGGCAGGCATTTTGCGGCAATTTCTTTGATGGCATTTATTGTTTCCCCCGAACTGTAACCTTCTCCTTGTTCTCCGAATACTGCGATTGAAGGGAAGAGGTTGAAGCGTGACAGGCTTTCGGAGCCGTAAACTTTTGTAAGGGTTATGAAATTGTCTATCGGAGCCATTTCGCCGGTAGATGTCCTGACAAACATACTTTTCAATGATTCTATGTCAAGACGACTGTCAGGTGTTGCCTGGACCATAACACGGTACAGTTTTGTGAATCTGTTGAGATTGGACGAATAGTTACCGCCGATATACCCGGACAATGCCGATAGGACATCTGCCGGTGATACATTCATCCGGAGACATTTCACTGCATCGACCTCAACCATGTATTGCGGATATTTGGTATCAAATGTGGTATAGGCGCGGGATATCTCAGCCCGGGTGTTTAACGAGTCTATGAAAGAACGGGTTATTTGCAGCAGTTCGTCTGTTGTAGTTCCTGATTTATCCTGAATATATAGTTCAAAACCACTGCCGGTGCCATAGCCGGAAATCATAGGGGATTGTGATACCCGTATCTGAGCCGAAGAAATATCGGACGTCCGGCGATATATCTCGCTGATTACAGCATTTATGTCATGTTCCCGGCCTTTACGCTCGTTCCAGTCCCGTAGTCTTATGCTGAATGAGCCGGCTGATGCCGATTGGTCATGACGGGCATTCTTTCCGGTAACACGGGAATATATGTAGATTTCAGGGATATCCTTTATCGCATCCTCAACTTGATCCATTGCACGCTCTGTTTCAGCGAGGTTGCTACCGGGCGCAACCTGTATGTTTAAACTAAGAGTGCCCATATCTTCTTGAGGTACAAGCCCCGTTTTAGTAGTTGAAACAAGCCATGTTAAGGCTATTATCGATATGGCTAATAAAGAGATGACAATCCAGCGGTGCTTGAAAAGAAACTTGATTCCGTTGCTGTATTGTACGGTGATTGTCGTGAATGATCTGTCGAAAGCGTATTTAAAGCGTACAGGGAATGATGCTTTATGTCCATTCATGTCGCCTGGGCGCATTAATATGGCACTTAATGCAGGGCATAAAGTCATGGCATTAATCAGTGATATGCCAACGGCTACAGCCATGGTAAGACCGAATTGTTTATAAAATGTCCCGGAGGTTCCGCCCATAAAGCAAACCGGTATGAAAACAGCCATGAATACGATAGTGGTAGTAATCAATGCTGCCGAGAGTCCGCCCATAGCCGATACTGTTGCTTGGTACGGGTTTCTTTCTCCGCCGTCAAATTTAGCTTGAACGGCTTCTACAACCACTACAGAATCGTCAACAACCGTTCCAATAACGAGAACAATGGCGAATAGCGTGAGCATATTCAGTGTGAATCCTACGATGTAGATAAATGCGAAAGTACCTGTAAGTGATACTAATATTGATATTGCCGGAATTAATGTAGCCCGGAAGTCATGAAGGAACAGGTACACTACAAGTACTACCAGAATCAACGCTATGATTAGAGTTTCGATAACTTTGCCGATAGATGCGTCCAAGAAATCTTTGGTACTTGAGATGTCTGTCAAAATCATACCTGCCGGCAATCTATCCCTTAGTTCGTCAAGTGTTCTGTCGATTTCCGTTATGACTTCATTTGCATTTGATCCGGCTGTCTGGGCAATCATGGCATTGGCTCCAGGGTGTCCGTTGGTTTCGCTTATCATCGCGTAGTTGACGGTGCCAAGTTCTACCGTGGCAATATCTTTAAGCCTTAGAACGCTTCCATCCCCGAATGCTCTTACCACAAGATTTTCATACTCTGTCGCATCTTCATATCTTCCACGGTATTTCAGTACATATTGGAAAGTGTTCAACGATTCTGCACCAAGTGTCCCTGTTGGAGACTCTATATTCTGTTCGGCAAGCATTTTGTCAATATCGGCGGGAACTAATCCGTATTGCGACATTCTTACCGGATCGAGCCATATTCTCATCGCATACTCGGAGCTGAAAATATTAACCTCACCTACACCTGTGATTCGTGAAATCTGAGGTTCGATATTAATTTTCATATAGTTTGTGAGGAACTTTGAGTCATAGGTGTCATCCGGACTATACAATGTTATAGACTTCAATGTGCTGTTCTGGCGTTTTCTCACAGTCACACCACTTTTGGTTACCTCCGCAGGCAATAGACCTTGTGCCGAAGCCACGCGATTCTGTACATTTACGACTGCCATATCTGCATCGGTTCCCTGTTTGAAGTATATGGTGATTGATGCAGTACCGGTGTTTGTTGCGGTTGAGGTCATATACATCATGTCCTCAACTCCGTTAAGTGACTCTTCCAGCGGAACAATGACACTTTTCATTACAGTCTCGGCGTTGGCACCTGTATATGATGCCTGAACCCTTACCGTAGGAGGGGCGATATTTGGAAATTGTTCGATAGGAAGTTGTGCTAATCCGAGGATGCCGAGAATAACAATTAATACTGAGATTACACCCGCAAGAATCGGTCGGTCTATGAATGTCTTTACCGTCATGTCATTGAGATTTTGAGCAAAAGTAAGCCATTAAACCTTTAGCCGGAATGTATGTCATATTATAAAATGACCAACAGCTCCGATGTGGTGGCTAACGGCAAATGACGACATATATTGGTCGTTGTAAAACAGTTATCTTTGCAGATATAATTCAATGGGATTTGCAGCATGAAGAATGTGTCCGGATATATTGATGTAGCCTTCTGCCTGATAGTATTGCCTATGATGGTGATGATTTTTCCGGTGGAGAGGTGGTTCCATAATTTTCAATGGTATGTGATTACCGTTGGATTGTGGCTTTATGCATTGTACTTCGTGAATAGGATGCTTACCGTTCCGTTATTATTCCGGAGCGCAAGATGTAGGTGGGAGGGTATCGTATTGATTCTGCTATCACTTATAGTGACATATCTGCTTTCACAAATAAGCCTTTATACCCCAAAACCCAATGTTCATGATGAGGGAATTGTCAGGATTTTTCCTTCGATACAACAATATCAACAGGCTGTCTGGTCATTGTTCATGATTGTAGAAGCCTTCAGTTTTGCAGTCGGACTTTTGACACAAGCTAATTTACAAAAATCGCGCCGCCGGGCAGTGGAAGCAGAGCGCGATAAGGCTGAAATAGAGTTGTATAAGGCCCAAATCAAACCACATTTCATGTTCAATACACTCAATTCGCTATATGGATTGTTCCTGACCCATGATGACAAGGCGTTGGAGTCATTGGAGAAATATATATCGATGATGCGGTATGTACATAATACTTCAAGACGTGATTTTATGCCGTTGTCGGATGAAGCGGATTATATACAGCAGTATGTTGCACTACAATCGTTGAGACTCAATGGAATGACGACTGTGACCATGAACATAGATATTGAAAACGCTACCTTGCAAATTCCGCCCATGTTATTGGTTACGTTTGTGGAAAATTGTTTTAAGCATGGAATATCACCTGTGGAAGAAAGCAATATCTCTATCATGCTTGTGGAGAAAAAAGGGAAGCTTTACTTCGCTACAGACAATAGGATATTTCCGGTAAAGCGTATCGGTGAGCACATGGGTATTGAGAATTGCCGGAAACGTTTGGAATTGCTGTATCCCGGGGCCCATACTATGGATATTGAGAGCGACGGAGTATATTATCATGTAAAATTAGAGATTGATTTATGATTAAGTGTGTGGCAATAGATGACGAGCCGATTGCATTGAGCATAATACAGGAATATTGTAATCGTTATGGGAATATAGACCTCAAATGTTTTTCCTCGCCGATAGCCGGAATGGATTGTATCCGGCAGACTAACCCCGATATTGTTTTTCTTGATATAGAGATGAATTCTCATAATGGAGTGGAGTTGGCTAAGGAGCTTCCTTCGGGCGTGTGTCTGATATTTACTACTGCTTACGCAAACTACGCGTTGGATGGATTTAATGTTGACGCAATTGATTTTCTACATAAGCCCATATTTTATCCGCGATTTGAAAAGGCAATGGAAAAGGCAAAACGTTATATTCAATTAGCGGAAAAAGAATCCTCGTCGGGGTATATAACACTTAAAGCCGGACATAAGAATATAGTTGTCTGTTTAAAGGATGTGATACTGGTGGAAGCAATGGATAATTATGTTAAGATTTTCAGGAAGAATCTACCGACAGTTATTTCTCAGATTACAATGAAAGAGATTGAGACATTGCTCCCCGATGATAGTTTTATAAGAATTCACCGGTCGTTCATTATCGCGGTTCCATTTATAGAGAAGTATTCAAACAGAACGGTTTATCTGTATGATTTCCCCCGCCCCATACCTGCCGGTAGAAAATATATATCCGAATTCAATAATTTGAATAACATAATTAAAACACAGTAAAAACAAACACAAATGAAAAGAATCTTAGCTTTGATGCTGGTAATATCTGCGGCATCGGTATCTGTAACTATGTTTGCAGGTACACCAATCAAACAGGCTGATCTGCCTAACGCAGCTCAGGCTTTCATTTCCAAATATTTTTCGAACGATCAGGTTAGAAAAGTGGAAAAGGACAATGGTTACAGAGGTACGGAATATGAAGTGGATTTCGCAAGCGGTGCTGAAGTCGATTTCAAATCCGACGGGAATTGGAAAGAGGTCAAGTCAGCGAGAGGGAAATCTGTTCCGTCGGAAATCGTTCCATCTGCCATCGCTAAATATGTCAGCACAAATTTTAAGGGATTGACCATCGTGGAGATTTCACGCAAACGTGGCGGGTATGAAGTTGAACTTTCCAATGGTACTGAGCTCAAGCTTACGGAGGATGCAAAACCAATGCAACCCAGAGATAAAGGTCGTCGGAGGTAGATGCTCCGATTGATTAAACGAAGGTTGATGCTGTTAAAGTATTCAACCTTTTTTGTTTTTGTATAGTGGATTTGTGAGGATGGTGGATATTTTGTAGGTTTGCATTGAGAAAAGTTGTCTGATTAAGTATTTTAATCTGATTAGTTTTATGATATTGAAATTAATAACCAAAAGAATTTAGATATGAAAAGTGTAAGATTAATCGCAGTAGTGGCTGTATTGGCAATTGTAGGAGCTTTGATGCCGGCTCAGGCTCAGTTCCGTTTCGGACCGAAGTTAGGTGTCACTGTCAGTGAGTTGCATTTCAATTCGTCGACTTTCGATAGTAATAACCGCGCGGGATTTACCGCAGGTGCCATGATGGAGTTCACGGTGCCTGTGGCAGGATGGGGCTTTGATGCTTCGGTGATGTATGTGCGTCGCAATTCCCGCTGGATGACTGAAAATGGTGTGTCTAAAGATAATCGTGATTATATAGATATACCCTTGAACTTCAAATGGAAGATAAATATTCCGTTGATTAATAGCATAGTACGTCCGTATCTTGCTACGGGACCGAGCTTCTCGATTCTCACGAGCCGTAGGTCGGCAGAAGAGGCTTATCGCAACCGTAAGTTTGACACCGCCTGGAATTTCGGTTTTGGTGCCGAGCTTTTTAAAAAGGTTCAGGTTGGCGCGAGCTATGGTCTTGGTCTGACCAAAGCTTTGAAGACAGTAGGTGCTACCGGCACGTCGAATATCAATGGCCGCAACCGTTATTGGACCATTACGGCTGCTTATCTATTCTGATTACTGTTTTGAATCATATATGGTGCAGTATGGGATGACCAATCTCTGCTGCGCCATTTTTTTTACCGGTATGCAACTTTTTCAATAATCTTGAGTCAAATAAGGTGAGGATAATATAACCGCAGATATCGATGCCCGAAATTTCGCATAGCCAAACCGACATGTATCTCCGTCTTATAGATGAGCATAGTCCTCTCATCTATAAGGTATGCTACATGTATTCCGAGGATTCCGAGCATCTTAAGGATTTATATCAGGAAGTGCTTGCCAATCTATGGCAAGGGCTTGATGGATATATGAACCGAGCCAAGCCATCTACTTGGATTTATCGTGTGGCTATTAACACGTGCATCACTTATTTTCGTCGGCATGGCAAACACTCCGATGTGGCGCGTATCGATGAAGCCATGCTCGGGATTGTTGATGAAAATCATGAACATGCCGAACAGCTGCGCCAGATGTATGAGATGATAGCTCAACTCGGGAAACTTGACAGGGCTATCATTATGCTATGGCTCGATGAACATAGTTATGATGAGATTTCGGATGTTACCGGATTGTCGCGAAATAATGTCGCATCGCGGTTGTACCGAATTAAACAGAGATTAATGAAACTAAATGATGAATAATACCGTGCGCTATATGGATAATGATTTGGAAAAATTGAAACAGCATTGGCAGGGCTTGAACAATCTCCCTCCGGAGGGGCGTTGTGACCGAATCAAACCGGATGGTATAACCGCAGGGAAGGTCCGGTCCTATTCGCAACGACTAATACGTGATTATACTATTCTGATTATATTGTCGTTGGTATGGTTGGTGTTGTCACCGTTTGCATTGTACCATTGCGGGCTACCTTTGTGGACAGGTATATTGATTAGCGTATTTTTCGGAATAATGGCGCTGAGTTGTGCGTCTATACGTGCTTCTATCCAGCGCATCGATTTGAGTAGAATGGGTGTCTGCGAGGTGCTTAAATGTGTAAAGGTGGTAGTGGTTAAGCGCCGTCGTCATCAATGGTTAGGTATTCCAATGGCTGTGTGTGTAATGGCAATGATGTTTTATTTCTTTTATGGTATCAGTGAATATATGCTCATTGGGGGTGTTGTAGGAGCAATATTGGGAGGTGTGATTGGTATGATTTCAGATATGAGAATGCGCGGTATGCTTAGAGAAATGCAGGAAATGTTATCAGAAGCACGTGGTGATGATAGTTGTGGTGTTAACGAAGGTTAATATATGTATTTTAATCAGTTGTATTGCGCATATTTTTAACGGATGTGCATTTTGCTAAATAATGTTTTGAAGGTTGCAGTAAATGTTTAAAATTGCAAAATGTATTGATGTGTAGTGGATTGTGATTTGTTTTGCTGATGAAAAAGCCATAACTTTGCATAGTCAATATTAAAGGCGTAGTTTGTTTGCGTGAAAGCCTTTTTAAGAATTGATTTTGCTATGGTCTTGAAAAAAGTAATCTTATTTCTGTCATTGTGTGGCATTTTGTCGCATCCGGCTATTGCTGAGGTGCCATTTCGGTTGCCTGCGCGTCATGCAATGATTGCCGATGAGGCGGTTGAAAGGGCTTCTGCCGATAAGGTTTCGGTCATGGCTAAGGCAATGGAGGAAGCACGCAAGCATTCACCGTTCTTCGGCATGGAGCATGCTGTACCGGTACGTGAGGTATTGTCATCGGTTGCCGATAAGATGATTAATTATGCAAAGCGATTTTTAGGTACCCGATATCGTCTTGGAGCTATGGGACCACGGGCATTTGATTGTTCCGGATTTACAGGGTATGTTTACCGTAATTTCGGTATTAATCTTGACCGCACATCCCGCGAGCAGTTTCTTCAGGGAGAGCACGTTGGTGTAGAGAATTTGCGCCCCGGAGACTTGCTGTTCTTCAGTAGCCGCAGCAGTGGCAGGGGTAATGTGGGGCATGTGGCTATGGTAGTGTCGGTGGATTCCTCAACCCAAACTTGCAAATTTATACATGCATCTGTTAAGAAGGGTGTGACGTACCAGACATTTCCTGATGGAGGTTACTATCAGCGTAATTTTATCGGCGCACGTCGTATTTTGGGTACTGAACTGGATTTGTCGGAAGCCGTTGCGCAGAATTAGCGAGTTGGCGGGATTATAAAATCCGGTTGAATTGGATGTATGGTGCCAATAATTGATCCGAGTTGCTTTAAATCCAAAAATTATCAATACCTTTAAGCCCATATTGTGTAATTGGTGATAAGGCGTCATGTCTTGTTGCCGGATTATATTTTTGGTTTAGCGTATGGGACGTATTGCAATGGTGGCGTTGATGGCGCTTATGTCTTTTATGATAGAGACGGTGCAGGGCAGGGATTTCACTTTTGCCTTGACCGGTGATGTGATGATGGGTACAGACTATCCCGAATCGTCGCGCGGGAAATATCTCCCTGTTCATGACGGCAGATATTTGTTGAAAGATGTGGATTCGCTATTGAGGACAGCTGATGTGGCTGCTATTAATCTCGAAGGTACGGTGTTTGATGAAGGTGGTAAGCCAAAGGAATGTAAGGATTCCACACTGTGTTATATATTCCGTACACCTTCGCGTTATCTGACAAATCTTGTTAATTCGGGTGTGGATTTGGTGAGCATAGCCAATAATCATGTCAATGATTTTGGTAAAGAAGGCATTGACTTGACCATGAAAAATCTGCGTGATGCCGGAATATCTTATGCGGGTATGCGCTCATCAGCACCATCGGTTATAATAGAGCGTGCCGGGAAAAGAATAGGCTTTGCGGCATTTGCCCATAATCGCGGCACCTTGAATATCATGGATATGGAAGAGGTACGCCGTGTGATAAATGAGCTTAAGGATAGTGCGGATATAGTATTGGTGTCATTTCATGGCGGGGGTGAGGGAGCTAAATACACCCGTGTGCCGCATACTATGGAGGCGTGTTTTGGCGAGAAACGCGGTGATGTGGAAAAATTTGCCCATGCTGCCATTGACGCCGGTGCGGATGTGGTGTTTGGGCATGGACCCCATGTGACACGCGCTATGGAAATTTACCGGGATAGGCTTATAATGTACAGTCTCGGCAATTTCTGTACTCCTTATAGGGTTAATCTCAAGGGCATAAATGGTCATGCTCCGTTGGTGACCGTCAAGGTCGATGATTCAGGACGCTTTACCGGCGGTAAGATATATCCGTTTGTGCAGAGTCGCGGTGTAGGTCCAAGGGAGGATAAGACAGGTGCCGTAATCCGGCAGATTCGCCGATTGTCCATGCTTGATTTTCCTGATTCCCCATTGAAAATATCAGTTGACGGAACATTGTCACGTTAGATTGTAAAACATTGTAGTATGATACTCATAGCAGATAGCGGAAGTACAAAGACCCAATGGGCGGTAGTCGACGGGTTAGTTGAGCCAAGGCTTTTCGTCACACCCGGTATTAACGCACTTATGCTGACTCCTGAGCAATTGCGCGAAAGGTTGGCGGTGGAACTTTTGCCGCAATTGGCAGATGAGATTCCGGATGAAATTTTCTTCTATGGTGCCGGATGTTTACCACATGTATGTCCCGTGGTAAGCAAGACTCTAATGGAGGTATGTGGAGCGTCGCATGCAGAGGTTGCATCTGACATGCTTGGAGCTGCACGAGCCTTATGTAAGCACAATGCGGGGATTGCATGTATATTGGGGACAGGTTCTAACAGTTGTCTTTACGATGGTGAGCGTATTTTGTCAAATGTCTCGCCGTTGGGATATATATTGGGTGACGAAGGATCCGGAGCCGTATTAGGACGACGTTTTATAGGCGATGTCTTGAAGAGTCAGCTTCCACCGGACATCTGCGATGCTTTTATGAGTCGGTATTCCCTCACTCCGGCAGAAATAATAAATCGGGTGTATCGCTGTCCTGAACCCAATAGGTTTATGGCGTCATTTGTGCCTTTCTTAGCAGATAACAAGGCTGACGCTCATGTCCATGCGTTACTGGTTGATGAGTTTGTAAGATTCTTTCAGCGTAATGTTGCTTCGTATCCCGGATATCGCAGTATGGCTGTGCATTTTGTTGGATCTGTAGCAATGGTGTTTGCCGAAAAACTTCGGGAAGCAGCCCTCCAGACAGGTATCACCATCGGGTCGATAATGCAGAATCCGATTTATGGTATGATAGATTACCATACCGATTAAATTCAATGCTAATTATATACAAATCCAAATATTCAGGTAATATGTCACTTTTGAAATCTCAGCAGCCCAAAGTGGAGCTTATAATGATAAATATCACCGGTTATGACCGCCCCGGTGTGACGGCGGCACTTTCAGAAATTCTTGCTACTTATGACGCCCAGATATTGGATATCGGTCAGGCAGACATACATCACAACCTTACGCTGGGTTTGCTGATAAAGACCGATAGCAGTGTGTCAGGTGACATAATGAAAGATTTGCTTTTCAAGGGTTATGAAATGAATGTGAAAGTTCGTTTTTCGCCGGTTGAGGAGTCCGACTATAATGAGTGGGTGGGAATGCAGGGTAAAAACAGGTGGATTATAACCATTCTTGGCCGTAAACTTACTGCCCGGCATATAGCATTGGTGAGCAAGGTTATTGCCGACCAGAAACTTAATATAGATGGCATACAGCGTCTGACCGGACGTATGCCGCTTGCAGCTCAGGAAAAGTCATTGCGTAAGTCATGTGTGGAATTTTCGGTACGTGGTAATCCTACTGACCATAGCGAGATGCAACAACGGTTCATGCAGATTGCCGCGCAGGAGGATGTGGATATTTCGCTGCAAGAGGATACTATGTACCGCCGTTGCCGTCGTTTGGTATGTTTCGATATGGATTCCACACTGATAGGTACAGAGGTGATAGATGAGCTTGCCGAACGGGCAGGCGTGGGCGACCAAGTGCGTGCTATAACCGAGCGTGCCATGCGCGGCGAGATTGATTTCTGCGAAAGTTTCACTGAGCGGGTGGCGTTGCTCAAGGGATTGGATGAAAGTGTGATGCGTGATATCGCTGAAAATCTGCCAATAACAGAAGGCGTCGACCGAATGATGACTGTGCTGAAACGCACGGGTTACAAAACGGCTATATTGTCGGGTGGATTTACATATTTCGGTAATTACCTGAAGCAGAAGTTCGGATTTGACTATGTATATGCCAATGACCTGGAGATAGTGGATGGCAAGCTTACCGGTCGGTATGTGGGCGAAATTGTCGACGGTAAGCGCAAAGCCGAACTGCTGAGACTTATTGCCCAGGTAGAGAATCTCAATATCAAGCAGACTATCGCTGTGGGCGATGGCGCAAATGATTTGCCTATGTTGGCTGCTGCCGGACTTGGCATTGCGTTCCATGCCAAGCCCAAGGTAAAAGCCAATGCCGACCAATCGCTATCTACAATCGGTCTTGACGGACTGCTTTATTTCCTTGGGTTCAAGGATTCGTTTATCAGTGAAGACGGTCAGAGATAGGTACCAATAACCATGTTTGATTGCCGGCGGATTATGCGAGCTTCTCTTTGAGGAATTTTCCGGTATAGGATTCTGTACACTCCGCAATCTTCTCCGGGGTACCGGTGGCTACTACCATACCCCCTGCATCGCCTCCTTCAGGTCCGATATCTATTACATGGTCGGCACATTTAACGACATCAAGGTTGTGCTCGATTATTATCACGGTGTGACCGAGTGCAATGAGTCTGTCGAACGAAGACATGAGTGTCCGGATGTCATGGAAATGCAAGCCGGTGGTAGGTTCGTCAAATATGAACATCGTTGGTTTGGGCTTGTCCATAGCCAGATAGTAGGCAAGTTTCACGCGTTGGTTCTCACCGCCTGAAAGTGTTGATGAACTTTGACCGAGTTTTATGTATCCAAGCCCCACATCTTTAAGCGGAGTAAGACGGCGCACTATCTTTTTCTCAGTGGTGCCGTCAGATGCCCCGAAGAATTCGATGGCTTCGTTTATGGTCATGTTCAGTACATCGTTTATGTTCTTGCCACGATATTGGATATCGAGAACATCGCGTTTGAACCGCTGTCCATGGCATTCCTCACAAGGGATTGTTATATCAGCCATGAATTGCATCTCTATGGTTATGGTGCCTTCTCCCTTGCATTCCTCGCATCGACCTCCTTCGGCGTTAAACGAAAAATATCCCGGGCCGAATCCCATCTGTTTGGCTCCCTGTTGGTCGGCAAACAGCCGGCGTATCTCATCATATGCCTTGAGGTAGGTGGCGGGGTTGCTTCGCGTTGACTTACCTATGGGGTTCTGGTCGACAAATTCCACGGCGGATATGGATGCGAGGTCGCCTTTCAAAGCTGTGTGCAATCCCGGTGCATCACCCGGTTCTCCGAAATGTCGCAGTAATCCGCGATAAAGGATATCGCGTACGAGTGTCGATTTCCCCGAACCGCTCACTCCGGTTACAACGGTAAGAGCTTCGAGCGGGAAACGAACGTCAATGTTTTTTAGATTGTGCTGTCTGGCTCCTTTCACCTCTATGTAGTTGCGCCACTTCCTGCGGTGCGCCGGGGTGTCAATTTTCATTTCACCGTTGAGGTAACGCACGGTGTAACTGTCAGTGGCTTTCTTGAGTTTGTCAACCGGTCCCTGGTATATTATCTCTCCACCATGGCGTCCGGCTTCCGGACCAACGTCGATAAGGTAGTCGGCGGCACGCATGATTTCTTCATCATGTTCCACTACGACTACTGTGTTGCCTATACCTTGAAGTTTACGTAACACTCCTATAAGACGTTCGGTATCGCGTGAGTGTAAACCTATGCTTGGCTCGTCGAGTATGTACAATGAGCCTACGAGACTACTTCCAAGTGAGGTGGCAAGGTTGATACGTTGACTCTCTCCGCCCGACAATGTTGAAGACAGTCGGTCAAGTGTGAGGTATCCCAACCCTACATCCGATAGAAATGACAAGCGGTTGCGAATTTCTACCAATAACCGTCCGGCAATTGCTTGCTGTGTTTCGGTAAGCGTTAGATTGTCGAAAAAGTGTGTGAGCTCGGATATCGGCATTCTTACCAGTTGGGAGATATTCTTCCCGCCAATCTTTACATAGGATGCGTCTTTGCGCAGGCGGGTTCCATGGCAGTCAGGGCACAGTGTCTTGCCTCGGTATCGTGCAAGCATCACGCGGTATTGGATTTTATATAGGTTTTCCTCTACCATCTTGAAGAAGCCGTCAATACCCGTGAACATGGCGTTTCCGTGCCATAACGCATCCTTCTGCTCCTGTGTGAGTTCAGCATAGGGTTTGTGGATGGGAAATCCAATTTGTGGTGCTATGTGTATGAATTCACGTTTCCACTCGCTCATTTTTTCTCCGCGCCAGCACACTACTGCATCCTCATACACCGATAGCGATGGATCCGGGATGACAAGACGCTCATCTATGCCGATGGTTTGTCCGAATCCTTCACATCGTGGACATGCGCCGTAAGGGTTGTTGAAATTGAACATCTGTTCCGACGGTTCGGTGAATGTGATGCCGTCGGCTTCGAAACGTGTGGAGTAATCATGTCGATGTATTCCATCTGTGTCCCATACCAGCATGGATGCCCGGTCATGACCTTCAAAAAACGCAGTTTCGGCGGAGTCGGCAAGACGACTCAACTCATCACCCTCATGAGCTACTGCAAGACGGTCAATAAGCAGGTCATATCCATCGGCAGATTCCGGGATATTGCCGCTTTCAGTGATGTCTGTGATGTTTATGAAGTTGCCATCCTTGACTAAACGGGTGTAGCCTTCCTTGAGAAATATTTCGAGTTGGGTGGAAAATTTACGGTTTTCAGGTATAGATATGGGGGCTACTATTGCCACACGTGTACCATCCGGATATGTGAGTGCTGTCGAAATCACATCTTCCACAGAGTGTTTTTTTACAGGTTCACCGCTTACCGGTGAATATGTAATGCCGATGCGGCCGAAAAGTAGTCGCAGGTAATCATAAATCTCGGTGGATGTGCCCACGGTGCTTCGTGGGTTGCGCGTGTTTACTTTCTGCTCAATGGCAATCGCCGGTGGCAATCCTTTTATGAAATCGCATTCGGGTTTTGCCATTTTGCCGAGGAATTGACGGGCATAGGCACTGAGACTTTCCACATACCGGCGTTGTCCCTCGGCATAAAGTGTATCGAAAGCAAGCGATGATTTACCTGAGCCTGAGAGCCCGGTGATAACTACAAGTTCATTGCGCGGAATCTCCACGTCCACATTCTTTAGATTGTTGACGCGGGCGCCTTTTATGATGATATTCTGATTTCGTGTTGACATGACTTGCAAAATTACTAATTTTAGGTCTGATTACATATACACCGATACTTTTGCTAACTTGATTTAGATATTTTTATGCACATGTTGTGCGAAGAATATGTGTGTGGTTTTGATATGATGGAAATTATACCGATTTTTGCATAATGATACCAAATACCGGACAGATAGTGCGCGGGTGGTCGCGCCCGTTCTGCATAGGCGTGTTTTTGTTAAGCTTGATTGCCACGGCATATACTCTTACTGCCGTGGTGCTTTTGTGCGGAGGGGCGGTAGGCGGATGGATTTATCCTTCTGCCATATTGTTGTCGGCATTGATAGTATGTGGTATCGATAGGGACAAGCATGCGTTACTTGACATTGCTTCAGCATTGGGTATCGTAGCTTTAGTATCGGTGATATGCACATTCATGGAGGATGCGTCGTGGGATGGAAATGTGTATCATCAGAAGGTTGTGGCATTGTTGCTTTACGGATGGAATCCATATCATCCGACAAAAATATGGGATATTTATTACGACCCGTGGGTATGGCATTATGCCAAATCATTAGAGATGTCTGCTGCATCGGTAGCTGCGGCTACAGGATACATTGAGAGCGGTAAAAGTGTGAACTTCATATTAATACTGTCTTCAGCATTCTTGGTATATGATTTCTTGTGTCGTAGTGGAGTCCGGCTGTCGGTTAAATGCCGGTTGTGGCTTACTGTAATTGCTGTTGCCAATCCTGTAGGTATGGCGCAATCCATCACCTATTACAATGATTTTGCAAAGTACTATTATCTTTTGATTACCATAATCTCGGCAGTGTCGATATGTCGGTCCGACAGGAATCGACGCACTGTTTGGTATGGCATACTTTTTGCTGTTATAATCCTTGCTATAGGGACGAAGTTCACCGCTTTCTTTGAAGAAGGTGTTGCCGTGGCGGTTTTTATGCTGTGGCTTATGTGGCATAAGGATTGGAGATTGTTGAGAACCATATTCGTCATTGCTGTCGCAGCTTTGGTATCAGGGGCACTACTGCTTGGGTACCATCCTTATGTTACGAATTGTTTAATGGCGGGACATCCGCTTTATCCTTTGTTGGGGGATGGTGCCATAGACATTATGACCGGACTTACTCCTGAAATATTTCGGGAACATGGCAGGGTGTACAATTTTCTCAGCTCATTGCTTACGCCGAGGGTGCCGTATTATGCTGAATTTGCCGGTGGCTTCGGTGCGCTGATGCCGTTGCTGCTTGCAATAGTGGCTGCGGTAGCTATATTCATGTGGCGAAAGGTTCCCATGGCTATTTATTCCATTGGCGGATTTGTCTTGGCGAGTTGTTTCTTTTATGAGCAATCGTGGTGGGCACGTTACATTTGTCAACTTTGGCTGTTGGTGCCCATAGCAGTGTTTGCCACATGCTATTCCCGGTCGAGATGGAGCAAGTATGCGCGTTCAGGAATAATAGTATGCGTTGTTCTTACCATGGCGGGCGTCGGGTTCCGTGCGGCAAAGGGGAGTGCTACTCTTTCAGTGAGACGACAGATGCTGTATGAGTTCACACGGGATGATGGTGCGCGAGTGGCTAATCTCACTCTTGAGTGCCGCCGTCATTTTGAGGAACGTGGTATCAGTGTCCAAGAGGTCGGTGTGGATAGTCTGAGTGAAACCTCGTTGATATTTTTCGGCGATAAGTCACCATGGGTATATCCTATGGTGGATGTAACTCAAGGACAGTATGCCGAGTTTGCTAAGCGTTGCCGTATTTTCGGTATGCACCCTGAACGGCATCTTAGCAAAGATTTTCATTTTGTTGATTTACAATAATAAGACTTTAATTATGATTCCAATTATATCGTTGCTGCGTCCTCAACAATGGGTTAAGAACCTGGTGGTATTCATGCCGCCGTTTTTCGGAGCGGTAATGTCCGATGCCGTGATATGGCTACGTTGCATAGTAGCATTTTGCTGTTTTTGCCTTGCTTCGGGTGCCGTATATTGTCTGAACGATGTCATGGACCGCGAAAGCGATAGAAAACATCCGCATAGGTGTAACCGACCGGTGGCTTCCGGACGTGTTTCGGTATCGTCGGCTCTTACCATAGGGGTGATATGTGGAATTGGTGCATTGGTTATAGCCTTTTGGGGAATGGAATACTGTCGTACATACGCTGTAACAATAGTTGCCGCGTATATGCTGCTGAATATCGCTTATTGTTTGCGGTTGAAGCAGGTGGCGGTACTCGATGTATTCATCGTATCATCCGGATATGTGCTGCGTCTGTTTATCGGAGGTGTTGCCTGTGGAGTAGTCCTGTCACCGTGGATAGTGCTTGTCACGTTTCTATTCACGATGTTCTTAACGATGGCAAAACGACGCAGTGATGTGGTGCTTCGTGAGAGTGTGGCGGGTCATTCCGGACGCCGCAGCACACAATCATATACGTTGGCATTTGTCAATGCAGTGCTTGGAATATTGGCAACCGCTACCATTGTCTGCTACATGATTTATACTGTTACGCCTGATGTTACCGCACGTTTAGGTTCTCCCTATGTGTATGGTACCTCGGTGTTTGTGTTGTTTGGATTGCTGCGGTATCTGCAACTTGCTATCGTGGATGGCGCAGGGGATAATCCGGTTCGGCTGATGCTCACCGATTATCCGTTGTTGTTGTGCGCTGCCGGATGGTTGATTTCATTTGTGGTTATAATATATTTTTGAAAGATGCATGATAAAGGTAAGCGTCGTGTTACGCTGTTTGATTTCGACGGTACGCTGATAGCGTGTGACAGTTTCCCTAAATTTGCAGTGGAAGCTGTGGGGAAACTGCGTTTTATTCAGGCATTGGCTGCTTGTGCCATGAGATTGTGTGCATGGAAACTGGGATTGATTGATGGAACGGATGCTAAAATGCATCTTTTCCGCCGATTATATCGTGGAATGCCGTATGCGTCATTCAAAAAATCAGGAGAGGAATTTTCGGCAATTATTGATGGCAATTTGCGGCAGGATATATTCGCGGCATTTATGGAAAGTGTGCGGCGGGGTGATACAGTGTATATAATATCGGCAAGCGTAGAGGAATGGATAGAACCATGGGCGCGTAAGTTCCCCGGGGTAAAAGTGCTGTCGACGAGGGTTGAGGTACGCGACGGTGTGCTGACCGGTGAATTGGCATCAGCGAACTGCAAGGGAGTCGAAAAGCTAAAGAGACTGAGGGAATTGGAACCGGAGTTGAACGGTTGCTACGTCACGGTGTATTCTGACAACAAATCGGACAAACCGCTTATGGAAATTGCTGATGAGACTTTTATGGTCTGACATTGGCATTACTGGACGTGGACTGTGACTGTTGTCCGGAGACGAGATGTATGTGCTCCATTTCGTAAGCCGACAATATGGAGCTGCCTTCAGGTATGGTCTTTGGTATCTTTTTCATGATTCGCAGGAGGGATTATGGTTCTGAATCTTCATCTTTGGGTTGGGGAAGAAATCTGTTGAGCAGCAGTAAGGCTACTATATAGCAGCATCCTGTTATTAATATTCCCCATGTCAATGGTAAGGCATATTGGTAAACTCCACCTGTCAGGTAACAGAGAAATTGCAACCACAGCAACCCTTGTATGCTTACACATAGCGTGCACCAAGCCTTGGCTTTGAAATGCTGGTACCATATACTCCAAAAGGTAAATGGCAAGCAGCATACATTTATAAGAGCTAATTGCGGTATATGTCCGGGGAAGATGAGCATTATGAGCAGGCTGACGCTGAAATATGCAAATCCTACCTCGCACCAGTGGAACAATCCGAAGAAACTTGATGCATCAGTGTTCAGTACCTTATTGCATCCCTCTTTCTGGATAATTCCACATACACGGTCGGCGGCGCGGGTGTGGATGCGCAGCTGTTTGAGAATCAGCAAATATGAAAAGTAAAGTCCCAGGCAGTCTATGACTGTTAATAATACGGTATGGATTTGACTGTAAAGACCACGGGTTATAAAAAAGTATAGGAATAGCAGTGACAGGATTCCCGGAAGCAGCCATCTCTTTACAGCAGTGCCTATCTCTGTGATGCGGTGGGCTGTATAGTTGGGTTCAATAGCGGATTCTGTGGGGTAGACCCCCATAACAATGCCGGTACATCCGTTATTAAAATCCCTAAGAGATATTGTTGTAATGCCATTGCCGTCACTTAAGGAAACTGAATCAGAAGAAAATCCGTTCACCATCTTGATTCCATCGTTGATTTGGGTTAGATACGGAGTGGGGAGGGAGGTGAGTTGTTCATTGGATTTTACTTTGAAGCAGCAGCTATCTATGCCGTACTCCTTGAGGAGTTTCTCCAGACCAAAAAGTGACTGAAACGGCATGGACAGGAACTGGTTGTTGCTGAATGCGTGAGTGTGCTTTACGTCCAGTTCCGAAAGCAGTCGCGTGAATATGGTGTTGCTGTCAGTCATAGCTTGAGGATATGTTCTAAGCTATAACGCAGTGGGGTACTTGATAGATTAGCCTATAAGGACAAAGAATTGTTAAAACCTTCGGACCTTGCTGATATCCAGCTTCATTAGTTACCAGCCACCGCCAAGTGATTTGTAAAGTTGGACAAGGCACAGGCGCTTGTCGCGTATAGCGTTGCTCAGACCTATCTGTGCATCGAAATAACTACGTTGGGCGTCAAGAACATTGATATAGCTTATCACACCATTTATGTATTGCAGCTGGGCAAGGTCCATGGTTGCTTTGGCTGACTGTTCGAGTTCGCGCCATTTTGTATATATGTCCTCAACTTTTTTGAATGTGACTATTGCATTTTTTACATCAGTGAAGGCTTGGAGTACAGTCTTCTCGTATTGTAAATTCGCTTGTTCGTAAGCCGCTTGTTTGGCGCGATATGCCGCTTGTCGGCGTCCCATGTCGAATACCGGACCTATAAGTCCTGCACTAAGGAAGTACATGGGCGATTTGAGAAAATTGGCAAATTCCTCGCTCTCCAATCCACCTTGAGCAGTCAGCGTAAGCCGGGGAAACCGATTGGTATAGGCAATTCCTACCTCAGCGTTGGCGGCGATGAGCTGTTGTTCTGCCTGGCGAATATCGGGACGTTTTTCGAGCAAGGCTGATGGTAATCCTACCGGAAGCGTCTCGGGTAATGGTACGTCGGCTTTGAATTCAGCTCGTTCGATGTGATCCGGGTAAGAGCCTGTAAGTAATGAAATCTGATTCTCTTTGAGCGCAATGTTGCGTTCGAGAACCGGAAGGTATGTGGCGGTACGTGCATATTCTACCTGGGCTTGAAGATAGGATGTCTCAGCAGTAAGTCCGCCCTCAAAACGTAGTTTGGCTATGCGTACTCCCTCTTTGCGGGCTTGAAGCGTGCGGCTTACGATGTTATATTCATGGTCGAGCGCTACCAATTCAAAATAAGCTTGTGCCACTTGGGCTATAAGACTTATTTTTAAGGCTCGTTGAGCTTCTATGCTCCCCAATAACTGGGCAATGCTTCGGTCTTTTGCCCATCGTAGATTTCCCCAGAGGTCGGCTTCCCAACCTATCGACAGTTTTATTCCTATCTCGGGATCGTTTGAGAATCCGTCGCCTCCATAATTCAGGGCTTCCTTCTGGGTGTAAGCGTTTCCTGTAATGGAGGGAAATAAGTCGGCTTTAGCCACACGGCTTTGTGCGGCAAGTTCCTTGATTCTGGCATCAGCGGCAAGAAGGTCTTTGTTATTTGCCAGTGTCTTTTCAATGAGTGATTGAAGTATTGAATCGGAATAGACTTCCTGCCATTTCAGGTCAGCTATGGATATCGTATCGGTCTGAACGGTGGGGTCAAACGCTGTAGGCATACCGGTGTTGGATGGCTTCACATATTTCTGACCGAGTTTACATGACCCAAGCGATAGGGCAGTGGCAGCGATTATTATGGCTACAATTGGCTTCATGATTGTGTGGATTTGTTTGGCATGTGGCTATTGCGACGGAATTTTGCCACACCACGGATTATCAATACGTAAAAGAATGGCACAAGTACAATGCCTAATGTTACGGCGAATATCATGCCGAAGAATACGCCTGTGCCAATGGCTCGACGGCTTGCCGAAGCTGCTCCTGATGCAAGAACCATTGGCAACATGCCGAGGATAAAGGCGAGCGATGTCATGAGTATGGGTCGGAAACGAAGGCTTGAGGCGTGTAAGGCTGCGTGTAAGGCATCGACGCCCTTGGCGGTTTGTTCTTTGGCAAATTCCACGATGAGGATACCGTTCTTGGCAGCCATTCCCACCAGCATTACAAGACCGACCTGGAAGTAGACATCATTCTCCAATCCGCATAACCATTCTCCAAGATATGCACCCAAAGCAGCGACAGGCAGGGACAGCAGTACTGCCGCCGGAACTGTCCAACTTTCGTATAGGGCAGCCAGGAACAGGAACACAAACGTGAATACCAACAATAGCACCACGGCAGTTTGTCCACCGGCTTTTTTCTCTTGATAGGATAGCCCGCTCCATTCGACTCCGATATTGTCAGGCAGATGTTCGGATGCTATCTCCTCCATGATTTCCATGGCTTGTCCGGAGCTATAGCCGCGTGCCGCTTCTCCGCGAATCACCGCGCTGTTGAACATATTGAACCGCCGTATGCTTCCCGGTCCTGTGGTGTAAGAGGTGGTACCGAGCGATGTAAGCGGAATCATGGTACCGTCGGCACCGCGCACAAAGAAGAGATTGATACTTTCCTTATGTTCTCGGTAAGGAGCTTCGGCTTGAAGGTACACGCGGTACACTCGGTTGAACATATTGAAGTCGTTGACATACACAGCTCCGGTATATGCTTTCATGGTCGAGAATACGTCTGCCATCGGCACTCCGGCAAATTTTACTTTGTCGCGGTCCACATCGAAATACAATTGTGGTATCTCGTATTGCAGCGAAGATGACAGTCCGGTTATTTCCTTATGTCGTGACGCATAGTACATGAGTGTGTCTGCTGCGGCAGTGAGGTTGTCAAGCGTAGCGTCGCCACGGGCCTCAAGTTGCAACTCAAAGCCGCCGGAACTTCCGAGTCCGGGTATGACAGGCGGTGTCGACAGATATATCTTGCATTCGGGATAATCCGCCATGTCTTTTTTGACCTGCGACATTATGCTTTCGACTGTCTGTCCGTCGCGTTCGCCCCACTGCTTTAGAATGACCGTCAATTCAGAACGCGCTTGGCTGCTTCCTACACGTGAACTGCTGCCGGCAACACTCTGTACGTAATCCACAGCCGGGTTTGCCATGAGATAGCTTACGGCTCTTTCGGTGACTATGCGTGTGCGGTCCAGGGTGGCTCCTTCCGGCAACTCAAGCTCTACTTTGAAATAACCTTGGTCCTCAACCGGAAGGAAGCTGCTCGGCATGAGTTTGCCGATAATGAATATGCCACCTATCATCACACAAAACGCTATGATTATGCGACGTTTGGCATTTATTGCCTTGCGTATGATATCAATGTATTTCAAGTTACCGGCGGCAAGCCATTCATTTATTTTACGGAATATGATGTTTTTCTTCTTGTCTTGATCTACAGGTCTGAGAATCAGCGAACACATGACCGGACTCAGGGTCAGTGCAACAATAGCTGATAACAGGACAGAGACTACTATCGTTACCGAAAACTGGCGGTAAAGCTGTCCGGTGATTCCTCCAAGAAAACTTACCGGTACAAACGCAGCTGCAAGTACGAGTGATGTGGCTATGATGGCGCTTGTAAGGCTCTCCATAGCTTTCTTTGTGGCTTCGTATGGTGAAAGGTGCTCCTCATGCATGATGCGTTCCACATTCTCTACCACCACTATGGCATCGTCGACCACTATACCTATAGCGAGTACCAATCCGAGTAGAGTGAGCATATTTATGGAAAAACCGAACATGAGCATGAAGCCGAATGTACCTATCAGCGATATGGGTACGGCTACAAGTGGAATCAGTGTTGCACGCCAGCTCTGCAGTGACAGATACACTACTATAATTACCAGAATCAAGGCTTCGAAAAGTGTTTTATACACTTCGTGAATTGATTCGGAAATATAAGTGGTCATGTCGAATGGAATGTTGTAGCTCATGCCTTCAGGAAAGTTGGAGCTGATTTCCTCCATTGCCTTTTTTACCTCGCGGGCTACTTCCATGGCGTTGGCTCCGGGTAGCATGTATATGGCGAGAACGGCTGCATTTTCACCATTTATGGCACTTTCGGTATTGTAGCTTTGAGCTTCGAGCGATATTCGTGCCACGTCGCGAAGGCGTATAAGAGAACCGTCGGTATTGGCGCGTACCACTACATCCTCAAATTCACTTACCGACGACAGACGTCCGCGTGTGGTTATAGGAATGGTGATATCGAGCCCTTCCACAGGTTGCTGTCCGAGAACGCCTGCTGCCGATTCACGGTTTTGGTCTTTGAGCGCTTTTTGTATATCGGCTACAGTAAGTCCGAGGTTGGCAAGCTTGTCCGGTTGTACCCATATCTGCATGGCATAATAACGGCTACCGATGTTGGATACGCGTCCCACCCCCGGGATGCGCCTAAGTAGGTCAAGAACATTGAGCGTGGCGAAATTGCTCAGGTATATTTCGTCAAATTTAGGGTCGGTGGATGTAAGGCAGAGCGTTAGTAATTGGCTCGGAGCTTGTTTTTCAACGGATATGCCATTCTGAATCACTTCAGCCGGCAGACGCGATTCCGCAAGTTTTACACGATTCTGTATCTCGACAGCAGCAAGGTCGGCACTCGACGAGATGTCAAATGTTACAGTAGCCGAGAATCCACCGGAGTTGGAGCTTGTGGATTCCATGTAGAGCATGCCGGGTGTGCCGTTGAGTTCCTGTTCGATAGGAGTTGCCACAGCCTGGGAAACGGTGAGCGCACTCGCTCCTGGGTATGAGGCGCTGATTTTAACTACCGGAGGGGTTATCTGCGGATATTGGTCGACGGGAAGCATCGACAATCCGATAACCCCGATTATAATAATAAGTATGGATATTACCGCTGAAAATACCGGGCGGTCTATGAAAAATGTTACTTTCATTGCTTGGTTTGTGGCTGTGTTTGTATGGTCGCGGTTTCGTCAGATGATTCATTGGGCTCGGGATTTTTTATGGCATCGGTCACACGGACTTTCATGCCTGGTACGAGCTTGTGGTAACCTTCGGTAACGATATTTTCACCGGCGACTAATCCGCGCTCCACCACTACATTGTTGTTGAACTCCGGTCCGAGTTCGATAAATCGTTTCTCTACGGTAGAATCGCGGCGCATAACATAGATGTAGGCTCCACCTTTTTCAATTATAACCGATTTCAAAGGTGCTACTGTGGCTTTCTCGCGAACATCAAGCAGAAGTTTTACCTTGGTGAACTGTCCGGGCAATAATACCCTGTCGGGATTAGGCATCTCGGCGCGTACTGAGAATGTACCTGTGCGTGGGTCAACTTGAGGTTCAGCGAAGTCAACAAGCCCTTTGAATGGGTATATAGTATTGTCGGCAAGCGTAATGGTTACGTTGGGCTGCCAAGAGCGGTTGGCGTCCTTTTGCCCGATATCGACTTTTCGCTCCTTGCTTTTCAGGTAGTCAAGAGAGGTCATGCTGAAGTCAACTAATACGGTATCGCTTTTTACAATGGTGGCAAGCAGCGATTTACGACCGGGTCCCACCAATGTGCCCACATCGACGTGACGTTCGCTAATTTGTCCTGACAGTGGTGATTTCACAGTGGTGTAGCCTAATTCCAATTCCGCCTGTGCGAGGTCGGCTTTGCTCATGGCAACGGCTGCTTTTGCCGTCTCGTAGGCGGCTATGGCGTTGTCAAGGTCAAGCCGGCTGGCTGCATTCTGTTCGTATAGTGGGCGTATGCGTTCGAGTTGGCGTTTAGTCTGTTGTTCCTGTGCTTCGTCTTTCTTCAGCTGAGCGGCGGCTTTGTCGGCTTTTGCCTTATATTGACCACGGTTTATCACGAATAGCGTCTGACCCTTTTCAACGTAAGTTCCTTCGGCAAAAAGCATGTTTTCCAAATATCCTTCGACACGGGCATGTACTTCTACAAATTGTTGCGCACGGACTCTACCTACGTATTCTCCGTAGATTTCCACATCGTCTTGTACGACGGGTTGGATTACAACCGCAGGAAGTTCTTCGACAGGTTTGTTCCAATGTTTGGCTACGAAATATACGGCTACGGCAGCCAGAATTACGACTGCGGATATCAATACGGTGCGTTTACGAATCACCAGAAATTTGCTTATGTATTTCATTGATTGTTGGGTGATGAATGTGATTTTATGATTCAAAGGTAGATATTATACAGAAGTACACGCTGTCAATTATGTATTATTAACACAAGTATTAGCTGTATATATCCAAGCTTACGACAATATTAACAACGCAAACGTTAAAATGTTTGGTACGGCATATGACGAGGAATCCCCCCGCGCCAGAATTTTGGCATCGGGGGGATTCAGAGAGAATTGAAAAATTGTATTTGCAGTTTATTTTTTCTGAGCCATGTATCGGGTATGGTACTCATCGAGAATCTTACGGATAGCTGTGCCTATTTTTAGGTAATCGGCTTCGTTGAGGTTGGCAAGTGAGGCTCTCACAGACCACGCCGGACCGTCAAATCCATCGCCGTTGAGCAATACTACGGCAGTCTCGTTGGCAAGGCGAATCACGAAATCGAGAGGTACGTAATTGTCTTGCAGATATTTTGCAAAATCATCGCCATAGAATTTCTTTGCCCATACCATAATGTCGATTTCAGAGTAGTAGCCTGCGCGCAACGGGTCGACAAGCAGTGTGAAACCGGTGGTGCTCCAAAGGGCTTCAAGACGGTCCTTGATGGTGTTCATCATGGTTGTTTTATAGCTTCCGTCGTTGAGTAGCGAGAATCCGGCGAATAGCGACATCTGCATTTGCTGCGGGGTGGAAAGACCGGCAGTGTGATTCAAAGCCACCATTCGGCTATCGGCTACCATTCGGTCGATAAATTTGATTTTATCGGGTTCGAGCGACAGAGAGGAGTAGCGGTTGTGCAGGTCTTTCTTGTCGGCTTCGGGTAGACGGGCGATGAGGTCGTCAAATACATTGTTCTGACGTATAGCTATTACGGCAAGACGCCATCCTGTAGCACCGAAATATTTGGAGAATGAATATACGCACATGGTGTTGTACGGCAGTTTGTACATCAGTGAGTGGAAATCCTTTACGAATGTACCGTACACGTCATCGGTGATAATCATCAGGTTGGGGTTGTCGTTTTTCACCACGTCTACGAGTTGGTCGAGAACCTCAGGGGCGAGTGTGTAGGATGGCGGATTGCTCGGGTTGGTGATGCACAGAACTTTGATGGAAGGGTCGCGCAGTTTATCGATTTCTTCGGGTGGGTATTGCCAAGTGTGATATCCATCGTGCTGTACTTTGTTGGCGTTGATGTTGATTACATCAAACGAAAATCTGTCAAGTTGCGGAATTTCAATATAGGGTGTGAATGCCGGCACCATAAGAGCCATCTTGTCGCCCTTCTGAATCAGTTTGTTCTCCTGTATGGAGTCAAACGCATAACACATACCGGCTGTGCCGCCCTCGGTGGCGAATAAATCATAGACGGTTTTATCGTCCTTACCGCCCATGGCTATACGCAGGTAGTCTTGCACAAGGATTTCGGTGCTTCGTAGTATACGGTCGGGGGTGGGGTATTGGTCACCAACCACTGCTTCCGCCCATTCGTGAGCGAGAGTGTCGGGGTCAAAATCATGTTTGGTCACCAGATAGTCGAATGTGCCGCGCAGAAGGTCAGCCCCATTCTCATCCTTGTTTTCATCCAGGAATTCTTTAAAGCGTTCAGCAATTCCTTTTATTGAGGGGATACCCGCTATGCCTATGGGGCTGTCGGCAACGCGACGGCATTCGCTGATGCCGAATTTGCCAAGGAGGAAGAAGGCCTCGCGGGGATATGTGGCAATCCAGTTGGGGTTGCCTCGACCTGCATTGAGGAACGTGGCGGTGGATTCGCGTGCATCGTCCTGTGCCATGGTTATAAGTTCGTTCTTGATTTCAAACGGGCTCATTTTCGATAGTCGCAGTTCGTAATCCTTATTTTCGGGATTTACGGATGAATTTTGGTTGTTCATTGTATATTCGGTTGTTTTAAAGGGAAAGAAAAATTAAATCTGATTATATTAGGAAGTGACAGTTAACCCATAACGAGAACGAGTACTACGCCCCACATGATTAATAAGGTATTGCCGATGGCGTATGTTACGGTATAGCCCATGGCAGGAAGGGTTGAGCCGATAGCTTCCTGTATAGCTCCGAGTGAAGCGGTGGTGGTTCGGCTACCTGCACAGCATCCAAGATTTATAGCCGGACGGAATTTGAAAATCTTGGCACCTATAATCACGCCGAGAATAAGGGGGAGTGATGTACATACGATGCCTACAAGGAACATGGACAAGCCTACCTGTTCGATGCCGCTTACAAACGATGGCCCCGATGTGATGCCTATTACGGCGATAAACATGTTAAGACCAAGGTTGTTCATGAGCCATAGCGAAGAACTGGGGATGCCGCCGAATGACGGGCGACGGGAGCGTAACCATCCGCATACGAGTCCTGATATGAGTGCTCCGCCACTTGTGCTCAAACTTACAGGAACATTGCCTATCTTGACCGATAGCACGCCTATAATACAGCCTATGAATATGCCAAGTCCTACAAGTATAAGGTTGGACTTTGTAGTAGGACGGTCTACGTAGCCCATCTGTGGTGCTGCAGAGTTGACATCCTGGGGTAATCCTACGATGGTGAGCGTGTCGCCCGGTTCAAGCATGGTCTTTGCCAATACCGGAATGGCAACGCCGCCACGATCAATGGCTTTGATGGATATACCGTACATGTATTTCTGTCCACGGAGCTGATCTACTGTCATTCCGGCTACAGTCTTCTTTGTAATCATCACGTTGATTTGCTCAGCCGGGAAATTAAGCAGTTCGGCGTCGTTGACTTCAGGTCCTATCCAACTTTCATCTTCTACGATAAACTCGCGTCGACCGCTGAGAACCACCTCATCGCCTTGATTGATGATGGTGGAGGGGGTTGGCGATACAATGTTACCGTCGGTGCGTACGCGTTCAACGAATAGGCGTCGTCCTTGACCGGCAAGATGCTTCTCGATTTCGTCTACGGAATGCGGTGTTTTGAAAAAGTCGGATGTTGCCTTATAGGCACGGAATGCTACCGGACGATTGGCTGTGATATAAGCCGGGTCGTCCTTAATGGAACTTTCATTCATCTCTTTTTCAAGAGCAGCGGTATCGGCTTTGACTTTCTTGAGACCACCAAGCATTAACGGACCTAAGTTGGCAAGCAGGTATGCAGAACCTATTGTGCCGAATACGTACGTCACGGCATAGGCAACGGGAATGATATCGGTCATGGCTTTTTTGTCGGCTGCCGACATGCCTACCGCACTCATTGTGTCGGTACCGACGCCGATTACTGCGGAAATAGTTTGTGCTCCGGAGAACAATCCTATAGTTTCGCCAACGTTGTAGCCCATGATTTTTGCCATGGCAATGGTTGTGACAAGGCATAGTACACACACTACTACTGCGAAGATTACCTGTTTGATGCCCGAGCCACGCAATGCACGAAAGAATTGCGGCCCTACGCTATATCCTATGGCAAAAAGGAACATCAGAAAAAATACGTTTTTGATGGGGCCGGGTATTTCAATGTCAAGTTGTCCCACGAGCACACCCACGAGTAAAACCGATGTTACTGTGCCGAGTGAGAATGTCTTATACTTCAATTGTCCAATCCAGAAACCTAACCCGATAGTGAGGAATATGGGTATGGACGGGTTGTTGCGGAAAGTATCAAGTAGCCATTCCATAATGTTAGAGTAGATATTAAATGAATAGTTGAGTTAATATGTACTCTAAACACATCGCGGGGATGGAAAGTTTGGAGAAAAAAGAGAGTCTGTGAATATTCACAGACTCTCTGATTCAGTCGGGGTGACTAGACTCGAACTAGCGACCTCACGCCCCCCAGACGCGTACTCTAACCAACTGAGCTACACCCCGATTTCTGAAAAGCGTTGCAAAGGTAAGGGGTATTTTTTAGATATGCAAGAGTTGGGGTATTTAATTTGCATTTTTTCACATTTGGATATTTGATTTCGTGCTTCGGTCATAGTGCTGAATCCGTGTTAAAATTAACGAAAAAGCTTGTTGCCGGTGTTGCGTATACCACGGAAAATTAGTAACTTTGTTTGCTTTTTGGCGGTGTGGCTTTGCCCTGTTGTAACGCGCCTTTAAGCAATGTTTTACTAACGACAATCAATAAGTCAGTTAAATGGCAGAAAAAGAAGAAGAATATAGCGCCAGTAATATTCAGGTGCTCGAAGGTTTGGAGGCCGTACGTAAGCGTCCGGCCATGTATATAGGCGATATTTCGGTAAAAGGTCTTCACCATCTGGTATATGAGGTGGTGGATAACTCCATTGACGAAGCTCTCGCCGGTTATGCTACTCATATAGATGTGACCATTAATGCCGACAATTCAATCACTGTGGTTGATAACGGACGCGGCATACCTGTGGATATGCATGAAAAAGAACATAAAAGTGCGCTTGAGGTCGTACTTACTGTTCTTCATGCAGGCGGTAAATTCGACAAGGGTTCTTACAAGGTGTCAGGTGGTCTGCACGGTGTAGGTGTGTCGTGTGTCAATGCGCTTTCCACTTATTTACGGGCTGAAGTGCATCGCGATGGCAAGGCTTACGTGCAGGAATATTCCTGTGGCAAACCCACCACGGAACTTGTCGTGGCAGGTGAGAGTGACCATACCGGTACTTCCATAACCTTCCTGCCCGATTCGAGCATATTCACTGTTACGGTATATGATTACAACACTCTGGCAAATCGTTTGCGTGACCTCGCATTCCTAAATGCGGGTATCACCCTTACCCTTAAGGATATGCGTGAGGTAAACGAAAACGGTGAGCCGCGCGGCGAGGTGTTCTATTCCAAGGATGGTTTGCGTGAGTTTGTTGAATATATCGATTCCAATAAAGAACCTCTTATCGACGATGTGATACATCTCAATACCGAACGTCAGGGTATACCTGTGGAGGTGGCGTTGACATACAATACCACATACAATGAGAATGTGTACTCGTTCGTGAATAATATCAACACCATAGAGGGTGGTACCCATCTCACCGGTTTCCGTCGTGGCTTGACTTCGACCCTTAAAAAGTATGCCGAAGACAATAAGATGCTTGAAAAGGTGAAGATAGATGTAGCGAGCGATGACTTCCGTGAGGGTCTTACCGCCGTGGTTTCGGTAAAGGTGATGGAGCCGCAGTTTGAGGGTCAAACCAAAACCAAACTTGGCAATAACGAAGTGATAGGTGCGGTACAGACTGCCGTGAGCGAGGCATTGCGTTACTATCTTGAGGAGCATCCACGTCAGGCGAAGACTATTGTGGAGAAGGTGATTCTCGCTGCGCAGGCACGTCATGCGGCATACAATGCCCGTGTGAAGATTCAGCGTAAGTCGCCGTTGAGTGGCGGTGGGCTGCCCGGAAAGCTCGCTGACTGTTCAAGCCGTACGGCTGAGGATTGCGAGTTGTTCCTGGTCGAAGGTGATTCGGCAGGTGGTACCGCCAAGCAGGGCCGCGACCGTCAGTTCCAAGCTATACTCCCGCTCCGTGGTAAGATTCTGAATGTGGAGAAGGCTATGGACCATAAGATATTCGACAATCAGGAAATCACCAGTCTGTTCCGTGCCATGCGTGTCACTATCGGAACCGAGGAGGACTCCAAAGAGGTGAATATCTCCAAACTTGCCTATCACAAGATTATAATAATGACCGATGCCGATGTGGACGGTAGCCATATCGCCACGCTGTTGATGACATTCTTCTTCCGTCGCATGCGTCCTGTGATAGAAAACGGATATTTGTATTTGGCTACACCGCCGTTGTATAAGTGTACGCGCGGTAAGGTTGAGGAATATTGCTGGACTGACCAACAGGTTCAACAATTTATATTGAAGTACGGCGAGAAAACCAAGGTGCAACGTTACAAAGGTCTTGGTGAGATGAGCGCACAGGAGTTGCGCGATACCACCATGTCGCCCGAGCACCGTTTGCTCAAGCAGGTGCATATTAGCGATGCCGCTGAAGCTGACCGTATCTTCTCCATGCTAATGGGTGAGGATGTGGCTCCGCGCCGCGATTTCATAGAGGAAAACGCCAACTACGCCAATATCGATGCCTAATCATGCCGGCTACCATGCCGGTGTGATGCTTCGATGACCTAATACATAGAAAAAACGTGCCGGCACAGTGATGTATAGTCACTTCCGACACGTTTTTTGCATAACAATCAATGCCGTAAAGGCGTTGTAAAGAATAAACAAACCATAAATTCGAGATACATATTATGGCAAAGAAACCACAGACCTCCAAGCGTAAGGCTCCGGCAAAGGATTTGCATGCCGAGGTGTTGAATTACATAAGTCAACAAAAAAATAATACTTTTAATTATAAGCAGGTGGCTCATGCCATCGGTGCCGACAATGCCACGGCACATCGTGCCATAGCATTGATTTTGGCGGAACTTGCGTTTGACGGCGATATTATAGAAGTGTCGCCCGGCAAATATAAGGCACCGCAGCGCAGCAATGTCACCACCGGAACTTTTGTGCGTCGCAGCAATGGTAAGAATAGCGTGGTGACGGATGAGGATGGAGAGTCAATATTCGTGGCAGAACGAAATTCCATGCATGCACTCAACGGTGATAAAGTGCGTATCATCATAGCTGCGCGCCGCAAGGGTGTTGAGCCTGAAGCTGAAGTGATAGAAATAGTAGAGGAGAAGGAGCAGACATTCATAGGTACGTTGCAAGTTATGCGCCAGTATGCGTATCTGCAGACCGATTCCAAGTTTCTTGCCACGGATATTATAATTCCACGTGCAAAACTTAAAGGTGGTAAAACAGGGCAGAAAGCCATAGTGCGTATCACATCATGGCCCGATGAAGCCAAGAATCCTATCGGAGAGGTGGTGGATATACTTGGTCAGACAGGCGAAAACAATACGGAGATGCATGCCATACTTGCTGAGTTCGGATTGCCTTACCGTTATCCTGAGAATGTGAATGCGGCAGCTGAGCGTATAGGTGCGGGAATTACTGATGAAGTAGTGGCTCAACGTCGCGATATGCGTGATGTGACCACATTTACAATCGACCCTAAGGACGCTAAGGATTTCGATGATGCCTTGTCCTTACGTAAATTGTCGGACGGCACTTATGAAATAGGTGTGCATATTGCTGATGTGACACATTATGTACAGCCTGACAGTCTGCTCGACAAGGAAGCTCAGAAACGAGCTACTTCCGTGTATCTTGTAGACCGTGTGGTGCCGATGCTTCCCGAGCATCTGTCAAACGGAATCTGCTCGTTGCGTCCGGATGAGGATAAACTCACATTCTCATGTGTGTTTAAAATGAATGACAAGGCTGAAGTGCTGTCGTCGGATATCGTTCGCACTGTCACACGTTCAAACCGTAGATTTACCTACGAGGAGGCTCAGCAGGTGATAGAAACCGGTGCGGGTGATTATGCTGAGGAAATACTTACACTTGACCGTTTGGCTAAGATATTGCGTAAGGAGCGCTATGATAACGGCTCTGTGGAATTTGACCGTGCCGAAGTGCGATTTGAGATTGATGAGACAGGACATCCGGTGAGTGTGTATTTCAAGCAGTCCAAGGATGCCAACAAACTTATCGAGGAATTCATGTTGCTTGCCAACAAGACTGTGGCTACGGCTATAGGCAAACCGGCGGGACATAAGAAGCCTAAAGCGTTTGTGTACCGCGTGCATGATATGCCGGATCCGGGAAAGCTTGCCGATTTGTCAAAGATTGCGCGCACATTCGGATTTAAAGTGCGCGAACATGGTAATTCGCGTGAGGTTAATAAGTCAATAAACCGCATGCTTGCGGATGTAAAGGGGAAGGGAGAGGAGAATTTCCTGTCAACACTTGCCATACGTTCGATGGCCAAGGCTGTGTACACTACAAATAATGTGGGGCATTATGGATTGGCTTTTGATTACTATACGCACTTTACATCGCCTATCCGTAGGTATCCCGACATGATGGTGCATCGTCTTCTCGAACGGTATCTGTCGGGAGGTAGGTCGGTGAACCAATCTAAACTTGAGGACCAGTGCAAGCATTCGAGCGATATGGAGCAGCTTGCTGCAAATGCCGAGCGCGCATCCATCAAATACAAGCAGGTGGAGTACATGGGCGACCACATGGGTGAGGTGTACGACGGTGTTATATCCGGTGTAACCGAATGGGGGCTTTATGTGGAATTGTCGGATAATATGTGCGAGGGGCTGGTTCCGGTTCGTGACCTTGCCGATGATTACTATGATTTCGACGAAAAGAATTATTGTCTTATAGGCCGCCGTAGAGGAGTCCGCTATCGTTTGGGCGATGAGGTGAAGGTGAAGGTAGCACGTGCTTCACTTGAGAAAAAACAGCTCGATTTTGTGCTGATTGATGACAAGGGAAATCCGATGCAGTCGGATAATCGCGGTCGTGACGTATCTGTAGCTCAGGCATTGAATGAGAAGCCGGCTAAAAAACATATAGGTCGTGGCGATAAGAAAAAGCCTCGTTCGCGTCGTCACTAAACAGTTCGCGTCATGGCAATGACAGTAGAGATAAATGGTCTGCGGTGTTATGCGCGTCATGGTGTGCTGGAGCAGGAGCGCATTGTAGGCAATGAGTTTGAGGTTACGGTGCATCTGCATCTGAATGAGTGCGGTGCTGTGGATTCGGATGATCTGTCGGCAACGGTGAATTATGCCGAGGTATGCACTCTGATACGTGATGTGATGAATAAGCCGTCGCAGTTGCTTGAGCATGTGTGCGGCCGTCTGCGCGATGCTATCCGCAACGGTTATCCTATGGTGTCCGGCGGGATGGTTCGTGTGGCTAAGCTGAAACCACCCATCCCGGCGGTGCAGATGCAATCGGTGGCTATAGCCCTTGAATGGTGATGGCTGATGTTTGTCATAACATAGCCAATGTCCTTGTTTGAATAATATTTAGGAATCCATTAAACAGAAAAATAATATGAGTACCCATAGACCTTCATGGACTGCATTCTCACTTGCGTTGGCGCCACTTGCGGCGTTAAGTGCGGAACAATCGACCGCTCCGGATATAATATTGTTTATGGTCGATGATATGGGATGGCAGGATACATCCGTGCCGTTTTGGAATGATACTACATATTATAATAGAATGTTTGAGACTCCGAACATGGAGCGGTTGGCGCGTATGGGTACAAAATTCACTCAGGCATATGCATGTGCCATATCGTCGCCGTCGCGTTGCAGCCTGTTCACCGGGGCCAATAACGCCCGCCATCGTGTGACCAACTGGACTCTCCAACGGGATGTGTCTACGGATATGGAGGTGGATAGTATCACGCTTCCGGAATGGAATGTAAATGGAATCTCACAGGTGGCAGGAGTTCCGCGCACGTATGTAGGCAGGTCGTTTGTGGATTTGTTGCGGCAGAATGGCTATCATACCATACATTGCGGCAAGGCGCATCTTGGTGCCATCGATACCCCCGGGGAGGCTCCCGAGCACTGGGGTTTTGAGGTGAATATCGCCGGACATGCAGGTGGTGGACTTGCCACTTATCTAAGTGAAAAGAATTATGGTCATAATGATGACGGTACGCCTTACTCGTTGCTTGCCGTTCCCGGACTGGAGAAGTATTGGGGGACAGGTGTGTTTGCCACAGAGGCTCTGACACGTGAGGCTATAAAGGCATTGGATAAAGCTAAGAAGTATGGGCAACCATATTTCCTGTATATGGCGCAATATGCAGTGCATATACCTGTGGACCGTGATGAGCGCTTCTATCAGAAATATATTGACAAGGGTCTGCAGCCCAAGGATGCCGCTTATGCATCGTTGGTCGAAGGTATGGACAAGAGTCTTGGCGATATTCTGGATTGGGTGGAGACCAACGGGCGACCTGACAATACCGTGGTGATATTCATGAGCGATAATGGAGGGTTGGCATCGCAGCCTGAATGGCGTGACGGTGAACTGTACACCCAGAATGCCCCATTGCGTAGCGGCAAGGGCTCGTTGCTTGAAGGTGGCATACGCGAGCCTATGTTGGTGAGCTGGAGCGGCGTGACAAAACCCGGTAGTGTGGTGGATGATTATGTGATGATAGAGGATTTCTATCCGACCATATTGGAGATTGGTGGCGTGAAAACGGAAACCGATTCCATGCGTCCGGTGGATGGGGTTAGTTTCGTGCCGCTGCTCAAGGGTGAACCGGTGGCTAATCCTGAACGTGAACTGATATGGAATTTTCCCAATATCTGGGGTAATGACGGACCGGGTATAAATCTGAATTGCTCGATACGCCGCGGTCCATGGAAATTGATATACAATTATGTTACGGGAGAGAAGGAACTCTACAATATACCTATGGACATAAGCGAACGGGAAAATCTGGTGGATAAATATCCGGATGTGGTGACATTCCTTTCGCATCGGTTGGGTGAACGGTTGCGGGAGATGGACGCGCAACGTCCGTCGGTGACTGCTACCGGAAATCCTTGCCCGTGGCCTGATGAGGTGTAATCCCTAATTATGATTTGATTCTGGATTATTGATTTACGCGTAATTGCCAAAAAGCGACTGCCGAGGCTGCCGCAACATTGAGGGAGTCAACTCCGTGGGACATAGGTATGCGCACTGTGTAGTCAGCGTCGGCAATAGTGTCTGTTGCCAATCCGTCGCCTTCAGTGCCTAAGATGATGGCTAATCGTGGTTCGCGGCATAGCGGAGGATAGTCGAGTGGTACGGATTGGTCGGTAAGTGCCATGGCTACCGTGCGGAATCCGTATTGGTGAAGTTGGGTCAATGGTGTGTTAATCCAAGTCCATGGGACAAGGAATATCGTGCCCATGGATACTCTGATGGCACGCCGGTTAAGTGGGTCGCAGGAGGTGGGGGTGAGCAATACCCCATCCATGCCTAATGCCGCAGCGGAGCGGAATATGGCTCCGATGTTGGTGGTGTCGACCACTCCGTCAATTACGGCAATGCGTTGTGCATCGGTGCAGATTTCTCTGACGGTGGGTAATGGCTTGCGCCGCATGGCACATAATACGCCCCGGGTCAAGGTGTAGCCGGTTAGCTTGGATAAAAGAGTACGGCTACCGGTGTAGACAGGAATCCCGGGGGCACGTGCTATAATATCAGCGGCATCGCCTGTGATGTGGCGCGGTTCGCACAGCAATGCCACCGGTTCGTATCCTGCATCCATTGCCACTCGTATCACTTTGGGACTCTCAGCAATGAACAAGCCACGTTCGGGATTGAGCCTGTTGCGCAGTTGTGCTTCGGTAAGTCCGGCAAATACCTCTACTCCGGGGTGTGTTAAATCCTCAATCTCAATAATGCCCATGCTATTCCTGATTTTGTTCCAATTCCTAATTCCGAGTACAAAGATAGTCAACGGACAACTATTATCCGTGCGAATTTGCACTTTAGATTAAAAGAAATGGTTGCTATATGGCGATTATTGAAATAAATGAGCCGCTCCAAAAAATGATTTTGCCTATGAAAATTAATCGTTTGTAGAGTTTGATATTAGGATTGTCGTCCGGGATGTATGATTGAATCATGGATTTCAGCTTCATGTCGAAATATAACCGGATAATAATACCGATTATAAAAGCTGATATCCCGATATAAAAAAGTGTCCAGTTGACCGTCATAGATAGATAAATGCGTTTTTTATTAGAACGTGCATAGAGTCAAAAGGTTTGGGGCAGCATTATTTGTGTGTGCCATGGACTGTTAATCGGAGTGAGTGATGATGTTGAGAATATCGGTGCCGTAGTGTTGCAGTTTTGCTTTTCCTATACCGGGTATAGCCAATAATTCGGCGGGTGTGCCGGGTGTGGTGTTGGCTATTGCTATCAGTGCGCGATTGCTTAATATAGTATAAGCGGGACGTTTTTGGGCGGATGCCATGGCGGTGCGCCATTGGCATAATCGTTGGTATAGCTCGGGATTGGTGATGTCGCTTTCCGTTGTGGTGACGTCGGTACGTTTGGATTTTTTAGTTGCGGGATGTTGTGTCTCTATTCCAGTTTCAAGTGCGAGCAGGCTTTGGGCTTTGACTTTGATATAGGCTTGTGTGTTAAATGGCTGTGATATAAAATATCTCATTAGCCTTATCTTGATAATTAAGCTGTCGAAAAGTTCGGCGTGTGCGGATTGCAGTTTAGCGGTTACGGCTTTATTGTCGGTTTGAGTGGGTGTTGATTTGAGAAGTTTAGTAAGTGGCGAAAGTTGCTCAATGAAATATTCGCAGGCTTTTTGTATTCGTTGGTTTAATAGTTCCTGCTCGGATAATATGCTACGGTATTGTCGTGCGAAGTTGTCGGCTACACCGGAGAGTGTGTCGTGAAGCAGTGGCGTGATTTCTGAATATTGCCGACATAGGATGGGGTATGAGGAGTGGAGATGTTCGTCTATGATACGATGAAGTGTGTCGAATGCGCGATTGAGTCGGGTCATTCCAAACAACTCGTCGAGACAGTCGGTACAATACTGCTGTTTTAGTCTGGATATGTGTTCTGAGGTTGGCGTAGTGCCACAGTGATGTGTGGTAAATGAGGTGACATTGCTGTCGGTGATTATAGCCGATGTGTTGAGCGGGCGTTCGAGAACCATGCCCTCGAGTGTCTTGCAACGGCTCAGTGCCACGTAGGTTTGTCCATGGGCGAATGATGCCGCGGCATCAATAATGGCTTTTTCGAATGTAAGACCTTGGCTTTTGTGAATCGTTATTGCCCAGGCGAGTCGCAGCGGGTACTGGGTGAATGTTCCCTGAATCTCTTCTTTAATTTCGCCCGATTCGTCATCGAGCGAGTATTTGGCATTTTCCCAAGTTGACGGTTCAAGTTCGATGTTGTAGGTGCCATCGATGGGACGTACTATAATCTCATTGTCAGATATGCTGATGATGTGTCCCATCATGCCGTTGAAGTATCGTTTGTCGGGGTCGTTGCGTAGGAACATAACTTGCGCGCCTTCTTTGAGGGTGAGCTGCATATCGGTAGGGAAGGAGTATTCCGGGAAGTCACCTTCTATGCGGGCAGTGAATGTAACGGGTGCTGTAGGTAGTTTGGCAAGTTCGTTTTCGTTGATTTCGTGTGCGCGACGATTGTGGGTGGTGAGACGTATGTAGCCTTCCGATGCCGGAGGATTGAAGTCCGGGATATAACGGCTGTTGAGTGTCCGGATTACCGTAGAGTCTGCGGAGTTGTCGCGTACGCGGTTGAGTAGGTCGAGAAATTTTGAGTCAGACTGGCGATAGACGGTGCGTAGTTCTATGGTTTCGTAGCTTTTGAGTGCAAGTGCAGTGCTTGAGAAGAAGAATGGGGTGGTGTAGTGGGGTCGTAATAATTCCCATTCATCGGCTTTAACTACCGGTGCGAGTTGCTGTAGGTCGCCAATGAGCAGCAACTGTACGCCACCAAATGGTAACGAGGGGTCGCGATGACGTCGCAATGAAGCGTCGACGGCATCAAGAAGGTCGGCACGCACCATACTGATCTCATCAATAACGAGAAGGTCGAGTGTCCTGATGATACGGCGTTTCTCACGGCTGAAACGGTCGTAACGTCTTTGGCCTTTGGCGGATCCTATCCCCGGGATATAGGGTGACAGCGGCAGTTGGAAAAAAGAGTGGATGGTCATGCCGCCTGCGTTGATTGCCGCTATGCCCGTCGGTGCAAGAACTACCATTCGTTTGGATGATAATTTACGCAATGTTTTGAGGAAGGTGGTCTTTCCGGTGCCGGCGCGTCCGGTTAAAAACAGGCTTTGTGATGTCTCTTCTATGATACGCCATGCGGTGCGCATGTCCATGTTGGGGCTGCGGTACTCGGAGTCGGGTTCTCCGGTTAAGAATGCAGGAATCTCGTCGGATATGGAGTAGTGTGCGGTGCTATCGGTCATAGAAGATGTTCGCTAAAAATATTGCGGTTCATGCAAAGCTAACTCAATAATATGATACGCGCAACTTTTCAGGGTTGAATATGCCGTGCAATAAGGGCTTGTGAAGCTGTGTATGCTAATCGGAGTAAGGGTCAAACATACTTGTGGAAAGGTATTTTTCAGCTCGGTCGGGGAATATAACCACAATCTTGGAGCCGGACGGAGCTTTACGTGCAGTGCGTATGGCTGCGAGCATGGCGGCTCCGCTGCTCATCCCTACGAAGATGCCTTCACGGGCTATAATCTGTCGCGCCATGTCTATTGCTTCCTCGCTTTCTATCATTTCCTGTACATCGATGAGTGTAGGGTCGTAAATGGCGGGAACGATGGCTTCCTCTAGGTTCTTTAGCCCCTGTATGTAGTGTCCGCGTACGGGTTGGGCACATACTATGGTAACGTCAGGGTTCAGAGCACGCATGAACTTAGACACTCCCATTATGGTGCCGGATGTGCCTATGGCGCTGACTACGTAATCGACATGGCTATCGGCTTGTTCCCATATCTCGAGGGCGGTACGTTGGTAGTGCGTCATGTAGTTTGCGGCGTTGGCAAACTGGTCAGGCATATAATATTTTTCGGGATTTTCGGCGGCGAGTTGGCGGGCTAACCGTATGGCTCCGTCGGTACCATCGGCTGCCGGCGTAAGAATGACCTCCGCTCCGAAAGCCCGCAATATTTTGCGCCGTTCTACCGATACGCCTTCGCTCATGACTATCACAACCGGGTAGCCACGTGTTATGCCGACGATGGTGAGACCGATACCGGTGTTTCCCGAAGTCGGTTCTATGATGGTTTGCCCCGGATGAATCAGACCATTCTGTTCGGCATGTTCAATCATGTTCAGCGCAATACGGTCCTTGATACTCCCGGTAGGATTGAACCCCTCTACTTTTGCATATATCTCAATTTCGCCGGGTCGAGGGTTGAGCCGGTTGATTCGCACAAGCGGGGTGTGCCCGATGGTTTCAAGAATATTGTCTACAGCCATAAAAGTCTCATGATGAATAGTGAATATAACGGATGAATGTCCTATCACATTAACTCCACTCAATCCACAATTGTTCAATGTTGGTGAATGCGTTGAACTGTCTCGTCCCGATTGGAATTCTAAGTCAGGGATATGTTTACCTCGATGCAGTTTGTAAAGTGGGGAGACGTTTAGAATTACGGGTGGAGACTTTTCGCATGTCAGCGAAACCAAAGATGAAGTTATCCACCGCAGAGTGAATGCAGTAGCAGTTTCATAATATCCGTGGATGTCTCAGCTTGATTAAATACTGTCGTATCAGTTGCTTATTCCAATGGTAAAGTTAGCCATTGTCAGACAAATTACCAGATTTGATTTGTGCGTTCAGATGAAATTTATTAATTTTGTCACCGTGGTAATAATTACGATGGTAATAAAACATGAAATTCTATAATCGGACAAAGGAAATAGAGGAGCTGAGGCGGATACAAAGACGTGCCTTTGACTCACGGTCGAGGATGACTGTCATAACAGGGAGGCGTCGTATCGGAAAGACATCGCTTGCTCTGCGTGCCACGCAGGGAGAGTATCAGACGGTGTATCTATTTGTCAGCAGAAAGAATGAGGCCGCGTTGTGCGGGGAGTTCGCCGGACTTATTTCTGAGGCTCTCGGTTGTTATGTGCCATCGGAGATTAAATCATTCAAGTCATTATTCCAGATGTTGATGGAGCTTGCAAAGACGCGCAAGTTCAACTTGATTATTGATGAATTTCAGGAGTTTTTCAATATCAATCCATCAGTTTTCAGTGATATGCAGAATATTTGGGACTCATACCGAAACGACACTAAGGTGAATCTGCTGCTAATGGGTTCGGTGTATTCCATGATGCATAAGATATTTGAAAGTTACCACGAACCTCTCTTTGGTAGGGCGGACGCCATGATCCGTCTTTCCGGATTTGGGACTGAGACCATGAAGGAGATCATGCGTGACTATCGTCCGGACTATACCAATGATGAATTGCTGGCATTATATACAATCACAGGAGGCGTACCTAAATATATTGAATTGTTGTGCGAAGATGCCGACTTATCAATAGAAGGGATGCTCGAATATGTTGTCAGGGAAAATTCACCGTTCGTCGGCGAGGGCCGTAATCTTCTTATAGAGGAATTTGGAAAAGACTACGGATTGTACTTCTCGGTGTTGAGTTGTATTGCATCCGGGATTAACACACAGGGAGCGATTGAGAGTGCATTGGGAGGCGTTACGGTAGCTGGACATCTAAAACGATTGATTGAGGATTACGCGCTCATCAAGCGAGTGCGCCCAATCATGTCTAAGCTCGGTTCCAAGAACGTCCAATATGAGATTGCTGATAATTTCATGCGCTTCTGGTTCAATTATTTTGACCGTAACCAGACACTGGTTGAACTGAGCAACTTCGAGCATCTACGTCATATCATCTCTTCTGATTACCCTACATTTTCAGGCTTTGCACTTGAAAAATGGTTCCGGCTGAAGATGATGGAGAGTCATCAATACTCAGATATTGGCTCATGGTGGGAACGCAAGAAGGGAAAAGAAGCAAACGAGATTGATATTGTAGCCCTGTCTGTCGATGGGAAGAATGCCATAGTTGCCGAGGTCAAGCGCCAGAGTCGAAACTATGACCATAAACTCTTTATGGAGAAGGTTGAGCACATCAAGACATCCATTCTCTCAAAATATGACATCGTGACACGCCTGTTGACGTTGGAAGATATGTAAATCTTGGGTCACCGAGCATACAAGCGTGCCAATGTCCGCATTATGTACGAACAGTCAGAAAACTGACAGGAAGATTATAAATCTGAACTCATAGTGGAAAACCATAGACTCCTTAATAGAAAATTCAATAAAATCGATAGGAGATTCTGAATATATGTTAGGAGACATCGAGTTAATAAAAGATAAGCTATATTCGGATGATTCGTCTGAAAGTTTTTTGGAGTTTATTTTTGAATTAATGAGCGGAAGTCTTATGGGTGTTCAAGAGGTGTACGGCCGATTAAAGGATATGCTTCTAACAAGTAGTATTTATGCCAAACGCTTTAATATGCAGATGGTAAATCTATCACAATTTGAGTGGTGTAAGTATCTGAATGGGAGAGATAAGAAAGGGGTATGACTTCTTGTTCATGATTCAGCTTGCTTATAATCCAGATGGCGTTATTCTTAGCTCCAATACGTGAGGGGATTGCTTTCTCTTTAAGGGAGGCGATAGCGCAATCAACCGTTCGCTTGCAACTATGTATATTTGGCAAAGCTCTCATTGTTAGCATAGAAGCCGAAACTGCGGAGGTATTTTATCAAGAACACAGCGGTTGTGCGGGTATTGCCCTTGCCGGAAGCGTGAATTTGTCAAATGGTTGACATAAACCGAGCACCTCCGGCTGTTCCCTCGAAGATGTCACTTTCGGTTATGAGCTTTGTCTGGCACTCACATTCTTTATCTTTGAAATATCTTCAGTTTACATTTTCATAACTTTGTACGAGCATACTGTATGCTTTCTGTCCATACTCTTTTATACTTTCTTTGTCCCATCTGTCATAGATGGAATTTATCAGCAGCAAACTTAGACTCTCAATTGTTCCAGTCATGGAGCCATTAACGTATGCTTGAACGTGGGCTTTCTTAACCTCATAAGGCTGATTCTTCAATGCAGAATTTAGGCCGTTGGAAATCATTACAAGATTTCCAAAACTGTCTCGTAGCTTATCATCAGAGTCGGTATTCTCCCATTGGAGTGAAGAATTTTGCAAAGGATGTTGCGGAGCCACATGTTCAATACTTCTATTCCTGACGAAACGATATTTTTCTGCCACTTGAAGAGCTTCCTGATTATCTTCGAATAACTGGGAACGGTTACTCCATATATAGAAATCAAGACGCCAAAACCAATACCTAATATCAGCTCCATAAGTCAGTTTGCCAAAGTCTTCCAGCGGGTTGCTTTCATCGTCGTGGCTCTTAAGCGTTTTAAACAATTCAGTTTCTGACGGGAATTCTGTTTTTATTGATTCCATCAACACAGTGAACCATTTGTAGTAGGAATATCTGTTTGACGAAACAAAGAGCATAGACTCCAACATAATGAGAGATTTGCCACTTTCTGACTCTTCAGAAGCCATCTCGAGGGAATAGCCATATTCTGACGAACGAACAAAACAGTAGTCCAGCACCAACCGGACTTTCAGCAGTCTGGTCATAAAATCTGAAATGTCTGATTTATTCATTTCCGTACCTTGATACGGTAAATATCTTTCAAAGGTTTCAAGTAAATTGGCCGGATTGAAAAAGTCTCTCAGGGGAGTATCGGTTGTCTTGGCATCCTCTTTAATCTTCCAGTAAAGGGTTAGCAGTAGAATGATTGGAAATGACAAGAGAGATTTGCTGTTGCGTATCACCATACCCTCTTTTTTAGGAGAAACATCCGATAATTGTATCTGACGTATAGATAGGCTCGATATTTCATCAGAACTCGGGTTCTTGCTGATTCCATTAATGTATTCATTACGGATAATGGTTTCCAAATCTGATTTCAATATCGCAAGACGGCGTTGAAGAAACTCCGATTCTGTTTCGTTGCGATGTTTTCTTATATGAAGTAATACGGTATCTACCTCAGCAATCTTATTCCACAGTTTCAATAATGGAGTTATGTCTCCGTCAAGATTGCGGAGAAGTTTAACCTTCAATATTTCATGTTGCTCAAGGTTTTTACCTGTACTGTTCATTCTCTCAAAATACTTGTTCAAATCTCTTGGCGAGTATTTTGAAGGAAGTTCAGATATGAAAAAGCTTATATGCTCATACATGAACGAGGCAAACGGGTGTTTTTCAGTATCATCAATGCCATCCATTGTTTTACTTATTGTATCCAGTGCGTTTTGCATCTTCTGATTTACATAAGTTCCACTGAAATTTTCGATACCATCTTTCATTATCTGTTTCAAATAGATTGCGTCTTGTGGTCTTGACTGGAATTTAAGACGAGGTGAATCCGGATTCAGGAACTGATACCAACGTGAATCATATTTTTCGTCATGCAATATGCAACCGAGGAGAGTAAGTACCGTGAATCTTTGCTGTCCATCAACAAGGTCTCCACCAGATGTAGCAGTAAGTAGCCCGATATGGTAATCTTCGTTTGGATTACTTTTGAAAGCACGATATAGGTCGTCAAGAAGGATTTCTATATTTTCAGTGTTCCATTCAAAAAGTCTCTGATAAAGAGGAATTGAATAAGAACGGTTTTCTTTTACAATCAATGATGGTGTGTATGCAGTTTTCATGAGTTAAGCATTTTGAAAGATTCAACTAAGAGCATTTGATAAGCATCGCGACTGAGTCTCTCAGCCTTAATTCTCATAGATTTCTGGATAGGACGCATATCTTTTCTTCTGGGATATGTCATACTTTTTGCCATATTCTTACATTCCGCTAACACAAAGGTTGGAGAGGTAGCTTGATCTATCATCTGAATCAAGTTCAGACGCGAAGCATATTCCAACACGGAGCTTATGCTTGCCCTTTTATTTTTATATCGGTGGTCGGTAACTATTCTCAACAGAGATACAAATGCCTCGGCGATATAGTTGGTTCCGAACTTTAGATAATATCCAAACAGGAGTGCCTCCAAGACATTGCGATAGTGATTGTCGCTTCCATAGGACAAGCTTCGCCTTAGATTTTTAATTAAATCCATCTCAGAAAATTCATAATATTCCGAGACATGTCTTCTTACCCATTCAAAAAAGTGTACACCTCCTTGAATGGGTTCATTGTAATAAAATTTTTCACCAAAAGGAGGAATCTCATCTATAATCGGAGCAGCTTCATATTCGATTTTTATACGATGGTCAGAGCCATCATCACCACCCGGATTATGTCTCATCCATTTTCTTAGATTGTAGAGATATATATCAAGAACGATTTCGTGGTCAGGTTTCTCCGTATTCTGAGAACTGTCTGAATCCTTAAAATGTCCTTTTTCAATCATCTTGTTCCAAGATTGAGCTGCACGATAAGCCTGCTTCTCAAAAACTCCGGGAATATAACGGAGATGGTGCGCTTTCAAAAGGTCATAGTCCGTCAGAGAGACGCCTCTCGAATTTTGATGGGAAAAGAAAGTGTAGGCAAGGTCAAGAGATGCGTTTTGCAGAATAAGAACTGAAAATTCCAGTTTCTCGAGAATAAATCTTGCAAATGAAGCCTTGTTCGTCTTTAATTTATCAGAGAAGGTTTTAATCAATGACTTATTGTAAGCTATATAGGCTAAAGACTCCTCATCTTCAAATTTTTCATCAAGCAGTGAACAGTCCACACCAAGCTGATCACATAATAAAGCAAGTGTTACAAGACGCTGTTGACCATCAATTATGTCGAACACTTCATTATGACTATGTAATATGATACACCCCAGACGATATGGAACAGTTGAGCCACTCTCAAAATGCTCTAAAATATCATCCAAAAGGCAATCGACGTTGCTTTTATTCCAGCAATAAGCTCTCTGATAATCCGGGATTTTTAGTGACAATGAAAGAACATCTTTGAGCGTAAGCAATTCCAACCCCACTTTACCGGAAGGCAATGTAGTTAAACCACCGGGACCTATAAAAATACGAGATATTGCTGTATTACCCAAACGGTAGGTATTGATTAATTCGTCAAATTTAGCAATGAATTCCTTGACAATGTTTTCAAACTCCGCATCTGGAGTCTCTCCGATAAAGGAACATCTATAGCCGTTGTTTCCCCAAGAACCCCATTGATATTCTTGCACATTATCAGTCGATTCAATAAGGAATTCAACCAAGTCTCCATATTTCGACTCATAATCATCACACTCAATGTGAAGTTCTATACGCCCGTTGATGATTTCATAGTGAAATGTATCATCAGGAATGGATGTCTTAATTTGGATGTAACGATTCGGTTGCCATATTCTGTATAGATGGCTTTGTTTTGGATGCCATCTATCCGGATATGTATTTTTCACGAACCGTTCGGTATCGTAATCTATCCAAGCCATTTTATGTAGATTTATAGATTTAACGAAGTTAAGCGAAGGTCGTAGTTGGCGATAACTACGTCGGCTAATGTTTCGATAACTGCTTTGTCTTCAAATAGGTTTTCGTTGGCAAGGTTTATCCAGTATTGTACATTCTGGCTTATGTGCTCAGGATGCCAGCCTTGACTGCAACGATATGCCTGCTCGTCGGAAAAACTCTTGAAGTATGTGTCCATGCCGGTCTCCGGATAGGTACGTCCCTCGAAATAATAGACGTCCTTAAGCAGGGGAGAGATTATTTTGTCGAAATTTGCCAACATCTTAGCGACCTTGTCATTTTGGAGCATCTCCTCAAAGCTCTTGCCTATTAGAGTATCGGGGCGCTTAACCTGTGTTGACAACACGAGTTCCAAGCTGATTTTGTCAGGGAGAACTTTCGGACGCAGGATAACCTCTACGGAACCTTCCTTCGGTAAGAATACATAGAAGCCGCCGTTGCCGGTATTTTTCTTCAACTGCATTCTCTCTATGTCCTTGCGTTTTTCCTTGATTCGGTGGAATACCGCATGATGCAACTTGGCAATCATGCGTTTCTGGTCGACTTCGACAGAATGGCTCGGTTCCGAAACGCCGGTGACTGACGACTTATCAATAATTGAGCGGATTCGTTCTTCAAATGACACGTCGCGGGTATTGCCGTTTTCAATTGTATGTTGGGCCAAAAGAAGAAGTGATCGTATATCATTGAAGTGCTGTTCAAGATATTTATCCGTTGAGCAGGCCGCTTCAAGAATTTCCTCCCAGCTTGGTCTGACATCATCCTCCTTGGGCAATTGAATATTTAACCGCTGGGCAAGATTTTCATCCCATTCGGTGAAATTGGGTGATGTGGCAAGCATCCGGTATATTTTCGGATAGCACACTTGCATTGCAACAATTGCAAAATTAGCTATGCGGCCCTCTATTGATGAGGTAAATGCAGCATCCTTGTCATTGCCGCATTGAGCAATGCACGAAAGAAGAGACAGTGTATTGATGAGTCGCTTGATAGAGCGAGGATTCTTACCAACGGAATATTCAACGATTTCTTGGAAAGGTGTCTTCAATCGTGAATCCCCTTTCTCTACTCCGGTAATATATCCGATATTGGCGAGGGAGTCAAGAACAAAGTTCATAGGACGATAACTGCTGACGGGTAGAGAGAAGGGCACCTGAATTATCTTGTCAAAGAATGAACGGAACTCGCGTTCGTTTTTATCCGTAAGTTTGCCGAATTTCGGTTCCAGTCCCTTTACCACGACCTCATAGTCAATCGCAAGAACGAATATGCAGTCTTTTATACTGAAGATGTTCTTCAGGAGTTCAAGAATCTCGACAGCAACCGGTGGATTCAAACGGTCAAGGTCGTCCACGAAGACTATAACACCGCGTTTCCCACCTGCGAGTGATTGTGCCACGGAGTCTTCAAGGGATTTTTTCAAATCGCTCAAGGTTATCTGGACATCTTCGCTTTCCTCATTGAATATTTTTGTTGGCACATTTGCTGTTTCCAAGGCCACGGCAGCTGCGCTTCCTACAACGGGGACTACTTTCAGACCCTCTCTGAGACCTCGGAAAAGGGTATTTCCGGCTTTCTTGGCGAATAATGCCCAGTCTTTCTTAGCCTTTTCATTGTTACCGGCCAAAGAGTGTATGAGCCGTTCCATTATACGGAATACTGTCACTTCAGGAGATGACAACATTGAATACTCCCATGTGTTGATTTCTATTCCGACAAAAGAACCATTTTCAGAGCACAAGGCCCGTTCAAGACGATTCATCAACGAGGTCTTACCGCTTCCCCATTCTCCTTGGAGTGCTATTGTAATGGGTGCGGAAGAGTTCTCGATGAATTTAATAAGACCATTTACGTATCTCTCTGTTCCGAAGTCATTGATTTCAGAACTGAAAGGCATATCGGAAAGCGATGATTTTTGTATTGTTGTCATAGTCGATTATTTTTTACATAGAGGGTTCGTGTTTACCTTTGCCGGAGCCTTGCGGGTGACGCGAGCATGTCCCCACGGTTAATGCCGATAAAGAAGTGTATGATTGACCGCAGTATTTGCAAGTGTATCGAGATTTGATACCGCCGATAAAAGGATGATGTTTCCCTTTACATGAGCCTAATGGGTGGCGAGAACAAGTTCCTGCGACCATCGCGGAGATAGACGAGTATGTCTGACCGCAGTACTCGCATATGTACTTTGACTGCTCCGGGCCTTCATATAATTTGTGTTTTCCCCGACCGCTACCCTCAGGGTGACGCGAACATGTGCCAGCTGTCAGAGCCGAGACGGATGAATATTTTTGCCCGCAGTATTCGCAATAGAAGTTTGCCATGATATTGGTTTATTATTTAAGTTCTGCCTCCGGCTATCGGGCTTCGGCTAATCCGGTTGTATCAAAAAAAGAGGACACAACACTCTTTTCTTCATCTCTTCGGTTAGGCTCTGGTAAGCCGTTGGGTCAAGATTAAAAAAGCAGCCTGTGCCCTCGTATGGAGAGCGCACGGCATACTCTGAAAATCTTCTTCGACCCTTGTTTAATTTACCAGATTTAACCGAATCGAGCGATTATCATTGCATGTCAATGCAAATAGTTATGTCGTATGTCTGTTTCTTCCGTTTTTTGCTTTAGTTACTTGTCTAAATGCAAAATTAACGAAAATTATCGACATGGGACTTATGTTACACAACATATTCACAGGCTGTCAGCCACAAAAATAATATAGTGGTGACTCAACTTTGCATACACCTTTTATTTTATCGGGTCAGTGCAGTACTGGCGGCGGCCGCATTTTTTGCAGTGTTCGCCCCGCCATACGCTGTCGAAATGTTCCATGACAGACTCTACAAGATGAGGGTCATCAGTCAGGATTCCAGTCTCGAAGTTGCGGCGGTTGGGACTTTTCATGCCCATTCCGGCACCGGTTCCTTGGCATGAATAAGACGAGTATCTGCCCCTGCATTCAGAAGTCTAGACAAAAGACCGAGGAATGGCTCAGAGACATTTCCCTTGGCTATGTGCAAATCCTTTACGTATCCAGAATCTTGTCCAAGAAGCGCTGACAGGTAATCCCAAAATGACTTTCGGTGATGCTCATGCTTGTAGTGAGCTATTTCGTGTAAGATAGGTCAGGTACTCTTATTGAGGACTCGAATTTCAATGTTTCGACATCAACCAAGTGCCACCCCACAGACCGATGTTTTGTCGTGAGACGGAAGTTAGGATTGATTTTGAATGTCGGCTGTTTCACACTACCCATATTCTATCCATTACGTTTTTATATTCGTGACTCCAATGCCCGATTTGGAGAGCATAAAACCGTGTACCCAAAGTTTTCTCCTTGTCAATATTCTCCATCGTTTTGGGAAGGGGTTTGGGAAACTGCAAGTCGGAGATTATAAGAACATCTGCCATTTCAAATGTCCCTTTCTGCAATACCCTAATAGCTTCGGTGAGCATCTGTTCGCCGTCAGTTCCACCACTGAAGCTATTTTTAAGAAAGTTGTCAACTTGCCCCCAGTTGCGCGGTTTAGATAAGTCAATCGACTTTGACCTAACGGAAAAACTTATCAAAAAGCATGGGCGCTTTTGCTTCTTCGCCATCCGTAACAGTTGTTTCAGCAATGAAAAAGCAATCTTTTCAGGCCGTCCCGACATAGAGCCGCTTGTGTCGATGCTTACTATAATCGGGCCTTTCGTAAGACGAGAATCTTTGCGGTGTTCTTCAACTTTTTTCGGCGAATCCTTCCCAGGACTGCTGAATTGTTGTAATTCCTTTGTGGCATAACGCTTGAAAAACATATCTTCGGGCATAGCGATTTCAACAGGTAAAATACGCTCCAGATTATCCCCATTCTCCACCCTGTCTATTTCTTCAACAGAACTGCTTTTTGAAATCGCTGTAGGAATGAATTTATAGATGACAGTATCCTTCTCTTCTTTCGACGGATTCTTGTCACGTCCAATCATGTCAACAATCTCTTGTAACTGAGGATAACGGTGAATATAATTGTCAATCTTTTTCTTATCCTCATAGTCAGCGGTTCCGGCATCGCTACATATTTGCTCGAACTGTTGTTTTGAGCGTTCAAGCATCTGCCTTTGTTTTCGATTCAGTTTCTCTTTGCAGGCATTCTCCCAGTCGCTGGTCAATGCCGAGAAAACAGCGTTCTTGTAATCCGACTTGAATTGGGCAGTGAAACCAGGGAGATTGACATCATATTTTGAGTAACCTAATTCAATAACGTCCTTCACTTGTTGCCACATGAGCCGTTTCTGTTCTATCGGTGCGTCTGAAAATTTGGCGATGAGAGCAAGTTCCTTCATAGTTTCCAACTGCATAGCCCTGAACTGCTCCAATAGTGCGGTGAAGAAGTATATTAAATCCTCTTTCAACACCTCAACCCATATTGAATCTGCCCCATCAATCTGAGGATTGTTGTCTATAACTTCCTGCATATACCCGGCGAGACAGTCATCCCTACTCATGGTGGGTGGCATCTCGCCATGCTCCATGTAGAAGTCAAAGGCTTCGCTGTATTCGTCGAGCCGTGCGTCTATGTCGGTGTAATCAATCATTTTATCAGCATCACAACGTTATTGAGTTTAACTTCGGTTGTCTTAATCAACTCATTCACTTCTTTAACCATCTTGTTCACAAGCGTCAAGTCTGCTGAAGACAAGAAGATATTGTCGCAATTGGTCCAGTTCTTTTCAACGAGTGAATCCCATTGTTTCACACACTCCTTGAAAATATCTTGGATAACTCCGATGCGTTGATATACCGGCAAGGTCTGTATACCCTCACATATTTGAGAAGGCTGATTCTTACGTTTGAATGAGTACGGAGTACCGTCAATTATGGCACCATTTTGACATTTCTGAACTCTAACCTTGGTAAGGTTGGAGGCATTTTGGGATTTTGCGTCAAACGGTCTGCCCGGAATCAGTGTATGAATTATAATTTTCTTTCGATTGGAGTCATAGTATCTCACACCATCACGAGGTGTAGTTGTCAATGACGCATAATCCCATTTGGAGAAGTAAGTAATACCATCCGGATAGTTCTCGACAATATAATAGAAGTAGTCAAACTCCGCGAAATCGTTAGTCTCTGTATTGATTTTGGACGATTGTGGTTGTGCCGGTTGAGATGAGTTAGTCATCATCTGACGGATTGCCTTGTCAATCTTATTCATCTGTTTGACCACCGGCTCAGAGATACTTTTAGTAAAGGCGGCAAGCACGTTTGGGATGACTTCAACGTCATTCCAGAAACAATGAATGAGAAGCAGATAATCTGTCAGGTCGATTTCATCTCTTCCATTCAGATAAGCCGATGTTTGCATCAGACGATATGCTTTTCGCCAGCGGCGGTCGGAGATGTAATATCGTAGTTGGTTACCGTCCTCCTTTTCGTGTGCGGAGAGAATTTTGCGCAATGATTTGATGGCATTAGTCACACTCTCCGACAAAGTGACAGACCGTGTCTCGGACTGCCATTTGTCATAGAGTTCATCAGTGATATATAATTGTTCAGATAGAGGTTTTAATTCTGTTTGTTCGTTTTGGAGCATCTTGAAGAAGGAAGTGTCATTTTCAATGCAGTTTGACACCATCCTCATGAGAAAGCGATCCCATAAGGCTTCAAGACCTCCGTCTTTTGCCGGCAGCTCGTTACTGGCGGCTATCAGGACTTTCATAGGGGTATGAAGAATCTGTCCACCATTATGGAAGATATGCTCGTTTATGACTGTAAGCAATGTATTTTGAATCGAAGGCCCTGCCTTCCATATTTCATCAAGGAATACAACGTCAGCTTCGGGCAGGTATCCGGCTACAAGTCGTTCGTACCGATCCTCATTCTTCAGACGAGATATTGAAATTGGCCCGAAAATCTCATCAGGAGTACTGAAACGAGACATGAGATAGTCGAATGATTTTCCGTTTTTGAAAACCATCTTCAAGCGACTTGCCACCATACTCTTGGCGGTTCCCGGAGGTCCAAGCAAGAACAGATTCTCTCTAGACACAGCACATAGTAGTGCCACAGCTATAATATGCTCTTTCTCATAGACGCCTTGTGACATCCATTCGATAAGCTGCTTGATATGTTCCCTCTGCGTTTCGGGAAATACTGATTTAGTCCTTACTCTTTTAGCCATAAACAAAAGACGATATTACTTTAGGTGCAAAAGTAATATCGCCATGTATCAGTTTTCGGTACAGGATTGGTATTTCTGAATCAACTTTTGAAATAATCTTCAGTCTCATCCATGATTGGCTTGTTGGCATCGAACATTTCTTTCAATGCCGTAGGTAAGCGTTTCCCAAGAAGCATACAACCTATTACTATTCCTATCATTGCCTTGATGAGTCCATGATGAGGTGGGCCGACAAATGTGGCTATTCCTCCAATAATTCCGATGAATGCGCCGTACCTCATTAACCTCAACTGTATCCTCATGATTCCACGCATCATGGCTTCAGCTCCTTTCCGGAGATGACTGCGGTCAATCTAACTTCATCCAAAGGCATTTTGTCGTCATGGAACACTCCCAATATTGCATCGATCCCTTCAGGAAGGCTTGAAAGGAAATCCGAGAGAGTCTTCATCTCACGCATACTTATTGGCGGCTGAATATCGTGGTTAAAAGATATTGAGATTATAAAATCCTCTATAGCGCTTTTCTCTTTATGAGATATAATATTCTCAATTTTGGAAATGGCATCTGCCACCCGTTCATCACTGCCTTTGCCGGTCGACTCTACTACTTTGAAGAACCCTGAATCATTTAGACATGAGCGAATGTCATTGAAGTCAAGGGGAATGAGTCCATTATTGAATATCATGTCAAGAATCGCCTTGACAGGCTTATATATCGCTTCTGTGTCAGCTTCTAATTGCGCATCACAAAATTTGCATTGGCTTCCAATCTGCTGATGTGAAACTACGAGAGTTAAGACTCCTGCTTGATAGTAGCTTTTTGCTGCATCTACAACCAAATCGTTGCCCTCATCGGTCAATATAATGACCATCCTGTCTTCCTCTGTCGGTGATGGCAATTGCTTTGGTTTTATGGTTGTTGCCGAAACGCCCTCATACCCTAAAGCGGAAATTTTGTCTATGATTGGTTTGAAACTCTCGCCAATCCCGAATACGTGAAAACTTACAGGAAAATTGTTGGTGCAGCCGTTTGATAAATCTTCAGTCATATAGTTGATGTTTTGATTGAATAGGATAACGGTCAACATCATTGTTGGCCGCTATCCAAGTTAGCGGTCGGGTTAGAGTTTCTCAACGCTGAGACTATTGCCATTGATATAGCCGTCGGGGAAATCGACGTTATACTTCATCTTCAACTGACGCTTAAACTCAGCCTTTGTCGCTGTACACCAAGGGAGGGTGCTTGCATTGTACGATACTTCGGCGGTCATTCCTGCCTCGAGACGCTTGCCATTGCTGACCAACAGCTTTTTAGTGGTTACTTTGAAAAGTGCCATATATGATTTTATTTAAAGGTTACGCAGCAAAGTTATGCCCCCGATGTATCAGATTCGGTGTCAGCTTATAAGATTTTTAATGCAATGGCTGCACAAGCTTCAGCATCGGCAAGTGCATGGTGATGGTTTTCGAGGTCGTAGCCACAAGCTGCCGCTACCACATGGAGTTGGTGACATGGCAGATCCATATTGCGTCGAGATGCAGCAAGGGTACAGTGGAATTCATAATCGGGATATTCCATCCCGAACTCATTAAACACGGCTTTCAAACAACTTTCATCAAATGATCGGTTATGTGCCACCAAAGGCAGTCCTTGAATGCGTGGTGCTATCTGCGCCCATACATCCGGGAACTGCGGTTGTCCGTCGGTATCTTCTCTTGTCAGGCCGTGTACCTCTGTTGTCCAGTAAGTGTAATAATTGGGCGACGGCTTAATCAGATTGTAAGATTTATCTACAATTTTACCACCTCTTACAACCACAATGCCCACAGCGCATACACTTGAACGTCGGCCATTGGCTGTTTCAAAATCTATTGCTGCAAAATCCTGCATTGTCAGTCGTTTTCATAGAGGATATACATATCTGAAGTCCAGCCTTTCATAGCTTTGCGCAATGATGCCGGTGAAATCACCTCCACCATTCCTCCGGAGTGAAGGAGCTTCATTATGAAATCGTAGGTAGGTGCGAGATAGAGACCAAAGTCTGCATACTCGCCATTGTCTTCAATCAACTCCTGACTATGGTGCAACGGTAGTGATTTGAGATATGGAGTGTGGTCTTTGTTGGCACGAAGCACTATGCGTTCCGGCTTAATTCTATCATCGGTGACGATGCCGAAATAATTGGAGAAGTAGTCGGTGGCAGAGAAGTCTTTGGGCAACTTATATTCCAGATTGGTAACTTCAACTGACTCAATGCGGTCGAGCCCATATAAACGGATGGTGTCTTTACTGAGATTGTGGCCGAGCATATACCAGCGGTTTTCAAACAACTTCACGCAGTATGGCTCAACCGGAATTTCAAACGAACGGGAATATCGGAATGCTTTATACACGATATTCACCACCCGGTTTTCTTTCATTGCTTCCAGTATCGTGGTCAAGTGATCACGACCGGATGGAATCTGGTCAACAAGTATTCGTCCTTTCAGCGACAAATTCTCACCAATCAGGTTGCCTACTGCGAATGAGTCAAGCATCCACTTCTTCAGTTCATCTTCGTCAATATCCTCCGGATTCTCTATATAATAGAGGTATCCGCCGACACGTTGGCAGGAAATGATGATGCCAAACTGAGAGAAGATATTGTCACGCCAACGGTTGAACGTGGCGCGATGAAGAGGCTTGCAGTCGCTTAGGTCTTTGCATCGCTCCCATTTGTCGGACAAATCCCTGTGAGAGATTTTTCCTGCACGTCTGATAGTTTCTATCAGCCAAGTGTATTTCTGTAGTTGAGTCATGCACAATTGAATTTTCCGGTTGCAAATTTAATCAAGACTTGATGCATTTAGCGATACAAGTTCAATTTTTTTAGATATTGAATCCGACACTTTTGCCGGACGATTTACCGATTTTCTCTTCTGAACACAGTTTTTCAATCTCTGCGATTGATGGAGTCTTTCCTTCAAGTACCTCAGACATAAGAACTTTTCTGACGATATTGTCAATCTCGCCGCCACTGAACTCAAATCTTGAAGCTAAAGACTGTGCCTGTTCAACAGTAAGAACTGGAAGTTTGTCTCTCCAGATGTTGGTCTTTGCCTCAACCGAAGGTTTGTCAAAACGAATTTTGAACAAGAATCTACGCTCAAATGCCTTGTCAAGATTGTCTGCGAGGTTGGTTGTGGCAATAAGAATTCCATCCAGTCGCTCCATTTCTTCAAGTATGATGTTTTGGATAGCATTCTCGGTCTGGTCTATACTGCTGTTGTTGCCGGTTTTGCGCGAGGCAAAGATGGCATCGGCCTCATTGAAAAGTAGAATCGGTTTCAGTTTGGAGCGCTTGCACTGACGCTTATACTTTGTGAATATCTCCTTGATGATTTTTTCGGATTCACCATACCACATGCTTTTTGACGCGGATATATCCACATGGATAATGTCGCGTCCGGTGGAGCGAGCCCACTGCATCACTGATTCGGTTTTGCCCGTGCCTGGCGCACCGTATAGAAGTATCGCAATTCCTTTGGGCAGACCTTTCTCTTCAAGACGGCTTACCATATTATTATAGTTGGCATCCTGAAGTGATTCACCGACAAGGGTCAACTGCGATTGCTCTTTATTGGAGAAGAAAAGATGTTTCTCCTTGATGTCGGAAGCGCAGATAAGGTCTTTCTTTTCGGGCTTCTCTATATAGAGCGAGGCGTCCTCACCGAAATACAGCTCTTTACCTTTGTCGGTTAATTGCAGGACGGTGTATTCGCCGAAGATGGATGACTGGGTCACCATTTCCATAATGTCGAGCCGCTGCAACTTATGGGTCTCTTCCTTAAATTCCTTTATATACTTGTTACGCTCCTTGATTGGATACAGTTCGCCCATCTCACGTGATATGCTCAGGAAATCACCATTAGCGCAAGCATCGCAGGCAATGTAGAAAAGAGCACGAAAATCCTCTTCTGCGATTATCTCTTTTATCCTGGAAAGTCCCTCCAACGAGCGGTTAGACTCTTCGATAAGCTGAATCTTTTCAGCCAGTTTTGACACAGCATTTGGCTTTTCAGCATCATGCTCCTTGCTATGGACATACTCTTTTATCTGACGAGCGAATGAGTATAAGTTCAGACCCGAATATTGCTGACCGAAAGCTCCAAAGTCGTCACCCAAGAAAAGTTTCTGACCTGTTGTGGTCAGTGTTAAATCCTCGCGATCGCTCGACACTTCAATAAGTTTTGAAGTAATGAGCGGATTATTGCCATCCATCAACGATTTACGTACTTTGAATCTTACCCCATAAGCCTTGTATATATCGCTGAGAGTATGGGAAATATCGGTACGTCCGCTCCCGTCTTGTTCAACAAAATCGTTGCACATTTCATAAAACAGTGTTCTGTCCGGCAATGAAGGAAGTATCTCTTTCAGATTCTTAACCAGCGGCATTGTGGCGTAGTCGCGCTCCGTACTCTCTACAAATTGGAATAAGGCTTCTGTTGTGACATCGTCATCCTGTACCTGAGAACTGACTAACTTGCACAAGTCATACTTGTCGAATTCCTTTTCAAGAATTTTTGCCTTGCAATGGTCGGGCTTGCTGTTTTCAATAATACAGCCAATCACATAGTTTGTCACCATGAAATTCTGGCGTCCGATACGGCATTCGCTGGTGTCGGTCTGGACTATGAGACCCTTTTTCTCAAGGCTTCTGAGAGCCGGCACATATTCCATCACATCAAGTTGCGATGCACCGAAATACGAAGCGATGTCATCAAGGTCGGAACAGCGACCGCCACAGCTTCTATCAAACAGAGCGGAAAAGACGATCGCTTCATCCTTGGATTCAAGGTCAAGAGACAACATCATTCCATTGAGTGCCTCAGATATTTCCTTTCCGCCAAGACGTTTGAGTTTGCCGTCTCTAAGTTTGCTTGCAGCTGCTTTGAGATACTGTATAGATTTCATTTCCATATTCGATTGAATTTGCATGGTGATTAAGTTACATCGGCAAAGTTATATGTCACTTGTATCATTCGGTGATACAAGTAGTGGAAAAAATTCACAAATTCTACTGATTTTATTTTGATGCTTTGAAGTTAAAGATTGGACGAATGATTGTGTCGATGGCAACTGTATCGCCTATGTTGGCTATAATCTCGTCTGCCGGTTTGTAAACCATTGGAGATTCATCGCGCGTAAAGTCGTTAACGCTTTCGGAATAGATTCCGACCATTGATGCCTCGAAGTCTTCCATATTGATTTGTTCGTAAGCCTGAGTGCGGCTTAGAACACGTCCGGCACCATGGGGAGCGGAGTAATTCCAATCGGGATTCCCCTTACCGGTACAAAGCAATGAGCCGTCGCGCATATTCAAAGGAATTATGCAACGCTCGCCCTCAGCCGCAGAGATAGAACCCTTGCGGATTATATTGTCATCGCTGATGTAGTTATGGACGCTCTCAAACTCTTCGATGACGCTGTCATTTGGGAAGAACTTCAAGAGAAGCAACGAGATAAGCTTTCGGTTGAGGATAGCCCAACGCTGGCAGATTCGCATATCGTGGAGATAGTCTTCACGGGCCTCGCCTTCGACATAACACAGATCGCGTGGTAGGCTGGGTTCTGTCTCCTGCTGAGACTTATGCATTTTCTTGATTACGCCCTGAAGTTCAGAGCGACGCCCGGCGGCTTTATATTCCTCGATTGTGCGTTTGATTGTTTCCTCAAACTCATCAGCACCATCTGTCATGTGTTTGATAGCGCGGTTCTGGTAGATCTCTGCCACCTGTTTGCCGAGGTTGCGTGAACCGGTATGGATAACGAGATATACGTTACCCTCATCGTCCTTATCCAGTTCGATGAAGTGGTTACCGCCGCCAAGTGAGCCAATACTCTTGTTGATTCGGTCTGAGTATTTTAGCTCGCGGTAACAGCGGAGTTCATTCACCAACTTTTTTGCCTCACGGTAGATGTCCATCTCCTCATGCACAAGCGATTTGAAACCGAACTTATCCTCACGAACAATCATCCCGGATGGTACGTTTGCCCTGATATGTTCGTTGAAAGCGTGAAAGTCAATGCCTTGAACCTTTCCAAGATTAAGAATACGCATACCGCAACCAATATCAACACCTACTATATTGGGGATTACCTTGTCTCCAAGGTCACCGGTGAACCCGATGACACACCCGGCTCCGGCGTGAACGTCGGGCATGATACGTATTTTCTTGTCGGAGAAGACATCTATCGAAAGTAGCTCTTTTATCTGTCCCAATGCCTTTTCCTCAATGTTGTCCGTGAATATCTTCACGTCATATCCGTCTATTGTTTTCATAATCGTATATTATAATGTGGGTGCAACGTTAGAAAGTCTCTACGCAAACATTCTGCGTAGCATCGGCAAAATTAACCCACACATGGCGCAGATTGCGATACAGCAAAAAAATTCTCACTAAATTCACCTTTTTTCAAAGTCGTATCGAATATTGATACACCATGAATATTAATTTGCATTGCTAACGAAAGCTTATGAAGATAATAACACCAAGAGGGAACAAAGACTACTATGATTATCTCGTCGGCATCTATGGCGAGGACGAAAAAGTGGTATATGACCGCCGACAATACAATGTATTGTCAGGCAGTAATTACATAGCTTTCAATACAAACAAATTGCCGCAAGATAGAAAGAAACAAAAAATGATAATCTATGAGTGGCAGTCACGACATAGCCGCAGGGTAGAGAAATATGTCGGTCAGCGTTTCCGCTGCTTGCTTGAAGTGGGAAGGGTTCACTACTACTTCTTGTTTGAAAGGTATCTTTCTGATGAAGATGTTGTAATGATTGACTGGACATTGCTTGAAAAAAGAGAGAGACAGAATCATTATGGAGAGGCTCCGATGTCTTTCTTCTTGGGAGAGGAAGTCGGATATTACCATAGGCATTCGCCCAGAGACAGATTCAATTTCAAGAGAGCTGATGTTATATCCAACCCAATATTAAAGGGAACTTTCATAGCATCGTCAATACCGGCCGAAGAAATATTCAAAGCCCTCTATGCCTACCTATCATCTCTAAATGACAAGGACATTGTAGATAACCGCACAGACGTTCAAAAAGCTGAATCTGCCGGTTTCGACCGAAAGACCTCATTCCGCAATGTTAAATAATTATAACCCCCAATTGCTTAAACGGTAATACAAAATATGTCATCAAGAACACAAGTGGGCGATATAATAGATTAAATTTAACTATTCATAATATTTAGTTGGATTCGTTCTTCGTATTAAAGAAGTATAACTTTAAGAACAACTATGATGAAATTAGCCATTGTAGGAGCCCGGAATCCGGGCTTAAGTTATGCAGAATGGGAGCAACTTCTACTCTCCCGAGTTTCAGTAGAAAACATTTTAAATGGCCGCTTGGCGAATTTAGCGCATAACACAATACTGAATGGTATAATCGCCAATATCTCAGCTAAATTTTATATATTTGTTGACTAACAAACAACCCCAAATAATCATGATAGAAGATACCGTCCTAACGCAATTCTGCCTTGAACGCATCGACCTCTAAAAGGTTGTGTGGGCTGAAGAAGGTGAAATAGCATTCGGATTGAAGTGTATAAACCATGGAGAAATAAGACTGCCTTCCGAAGAAAAAGCCAAACTTGAAGCGATTGCTCCGGTTTCCCATAATACCCTGGGGTTTGAACTCGACTGTGAATGCGATTTAATGCCGTATGTTCTCGAAACTTTTACTGCTGACAAACATATGAACGCAGAATACCAATGTGGCCATCATGCGCCCAGATGCGAACGATATCAAGAGCCGTGCCGCTTCAAGGCTGGAGAAAGGGTTTTGTGTTTGATGCACGAAGGTTTCGATGCGGTCTTTCCCGGAGTTGTTGTCGGACCACTCTCAGAAGAATATCTTCGACCCCAATACGAAATAGATGAAGTTATGCAAGAAGGATATGATTCAGTAGACAACCTCGTCAAGGGATGGCTTGATTGGAATTGGGATTCTGTCATCATCAAACCTCTTGTTCGCCTCAAGAATACTTGGAACGAGGAAATGGGCGACACTGTTATGGTAAACCGCGGTTATTTATTCCCATACAAAAAGTTTGAAGTATGACAAAAGAACAAATCATTCATTCTCTAGAAAAAAATTTACTAAGTTTTTGTAAAGATATCAAGACGTCTCCTACAGTCGTAACCTGGAGGGGTGAAAAGAAAAAATCAGAATGGTCGCGTAAAATAGATATTCCGGAAGGAAACTCATTGTGTGGATATTTAAAATCTATTTTCGGGATATCTAATCATAATTGGGATGAATTGTTTAAACAGGCAACTTCGGGTTTAGGTCAGGAGGCCGAAAAAATCTCGACATTGCACTCTTCCTCCCTTCTCGCTCTCTTATACTTTTCAAACGTTACGAAAGAGTCTCCTTTGTACATTGATGGGATAGGCTATACAAAAGTTTGGTTTGAAGTGAAAAACAAAGTATTTGACAAACCCTCTAATATCGATGTGGTATTGGGGAATGAAGATGAAGATCTCCTTTTTATAGAATCAAAATTCACGGAATATCTCTTTCCGGATAATAGCTCTTTTGCAAAGAAGTATTTAAACTTCTATGCGAACATTCTTCCGAGGATTGAAGGATACCCTCTTAGGATGCTATATCCTCGAAAATACGACGGGAAAGATGGAATGGGGTTGGAGGCGAGTTCGGATGCGAAATTATATTCTCATTTGTATATGAATGGAATAAAGCAGTGCTTTTCGCATTTAATTGGGTTGTGCCAAGGACCAGATGATGATTCTTGTCTGCAGTGGGGCAAATTTAAGGGTAAAATAAGATTTGCCACTATTCTATTTTATTTCCCTGGTGATGAGTTCAGAGCATATAGGGATTTTTATTCAAATACTGTAGGTAGGATAACGGCCACGGATTTGAAAGCATCAATTGCGACAATTCCTGAAATTAAGGATAATCATACCGACCATATTGAGGTCGCTCCAGCTGTATATTTGTATCAAGATGTTTTTAAGGATTTCGAGTTGCCTAAGAATATAAAGAAATATTACGATTTATGAAAATACTCCATCTTTCTGACACGCACGGATGCCATTGTCGGCTTAGGAATTTGTCCGATGCCGACGTGGTGGTGCATTCCGGTGACTTCACCATGACGGGGTCAGAGCGGGAGGCTATCGACTTCTTGAATTGGTTTTGCGACTTGCCGTTTGCCCATAAGATTTTCATCTGTGGCAATCACGACGATTGTCTCTATGGAGCGAATATTGACGGTCTTGACTCTAATGTGCATTATCTTTGCAACTCGGGTGTTGAGATTGATGGAGTGAAATTTTATGGTGTACCAATGTTTATGGGCGATTGCGTAACAGACCGCCAAGCGAAAAATATCGCGAAAATTCCTGCTGACATTGATGTATTGATAACACATACTCCGGCATACGGCATCCTTGACTTTGATGATAACATCAACTACGGAGACGAGCTACTCCTTGCCAAAGTTATGGAGATACAACCCCGACTGCATCTATTCGGTCATATCCACGCCCAACATGGAATAACTACCGAACACGGTATAACCTTCTCCAACGGAGCGATAATGAACGCTGACTACACAACTCTCAACTTGCCCAATCTTTTGGAAATTTGACCCTTAATCTGCACGGATGTTGCCGATTACTCTTATACCTTTGCCACTGAACCAATACCAATACAACTATGCCATATTCATTTAAGGTTACTGCTAAGCAGAACATCGGTGGGAACAAAGGTATCCCCAAAGGGCTGAGTATACAATGTGTGGAGACCGGAATTTCCTCTCCGCAAATCAAGACAATCCTTGAAGCCTACAAACGGCAACATGGAATCGAAATCAAAGGTATATCCGTGAGCACCGGATATTTCACCGTAGAAAAACTCTGAACCGTACACTAAAGACAAAATCGGCATTAATTTTGCCGATTTTGTCTTAATCGGAAATGATATTGCCGATTAACGTCATAACTTTGCAGTGTAAATAAAAACAGATTGTTATGAAAACAAAGACTCTGATTTTTCTGAAACCGTTCACCATCAAGAATCCCACGTTTGAGGAACAAAACTCGTACATGATGCGCGAGATAGTGAACGAGGTGGAATGTTCCGACCTCGGTAAATTCTACACTAACGAGCATATGCACGGCAAGGACATCGCGGAATTTATCAGCCAAGCCATTGCCGAGCATCATCCGGAGTGGATTGTGGCAGTAGGGGAGTGCGCCACAGCCGCGCTCAAACTGAAAAATCAGAAGAAGGTACTGATAAATCCCAAGGTCGCGTTTGATGACCTTAACTGCATCTCTGAACACACTCGGCAGAACACATTCGGTTTCTTCGACGACCGTCATGAGCAGGATTATGAGCGGTTCCAAACGGTATATCCCCATGCCGCATGGTTCCCTCTGGATGATGACCTGACGCTGTTTACCATTAAAGAGGCTGTTCAATCTATAATAGAGACTGGAGAATGGTAGAATTACTTTTGAAGCGCTATCTTTGGCTGATTGATACATTGAAGCGCAACGGCGAACTGACTTTTGATGAAATTGCTGATAAATGGGACACTTCTTCTGTCAACGACAGTGGCTCTGTTTTGACCAAACGGACATTCTATAATCATTGCCAGGCTATTGCACGCCATTTCGGAATCGACATAGAGTGTCGCCGAGGACGAGGATTGAATCTTTATAGGATTGTCAATCCAGAGACTATTGAAGAAAACTCACTCACAAAGTGGGCTCTTGACAGTTTTTCGCTCGGAGAGCTATTGCTGGGTAACGCCGACATAGCCGACAAAATTCTTCTTGAAGATATTCCATCGGGTCGTGAATGGCTTGAACCACTCCTTACATCGTTGCAACAGAACCGGAAAGTAGATCTTACATATGAGAATTTTGTCGGAATCAAATTTTCCGGGATAGTTCGGCCTTTATGTGTCAAGCTATTCAAGAGGCGTTGGTATGTGTTGGCGCAACTATCCGATGGACGCAAAAGAATATTCTCATTAGATAGGATTAAATCATTGGAGTTGACCAATAAAAAATTCAATTGCCCTGAAGACTTCTCCCCCAAAGAGTATTTCCATGATGTATTCGGCATCATTGCCGGTGTTGACCGAAAAGTTGAGAATATTGTAATCCGCGCATATGCTGAACTTCCCGGCTATCTGCGGTCGCTCCCTATACATCACAGTCAAAAAGAATTGGAATCGGAAGATGGTCAAACCGATTTCTCGCTTCGTCTTATTCCCACCTTTGACTTCATTCAAGAACTTCTTCTTCATCGTGACCAGCTTGAAGTCCTCCAACCTAAATCTCTCCGCGACGAAATCACTGAACTAATCTCTAAAATGAAATTTCATTATGAATAATGTTAAAGAACCAATATTGTCAGGACTGAAAGATTGGGATGATGCCATTGGAGGCTTTGTCCCCGGTCAATTTGTCATAATTTGCGCTCGACCCGCCATGGGTAAATCTGCTTTCTCCATCACTTTGGCAAAGAAAATTGCTATTGTGCGAAATATCCCTCTTGCATACTTTTCCATGGAGATGGTTAATCATCAAATAATCAGAAAGCTTATTGCTAATATTTTCAATTGTAGGACTCCTGCGCCCATTGGCTCTAACTCGTTTGATGAGGCTGATGATATTGAGGCGTTAGCTCCAAAGGTTCTGGCAGATGTTCCACTTTATCTGGACGATGAGGCAAGATTATCATTGCAAAAACTTGAAAACAAAATCGCAGAGCTCAGACACAACGGTGTACGAATTGTCATAATCGACTACATGCAACTTCTTGATGGATTCGAAGAGGATAAAGAGTTGTCATTAATTAAGTTGAAAAAGATAGCTGAAGATTACGAGGTAGCTATTGTCGCTCTCTCTCAAATTAATAGGTCTGAGATGATAATTATGCCTGACGGTTCCTTAGATACAGGCATCTCTAAACAAATATTGGATGATTCATATACTAAATATGCAGATATAGTCAGTGTGATACATTATCCGGAATTTTATCAAAAGTCAGAAACTCCCTACAGGGACAAGAATATAGCGGAAATTCATTTCATCAAAAATGTACATTGCGATACTAAACTTATAAAATTGAATTTCAATGCTAAATTTGCCAAATTCTCAAATTTAAGAGAGGACTATGAATGACAATAAGCTTACAATAGAAGAAGTCCAATGCCTTTTGTGGCATGGATTGACTTCTATCCAAATCAAAAAGACGAGTCTTGATGCTTTCGATGCTATGTACAACGAAAATCAGGAGAAGTTTGACGAATGGCTTGATAAAGCAGAACATCTGTTTGACAAGGAGTATGAAATCGGCGTTAAGGTAATATCAATTCAAGAAGACAGTTATCCGGCTAATTTGTCGGCAATCGGAGATGACGCGCCTCCGCTGATTCATCTATTGGGAAATTCAAAACTTATTGAAAGAACCGACTCTGTGGCAATAATAGGCGCACGCGCAGCCGACCGTCAAGGATTGGACGCAGCTTTCACTCTTGGAGCGAAATATGCTTCCGAAGGCAAGGTGATTGTCAGCGGTTTGGCGGTTGGTTGCGACAAGGCCGCTCATGAAGGTTGCCTGAGCGTGGGCGGTGAAACAATTGCTATTGTGGCCTCTGGATTGGACATTACACACCCGAAAGAAAACATATCATTACAAAAGAGGATTCTTGATAACAACGGATTGTTAATTTCCGAGCAACCATTTAGCGTAAAGGCTAATCCGTCACGTCTTGTAGCTCGTAATCGATTGCAAGCGGCTCTTTCGGAATCGGTAATTCTTGCTCAATGCCCGGAGCAAAGTGGCTCAATGCATACGATGCGTTTTGCACGCAAATATTATAAGAAAAGTTATGCCGTTGAATTCTCGAAATATACAGAAATCAAGGGTGGTAATAGACTACTAATAGATTCCAAACAAGCAATTTCTTTAAGACCATGATAGTTGAAGGCAAACATGCATCGGCTGAAATTTTCACAGACAACATTGAAGAGACGGCCTTCGATTGGGTCAAGGCGCAGTGCGACCATCCGGCCTTTGAGGGTGTCCATATCGTACAGATGCCCGATGTTCATGCCGGCAACGTCTGCAATGTAGGTACGGCATATCACATTGGAGCATTCGTCAATCCCGACCATGTGGGCGTTGACATCGGTTGCACCATATCAATGCACCGCATTTCCGCACCAATCAATCATAATGACTTAGCTTTGCTCGACCACCGTATCCGCGATACTGTGCCGACTGGTACTGACGTCTGCACGAAGAACAGCCTTAATGAAAAGGACTTTTTTAAGTTTCTCAATGCTCGGTACAACAATGCTCGCTCTGCCGCGCCCGATTTAATAAATGATACTCCGAGAATAGATGCTCGGTTTATTACCGACTTTTGCAAGAGGATAAAATTGCAGGAGGGCATATTTTACAAAAGCATAGGCACGCTTGGTGGCGGCAACCATTTCATCGAATATGGTGAAGATTCCGTAACCGGAGATGGTTGGCTGACAATCCATTGTGGCTCACGAAACCTCGGCGTGAAAGTGGCCAATCACTGGCATAACATTGCCAATAACCCGAAGCGTGCCGAGTACATTGGTTTTCTGTGGGGCGATGCACTTAACGGCTATCTCTCCGATATGATTATAGCGCAAGCCTATGCTCTCTATAATCATAAGATTATACGCGACCGCATCCTTGCAATTATAAAGAAACTCAACAAGGCAAAATGCGTTGAGTCTATAGTGACAACCCACAACTACATTACTGTAGATGAAGAGCAACCGATGCTTCGCAAGGGTGCTATCGATGCATCTGAGGGGCGCAAGGTCTGCATTCCGTTCAATATGCGCGACGGTATTGCAATCTGCGTCGGCAAGGGCAATGAACAATGGCTCAATACTGCTCCGCATGGAGCCGGACGTATCATGTCGAGAGCCCAAGCCAAGAAACAGATTTCAATGGCAGAATTTGAAAGTAGTATGAGCGGCATATTCTCAACATCAGTCTGTGAGCGTACTCTTGACGAATCACCACAAGCCTACAAACCGATGGATGAGATTCTTTCTCTCATTGATCCTACTGTAGATGTCATCGGTATGGTGAAACCTCGTCTCAATATCAAAGACATACCCAAATCATGAAGAAATATATCCAACTGACGGCCGGACGAGGCCCGGTGGAATGTGCCCGAGCCGTTGCTTTGGTAGCCAAAGAATTACTGAAGGAACTGCCGAATCTTCAAATTGTTGGTTTTGAAGAACACAAATCAGAGTCCGGTTGCTTTATGTCTATAACCTTCGGTTCAGAGGAAGATATTCCTCAGTCTGTCATAAATGAATGGGAGGGCACGGTGCAGTGGCGTTCAACCAAAAATCCGTATCGACCGGGGCATAAGCGGAGCAACTGGTTTGCAGGTGTTCATTTCATTGACCCGTTGACACTGCCTGAAATCAATGATGCCGACATAGATTATGAAACCTGTCGGTCGGGAGGCAAAGGCGGTCAGAATGTCAACAAGGTTGAATCGGCCGTCCGGGCAATTCACAAGCCTTCAGGCATAGCGGTGAAATGCTCCGATGAACGTTACCAATTCCAAAACAAAGCGAGAGCTAAAGAGCGACTTCTTCTGAAACTTGCAGAAGTACAAACCGAAGCCGAAAACAAAGCCCGTGATGACGCATGGTCACATCACGATTTGCTCATCAGAGGCAATCCCGTCAAAACATTCCGTGGACCGCTATAAAAAACGAGACCGCCTAAACTGACAGTCTCGCTATTCGATGTATTCAATTTTCCCTGCTCAATAACAGTCATTGTAATTCATTATATATTAATGAGCTATTTTTTTTGATGCATAAATAGTTAATTTGCTGATTTGTAACGAAGTGTAAATCTAAACCGTACAAGAGTCGTACAAGAGTCTCAATTGGGGTGTTTCTGCGATCGGTCTGCGGACTTAGACCCCGAAGGGCTCGCGTGTGAACTTGATTCACCGCAACACATGCTTGGTGCCTTTATCGGACATGCGGTCGTTGACCTTGTGCGAAGTTAATAAAATTACGGCAGACAGCCAACTTCTTTAACTTCAGAAATATGTCTTGACTGCGAAAAGAAATTGTTCTATAAAGATACGCTTGAATGCTGCTATGTTGTTCTGTTCATAGAACATCAGCATTGCCTTTTTGTAATCAACTGAATCAACCGTTCGAAAAGATATAGGACAATATCCATTGGCAATAAGTATGCCATTGCTCACTATTCTTGCAGTACGTTTGTTACCATCAGTAAAGGCTTGAATATAACTCAGCAAAACAAGAGCAAGTAACGCCTTTTCAAATATATTAGTCTTACGGTTTATCAGCGTTACTGTATCTTCAAGAGCTTCACGAATCTGGAATTCGTTATCGAGTGGAGTATAGTTTGTACCGGTGATGCCCACACGTCTGTGCCGTATGTTTCGCTCCACGCCTAATTCTTTCGTGAGTAGGGCATGGATTTCTTCAATTCGTGCTACAGTCAGGTCTTTGAGATAATCCGGAACGTCAAGGATAAAATCGAGGGCATCCTTATGATTCAGCAGCATTACGGCTTCTTCCTTTGTTTTGCCGCTTGCTGTTTGTTTTTCTTTTAACAGTCGCTCAGTTTCAAGCAGTGAATATGTATTGCCTTCAATCTGAGAAGACTTCCACGACAAGTCAATTCCGAGCCGTTCCATCTCCTTGCGATATTCTAAATCAGACATTTCAGATAGATGCTTCAGAAACAATGTCTGCGCCTCATCCAATTTTTCAAGTTCCTCATTGGTGAATAAATTCACATGGGGCAAAATGTCGTTTATCAACTCGAAGTTGAAGGCGGTCTGTACCTGACGCTCGTCTATGTCCTTGTCGAAATACGTGTCAAGATTAAGTTCCATCGTGACGTGCGCCTGTGGAGTCAGTTTATATCTTGTGGCAGGTCCGCGCCCAACAACTTCTACACTACCGTTTGAGACGGCATCCGACAACATTCTCATGAGTGTCCTATCACTGACTTGTTTGGACAGTGACGGCAGAATGTCAGCTCGTTTTGATTGCGGATTATAATGCAGGTATTGCAGAATTTCTATTTTTGTTTTCATATTGGATTTGTTTATCGCGACAAAATTAATAAAAATACGAGGATAATCGCGACATTATGGCGTGATCTTAGCCCTTACGCTCCCGCATTTGGCGTGATTCAATGATTTGTATCTTCACTTCAAGTAAAAACTCCACGTTTTAAAGAGTATGGTGTGAGGCGTATTCTCGCGTTTTCAAGGGTAAGCCGGAAATTTGGACTCAAATGCTTTATTTCATCTCACTCATGCTGATAGAAGTTCGGATGTGCTCATACTCTGTCGGCTCAAAAGAATCCTTGCAGACAATCAGCAGTCGTAATAAAACATTCTTATCGCGTATAGCCGCAATCATTTTACCATTGGACTCAGACAGCACTTCTCCAATCTCATATTTATTTTGCATACTGATTTGTTCCGAATCCAAGAATCCTTGTAATATGGGAATAATTCAACCCGTAGCTGGTTCTGATTTCTTTGATCTCATCGGGGAAAATGCCATGGCGGATGCGATACCGAGAATAAAGGTAATCGAATTGCAGTGTGTCCTGCTCTGCTGTCGTAAATTGTTCGCCGGTATCTTCACAAATATAATAGCGGACATGGACATGAAATATTTCATTTCGGAATTCCACATCTTCCATTGTACAGACTTCCCTAACTCTCCCTCCGGTAAAAGGACTTTTTATATCTACAGACTTTTCCATATCCTATTAGTTTTGAATGTAGTTGTTAACGGTGGCTCCACCGATTGCAAATGATTTTAGTTTCCATTATCGGGGATAGGATAATGCACGTCTTGATACTCCTCGACGATGTCTGAGACCTTCAACAATTCAATCAGGTTGGGGGCATTGTTGGGTGTGTCATCAGTCACCAGCGGCATTAGTTCATCAATTCGTTTGAGAGCCGCCTCATATTCGTCTGCGGTTATCTTCATAGGGTGTTGTTGCATACGGTTAATGCTTCAATTGTTATCATCCGAATCCTTCTGAGCTGAATCTTTCAGAAGTTTCGCAATTCGTTTCTGTTCTTTTAGTGCATTGCGGACATTTTTCCTGCTATAATTGTATCTCCAACGAATCTTATTGATTTGATTGTTGGATAAATTGCAGGATACTTTGAAGGGTTTGAATTCTTTCTTCAAATGAATATCAGGGTCATAAGAGACGAAACACAGACGAGTGATGTCGTCTCCCGATGGGTCGATATTTATTTCATAGGTTTCTCGTAAATATTTTTTTATTTGAGGAAAAGCGCAATGTTCATGGTATATCCAGGTATTGGCGTAAGGGTATTCCTTGTCATATTCGAGATACAGCAGCGCCTTAAGTCCGTTGCCGGACGGAGAAAGCCAAGTCGAGATTATATGGGAGTCGTTTTTCAGCTTATCCTTTATAGATTCTACTGATTCAAGTTTATCTATGTCGACAATCATAAGTGAGGTATAGCCACAAATGTCAAATTTGAATCTTGTATCAAATAGAGTGCCGCTGAAAATAAAAGAGGATAGTTGTTTCTTTTTCGATTTATATCCGGCAATGGCGGATTTGCCTAAATGATATAGTCTTCGAATATTTTCAATTTGAGTTCTATATTTACCCGTTCTGATAGAATTTAATGCATCAAATAAAGTGATGGTATGATATGATTTAGCTCGTATGTCTAAACACAAGGCTATGTGCTTATTGAGAATGTCAATCGTGTTCATACAATTTGATTTTTCGGTGTTACTTTATCGACGATGTTACTCGGAGGTACGGGTGAAGTGGCTGATACGTTCATTGACGATGCGTAAGTAGTTGCGCTTCATCTTTGCTCTGAGATAGCTGCGGTCTATCAATTGTCGGCCTTCGTCTGGCAGTGTCATGAAGCGGTCAAGGATTTTGTTGGCTCGTTTGCTGACCAATCCGATTTTGGTGGCGAATCTCTCGAAGTCGAGTCGGCATGGGTGACCGGTACGGTCATAGACATCGCTCTTCTCAATATCTGGTGACAGTCCGCCGTCAAGTCCGAAATCATCACCATCCACATGTAGGCTCGTGTCCAATAGGTCATACGCCGGAGCAAGTCTGTAATCCTGCCCATCAAGAATCAACGAGAAGTTTTTGAGATGAGCGTCACCATTAGCATATATATAGTTGAACACGACAAGCGTGAAGAACCGCTCCATAGCCACCATCCACGCAGCGACATTGCTGCGTATTGCCTTTGCAATATCCTCATAACTTCCGTTGTACTTGAACTGCTTGCCGGATACCTGCTCATTTTTACCAACCACCGAAGCGAAATCTTCCATCAGCGTTTTATTGCAGTCAGGCAAAATGTCGAATCTGCGTGTGACATATACGGCGTGGCCATCGGGTGTGAAACATAATCCGTTGCTTGCCGTCTGAATCCCATAGATTTGAGAGGCTATCTGCATGGTCAGGTGCTCGTTTGCCGGAATTTGTTTGCGGTCGCGCAAAGTCTTATCCCATGGAGCCGGTTTAAGAATATGGGTGGAGCGCTCACCATCCTGGGCAATGCGAATCTTCTCATTCTCTATTATAGCCGGAAACTTTTCTTGCACTCCAGACACGGATATGCGGTGCATCGCTTTGACAATATCTCCGACATTCCTAAACTCATCAATGTTGAAATCCAATATCGGAGAAATCTTGTTGGTCCCAAACAGCAGTTTGGAGGCCTTTGGACGGTATGTGTCAAATCCCTCTTGAAGAGAGGATGGGCAATTCTTTATCTCAATCATGTCTTGAAGTTCTAATATTAACTGCACCAATGAAATCCTTGTCAGCCATAGCCGCCAGAATCCCGAAAAAATCTTTCTCGTCAATTCGGAGTGTCCGGCATATCACTCCACGGTTTGCTCCTTCAGGAATCATATTGGAAAAAAAAGGGAATAGCGTATCGGATTCAAAAGTATCCTCTTGTTTGGGTAAAGTTGCTGAAATCGGGGGCAAGCCTGACGAAATATATTCCGACTCATACTTGAATGTATAACCGACCCCCGGATTTATTTCAGTCAAAATTCCGGCTTGTGTCTCATTATAATAAACATCTAAAGTTCTCATGACTCAATCCGAATTAAATGGTTTTACGCACCCTGTATTCAATTTCGATGCCGAGTACATCAAGAATTTTCTTGATAGTGCTCAGCGACGGATTCCCTTGACCACGCTCAATATCCTTGACCGTGGCCACACCGACTTGCGCCATCTCAGCCAAATCCTGCTGAGTCAGCGAAAGCACCTCGCGCCTCCCTTTCATCAAATCTTTCAGCTCCACAGTCTAATATGCTATACTTTTCTACAAAAATAATCGTAAAATCCCAAGCAATCAAATAAAAGTACAGATCAGTGTACTTTACCATTATAGAAATGCAAAAACATTATGCTCCTATATGTGTATGGTATATCTTACAAATCATAAACTAACGACATATTTTCAAAATGCCGTTAATTATGCATGTATGATTTAAATTCCATTGCCACGAAGAAAGATGTTTATATTGCATCTGTTGATGTTGAATATAGATTATACAAATACTTTTGTAAAACCATTCTACCGAGATGTATTCTATCAGTTGTGTCAATGCCGCTTACAGTTTGAGGTACCGGATACTTATTAATCACTTCTCCTTCGCTGTTTGACAGGACATAAGCATCACTGTCGCACCAAAGGTAATCACCATCATCGTTGAGAGTGATTCGCCAGCCATTGTGGTTGCGATCTACTTCATGTAATTCCCTTAAGAACGGTTGGTACGTGTTTGATGACTCATACTGGGGAGCCCAAATTACCCCCATTTGATAAGGTTTATTCTCATATATGGTGTATTTTCCATAACGTCCCGGGCGGAATGAAGAATATTTCAGATAGTAGTATTGCCAAGGGAATATCGACTCATCTTCGCATTTACGGATATATTTGTCTACTATGCAAGCCAACGCATCATTGGATATTTCTGGCCGTCTCAGCAGGTGAGCCAAAACCTCTTTGGTCTGAGCATAGCCTTTTGATTGGCTGCTTGAATTAAATAGTTCTCTCCATGCCTTTTCGATTCCTTTTGAGCCTATCTGGATTCTCCACTCATTATCTCGTCGGAAGTAGTCGCCAGTTACCAGCATAGCACAATCCACAAGGTCCCAGTCACAATCAAACAGCTGCTTAAACTTTGTGAACCGATCGGGGTTGTCAAGTCCTACCACATCAATTTTACCTTGTAAGATATTGTGATCTTCAAGAATGAATAGTTGTTCGGCCACTTCTGGATGAGAAGAGGTAAATAACAATTTGGCACGTTCCTCATCAAGCTGATTGGCATTGAAATTTGGCTTAGGTGCATCATCGTCAACAAGACGGATATCTTCAGCAACTATGCCATTAAGAATAATTGAATCCACCTGTTTCAAAATTGCCGGCATACGATTGCCTCCCACACGGGTCTCACTGTCGCTTATTTCATCTGAGGAATTGTTTACAAGATTGTAAACAACACGTATTCTGCGGGCAAAATCAGAATCAGAGATACTGTCTTGGTTCATTCTGAGCAGAGTGAAGGCGTATAGAATGATAATTTGATTAAGTCTGAATTTGCGGTTGCGGTTGCCGAACACATCAGCATAGTTGTCGAGACAGTCTTTGAGAAAATTTCGATTGTAATTATGGAACAACCGAATTTTTCCTTCCTCATGACAATCCGCACTGATAAATTGATTGAATATTTCTTCGACATCACATCCAAGCCAGCAGTCGAAGAATCGTTCAAGTGTGAGTATATTTTCTTTAGCATTTTCTCCTGTGAAATAGAGCTTAATCAACTCAAATTCATCGTTCAGTTTCGGACTCTGACCGGCTTGATAGCAAATGATGTCGCAGATGAATCGGAAATATCTCAGAAACTCGTCGTCAATGATATTGTTGCCCCCTTTGAATGGCCATAGGAAATCGGTCCAATCAATATCAATCTTGTGGATTATACGCTCGGCAATACCATCATCCACGGCTTTCAGCGCCTTCTCAAACTCAGCCTTGAAATGCTCGAAATCTGTAAGGGGTTTACCTCTTGAGTTCATCTTGATATAGATGTCGTCAGTGAGGCCCATCTCTTGTATCGGCAGAAAGTAGAATTTTATATTGTCAAGGTGCTCAATAAGGTTTTCAACATCAGCGAATTTTTGCTGAATGTTGTCAAGCATGACAAGCATACCTTCAATTGTCGGGTCAAACCTCCAATCGAGTGGAACCCAAGCTTCATCTGCTATAGAATCAGATAGCGTTACAGTCAAATCGGGGTAATAGTTGAGCAATTGTTCGATAAAGTCACGGGCACTATAGCGAGTGTCATATGAGAAATGACAGAGAAACTCGCAATCCATTCCTGCTTTACGGGCTGCATACCAATATAGCAAAAACAAAGTAGTAAGACGTTGCTGCCCATCAAGAGGTACAAGAATTCCGTTGTCGTTCTTGCCATAGACAAAGTCAAGAGTCAGGTGCTTTTTCTCACTTATAGCTTGATGAATAGCTTCGAGGAATTTTGTGCGAGTACGAGTAGTACGCATATCAATACGCCCTTGTGCATACGCTCTTTGTATTTTGGGAATTACGACATCTTTGATTTGGGTTTGCTCGGTATCAAACAGTTGCCGGAAATTTATATGAAGAGTTTCCATGTCATTCAGTTTTTTCAGAAAGGGTGATTGGTGATTCGAGATATTCTTCCAACTTATCGTTGATGGCAGAAAGGTAAGCCATTCGATCCTTGGCACCCCAATAATGGAGTTGGTTATCACTGGAAGGCGTATAGTATTTGAAGAAAACCATCTTGGTGCAGAAGGGTATATATTTGCCATTCTTGTCCCAATCAATTACTATATTTCGCTTTGCATCAAATACGTAATTGCTCAGGGCTGCATTGTCGCCACAATCAAGCAATGCGAGGTTTCCTAAAGAATGGATATATTCGCCACTGGCAGGGGAAAGCAGAGTTATGACTGTATCCTGAATTTCCTCAAACCTGCCTCTCACCTGTGCCTTCTTAGGATTTTCATCAATGTCAGAAATCAATGCTTTCATTTTCTCAATTAGCGCACTAACTTCTGTCTGGTCTTTCATGGTCATAGAGAGCGGTGAAATATGGTCTTTTAGCCATAAACGAATTTTCTCATTGGTATCTAGACCCTTTGATTGCTGAGCATGAATGTGTTCAAGGCTCCAATAAGACTCCTTATGCTTGTCAAACGGAAACCATTGTTTACCAGCATCTACAGTACGAACAGACTCCACATTGAAAAGCAGTAATAAAGTCTCAATCTGTTGATGACCGTTTTCGTAATTCAGCTCATCGTAAGTCTTATTAACCAGGGCAATGCTCTCCTTTATTTTCTCTTTCAAGTATTTCAAAAATTCAGACTTTTTCAAATTTTTGGTGTCATGATATAGGTCGCGCAGACTCATAGTCCCGGATGCAATCAGATAGCCAATATAGTGATACAGGTCATGGTCATATCTCCATTCCTTGAGTATCAGAAACGTATGATGAATCTCTTGCCACACCTTATATAGCGAGCCAGAGTTCTTTGCAAGGTCATCAAAATAGAAGAATGTGAAATACTCATCTCTTTCAGCAGGGTTCTTTTTGGCCATCATGTCAAGAAGAAGGTCGATGCGTGTTGAATACCGAGTGCCGTCTTCGTTTGAAAGGAATGACCAGAGCCGTCGGTCGTGTAAGTCACGTTCGATATTATCCCACTGCAATGAAATCTCCTCCTGATGTTTCTTAATTTCATTGTCGGTTTCTCTGAGGAACAATGCTTTGACAAGTTCAGAACTTGTCAAAGGAATTTTGCCGATGTTTAGACGCGTGAATAAATCAACAGCACTTTCATTTTCAGGGACCTCATACCAGATTATGCGGACGTTTTTATCGAAATAGCTGTTGAGTTCTGTCCAATCAGATTTATTTTTGTCCTTGAAATACTCTTCGATAGTACTATATGCGGTGGCAATATACCAAAAGTCAATATTCTCATCGCGTCGAGCCATATCGATATTTTTTAGGTATCGCTCAGAGTGTTCTCGCGTTTCATAGGAAAGAGAGAATTTGGCATCGTCAAAGAATCCATTGCTGGCGTTGTGGAAGTATTTGTAGATTAGATATATTGTTGTTAGTCGCTGCTGACCATCGATAAGTTCATAATAGTCGTCATGGTTGCGCACGACGACGGGTTGAAGGCTATACGGATTTGCTCCATTATATAATATATCATCAAGCAACAATTTCACTTCCTTCTCAGTCCAGCGGTACCCACGCTGGTAAGATGGTATAATGAAGTTGCCTGTAATATTGCCTACAAGGCGTGTTTCTAATTTTATATCTGACATAAAGTTCTTATTGTATTGATATCGAAATTTGTGTTTCTTTAGATTTTAAACATATACAAAGATGATCATAAAACCACAAGCTGCCAAATAAAAGCATAAAGTAGTATACTTTTCAGCGTGCTTGATGCCAGGAAGTTTAAAGAAAGCCCATTGAATATGATATGTTATACCTCTAAACTGTTCCGGGTTAGTTCATATTACCAGAAAATGTGGTAAAACCACAAATTTTAGTAATATCTTATGCACAAGTTACATGTACCTTACATTACCTGAACTTGCAATAAACTTCAATTTTTAGTAATATGATTACCTGGCACTTTAATTAGCATTACCTAAAAATGTAGTATTCTACAAAAATTGGTAATTAGATATTGATAAGTGGTATCCACATCGTCAGCACCCCTCTCGGCTACGTCTTCACCGGCGAACACGCCACCTTCACTGGCTCCGCCGTCATTGAAATCTGATTGGCTCTGCTGCTTGTTACTTCGCTCATAACGTTCACTCAATCTGAAGATTGAAATCTCATGCAAGATTGGAAGACAACCTTATTCAGGGCATTGATGACTCCTTGGTATGACAAGGCTTCCAATGGTTGTTTCCCTCCTGCGTAACTGCAACGATTCACTTTTTTATCCCATGATACAGACACGAAGTTAGTCGGTGGCTCACATCCAAGAAGACAGGAAGCGCTTTGGAAGTGTTTGCTGTCCGCGACATATGCAATCTGTTTGGGTGTCGGGGTATTGGAATATCTATGCGGAACAAGTATAATCTGTGAAGGAGATAAATCATCCAAAAGTTGATGATACACATCACGACAATACTCAATCGTGTCTTTTGCTACAAGTAGATTCACCCCCGGCTTGATAGAAGTTGCTGCTAATTTACGGATTTGTCTTTTTACTCGCTTAACCTCTTGAGTTTCATTAGGATGATGTATCGTAATATGAATTTTATCCGGAGTATGTTGAATAAGTTGACTCCAAACATTGGAATCTTCCAAAGGTAAACCATTTGTTGTCAACGACAGATAAGCCAGCTTTTGCAATTTGGCAATGATTTCGAAAACACCGTCATATTCAAATGGTTCTCCACCGCCAAGGGATATAGCCTTTACGCCATTGGCAATGCAATCTGATGCAAACTCTATGATTTCATCCGGAGTCCACTCCACATTACCCTCCATATTGCTGTGGTTATAGCAAAAATTACATTCCTTGGAGCAGAAGTTGGATAAATCGATGGAAAGAAGTTCAATCATTGCCAGATTCAATTTTTTCAGTTCTATCAGTGTCTTTAGGCTCATAGACTTCAAGACTTCCTGCTTTGACAAAAGGGCCGGTACCATATTTTAAGAACCCTCGCTTACCGTTGATTCTATATTCGGCAGAATAATCCTTGTAATATGGTATAAACTTCGTTTCGTGAGAATCAAAAGACTCTTCCATTGGGATTGGGTTGAACAGGCATCCATTACCAATAAAATAATAATTCCCGTCTGGCAATTTCGCAATAGTGGCACGTTGGCCGTCTACCATCCAGTCATCATTGCTATCCATATAATTGGAAGCGACGAACTCGCCAATCTGAATCTTATCATGTTCACTGAAGCGCAATGGCAAGCGGATGGCCTTAGTTCGCAAATTTTCCGAAAGTTGAGACTCTTTAACTGATAGATTATCGGGTAGTGTGTGCATCCTTTCTGAAGGTTGTCGATAGTCGTATTGTTGAAAGTACAGAGTCAATGGAGAATCCGATTTTTGGATACGGCCATCCATAATTTCGACCTCGTTATCATAGCCCAATGGCCACGATAAATCTACCATTCGATTAAATACACTATCATCAAATATCTTTTTATATAGGCGTTTGGCGTTTTTGTTTTCCTCAACTCTTTCCTTTGTAGGTCGATATCGAGAGTCGCCACTATTGTCCAAGTAATGAGGAATTGAAAAAGATACATACCACAAATTCAAGTTCTCAGACAGACAAATCAACACGTTTTCAGAATTCTGTGCAGCTGCTTCCTTGAGCAAAGGCAGTTTCTCTGGATTGATTTGACATATGTTCCCCCATATGTTCTCAAAATTGTAGTCATCCCGTGTATATTCTTTCGGGGTGATACTGCTTTTCATCATGAGCAACAATTGTTCGTCCGTGTATTTTATTCTATTCTCTGAATCTGTAAGTGTTTCAAGCAATAGGCTGTCTGATGTTTCATCCTTAGGCGCTTCAATGGGAGCAGGCCCATTATCGTCACATTCCATTATGGCCACATTGCCATCTATATCTATCGCAAACCACGCAGTCCACATTGAATGGGTAGCAGGATATTCTTTGTCTGTTTTCATGTATTTAAATTATTTATCAAAATCCAATCGCTACTTTAATGACGTTGTCGCGGCGGTTTTCAAACAGGTCGTATGCCTCCTCAATCTGAGAGAAGGGGAATGTGTGGGTGATAAGGGGAGTCGTGTCAATCTTACCTTCCGAAATAAGTCTTAGTATCTCGTCGCAGTCGCAACCATCCACGCCGCCGGTCTTGAACGTCAGATTCTTGCCATACATATTCGGCAACGGCAATACTTGCGTCTTATCATAAAGAGCCACAACCGTAACAATTGCATTCGGTCGCGCCGTCTGCCAAGCCAACTTGAATGTGTCATCCGCTCCTGCAACCTCAATAACACGGTCGGCACCGCCATGTTCCGATAATTGCAGCGTTCTTTCCAGACAATCTTCTGGTGAAACAACAATCACATCGGGATAATGGCTCTTTACAAACTCTTGACGCACCGCATCTTTCTCGCAGACAATAATCTGCTTGGGATTATAAAGCCGAACGCACTGCAAAGTGCAAAGCCCGGTCGGTCCGGCACCGATAATCAGCACCGTATGCTCCTCGCCAATCTCCGAAATTTTAGCCGCCCAATAACCGGTGGCAAGAATATCGCCGACAAACAGCGCCTGCTCATCGCTCACATTATCCGGAATCTTCGTCAACCCATTATCAGCAAACGGCACACGAACAAACTCACTCTGTCCACCGTCAATCCGGCAACCAAGCGCCCAACCGCCATTCGGGTCAGTGCAATTGTTGACCCATCCATGCCGACAGAAGAAACACTCACCGCAGAACGTCTCCACATTCACAGCCACACGATCGCCCGGCTTTACTGTTTTGACCGCAGTGCCGACACTCTCAACCACGCCGACCATCTCATGCCCGACCGTAACACCCTGAACAGCCCTCGGCACGCTCCCATGCTTGATATGCAAATCGCTCGTGCAGATACTGCTCAGAGTCACCCTCACCACAGCATCCGTCGTCTCCACAACCTCTGGCTTCGCTTTCTTCGTCACCTCAAATCGCCCTTTGCCTATATAAGTCAATGCTTTCATAGATTATTTATTTAAGTTACATCGTGATAAATGGGCATCATACTCGTTCTGAAAAATTTTGAATACCTCTATACTTTTCCATTTTGCAAAGGACATCCTTTATCAAGGATTCAATTTTATCTGAAATTTCTATATTTCGCACAAATATCGCAGTAAATAAAGAAATTGTGGCAGATATAAAGAAACTATCGGAAAGAAGGCGAAACATATGAGCTGCATCTACGTCTCTGCTTTCATTCAAAGGGGACAATTCTCTCTCTCGTATAATCATAATACCAGTTTCGTCTCCATGTATTAAATGGCTGGACATTTTATAATTATAGGAGATGGTTTCCAATATATTAGAAACTCGACTCGGTAATATATTGAGGGATGAAATTTTACTAATTATGGCATTGAATGACCAGGTATTTTCCAGTGCCCTTTGCTTCTGTTTAGGCCATTTCTCTTTTAACTTTTCAAACTCGGCATCTGGCAACTGAAGATTATAAAATTGTGCTTTCAACTCATCGGTAATGGGCAATTGCATATATGCACGCGCTTTTTTAGCTCTCTTTAGTAAGTTTATTTCATATAAATCTTCCCAAAATTCAGTTATAAGCGATTCTTGTGAATTCTCATTTTCAGAAAGAATAATTTTTGCCAATTTTGCAGTCGCCTCCAAAGCGGATCGATACGGCATTTCTGCATCCCAAAATCGCAGGTTCTCTACCAATAATAATATCGTATCAATGCGATTGTCAATAAAATCTACTATAGGACTTACGGCATATAAACTCTCATGATGGTCTTTAACAATATGGCATCTTAGCATAGTGGATTTATTGATGACCTCAGTAAAAAAATCATGAATGGTTGCCATTCTTTGACACCATTTTTTATCCTTATCGTTTAAACTCATGTGAATAATGCGATTTTATGTTGAACCATATAAATCTTTGACTTCACTTCCTGTGTGTATCTGCCCGTTCCAGTTTCGGAATTTTGGGACTTCGGCGATGCGGCCGCCGAGGGGTGTGTATTTGCCGAGCTTGATGTTGAGACAGGGCATGGTGACGATTACATCATTGCCGTTCACATCCTTGGTCTCTTTCTGACGTGTGCCGAAGGAAATGCCGGTTATCTCATAGTATCCAGCGATGCCACCATCGAACATTGGGACGAAGTATTTTACCTTTGCAATATCACCTGATGGCATATTGCGCATGACAAAATCGGTAGCTTTGTACTTGGAAAAGGTTATGTATTCTTTCGATATTTCTGGTCGACCATCTTTGCCGGCTTTCATCTTGTTTACAATGCCGAAAAGGAACAATCCATTGTCTGCCGCCGGACTATTGACATCGCCAATGAGTTGCCGTTCTTCGGCAATACGGGCGGTTGGTTCTGATCCTAAAGGACATGGGACAACATAGAAGTTCTCTTTGAGCGAGTCTATGAGCGCATCATTCTCTGCTTTATATTTGTCGTCTTTATCAAGAGCCAGAGAGAAAATCTCTTTGTCGAGGAACGGGCTGTATGTCTTGCCAAGTACCTGCTGAAAGTTCTCTTTCAGCCATTTCTCGCCATCAACATCGGGATGGGCTGTCATGGCATAGAATTCAAAGCGGTCTTTGAGCATTCCTTGAATCTCCTCACGGAACTTTCGCCTGACATCAGCTTTCCACTGTACCTTTGCTCCTGCATTATCACGCGCATATAGAGCCAGCACGAATAGGAAGTTGACATCATAATGCGATACAATTAGCGTGTCGCGGTCATATAAGCGGTTCTCAAATTGGCGACATATATTTTCCTGCCCATCACGCCTTACCGTGCGGTCTTCGTATGAGAGTGTAACCGGGTCGATGTTGGCGGAGATGAAGAAGTTGGGGATTATGTTGTATCCCTCTGTCACGTCATCACGCAGCTGTATCTTTCTATATCTGTCCTTCTCTTCCTCTTTTGCCGATGGATTGAGGAACAGATTGAGATTCCATTGGATTACATTACGGGCGTAGGTGTACTGTTTATATACCGACTCTTTACCGGGCTTGCTGCCAATCTTATAGTACTTGGAGTCGCCTATGTAATATATATCGTTGTCATTCTCGCGGTTGATAAGCAAACCGTCGTAAGTGTAGAAGTGGTCAACAAGTTTACCATCAGCCTGCTCTTTCAATCCTTTTGGCACATCGTTGTCGCCGATAAGCTCCTCAATCATCGCCTCAAACACGATGTGGAAACTCTTGGCAAGCAGGTATTCGCGGTTGTCTGTGGCAGTTTTTATCTGATATGCCTTGTCGAAGAATGCGTAACATAGATCCCAGAGTCTCGTGGCCACATCAGAAAAGTATTTATACTTTATCTGACGGAGACGACGGCGACCAAAGCCATCAATATACCGCTCGAACTTCGCGCCTTTGATCAGAGGGAAACCGAATGGTATTTCAGTCTTGAAACCAAAACGGTCTGCCACATAGTTTAGAATCGAAAAGAAAATCACGATGAGTTCTTCATCAAAATTGATTTGTCTTTTCTTGTTGACCGGATTAAGATAGACGGGAGAGTCATTCTGAACTACGGCAGTGGTGCCGCTGATGGTGCGCGTCCAATTTATCTTGTTGTATCCGGAGTGAATATTCTTCAGAACGAAAGTAAAGAACGAACGATTGTCCTTAGCAAAACGTATTAGCGATAATATGACATCAAGCCAAGTATTGGTTTTCTTCTTCGCTCCATGCCCTTCGCTCTCAATCTGCTCACGTAGAATTATGCCGTTATGTTCATGGGCGTTGTTATACACTATGATAGCACGGTGAATCCATACAGAGAATTCATATATGAATTTTTCTTCGTGAGGTTCCAGTTTTGCATCTTCAAGATTTACAAGGCTGCGCGGCTCGTATTTACCGAATATTTTTCCTGCTTCATCAATCAGCACTTTCGGTAGAATGAAGACAACATCTTTTATTTTGGGATTGTAGTAATACCCGACATAGCTCACAGAGATTTTGCCCTCGACGTCCTGGAGTGTAAACAGTCCTTCCAAAACATCGAAAACATCAGCTACATCATACTGGTATTCTTCAATCAGTAGTTTCATTCTACTTTGGCTAAAATAATACCGGTGCCGGAATTGTTGAGTCCTTGTATAAGTTCGCCAATACGCTTTGGTGTTGATCCTTTATATATGTAAATAGATTCTCCTGTTCCAGTTTCGATTCGTGCATAGCGTTTGGTGAAACGAGGGTCGGAAGATTGTTCAAGATATTT